>CAVZQU010000001.1:0-25059 GCA_963777515.1 uncultured Bacteroidota bacterium
CTAAAATCAGTTATATAGTGTTGCTTTATCCTCTTCGCATTATTAAAATATCCATAGCTGGTCGTTGAGACGGGATATATCCCGTCTCTACAATTATTCAACACTTCCGATATCCTTTTAAGAGAACAAGCACGTCTGCCGTAAATGGAAGAATTCATATAAATTACCACGGAATGAAAAATTTCCATATTTATATATAACTTCTGGTTTAATTCACCTTAAATTTTCTTGACTTTCAAGCCTGTTAAACTTAAATTTCTGCTCTTTATTTGAAATGATTTTATGTTTCGGAGGAAAATAGCGTGAAACAGGAAAAGTTAACAAGATTCATCAAAACCGAAGATGCAGATAGAAAATGGTACGTTGTTGATGCAAAAGATCAGGTTTTGGGTCGTTTAGCGGCAAATGTGGCCAGGCGTAATCCGCGGTAAAAGAAAACCGACATTTACACCAAATACAGATACCGGTGATTTTGTTGTTATAATTAACGCCGATAAAGTAAAAATGACCGGGGAAAGAGAATTAATGAAATTATATTTTCGTCACTCAGGTTACCCGGGAGGCGGAAAAACAACATCATTTGCTGAAGTTCATGCAGAAAAATCCAGAATTTGCTATTGAAAATGCTGTTAAAGGAATGCTTCCTAAAATGATCCTTGGCAAACAGTTAATAAAAAAATTAAAAGTATATGTGGGTGAAACACACCCGCATACAGCACAGAAACCAGAAACATTAAGTTTTTAACGGGGAAATTTAATGGCAGATAAAATGTACGTAGGAAGAAGAAAAAACGCAGTTGCGAGAGTTTATTTAAGAAACGGAAAAGGTAAAGTACCGTAAACGGTAGAGAATTTGAAAAGTTATTCCCGCAGCTTCTGAGCAGAGACGATGTACTTACTCCTTTCAAAGTTACCGAGACCGATGGTAAATATGATGTTTTATGAATGTTAACGGCGGTGGCGCAACAGGTCAGGCACAAGAAATAAGATTGGAATTCAAGAGCTTTAAAAAAATTAAAAACCTGAATTCAGACCGGTGTTAAAGTCTGAAGGGTTATTAAGAAGAGATCCCCGGATGGTTGAGCGTAAAAAATACGGACAGGCCAAAAGCAAGAAAAAGATTCCAATTTTCAAAAAGATAATATTATTTACTATTTATAAATCATCATATTTTCCGATTTGCTTCCTGTGTCCAATAAAAGGGATTATGGGTAAAATCGAAGAAGGTAGAAGTTAAACAGGAGTAAAAATGCCAAAGCTAGAACTAACCCAGCTTATCGAAACAGGTGCACATTTCGGACACCTAACCCGCAGATGGAATCCCAAAATGAAACCATAATTTTCATGGAAAGAAACGGGATTCACATAATTGATTTAAAAAACCAGCAGGCATAATTGATTGCGCGAAAAATTTATCAAATGGTATCGGACGGAAAAAGAATCCTTTTTGTAGGTACAAAAAAACAAGCAAAGATATTGTAGATTCCGAAGCTAGAAGATGTGAAGCGAACTGGGTCAGTGAAAGATGGTTCGGCGGAATGTTAACCAACTTTGCCACCATACGAAAAAGTATAAAAGATTAAACAATATTGAAAAACAGGAAACCGATGGTACATTCGAAAAAATTACAAAGAAAGAAAGATTATAATTAACCAGGGAAAAAGAGAAACTCAAAAAAGTTTTGGACGGTGTAGAAATATGTAGGATTCCCGGTGCTCTTTTTATTGTTGACATAAAAAAAGAATCGATTGCTGTTAAGGAAGCCCATAGACTAAATATCCCGATATTTGCAATTGTAGACACAAATTGTGATCCGGATGATGTTGATTATTTAATCCCGGCTAATGATGATGCAGTTAGGGCAATCGAGTTGATTCCGAAATTATGGCGGATTCTGCCATTGAAGGCAATAACAAAGCCGAACAAATTAAAGCTGAAGAAGCCGCAGAAAATGAAAAAATTGAAGAAAGAAAGGGAAAAAGAGAAAGAGGAAGAGGCTCAGAGGAAAGCTGAGGATGCTGCAAAAAAAGCGGAAGCCCGGGCAGTAGAAAATGAAAGAAAGGCTGCAGCAAAAGCAGAAGAAAATGCAAAAAAGGCTGAAGCTGAAAAAAAAGCTAATAAAAATGAGGCTGAAGCTGAAAAAGATACTCGATACACCGGAAGTAAAATCCGAATCCAAAAAAAATGAAGAGAAAACGGAACCATCCTCATCTGAATCATAATTAAAAAAAAGGAGAATTTTGAACTATGGCTATTACTGCAGCACAAGTTAATGAATTAAGAAAAAAAACCGGCGCTGGTATGATGGACTGTAAAAAAGCCCTAACAGAAGCCGAGGGTGACTTTGAGGAAAGCAATTGAATTACTTCGAAAAAAAGGTGCAGCGGTTGCTTCTAAGAGAGCCGAAAAATCTGCTAATGAAGGATTGGTATTAACAAAATTATCGGATGATAATACTAAGGGTGTAATTCTTGAAGTTAACTGTGAAACCGATTTTGTGGCGAAGAGTGAAGATTTCGTAAATTTCGCTAATCTTGTTCTTGAAGCTGTTTTTGATAATGAAAATCCTTCTGATGTGGATGAGCTTTTCTAAAAGAGAATAAAAAATCCGTCGGTGAAAACAAAACTCTCTGAAGTTATGGGAAAAGTCGGTGAAAAAATGCAAATTTCACGATTTGCAATTGAAAACACTCAAAATGGTTTAATTGTAGACTATGTCCATTTGGGCTCTAAACTCGGTGTGTTGGTAAAATTTGATAATGTAACAAATGCTGCAAAAGAGGAATTGTCCGGGATTGGTAAAGATATTGCCATGCAAGTTGCTGCTATGAAACCCTTATATGTTAAACAGGGAAGAAGTACCACAAGAGACAGTTGACAAGGAAATTGAAATCTACAAAGAAGTCTCGCGGAAAGAAGGTAAACCCGAGCAAGTACTGGAAAAAATTGCACAAGGCAAAATAAATAAGTATTACCAGGAAAATTGCCTGCTTGAGCAAATCTTTATTAAAGATAATTCTAAAACCATCAATGATTTAATAAAGGAACTCAATTCAAAAAAAAGCACTGGGGTTACAATTAGTCTTTTCCACAGATTCCATCTGGGAGATGAAAACAAATAAATTTATTTCAAGGTCTTAATTTTAATTAAGACCTTTTTTTATATTAAATCCTACACAATCGAAAATTATATTATGAGTGAATTTGAAATATCAAAAGAGTTCTGCTTAAGCTTAGTGGTGAATCTTTAATGGGCGAAAAAGGTTTTGGAATTGATTCAAAAGTTCTTGATTTTTTTTCTAACGAAATACAAAAAGTAATAGAATGCAGGTGTTGCAACTTGGAATTGTAATTGGCGGGGGCAATATATACAGAGGTTTAAGCGCTGGCGAATATGGAATTGATAGAGTAACCGGCGATCAAATGGGAATGCTGGCTACTATGATAAACTCTCTTGCACTTCAAAATGCAATTGAAAATAAAGGGATTTATACACGTTTGATTAAGTGCAATTGAAATTCATGAAGTTGCAGAACATTACATATGTAGAAGACGTGCAATTAGGCATCTCGAGAAGGGAAGAGTAGTTATATTTCGGTGCAGGAACCGGACATCCTTATTTTAGTACCGATACGGCAGCTTCACTTACGAGCTGTAGAAATTGAAGCAGATATAATTATTAAAGGAACTCGTGTCGATGGTGTTTATGATTCTGATCCTGAAAAAAATTCTAATGCCGTAAAGTTTGATAGTATTTCCTATCTGGATATTCTTAAAAAGAATTTAAGAGTGATGGATTTAACTGCTGTCAGTCTATGCCAAGAAAATAATCTGCCGATGATTGTTTTCAATATGGATATTCCGGATAATTTATTGAAATTAGTTATGGGCGAATCCATAGGAACCTATATTGATAATACGGAAGTAGCTTCTTAAAAAATTTAATAATTTTTTCAGAGGATCATAATGGAACAAGTAATTAAAGATGCAAAATCAAGAATGGATAAATCTTTAGAAGCATTGAGGAATGAACTTTCAAAAATAAGATCCGGGAAAGCAACAACTGCTCTGTTGGATGGAATTAAGGTGGATTATTATGGAAACATTACGCCGATAAACCAGGTAGGAAATTTATCGGTGCTAGATGCACATACATTTTCTATTACCCCATGGGATAAATATATGGTGCAGACAGTTGACAGCGCAATATTAGAAGCAAACCTCGGTTTTAAACCTGTAAGCGATGGAACAAGTTTAAGAATTCCTATCCCGCCTTTAACTGAAGAAAGAAGAAAAGAATTAGTTAAATGAATAAAAAAATTTGGCGAAGATATTAAGATTGCCGTTAGAAATATTAGAAGAGATGCAAACGATCAGCTAAAAAAAGAAGAAAAGGATAAAAAAATTTCCGAAGATCAATTAAAAGATGCCGAAGACGAAATACAAAAATTAACTGATGAACATACAAACAAAATTGATGAAATTTTCAAACACAAAGAAAAAGAAATTATGGAAGTAATAACTTAAGATTATTAATATCTGCTGTAATCTAACTCGTAAAAATTCCCTCCAAATTAGTCGTTTCGTAGTATTTAATTTGATTTTTTTTATCGAAAAATCGTCAAGTTATATCCCTTCTATTTGAGTTATAAATGATTCTCCACTCATTTCAAGAAAATGATCATGCCTATTTTTGTAGAAAAGTTAGTCTTTTAAGAGATTTAGTATTTCTTTCACTTTCCCTTTAAATTTAAAAATCTTCTTTTTTTTAAGTAGTTTTGATTTTGAAAAGAATGTAATCTTTCGGATAATCCTTAGTTAAAAAGTCCAGATGGAAAAAAATCAGAAAAAAAAGTATTCTTTTAAATGTTGAAACAGTTAAAAATATTTAAACAAAACAACTGAAAAGAAATGTTATAATCTTTAGCGGAGGTATAATTGCTGTTTTTCTTGGCCGGAGTTATTGTGTATGGAGTTATTTAAATTTACGCGAGATTCCGCTATCTGAAGCTATGCGCCATAAAGGTATAAGTCAAATTGATGACCCTGATTTTTTTATCAATCGAAGCGCCTATACGGTCAGTTTTTATCAGGATACAATATTAATAAAATCATACCGTGCAACTTTTGGAAAAAATGCGAATTTCCGAAAACAAAAGCAAACGATTACGATCTTCAGTTGGAGAATATAAAATTTGTTCGATTGATACGTCTAACATTTATTATAAATTTTTAAGATTAAATTATCCTAATCTTATTGATGATGCGGAAGGTTTACGTAGGGGCTTGATTACTCAAAAAGAATACAATGAACTTAAATTCGAATATTATTATGCGGAATGTCCTACTTAGAAACTGAATTAGGTAACAATATCGGTATTCACGGCATCGGCAGACTAAACTTTATTTTTAAGAATTTACCTTTTATTTATAATTGGACTGATGGATCGATTGCAGTTAGTAATGAAAATATAGATGAAATATATTCTGTTGCAAAGAAAGGGAATGTAAGTTGTCATCAAATAAATTTTTAAATAAAAATTATTTAAGGGTTATTAATTTTTGATATTTGATTGCCGCAGGGGCTGCGGAGAGAACGATCAAAGGAACAAAATCAAAAAAAAAAATCTTACCGGATTTTAATGATCCGCAAATTGCTGCAATCGAAGCATCAAAAGCTGGTAGGCAGCAATGTTATGTTTGCATATAAAGGTAATTATGATGCAGACACTTCCGCAGAAATTGCCGCCGGTTTAGAAATTAATAATTCTAAAGATTGGGGAATTAAATTTAATTTATTGAAATTTTAAAAACGACTTGTTTGTTTACTTTTGAAAATGGATTGCTGGAAGGTTCTTTTAGGGAAAGTTTGGTAAAAAAAATTAATCTTCAATGGATACTCCTTATGATTTAATCTACTATAATTCATTAGATTATTTTCTTGGTAGCGGCGGCGGCGAAGTGTATAGTTATATAATTGATTTCAATAAACATTCAAACTTATTATGCCCATTTAATTATAGAGCAGATGTGAAGCAATACCCTTTTTCTTTCAGAAAATATTAAGATTCAGAAGTAAAAGATTTTTTCATCAAGAATTTTACAACTGATTACCCTCAGTTAAAAATTATTTCTAAAGATATAGAGTTGAATTTATAATTGGAATTTAATTCATCCTTTAATTAATCACAAATAAGAAATTGTAACCATAACCCCTGATAATGCGTTTTATTAAAATAACTTTGTTTTTAATTTTTGTTTTTTCAATTTTCCTAATAGGGCAAAACAGAGAGCCTTATGAATTAACATCTATTGCATTTGAAGGAAATAATGATATTTCTTCTTCGCAGCTAGAAGAAGTAATTCAATCAAAAGAAACACCCTGGTGGTTTTGGAAATTTGTAAATTCTATTTTAAGCAGCCTTGGAAGTGGACCTGTTTATTTTGATTCCACAAACATTCCGGTTGATATCGAAGCATTAAAAGAATTTTATCAAGCCAACGGTTTTTTTAATTCCAAATTTGGTTACAAATATGAAGTAGATACAAGCTCACACGATGTATCTCTTACTTATCTGATTACTGAAAATTCACCATCATTTTTTGGAGCAACAAAAGTAATTGGAATTGATAAAATTCCCCCAGAGCCCAAAAAATTAATTCATGAATACGTTACATTTGACTCAACAGAAAGATATTCTCAGAATATACTACAGCAAGGAATTAATGAATCTATTTCTGCTTTGCAAAATAGTGGATATATGTATGCAAAATTTGACAGTACGATTATCATCAAGGATACTGTTCAAAATAGAGCGAATTTTGAAATATATTTTACTACTGGAAATTTCTATACAGTTGACTCAATTTTAATTAATAAGAGCGGGCCAGGGGAAGATTTGGTGAGTGACAGGCTTTTAAGGAGTATTGTTAAAATTAATCCGGGGGAATTTTATGATTTAAGTAAGATAAAGAGAAATCAGGTGAGATTGTTCAGAACTGATTTATTTAATTCTGTAAATTTAAGAGGAGTTGCTGACACTTCAAGCAGTAAAGTTAACATTCAGCTTGATGGAAATATAGGGTTATTAAACCAACTAGCTCCGGAAATTATAGTCAATAACCAGGAACGTGCTTTTAACCTCGGGCTTGGGGCATCTTACATAAGAAAAAATTTCTTAGGCGATGCAAGAAAATTAACTTTAAGAGGTGCTGTAGGTGTTCAAGATATTTTTAAAGCTGACTTCTTTCCGTTCTTTCAAAAATTTTCTTTTAGAGATACAACCTTATTAGGTTATATTGACTCACGTATTGTAATTGAACAGCCTTATTTATTTGGAAAGCCCATTTTTGGTACATGGGAGACTTACGCAACTATAAGTAAAAAACCTTCAACAAATTATACTAAATATGGTTCAATAATTACATTTGAATTTGAGTTTCCAAGTTTCACCTATTTTAACTTCCTAAGCACTTATTACAATATTGAACAAGTATTTGAATATTACAGACAAGAGCCACAAGACAGTATCTCTAAAAAATTCATTTCAGTGATTGGTGCCGAATTTGGTAAAACAGCGGTTGATAATATCCTTTTCCCAACCCAGGGATACAACTTATCTTTCCAGGTAGAAGAAGCAAATGCAATACCTTATCTTGTGCAGAAAGCTTTCCATTCTAATTTTGATGGTGGTGTATTCTATAAAATTCTTTTTAATGCTACATACTATCATGCTGTTGATCTTAAAAAAAATAATATAGTTGCTGCTAAATTTAAAATAGGCCGTCTTCAAGAATATATTGGAACTTATGATCAAATACCAATAAACAGAACACTTTTTGCCGGCGGTAGTAACTCAATTAGAGGGTGGGCTTCAAATCAGCTTGTTCCAAAGGAAAATAAAAATGTGGATGGATTAAAAGATAAAGGCGGAACCTTTTTATTGGAAAGCTCTTTAGAATACAGATATAGATTGCTTTCTAATTTTGGTATGGCAATGTTTTATGATGCCGGTAATACCTGGCTTGGGTACAAGCAGTTTCGTTTTGATGATATTGCACAGGCAATAGGTTTTGGTTTCCGTGTTTATACTTCTATAGCTCCATTTAGAATTGATTTTGGACTCAAATTCTATGACCCTGATAAAAAGCAATATATTTGGGATAACTGGAATAAACATTTTTTAAATAATTTTCAAATTCATTTTGGAATCGGAGAAGCTTTTTAATGTGCGTATTCATGCATTTAAGCTTAAATTTACTTTTGTAAACCACTGCTAAATTCATTATTTTTAACTTCTTTTTTTTATAGGATTTTATGATTTACAGCATGACCGGCTACGGTAAAGGTTTTGCACAAAGTAAAAACTTTTCCGTTGAAGTTGAAATCAAAAGTATTAACAGCAGGTTTCTTGATATTTATCTTAAGACTCCTTCTTCCCTGACAAACAAAGAATACGAAATTCGTGAATTCATTAAATCTAAAGTTGGAAGAGGAAAGCTGACGATTTTTATTCAACTAAATAATTCCGGGCCAGATGCTGCGAATATTATTGATAAAGAAAAATTAAAAAATTACCTAAGCTTAATTAAAGAATTAAAAAAAGCTGCAAAGATAACTGAAAAAATTAAGCTTGAACATTTATTGTATAATAAAGATGTTTTTTCTATTAATGATAGTTCAATTTCAGATGAAGAAGTTGAAATAATTAAAAAAGCTGTTGGCGATGCCCTCGTTCAGTTAAACAAAATGAAAAAGAACGAAGGCAAAGAGTTAACAAAAGATTTAACTAAAAGAGTAAAAATAATTGAAGAAAAACTGGAAGTAATTCAACAGCAATCCGAAGCAAGTGTTAAAGAATATTACGAAAAACTAAAAGAAAAGATTAAAACGCTTGTTGAGGACATCTCAGCTTATAATGAAAGGCTGGAATTAGAACTTGCCGTGATTGCTGAAAAATCGGAAATAACAGAAGAGTGCGTGAGATTAAAAAGTCATTTGAAGTTTTTCCTTAAAAGTATTGAGAGTGAATCTGAACCCGGGAGGAAGTTAAATTTTCTTTGCCAGGAAATGAACCGTGAAGCTAATACAATTTCTTCAAAATCAATTTCTACAATTATAACTCATAATGCAGTTTTAATTAAAGAAGAAATAGAAAAAATTCGTGAACAAATTCAAAATATTGAGTGAGTTTGAAAACAGCGCATGGAGAAATAATAGTTGTTGCCGCTCCTAGCGGTTCAGGAAAAACTACCATTGTTAAACGAATTTTAAACAAGTTCCCGGCAATAATTTTTTCAATTTCGGCTACTACCCGTAAAAAAAGAGATAACGAAACAGATGGGGTTGAATACTTTTTTATTACAGAAGATGAATTCAAGCAAAAAATAAAAAATAATGAGTTTGCTGAATGGGAAAGATTTTATGATTATTATTACGGGACTCCGAAAAGTTTTGTTGATGAAATTATCCGGTTAAAAAAAACCGTTCTACTTGAGCTGGATGTTAACGGTGCTCTTTCAATTAAGAAAAATTATCCTAATGCTCATCTAATTTATATTGTTCCGCCCAGCAAAGAGGAATTGATTAAAAGGCTAACTGCACGAAATACTGAAAGCGAAGAAGACCTTAAAAAGCGGATTGAGAGAGCAAAAATGGAATTGAGTCTTAAGGATGAATTTGATTATCTTATACCCAATGATGATTTGGAAAAAGCTGTTCATGAAGCTGAAAGTTTAATAAAAAAAATAATATACAAGGAGTAACTTAAGTGGAAATAAATCCAATTGATTTAAGAGAAGTTGATAAGAATGCAGCTAATGTTTATGAAGGAATTGTTGTTGCTGCTATACGTGGGCGTCAAATAAATGATGAAAATAAAATTGAATACAATGCTTTAATCAGCACCATTCCAACCGGAACCACAGATGATGAGGCTGAGGATATTGAGAATCCTGCTCAATTAAAAATTTCATTAGATTTTGAAAAAAGAGAAAAACCTCATATACAAGCATTGAATGAATTGCTTGACGGTGAAATAAAGTTTAAGTATAAAAAATAAATTTCTTATTCCGGGGACGACTTAACGAGAATTTTATTGCTGGTTTAATATAGAAGTATATTTCACTTTTTATAAACCAGCATTTCTTTTAATAATAAAATATTTCTTCTATGCAGAATGACATCTTAACCGGCAAAAAAATTATTCTTGGAGTCACTGGAGGAATTGCTGCATATAAATCTGCTTTTTTAATTCGTGAGTTAGTTAAACGAAAGGCTGAAGTTAGAGTTGTTATGACTCCTTCTGCTACTGAATTTATTACACCTCTGACTCTTTCCTCACTTTCAAAAAATAATGTAATTGTAAATACTTTTCCATTTTCTCAAAAAAACGGAACAGAACTTTCTACCTGGCATATTGATTATGCACTTTGGGCAGATTTAATGATTATTGCTCCATGTACAATAAACACGGCTGCAAAAATTGCTCATGGCTTTGCTGACAATGCCTTAACAACTTTGGTCGCAGCTTTGAGATGTCGGTTAATTATTTCTCCCGCCGCTGATGTTGATATGTATGAAAATAAAATTACGCAGGAAAATTTGAGAAAACTGGAAAGCCTTGGACATTACATCCTGCAAGCAGAAGAAGGAGAATTAGCAAGCAGCTTAAGCGGCAAGGGAAGAATGCCGGATATTAGTAAAATCGTAGATACAATAGAATTTGTATTTAGTGGTTATAAAAAGGATTTAACTGGCAAAAAAGTTTTAGTTTCGGCCGGACCTACTTATGAAGACATTGATCCTGTGCGTTTTATAGGAAATCGTTCTTCCGGTAAAATGGGATATGAAATTGCAAAAGCTGCATATCTCCGCGGTGCACATGTTACGTTAATTTCAGGACCTTCTTCTGAGATTGCTTATCCCGAAATTATTAAAATAAAAATTCGGTCTGCTGTTGAAATGAAAAAAGCCGTTGATAAATGAGTTAGCCAAACATGATTATCTAATAATGTCGGCTGCAGTAGCCGATTATAAACCTAAAAAGGTTGCTGCAAAAAAAATCAAAAAAGATTCCGGGTTTAATAAAATTGATTTGGAATCAACTGTTGATATTTTATCTTCGTTAAATAAAAAAGGACAAAAGATAATCGGCTTTGCACTTGAAACAGATAATGAATTGAAGAATGCTCAAAAGAAGATAAAAGATAAAAATTTGGATATGATTGTGTTAAATTCACTTAAAGATAAAAGCAGCGGATTTGAATTTGATACGAATAAGATTACCGTGATTCATAAGAATGGAAAGAAAATAAATTTCCCGCTTCAATCCAAATTTCAAGCAGCAAATAAAATCCTATCTGAGCTTTTAAAAATTAAGTAACCTTTATCGTCCCCTCCTTGGAGGGGATTGAGGGGTGGGTTGAATTTTAGTTTAAAATGAATCAAACCATAAAAAATAAAATCATTCAATCATTAAAAGACCAAAAAGAAATTTTCGGAGATGAATTATTTGAAGAGGTATTCATTGAAAAGAAAAACTAAAGTGGTAAAAGAACCAAAAGCAGAATATAAAGAAGAAGCGCCTGAAACCTTTTTCGAAGAAAACTGGAAATCAGCAAAAACGCTTGATGAACTCGAGGGAATGATTAATACCTGTACAAAATGTCCGTTGCATGAAAACAGAAATAAATTTGTATTTGGAAAAGGAAATCCAAATGCGGATGTTATGGTTGTCGGTGAAGGTCCGGGAGCAGAAGAGGATAAGCAAGGTGAGCCTTTTGTTGGGCGTGCAGGACAACTGCTTACTGATATTTTAAAAGCAATAAATTTCACAAGAGAGGAAGTTTATATTGCTAATGTAGTAAAAAGTCGCCCGCCCGGAAATAGAACTCCGAATTCAGATGAAATGGAAGCCTGCATTCCATATTTAAAAAAGCAAATAGCTTTAATTAAACCAAAATTAATTTTGTGTGTTGGTTTGACTGCAGCTCAAGGTGTTTTAAAAAAGAGAGATTCTCTTACCAAAATGCGCGGACAAATTTTTGAATTTGAAGGTGCAAAAGTTATGGTTACATATCATCCTGCGGCATTATTGCGCAATCCACATTGGAAACGCCCCACCTGGGAAGACGTTAAAAAATTCCGTCAATTATATGATGAGATGAAATAAAAATTATTTTAATTGAAATATTATTTAACATTTAGGATATTCTTAATTTTTTTTATCCTAATATTTTTTATCTTCCAATTGTAATTATAATAGATATTTAAAACTCACCCCGATCTTATCGGGGATTTTTATCAATGGCAAAAACAAAAAAAACAAATACCACAATAGATAAATTAATTCCCGCAGATGTGAAACCACCGTCCGCACCGGAAATTGAAGCTTCTGTTTTAGGTGCAATGCTTATCGAGAAAGAAGCCGTACCAAAAGCAATTGAATTATTGAAAACGGAAAGTTTTTATTTAAAAGAGCATCAATTAATTTTTGAAGCAATGGTGCATCTGTTCGATACCGGCGAGCCGATTGATACGGTTACGGTTTACGAAGAACTTAAAAAACGCGAACAAACTGAAGTAAGCGGTGGCGCAGTATATTTGAGTAAACTGTCACAAAACATTTCTTCTGCTGCTAATATTGAATACCATGCTAAAATCATTTTAGAGAAAGAAATTTTACGCGGCTTAATTACAAGTGCACATGAAATTGCCCGATCCGCTTATGATGGAACCGAAGATGCTTTTGATCTTCTTGATTTAGCTGAAAGTAAGATTTTTGAAATTACAGAATCACATTTAAAAAAATCTTACCAGGGAATGGACCGTGCTGTAAGAGATGCATTGGAATATATTGAAGCAATTCATTCAAATACAACAAAAAAGTTTTCTGTTCCAACCGGGTTTTATGAATTGGATGAACTGTTAGGCGGTTTTCAAAAATCTGATTTGATTATTATCGCTGCTCGCCCTTCGATGGGAAAAACGGCACTGGCATTATCTCTTGCACGTAATGCATCTATAGAACATAAAGTACCAATTGGAATTTTTAGTCTTGAAATGTCTACAATGCAATTAGTCATTCGCCTTCTTTGCGCTGAAGGAAGATTGAATGCTCATTTAGTGAGGACAGGTAAACTGCCGCACGAAGAAGGGGTAAAATTAAGTAAGAACGCACACAAATTAATTGAAGCTCCTTTGTTTGTTGATGATACTCCCGCACAGACGGTATTGGAAATTCGTGCAAAGGCAAGAAGATTAAAAGCTGAGCATGATATTGGAATGATTATCATTGATTATTTGCAGCTTATGCAGGGCCCGACAAATTCAGAAAGCCGTGAAAGAGAAATATCACATATTTCCCGTTCGCTTAAATCACTTGCAAAAGAATTAAATATTCCGGTTGTAGCTTTAGCGCAGTTAAACCGTGCAGTTGAAGCCAGAACCGATAAACGTCCTCAGCTTTCAGATCTTCGTGAATCAGGTTCAATCGAGCAGGATGCTGACGTAGTTATCTTTTTAAATCGTCCTGAATATTACGGGATTATGAAAAATGAAAACGGTGATTCAAACGAAGGTGTTGCAGAAATTATAATTGGTAAACAAAGAAATGGTCCTACCGGCACTATTCGTTTAGCATTTATAAAAGATTATGCAAGATTTGAAAATCTTGCTCATGCAAGGCAGATTGAGGAATATTCTTCTGCCAATGTTAGCGGAGAGGATATTATATAAAAGTCAAAAACCAAAGCTGAAAAATCAAAAGTTTGTTAAAGAAAAGAAAAGTTATCATGTTAAAAAAAATATTCATATTAGTTCTTTTGTTAGCATTTATCACACAAGCTCAAATTTATAAAGAGAAGGATGTAGAGGTTTGTAAGGCAAAATTTAAAATGGCTGTTTCCAAGGATCTTGCAGATAAGCCAATTGGAGATGTTATTACATCTGTTGGTAAAAGTTTTTTAGGAACAGATTATGTCGCACACACTTTGGAAGTGGGAGATTCTGAACAACTTGTAATTAATTTAACCGGATTAGACTGTACAACTTTTTTAGAAAATGCTCTGGTTTTTTCAAGATTAATAAAAGAGGGAAAAACTACTTTTAAAGATTATGAAAATGAATTGGAAAAAGTAAGATATAGAAATGGTAAGTTAAATCAATATCCATCGAGGCTGCATTACTTTTCAGACTGGATTTACAATAACACTCATAAAGGAATTGTAAAAGATGTTACAAAAGAAATTGGCGGAGAGCCAATTAAATTCGATGTCAGTTTTATGTCGGAGAATCCTAAGTCTTATGTGCAGCTTGAAAATCACCCTGAATTTATTCCGATTGTAAAGAAACAAGAAGAAGCAATTAATAAAAGAGAATATTATTACATTCCAAAAGAAAAAGTAGCAGCTGTTGAAGATAAAATTCATAATGGTGATTTAATTGCAATTACCACAAATTTAAAAGGCTTTGATATTGGCCATGTTGGAATTGCAATAAAAATGAATGATGGAAGAATTCATTTCCTTCATGCCCCAATTGCCGGCTCAAAAGTTCAAATAACAGATATGCCTTTGCCTGATTATCTTGCAAAAGTTAAAAAGCATAGCGGCATCATTGTGTTAAGAGCAGTTGATCCTTCCATTAAGAACTGAATATTTTTGTTCTGAAAATAAATTTAGATATGACTTTTTACTATTTGACTTAAGCACTCATCAATACTTTTCTGTTTAATTCCAATGGATTGCAGCTTATCAGTATTCATGGAAACATCAGCAACTTGAGGCATATCGGGAATATCATTCATTGAAATTTGAACGAGTAAATTATTATCGAATGATGCCATCTCACAAAGTTTTTCTCCAAGCTGAAATCTTGAAATTCTTTCAGACCCGCCAAAATTTATAATTTCATTCTTGATATCTTTTTGAAGTAGTTCATCCATCATTTTTGCAGCATCATGTAGTGCTAAAGGCGTTCTGAACTGGTCGGCAAAGAGTTTAATCTGTCTTCCTACTTTCAAATTGTTGTACATTTCATGAAAATGACATTTTGAATGATTTAATCCAAAGCCATACAATAAAGCTGTTCTTAAAATAATATAATTATCAAATGTTTCTTGAATTTTAACTTCTCCCATTAATTTAGTTTCAGCATAAATAGAAACCGGGATAAGCTTACCTTCTTCAACCAGCATTGAACCGCGGTATCCGGCATACACTAAATCTGTGGAAGTGTAAATCAATTTTGATTTATACTTTTCGCAGAGTTCTGTAATATTTTTTGTTGCATTTACATTTATGTTGTAAACATCTTTACTTGATAATTTAGAAGCAATATTTTGATTTGAGATTGCTGCCGTATGGATTACAACTTCAGGCTTAAAATTTGAAAAAACCTCATTTAATTTTTCTTGGTTTGTGATGTTAATTTTTACTGAATTAAAATTTTTGCAGTTTCCGATATTTGAATTGTAAAGAGTTAAAATCTCATTGTTCTTTGCTAACTGCAAATTCAAATATTGACCAAGTAATCCGCTGCCGCCGGTTAGTAATATTTTCATGAATATCCTTATCTAAATGTCATCCCGAACTTGTTTCAGGATCTAATCTACAACAGATGCTGAAATAAATTCAGCATTAAGTATTTATGGTAAACAAATCTTTCCTAAAGTTGTTTCTTTAATTGCACCTGTTACTCTTGGAATGTTTGATGGATTTCCACAAAGAGTTTCATTTGCTAAAACTGCAAAACAAATTGCCTCTTTTGCATCCGAAGAAATTCCAAGCGACTTAATATTTTGGATGATAACTTTTTTACCAAAATAAGTTTTTAAGTGTTTTACTAAAAATTTATTTTTTGCTCCACCACCGCTAATAAAAAGTTCATCAATCTTAGTTTCATCTTTAATGAATAATTCATAATTACGCCAAACAGCATAAGCAGTGAATTTAGTTATAGTTGAAAGCCAATCTTCTTTTGACACAAATTGGAATACCTTTAATAAATCTTTTAAAAATTCTTCCCCATAATATTCTCTTCCGGTAGATTTTGGCGGCTGCTTTTCAATAAAATTATCTTTTTCAATTAACGCATTAAATAATTTTTCATTCACTTTTCCCTGAGAAGCAATCTTTCCGTCTTTATCATAACGAATGTTAAAAAATTTATTTGCGAGAATATCAATCATCATATTTGCGGGACCTGTGTCAAACGCAGTTACATCTTTTGCTTTTCCTTTTTTGTTTAAGATTGTGAAATTTGAAATGCCCCCAAGATTTAATAGAGCTCGATTTTTCTTCTTTGAAGAAAATAAAATATAATCAAAATAGGGGATTAAAGGTGCCCCTTGCCCGCCAAGCCCAACATCCGCAACTCTAAAATCACCAACGGTCGTTATGCCTGTTAACTTTGCAATCACCGAAGGGTCACCAATTTGCAATGTTGATGAAACTTTATAACCAAAATAATTTTCTTTGTTCGGAAGATGATGAATTGTTTGTCCGTGAGAACCAATAAAATCAATTTTTGAAATAGGCATTTTTGCTTTCTTACATAATTGTTTGACAGCATCCGAATAAATATTTGCAATTAAAAAATTGAGCTTACAAATATCTGTTACATTTCCTTTTCCAAGAGAAGAATTTTCAAGCAAAACTTCTTTCAAACCTTCAGGGAATGTGAAATTTATAAATTTTATTTGTTTAATTTTTATTGTTATGGAATTTCCTTTTATCTCGCAAAGGACAGCATCAACTCCGTCCAAGGATGTGCCAGACATTAAACCGATTGCAAGTTTTTTCTTCTTAATAGAAATATTTTGAAGTGACTTTATATTCATGATAAAATTTTTTTTGATTTACTCGTTCATTTATAAATTTATTTATAATTTCATTAGTATATTTAATAAAACTTATAAGAAATTAACAATATTTAAAACCATGTTGAAATTTTCAAAGCTAAAAATAATAATTCTTATTACTTCAATGATCATTATCTCACAGGCGAATGCCCAAACAATTTATCCTGAAATTAATTCCGAAATTAAAAACGGTAATTTTAATCACGCTGAAGAATTGATTAAACAGAAATTATCAGCTGATAATTTATCTGAAACTGAAAAATATGATTTAAATTTTCAGATTGATAAGATGAATAGAATTAAAAGAGATTTTAAGAGAACAAGAAGCGATATTAAAAAGCAGTTGGCTAAATATTTCCCGAAACTTACTGATGAAATGATTGATAATTGGGAGAAAGATAAATCATTAGAGGTTAAAGTTATCAATGGTGAAAAAAAATATTTCAATAATGCTGTTCCGAATCTTTTCAGAATTAATAAAAAAGCCGCAAAAGTTAAAGAAAATATTGACGGAATTTCTCACAACAAATTGAGAATATTTCTAAAAGGGCATCTTCCGGTTTCAGTAAAAGAGTTTGAAGAAAGTGGGAATCACATTGTTAATCCTAAAAAGATGAAGCTTCATTATACTTTAACTGTTGATGCAGATGCAGTCCCTGATGGAGAAATTATTCGCTGCTGGCTTCCTTATCCAAAAGAAAATTTTCAAAGACAAAAAGATGTTAAGCTTCTATCCGTCAATGCTGACGAATATACAATTGCTGATGATTCTAATCCGCAACGAACTTTATATCTACAAAAGAAAGCCGTAGAAGGAAAACCAACGGTTTTTGAAATGACATTTGAATACACGGCTTATTCGGAGATTTATGAAATAGATACGAACAAAGTTCAGCCGTATAATACAGATTCAGAATTTTACAAAGAATATACTGCAGAACGTCCGCCTCATATTGTTTTTACTAAAGAATTAAAAAATTTGGCAAATAAAATAGTTGGAGATTCAAAAAATCCATACGAAAAAGTATTTAAAACTTTTAAATGGATAAGCAAAAATATTCCCTGGGCAAGTGCAAGAGAATATTCAACTATAAATGATATTTCGGAATATTGCATTAACAACATGCATGGTGATTGCGGAATAAAGGCCATGACTTTTATTACTCTTGCCAGGTTAAGCGGAATTCCTGCCAGATGGCAAAGTGGTTGGATGCTTCATCCAGGCAGCGTTAATCTTCATGATTGGGCTGAATATTATTTGGAAGGATACGGGTGGATTCCAATTGATGTTGATTATGGGATTCAAGACTCAGATGATCCGCATGTAAAATATTATTATTCAAGTGGGATTGATTCATACCGTCTAATTGTAAATAGTGATTATGGGCGACCACTATTCCCTGCGAAAATTTATCCACGAAGTGAAACAAATGATTTTCAGCGCGGGGAAGTAGAGTGGAAAGGCGGCAATTTATATTTTGATAAATGGGACTATCACATGGATGTTGAGTACGAGAATCATTCAATTTCATTTTAATTTGAGTTCTTTAAATTTAGGCAATTACCAATATTTTTACCCTTTTTTAATAGGTATAAAAGCAAAATCTTTCTTTTAATTTTACCGGGTGTTTGCTAAATTTAACTCCCTTAAATATTATAATTTATGAGATATTTTTCTAAGATTATTTTAATAATTTGTGTGTTGAGTTCGCTTTCTTTTGCTCAAAGACAACAATATTTTGATGCTCCGTTTGGCGGCGGCGGCGGATTTACACCAGGTTGGATTTTCCCAAAATTTGATCAGGTTAATCCTGTTTTAAAACAATTTGGTGTTCCTGAATTTTCAAACGCCGGGTTATTTACAACTGGCGGCAGCGGATTTATTTATTTAGGATTTATAAAAAATTTTAGAGTTGGCGGTATAGGTTTTGGAGGTTCTAAATCAACTTCATCTTCGCAAGTATTACCAATTATTATTGAAAAAAGTGTAGTGAATAACTCGGTTCAGGTAGTTGTAAATAAAGAAGTTCAATATTCACTTGGTGGAGGCGGTTTATCTTTGGAATATACTTTACCGTTTGTTAAAAATGTAGGAATTTCAGTTGGCGGAATAATTGGCGGCGGAAGCTTGAACATAGAAATTTATAAAAACAGCGAGACTTTTAACTGGGATGACCTTTGGAATCAAGTTTCAAATCGTTTTCCTTCTGATAATGAACATAAAACAATAAAAAATAACTTTTGGTTTTTTTCTCCAACAATAAATTTTGATATACCTGCTTTTAGATTTATAGCATTTAGAATAGGCGCTGGTTATCAATTAACATTTGCTAATAAATGGACAGTCGATAATGATCAGAGCCTGTCTAATGTTCCTTCAGATTTAAATGGAAATAGTTTCTTTATTCAAACAGGAATCTTTGTAGGATTCTTTTCTTTTTAAGGATATAAATGAAAAACATTTTAATAACGGGAGGAGCAGGATTTATAGGTAGTAATTTTATTACTTATATTCTTAATGAACATGATGATTATAAAATTGTAAATCTTGATAAGCTTACATATGCCGGCAATCTTGAAAATTTAAAATCTTCTGAAAAACATAAAAATTATTTTTTCATTAAAGGAGATATCTGTAACACCGACTTAGTGAATTATATATTTGAAAAGCATAGAATTAATTATGTAATAAATTTTGCAGCAGAATCCCATGTTGATAGAAGTATTTTAGGATCAGAAATATTTTTCAGAACAAATGTAATCGGTACTAATGTATTATTGGAAGCAGCAAAAAGATTTGAAGTAGAAAAGTTTTTACAGGTATCAACTGACGAAGTTTACGGCAGCTTGGGAAAAGAAGGCCTATTTACGGAAACAACACCGCTCTCCCCAAATAGTCCTTATTCATCAAGTAAAGCATCTGCAGATATGATGGCTTTATCATTTCACCATACATATGAATTGCCGGTTGTGATTACTCGTTGTTCTAACAATTATGGGCCTTTTCAATTTCCAGAAAAGCTAATTCCTCTCATGATTATTAATGCATTAAACAATAAAAAGCTTCCAGTATACGGTGACGGTATGAACGTTCGCGATTGGATTTATGTAATTGATCATGTTAAAGCGATTGAAGCTGTTTTTGACAAAGGAAAAGTAGGTGAAGTTTATAATATTGGGTCAAGTAATGAAATGCCCAATATAAAAATTGTGAAATTAATTTTAAGTCATTTACACAAAACCGAAGAGTTAATTCAGTTTGTTAAAGACAGGCCAGGGCATGATAGACGTTACGCAATTGATTCTTCAAAAATTCAAAATGAGTTAAATTGGAAACCATTGTTTACATTTGAAGATGCTATTGCAAAATCAATTGACTGGTATCTTCAAAATAAGGATTGGTGGGAAAGAATTATTTCGGGTGAATATCAAAACTATTATAAAATTCAATATCAACAATAAAGCTACAATATATGATTTCTTTACGGAACACTAAAAAATTAATTTTAATTTTTATTACTATTTTTTCCTTTAATAGTAATTCAATTTATGCACAGTTTAATCAGCAGTCAACAAATACAACAACTGATCAACTATTTTCTGCCGGAGCAATAAGCGTTACTATTGGAGGCAATTTTATAGTAACCGGGTCTTTCCCTGCACTGGTTACAGATAGGGTTGACCAACTAGTTACTCGTTTATATAATCAAATACAATCAAAATTATATTCTGGAACAATAGGACTTCTTGAAAAGAAAGAATTATTAAAAGAGTTGAATGGTATTTCCTTTAGAGATATTACTTTAAAGAGAAAATCAGGAGAAGTATTTAAGCTGGATCTTTTAAAATTTAGAAGAACGGGTGACTTTTCTCAGAACCCATATTTGAAAAACGATGATGTTATAATTTTTCCACCAACTGATCTAGAAAGAGATTTTTTTAGTATTGATGGCGCAATAAATAGCCCCGGTAAATTTAATTTTGTAGATGGAGATAAACTCGCTGATGCAATTACACTTGCTAATGGAATTAGTAAAGCTTATGAAAATGTTGATTCCGTAGAAATAAATCGTCTCAGCTATAATGGTGAAAAAATGCAAGAAATTAAACTCCCGATTAATAGCGATTTTTCTTTGCAGAGAGGTGATAGAATAACAGTATTAGCTGATGAAACTCAAAGGAAGGATTTTAAAGTTACTATATTTGGAGAAGTAAATTTACCAGGTGAAATTCCTATAACAAAAAACTCAACTACTTTAACAGATGTAATAAAAAAAGCAGGCGGCATAACAACTAATGCTTCACTGCGAAGGTCAAAACTTTTTACAGGAAATAATTTTAATCTGTTAATAAAGAAACTTTATAACATTGATTTAGATAAAACTCCAATAGATACTTCATTAGTTAATAGATTTGTTAAATTAGATGAAATGATGATGAATAGAATGGACGGATTAACAGAAGAAGAAAAAAAACTATTTTCTATCGATAATGAAATAAGAATTTTAACCGACGGAACATCTGTAAATTTTGTAGATTATGATAAACCTAACTCTGAAGCATCACAATATTATGTTCATGATAAAGATATAATTATTATTCCAGCTAAAAGTAAAACCATTCAAGTATTTGGCCAGGTAACAAATCCGGGTAGAATTAATTATGTTGAAGGAAAAGATATAAACTACTATTTAGATAAAGCAGGGGGATTGGGTCAATATGCAATAGATGATGAGATCACTTTAATAAAAGGTGAATCAAGAAGATGGGTATCTGTTGAAGATGAATCATATAAAATAGAACCAGGTGATTATATCTGGGTTCCTCGAGAAATAATAAGAGGATTTAATTACTATTTGCAACAAGTTGCTACTTATTTAGGAATAGTTGCAAGTGCTGCAACAGTAGTATTATTATTGTTAAAGTTAAATCCTAATAATTAAAATTTGATTAACATAATTGAGTATAGAAATTAAATCTCTAATTCAAAAAAGAATAATTACTCTTTTAAAAAAAGGTTTGCAATTTCTTGACAATTTAAAATAATAGTTTATATTTGATAGGCTAATTTAGAAATGGTTTTAAATTTAAAATCATTTTTTAAAAACAGCAAAATATTTTTGAAATTGTGAAACGTTCTCTTGACTTTAGAAACAAGAGAAAGTAAATTTGAAGCCCTTCTTTATTGAAGGTTACAACAAAAAGTTCTTTGACAGAGTGAGTGCATTTAATCAATTTATTAAATGGTTTCAATCAAGCGTCTAAACGCCAAGATTACAAAAAAATTAAACTCTACTACGGAGAGTTTGATCCTGGCTCAGGACGAACGCTGGCGGCGTGCTTAACACATGCAAGTCTACGAGAAAGAAGTAGCAATATTTTGAGTAAAGTGGCGCACGGGTGAGTAACACGTAAGCAATCTACCCTTAGGTTTGGAATAACTTCGAGAAATCGAGGCTAATACCGAATGATGCAGCGGCACCGCATGGTGATGTTGTTAAAGTTCTTGTAACGCCCAAGGACGAGCTTGCGTCTGATTAGCTAGTTGGTAAGGTAACGGCTTACCAAGGCAACGATCAGTAGCTGGTCTGAGAGGATGATCAGCCACACTGGAACTGAGACACGGTCCAGACTCCTACGGGAGGCAGCAGTGAGGAATATTGGGCAATGCCCGAAAGGGTGACCCAGCAACGCCGCGTGGAGGATGAATGCCGTAAGGTTGTAAACTCCTGTTAGAGGGGACGAATAACTCCGATCGCATCGGAATTATTCGTCCCCTCTAACAGGAGTTTACAACCTTACGGCATTCATCCTCCACGCGGCGTTGCTGGTAGCCCCTTGAGGGGATTGCCCAATATTCCTCACTGCTGCCTCCCGTAGGAGGTTGTCGGCCTTGTCTCAGTTAAGGTGGCTGATCATCCTCTCAGACCAGCTACTGATCAGTTCCCTTGGTCAACCCGTTACCCTACCAACTAGCTAATCAGACGCAAGCTCAGTATTAGGGGTGCAAGAAGCTTAACAACATCACCATAAGTGCCGCTGCATCATTCGGTATTAGCCTCGATTTCTCGAAGTTATTCCAAACCTAAGGATAATTGCTTACGTGTTACTCACCCGTGCGCCACTTTACTCAAAATATTGTTACTTCTTTCTCGTAGACTTGCATGTGTTAACACACAGCCACTGAGTATGAGCCAGGATCAAACTCTCCGTAGTAGAGTTTAATTTTTTTGTAGATCTAGCGTTTAGAACGCTTGATTGAAACCATTTAATAAATTGATTGAGATGCTCTAAAATGTCAAAGAACTTTTTGTTGTAACCTTCAATAAAGAAGGGCTTCAAATTTACTTTCTCTTGTTTCTAATTCAAGAGAACGTTTCACAATTTCAAAAATATTTTGTATATTTTAAAAAAATAATTTTGAAATAAGTTTGAAGCCAACTCTAAATTAGCCTATCAAATATAAACTATTATTTTAAATTGTTGCAAGAAATTGCAAACCTTTTTTTGAAGGATTAATTATTCTTTTTTGAATTAGAGTTTAATTTCTATACTCAATTATGTTAATCAAATTTTAATTATTAGGATTTAACTTTAACAATAATAATACTATATTTGCAAGCACTTTGAACTATTTCCTAAATAAGTAGCAACTTGTCGCAAATAGTAATTAAATCCTCTTATTATTTCTCCAAGGAAAATTAGGATGTAAATCACCTGGTTCTATTTTATATGATTCATCTTCAACAGATACCCATCTTCTTGATTCACCTTTTATTAAAGTGATCTCATCATCTATTGCATATTAGCATGCAATTGCCTTGTTTTATACTAAATACAGTTGTTTATATCTTTTCAGGTAAACCTCTACCTACCACCAATGCTTGAAATGGTTTTACTTTTAGCTGGAGTGAGTACATTTATATCTTTATCATGAACATAATATACTGAGAATGTTTAAGAGTTAGGTTTATCATAATCTACAAAATTTACAGATGTTTCCGTGGGTTAAAATTCTTATTTCATTATCGATAGAAAATAGTTTTTTTTCTTCTTCTGTTAATCCGTCCATTCTATTGCATCATCATTTCATCTAATTTAACAAATCTATTAACTAATGAAGTATCTATTGGAGTTTTATCTAAATCAATGTTATAAAGTTTCTTTATTAACAGATTAAAATTATTTCATGTAAAAAGTTTTGAGCTTCGCAGTGAAGCATTAGTTGTTATCCCGCCTGTTTTTCCTACATTGTAGAGTAAAGTAGTTGAGTTATTTTTTTGTTATAGGAATTTCACTGAATACAATTGACCCTTGTTCCAAATATAGTAACTTAGAAGTCGCCACCCTTTGAGTTTCATCAGCTAATACTGTTATTCTATCACCTCTCTGCAAAGAAAAATCACTAGTTAATCGGGAGTTTAATTTCTTGCATTTTTTCACCATTATAGCTGAGACGATTTATTTCTATGGAATCAACATTTTCATAAGCTTTACTAATTCCGATTTAGCAAGTGTAATTGCATCAGCGAGTTTATCTCCATCTACAAAATTAAATTTACAGAGTTATTGCTCCATCAATACTAAAAAAATCTCTTTCTAGATCAGTTGGTGGAAAAATTATAACATCATCGTTTTTCAAATATGGGTTCTGAGAAAAGTCACCCGTTCCTTCTAGAATTTTTAAAAGGTCCACTTTAAATACTACTACCTGATTTTCTCTTTAAAGTGATTGCTCTAAAGGAAATACCATTCAACTCATTTAATAATTCTTTCTTTTCAAGAAGTCCTATTGTTCCAGAATATTAATTTTGATTGTATTTGATTGGATAATTCAGTAACTAGTTGGTCAACCCTATCTGTAACCAGTGCAGGGAAAAGCCATGACCCGGTTACTATAAAATTGCCTCCAATAGTAACGCTTATTGCTCCGGCAGAAAATAGTTGATCAGTTGTTGGTATTTGTTGACTGCTGATTAAACTGTGCATAAATTGAATTACTATTAAAGGAAAAAATAGTAATAAAAATTAAAATTTAATTTTTTAGTGTTCCGTAAAGAAAATGAGTATGACTTGTAGCTTTATTGTTGATATTGAATTTTATAATAGTTTTAATATTCACCCGAAATAATTCTTTCCCACCAATCCCTATTTTTGAAGATACCAGTCAATTGATTTTGCAATAGCATCTTCAAAT
>CAVZQU010000002.1:0-22121 GCA_963777515.1 uncultured Bacteroidota bacterium
AGCTTGATCCTGATAATAAAAATATTGTAAACAAATTAGAAAAATTAAACTCGTTGCTTGGGAATATTGGAGAGAATGAAATAGAAGTAGAAAAGCAAAACAATATGATCGAAGACCAGCTTCTAAAAGATATAACTGTTGATTCAAACAATCTTGTAATGGAAGCATATGAGCTATTCAATGAAAATAAATTTAATGAATCTCTTGAAAAGCTTTTAGCTGCAGAAAAGTATTTTAATGGACATCTCACAAATCCTACCAATGTAAATTCTGCCGCTGCATTTTTTAATCTTAAAGGGTTTAATTATTTAGGAATAAATGAAACGGAAAATGCAAAAGATTGTTTCGAACGTGCATTGAATTTAGACCCGAATTCATCTGAAGCATGCGCCGGGCTTGGAGAGTATTTCTATATGAATGACAATTTTGAAAATGCAAAAACAATGTTTGAATATGCAGTAAAAAATAATCCTAACAATACATTTGCCGCAGAAGAGCTTTCAAAAATCAATTCGAATATTGAATCAACTATTGAAAATGAACTGAATGATTACACCACAGAAAAAATAAATGATAAGCTGAACGAAATTTTAAATTCTGTTTATGAGTTATTTAAATTCAAAAAATATGAAGAAGCTTATAATGGACTAATGAGTACTGAAGAGCTATTTTACTCTCAATTAGACATTGAAAATGATTTGGTTTCTTCTTATGAAAATTTAAAAGGAATAGTTCTTCTTTCCTTAAGCAAAAATAATGAAGCTAAGGAAGCCTTTGAAACAGCTTTGGTTACGAATCCAAATTCATCTCAAGCTTGTGCAGGCTTGGGAGAGGTTTTATTTCTTTCAGGTAAGGATAAGGAAGCTAAAGTGATGTATGAATGGGGGGTAAAAAATAATCCTCAAAACCAATTTGCTGTTAAAGGTTTAAACAAAGTTAATAGGGTATTAGGACTAAATGAAAATCATAATAATTTAATTTAATCTGAATAAAAGTGAATACGGTTGTAGATTTTAAATACCAGGAAGCAACAGATTATTTTGATGAAAAAGATTTTGTAAATGCAGAAAGAATCTTAAGGGAACTTTTAGCAGAAAATCAAAATGATTATGACGTGCTGAATTTCCTTGGTATAATTCAATTGCATTTAAAAAATTATGAAGATGCGATTGAATTATTCGTAAAAGTTGTTGAACTCTGTCCACAGCATGGGATGGCTTATTATAATCTTGGCCTTGCTTATCAAAATATAAATGAAGATGATTCTGCACTTCAATCTTATTCAAGTTCTTTAGAACTACAACCTAATTATGCAGACTGCCTGAATAACATTGGAGTGATTTATCTCAATAGGAAAGATTATAAAAAAGCTGAGTCATATTTTTCGGAGGTTTTAAATCTTGAACCTGAAAATCAAGAAGCGCTTAACAATTTGCTAAAATTGAATATTGTTCAAAATAAATATGAAGAAGCTATTGAAATTTTTTCTAAGATATCTTCTACAAAAGGAGAAAATAATAATTTTAATAAGTTTGCAATTCTAACTAACCTCGGCGTTTCTAAATTGCAGCAAGGGAAGAATAATGAAGCAATTGAAGTCTGGGAAAAAGCTCTGGCTATAACACCCAACAATGAAATAACTAACTACAACATTGGCCATGCTCAATTATTAGCCGGGGATTTTAAGAATGGTTGGAAAAATTATGAATGGAGAAAAAAAAGGAAAGGATTTATTGAAAGAAAATTTCCAGGGCCTGAATTAATTAACCAGGGAGTAAACGGAAAAACAATTTTAGTTTATGATGAACAAGGACTTGGTGATTCAATTCAATTTATTCGATTCCTTGAATTATTAAAAGGAAAAGGCGCTAAAATAATTTTTGAATATGATGTAAGACTTTATCCTATTTTTAAAAATGTTAAGTGGATTGATATTCATCTACCTCGCGAGAATTATGACAAAAGAGACTTAAATTTTGATTACCATATCTCTCTTTTAAGTCTTCCGTTATACTTTCATACTGATATTAACAATATTCCTTTTAACATTCCTTATATTTTTGCCGACAAAACAATTTCCGAGCAATTAGCACCCGTATTAAGAAAGGATAGTAAATTTAATATTGGAATTGTATGGGCAGGAAATCCAAATCATACAAATGATAATAATCGTTCATGTGCTTTAGAGAATTTTGAAAATCTTTTTTCAATTGAAGGGATAAGATTTTTTTCTCTTCAAAAAGGAAAACCTACAAGCCAATTAAGAAATAAAAATTTGCCGGTTGTTGATTTAGATAGCAAAGGGCTTGATACATTTGGGCATACTGCAGCCATTATTGAAAATCTTGATTTAATTATTTCAGTTGATACATCTGTCGCACATCTTGCCGGTGCAATGGGTAAACCTGTTTGGCTCCTTTTGCCTTTTCTACCGGATTGGAGATGGATGTTAAATAGGAGTGATTCGCCGTGGTACCCAACTATGAGATTATTTCGACAAAAAACAGCAGGCGATTGGAAAGGAGTTTTTGAGGAAGTTATTAATGAATTACAGAATTTAATTAATAAAAATACTAAAAATCCTTTAGAGGCATTATCCATTCAATCATTCAAACATTCTTCCATTCATCGAAAAAATGAATTGGTAAATAAAGATATACAATCAAAAATAATTTACCTCGGACTTTCATCAGGAGAAAATTTTGGATGGGGGGTGTGCGGTAAATATTTAAGAAAAGAGCTTCCAAAATTTTGCACCATAGAAAATATCGATCAAAATTATCCTGCTGAAAAGAAAGTACCCGGAATATTATTTAATGCATTAACTGATATCAATTTTAATCCTTTATTCCCTCAAAGAGGAGAAATAAATGTTGGATATACTTTTTTTGAAGATTCTCTAACGGAAAAATCAATAGAGAATGCAAGAAAATATGATTTGATATTTGCCGGCTCGTCATGGTGTAAAAATAAAATGTTAGAATCTGGAATTTATAATACCGATGTATTAATACAAGGTATTGACCCGGAATTATTTTATTACACTGAACCCAAAAAAGAAGAAAATCTTTTTGTTATTTTTTCCGGTGGAAAATTTGAATTACGCAAAGGGCAGGATTTGATTCTTAAAGCGATAAAGGTTCTTCAATCAAAGTATAAAGATATAATACTGATAAATTCATGGTACAATTATTTTCCGTATTCGCTGCAAACGATGAAAGATTCAAAACATATAAATTTTGAATTGATCAAAGGTTCTTGGGAAGAACAGATGAAACATATTTATGAAATCAATGGATTGGATTCATCAAGAATAATAACTCTACCAATTGTTCCTCATGAAAAGCTTTTAGATGTTTATACTAAGACGGATATTGGCCTTTTCCCAAACAGATGCGAAGGCGGTACTAATCTTGTTTTAATGGAATACATGGCAAGCGGAAGACCAGCGATTGCTTCGTATTCTTCTGGCCATACCGATATAATAAACAGTGAAAATTCTTTGATGCTCACCGACTTACAAAATTTTAATATCTATGATAATGAAGAACTTACAGCTGAATGGGAAGAAGCCAGCGTTGATGAAATAGTTAAGAATATTGAGTATGCTTATTATAATCGTGATACAATAAGAAATTTAGGAAAGAAAGCTGCAGATGATATGGAGTTTTTTACATGGAACAATACAGCTAAAAATCTTTTCGCTTCTATGGAATTAAAATTAAATAAATCCATAATGATAAATTAATATTAAAGACAGTAACAATTCGTAGAACTAATAAAAACACATCGTTTATGAAAGTTTTATTTGTCATCCCTCATTATTTTAAGGCTCTTGAAGATAAAAGTCGTTATGCAAGTCATTCTGCTTCTGCAATGAGCACTAAGCTGCAGGCACTCAATACTGTTATTTATAATATTGATAATCTATTTGGCAATAGGCACTTTGGAGCTGTGCATAAAACTGTTGAAATGGAAAAACTTATAAATCAGTTTGCTTTTGATTTTGATATAAAAATTTGTACTAATGAAAGTGACCATTTGGTAGGCGATCTTGAATTTGGTAGTGAAATATTTGAACACATTCCTTTAAAGGTTGACCCATTGCTATTAGGATTTTATGCTCAAGCAGTTATGAGTGAGCTTAAAGGCAACTACGATTATTATTGTTATCTGGAAGATGATATCATTATCAATGACCAATTCTTTTTTAAGAAATTGGATATGTTTAACCGGGTAGCAAATCCCAGGCATTTAATGCAGCCGCAAAGATATGAATCGGCTATTTACAATGGCAAATTAAAAAAAGACTTTTTAACAAAAGTATATATGGACTATCAAATATTTAAAACTAAGGATAACATAGACCGATATGAATTAGAAATTATGGATTCCAAAATCATAGTCTCTGCCACTACACATCCGCATTCAGGGTGCTTCTTTTTAAATTCCGAACAGTTTGAATATTTACAGCAAAAACCTGTATGGGCTAATACTTTTAATATAAATAGAAATATGGCATTGGATCTTGCTGCAACTAAAGCTATAGGTGAAAATTTCAGGGTATTTAAGCCGCATAGAAACAGTATGAATTTTTTTGAAGTTGAACACGGTGTTAGTAATATGCTTCATCAGGTATCTTATGAAAATAATCAGATAAGATGGAGTTGGTAAATAAAAATGATAACTCTTAGCATGATAGTAAAAAATGAAGAGCAATATTTGGAGGATTGTTTTAAGTCTGTTAACGGTGTTGCGGATGAAATTATAATTGTTGATACTGGCTCTACTGACCGCACAATTGAAATAGCGAAAAATTATCATGCAAAAGTATTTCATTTTGATTGGATAAATGATTTTTCTGCAGCAAGAAATTTTGCTCTTGAAAAGTCTACAGGTGATTGGATTTTATATCTTGATGCTGATGAAAGATTGTCCCCAGAATCAAAACAAGAAATTTTAAAACTTACTAAAACAAAAAAATCCATTGCTTACAATTGCAGGCTGTTAAATATTGACGAATATAATAACAGGCCTTCTGTTATGAAATATGTCCGGCTCTTCCCGAATGATAAAAATTTAAGATTTGAAGGCGCCGTGCATGAGCAGATTGAATATTCTTTGTCAAGAAATAAAATTGCAGTTAGTGAATGCGATATAGAAATTCTTCATGTGGGGTATAATCTTACAGATGAAGGCTTAAAATTAAAAGCAAAGAGAAATTTAGAAATATTATTAGCTGAGTTTGAAAAAAATAAAACAGGTTACTATGCATTTCACTTAGGACAGACTTATGCTTTGCTTGATGAAAATGAAAAGGCAATTGAGTTTTTTAAATTGTCATTAACCTTAGGTGATCTTAAAAATGAATATAAAGCTTTAATCTTTAGATTCTTGGCTGTGAAAAATGCTGAAGCAAACAATTGGCCTGAAGCATTTAACAATATAACTAAAAGTATTGAATACGATAAGGACCAACCGCTAAATTTAATTGCGGCAGGAAGAATATTTATGAAGGTGGGGAAATATGATAAAGCAGCTCAACTTTGCTACGATGCTTATAATACTAATGACGGAACTAAAATTAGGAGAAAAAATCTCCAGCCAGGCAATTTTAATGGATGAAAAAGATTTAATTTATCATTCTTTAGATATTGCTATAACTTCCAAAGATAAAAGCCTGTTTAACTTTTTCTATGCAAAACTACAAAAGTTAGTGGGTAAAGAAGATCTCCAACTTGAGCTAATTAATAAGATTCTAAATAATCAGTTGATTAATGATGAATTCATAAGATTGAGTACTAATGAAATAAATAAAGAGAATCTTGATTTCTTTTTAAACATTATAACAAACTATTGTGATGCACAAATTCAGGAAAAAGTCCTTTACAGAATTAATAATAAATTTCCCGGTAATTTTACTGTATTGAATAAGTTAGGTTCAATTTTATCGCAGCAAAATAAATTTAAAGAAGCCAGTGAGAAATTCAAGGAATCATATGCTTCCAATTCAAAAGAACCATCAACAATTTTCTATTTAATTTCAGCATTCATTCAGACGAAAAATGTTGCAGAAATTCCCTCACTAATAATTTATGCTGAAGAAACATTCAAAAACCAGCCTCAAATAATCCAAAAAATAGCTGTATTAAAACAAAAATTAGGTATTGCTTAATAAAGCCTCGAAATATCTTTTATTAAAAACTAAACTTTTAATTATCAATGCCGATAATGATAACAAGATGTAAATCTTATAATTAAACCGCTGAGTAAGGATACTCAGTAAAATTAAAACAAAATACACGGAGGTACTTAATGTCTTTTCAAATTAACACCAATCTTGATGCTTTAAAAGCATATAATGCATTAGCAACAGTTAATGCGCAGACCAGCAAAGCACAGTTACGTTTGGCTTCTCAAAAAAGAATCAATTCAGTTTCTGATGATACATCTGGTTATAGAGTTGGAAAAGAACTTGAAGGTAAAGTTGCTTTAATGAAAGCTGCTCAAGGTAACATCGGTTCTGCAAAAAATATTTTGTCTACTGCTGAATCAGCTCTTTCCAATATCAATGATCTTTTAACTCAGATCAAAGGTAAAGTTCTTGATGCTTCAGACCCGACAAAAAATCTTACTGCATTGGCAGATGATATAAATGCACTTGGTGACGAAATATCATCAATATTCTCAAACACCAAATTTAATGCTACATCTTTATTGAGTGGTGCACCAAATAGCGGAGCATTTGCTTTTAAAACTGGTGAATCCGAATCTACAACAATTAATTTTGGTAACTTGAGCACAATTAGTTTAGCTTCAATCACAAGTTCTGGATCAGGGAAAGCAACTTCAACTAACATCACTTCTGTTAGTATAGATACAATACAGACTGCAGTTCAAGATGCATTAGGTAAGATTGGTAATTTCAGCCAAAGATTAGACGTAAAAGACAGTTACTTAACTAACGCTATTACAAATGCTACAGCAAGTATTAGCAGGTTATTTGATGCGGATATGGCTATGGAACAATTAAATGCAACCAAAGGCCAAATAGGACAGCAAATTGCTACAGCGATGTTAGCCCAGACTAACGCTAATCCGCAAAATTTACTTTCTCTCTTTAGATAAGATTTATTCTTGATCCTTCCCCCGGGTTAACCGGGGGAATTATTTTTTTTAATTTTCTTAAAGTAGGAACAAAATGTACAATACAGCTTTTGCCAATAATAAAAACTCCCGGGCTAACAGCTACCTGGTTAAAGAAATTATGGAAGCTACACCTCAACAACTTATTATTAAGCTTTATGATTTTGCAGTTGTCAATTGTCAAAAGCATGATCTTGCAAAAACTACTAAAGCAATTCAAGAATTAATTAACTCTTTAAGATTTGATGACGAAAATGCTAAACCGATTTCGATAGGGCTTTTAAGGCTTTATCAATTTTGCCAGGAGCAAATGCGTCAAAAGAATTATGATATAGTTCTTAATATTTTAACCGATTTAAGAGAAACCTGGATTCAAGCATTCAAAGAGATATAAAATGTCTGACATTTTAACAACTTCGTATATTACTTCTTTAGTTAATAGTTATATTCAAAGTGAAACTACCAAATCAATTACCCCTTTACAGGATAGGAAATCCAAATATTCAAATCTTTCGACAGCTTATGGAACCCTTTCCTCTAAGCTTGATGCTTTTAAATCATTCTTAACGGATTTTAAGCTAACAGGCAGCTCTTCTGCATTTGCATCAAAACTTGCCAGCCTCAACCGACAGCAATTTTATTAGTGCTTCTGCCGATTCAACTGCTGCTGATGGAATATATAGTTTACGTGTAAACCAGCTTGCAAAAAGTGATACGCTTATTTCTTCTGATTATACTTCAAGCGATAGTAATGCAATTACTGGTACACATAGTCTTGTAATTAAAACAGGTGATGGTGAAGGGGGGCAATTATATAGTACTGTTAATGTAGATTTTGAAGCTGGTGAAACCAATAAAACCGTAATGCAGAAAATTCGGGATGCAATTAATGCAGACAAGGCCGAAGTTACTTCAAACTCAAAACAAGCCAGTACAGCATATGCTGGGGGAACCTCAACTTTCAAAATTAATTTAGGCGGTACTGAAACAGAAATTACAGTTAATGGTGGTGGCACATACGAAGAATTAATTGACGAAGTTGTTGGAAAGATTTCAGATAGTGTGAGCGGAGTAGTTGCAGAAAAAGTTGTAGATTCAAGTACAGGAGATGTTAGCCTAAAGTTGACGGTATCAGATTCCTCAAAATATATCTCAATTTCACATGTCAGCGGCAATGATATCGTTGGTGATTTAAATATCGGCGTTGATAAAGAAATGGGAGCCTCGGGCTTAGTTAATGCTTCTGTTTTTTCAGCAGACACAACTACTTCACAGCTTTCGTTGGCAGCAAAACAAACAGGTTTAGATTATCGAATAGAAGAAATATCTGATGTTTCAGGGTCTTCAGCATTAAGCTCTGTCGGATTAAATATTGGAACTGCAAGGCCAGCATTCGATCAAAGCCAAGCACCAGACACAGCAGGTTTTTTGTATTCAGATATTACTTCAGAAAACAATTTATTAAACGCAAAATTAAGTTTTAACGGACTTAGTATTCAAAGAAATTCTAATGATATCAATGACTTAGTTGAAGGAGTAACGTTCAATTTAAAAAATTTATCTAAAACAGATGATCCCGATGTTAATATAAATATTAGTACGGATGTAGATGCTATAAAGGGAAAAATTAAAAATTTTATAAAAAAATTTAATGATCTATATACTAATATAAAAAATCAAAGTACTGTTGAATCAGGCACACGCGGTTTATTCATGGGTGATGCCAACACTAGTTCAATTATGAATTTAATGAAAGATGCAACTCTTTCTCCTGTTAGTGGTATAGCTTCAGGTGATTTATCGTTGCTTACTCAAATTGGAATTAAATTCGATCCAACAACGGGTTTAAGCATTTCTGATGATGCAGAATTAACTACAAAGCTTAAAGAAAATACGAGTCAGGTTGAAGCAATTTTTAACTCAACCAACGGCATTGCAAATGTTTTATATAATAAGCTTGATTCTTATGCTGGAAGCGATGGGTATATTTCCAATTCAATTACTTCTTTTGATAATAACATTAAATATTATGATGACAGAGTTTCAGCTGCACAAAATAGGCTAAATAATAGTGCAGATTTATTACGTAATAAATATGAACAGCTGCAGGCTCAATTAGCAACGTTATTAAATACACAAAGTTTTATTACTTCAATATTTGGATGACAATTTTGCAAAAAGCAATTAGTGATATTATTTTAAATATAGAAAAATCATTAAATATATTGGACTCAATTTCTGAAGAGAATTTTAACAGTGAATTTCCTAAGGCTTTTGGATTTATAAAAGATGCAGGGATTATTAAAGAAAATTTTACCCAAAAATGTTCAAATGATGAATTAATTGAGCTTGAAAAAAAAATATTCTCAAAGACTAAACAATTAAAAGAAAAATTCGATAATATAATTGCAGCAAAACAAGAGAAAATTTTAGATATCACTAAAAAATTGAACGAACTAAATAATAAGAAGAAATTAGTTAAATACAGCAGGTAGGTTTATGGATATCAAAAAAGTATCGTCTGATCAATATTTCTCAAACGAAATATTAAAACACAAAGAAAAAGCATCAAAAGATGCTTCTGTAAATCAGAAACAGGATAAGCTTGAAATATCTAATGAAGCAAAAGTAATGAATGAAAAAGTCGAAACTTCTAAATTAGATGTTATTAAGCAGAAAGTTGCTCAGAAATTTTACGATTCTGATGAAGTATTAAATAAAGTTGCTGACAAAATCTTAAATGAAGTAAATAAAAAATAATTGGGTGCGTGAGAATATTTTCTATTTCTTTCCTCAATTGTTGATACTTATCACACAATTATTATAAATTGCGACTATAAATAATATTGTTAACTTTCTAAAAGTTTAGCCGCAATGCTCTCTGATTACAATAAAGAAAAGTTTTTGTTAATCGGAAACCTTACTCCAAATTTAATTCACGATATACGTAATTCTCTTTCGGTTTTAAAGCTTAATTATTACTATCTAAGTTTAAAAGAAGATTCAATTCCTGCCGAAATTGCTTCATCATTAAAAGACTGCTCTGAAGCAATTAATAGACTCGAAAAAAAGCTTGATTATTTTTCACTATTAATTTCTAATAATGCCGGTTCCAAAGAAGTATGTTCATTGAATACAATTGCTACGGCAGTCTTGGATTTGTTAAAGGGGAAGGCAAAAAAAACAAACATTGCTTTAGAGAATCTTTCATCACAGAGTATTTCTACTTTAAAAATTAATAAGTCAAAAATATCAATTGCTGTAGCCGGTATAATTAATTCTTTATTAGATACAGGGATATCTAACCAAAAAATTATATTAAAAGTATCGACTGATAGTTCCAATCACATTAACCTGGAAATTGACAAGCAGGAAAAAGAAAATTGCGATACCCAAATTTTAGATCAAGAATGCGTAAAGTCATTTTTAAAAAATCTGGAAACCACAAAAGAAAATTTAAAAGAAGACAACGGCAGCATTTTATTTGAAGGTGATATAAAAGGAAATTGTAAAATAAATTTTTCATTTAATAAACAATAAGGGAAAAGAACAAAGTGAAATTTAAAATTTTAATTATTGATGATGACGATTTAATTTGTCTTTCACTTAAAAAAGTATTGATAAAGCTTGACTATGCTGTTGAAATATGCATGGACGGCGGTTCGGCTTTGGATTCTGTTGAAAATTATCAGCCGGATATTGTTTTACTGGATATATACTTGAACGAATATAATGGGCTTGAAATATTAAAAGAAATTAAAACAAAATTTACAGATATCCCGGTAATCATGATAACAGGTTATTCAGATGTAAACATAGCTGTTTCTGCCATTAAATCTGGCGCCTATGATTTCTTGCTAAAACCATTAGAGATAGATCAACTTAAGCTTGTACTTGAACGCGCGACAAAAAATCTTTCATTAAAACTTGAAGTGGAAAAGCTTAATACTCTTTTAAAAGATGATGAAATAACAAAAGAGTTTTTTGGTCAAAGTAAGAAAATTCAAAAACTTGTTAATGCAGTTGAAAAGTTAGCTGCCAGCCCGGATACAACCATTTTAATTGAGGGTGAAAGCGGGTCGGGAAAAGAAGGGTTTGCCAAATACATCCATCAGCATAGTCCGCAAAAGAACGGAAATTTTGTTCAAATAAATTGTTCGGCAATACCTAAAGAACTTGCTGAAAGTGAATTATTTGGATACGAGAAAGGTGCATTTACTGGTGCAGCACAAAAAACCAAGCTGGGAAAGTTTGAACTTGCTAATGGTGGAACAATTCTTTTGGATGAAATTGCAGAGTTATCACTTGACTTACAGGTAAAGCTTTTAAGAGTTCTTCAAGAAAGAAAATTTTATAGAGTCGGCGGTGAAAAAGAAGTCGCTGTAAATGTACGGGTAGTTGCCGCCACTAATAAAAATTTAGAAGATGAGGTTAGAAAAGGAAACTTTAGAGAAGATTTATTTTATCGACTTAATGTTGCTAAAGTACAGGTGCCTTCTTTGAGAGAAAGAAAAGAGGATATACCAATTCTTGCTTATACATTTATAAATGAGTTCTCGCATAAGTTTAGAAAGGATATTAGAAATATTGATCCCAAAGCACTTGAAATTTTAGAAACGTATATGTGGAAGGGAAATATCCGGGAGCTTAAAAATGTAATTGAACGGGCATCTTTGTTAATGGAAGGAAACGAATTAAAAGAACATCATCTTAGCTTTTTAACCGAAACTATGAAATTGAACAATCTTAAAGAAGATGATTTTGTTTTAAAAATTCCTCAAAACGGAATTAAAATTGATATAGTGTTGCGCACTTTAATTCAGAAAACTTTAAAGATTACAAACGGCAACCAGGTAAAAGCTGCAAAAATATTAGGACTTTCCCGGTCAAAATTAAGATACAGAATGGAACAACTTGGAATTGAAGTTACTAAAAGTGTTCAGTAAAAAGTTAGCGGATTTTCATCTAAGTATAGCATAAAACGGCTTCCTTTTCCTTTTTTACTTTTTATTTTTATTTGGGCATTGTTCAGTTCAGCATATTTTTTTACTAATGATAAACCTAATCCCGCACCATCAAGATTTTTGATTTTACTGTTTTGCTCTTGTGAAAAAGGCTTAAAAATTTTGGGAAGGTATTCTTCAGAGATTCCTACACCAGTATCTTTAACTTCAATTAAAACTTTTTTATCACAGTTGGAAAGCTTTAAAGTTATTTTACCTGTTTCAGTAAACTTGATTGCGTTATCCACAAGGTTGGCAATTATTTGACTAATTGAAAATTTATCAGCAACAGTTTTTGAACAAGAACAGGTATTCTCATAAATAAAATCCAAATTTTTTGATTTGGCTTTTGGGAAAAATTCAATCAACAAGTCTTCAATCAAATCAGAATGAATATCAAACGCTTCCATTTTAGCTTCAAAATTGCCGGTTTGTATTTTAGAGAGATTCATTAATAAATCAAAAGTTCTTATTAACCTTTTAGCATTTCTATCAAGAATTGAAAAACTCATTTTAATACTTTGAGGCATGTTTTCTTTTATTTCATCCTCAAGCAAGGAAATATAAGTTAACATATTATTTAAAGGTGTTCTAATCTCATGAGAAATTTGAGCAACGAATTCAGATTTTAATTTATCGGATCTTTCTGCAGTTTCTTTTGCGGCAATCAACTGTTCTTCATATAATTTTCGTTGGGTTATATCTATTACCGTTCCCATTATTGAGGGTTTCCCTAAATAATCTATCTCTCTTCCGCGAACCTCACAATAAACAATACTTCCATCTTTTCTTCTTAGTCTTAAACTATATTGAATCGAATCTGATTTGCCGCTTATTCTTTCACGTATATTTTCAGCAGCTATTTTTTTATCGTCTTCATAAATTATATCAAATACCGGAACATTAATGAGTTCTTTAAGCTGATAACCTAAAATATTTAAAGCAGATGAATTCAAATAAATAAATTTATAATCCTGTATGATATAAATTCCATTCAAAGAATTTTCAGTAAGAGTCCGAAACAAATATTCGCTTTCTTTTAATTTTTTTTTCATTCTATGCTTGTATAAAGCAATTTCAATTGAAATACTTAGTTCCTTCTCAGTGATTGGTTTTAAAAGGAATCCATGAGGATTTGTAACTTTGGCTCTATGTAATGTATCGGAATCGCTGTCAGCAGTAAGATATATTATTGGTATATCGTGTTTGCTTAATATTTTTGCAGATGTATTTATTCCGTCTAAATCACCTTCAAGACTAATGTCCATCATTATCAAATCAGGAGAAAGTTGATTAGTAAGTAGAATAGCGCTTTCTCCGCTAGAAGTTTTGCCGATAACGTTGTATCCCAATTTTTTTAATTTAATTTCAAGATAAGCTGCAAAAGCCTGCTCATCTTCAACAATTAATACATTAGAATTTTCTTGATCGCTTAAGGGATTTTTCATATGAGGATTGACCATCAATATTTAGAATAAGTATTGAAATAGAAGTAATAAAATATAAATAAAATTAATAAATTCATGCATTCAAAAAAACTCGATGTATATCTTATATTTAATTTTACTTCTAAAATTAAGGTTATTCACAAGGTGCTATTAAAAGCCTACTTTCAACAATAAATATAAATTAAATAAAATTCTTCATTCCAATTTGTCCTTCAGATAAATACTAAACAATTGACAACTATTAACGATAATACTTTAAGAATCAGGTAATAAAATACATAATTCAAAATTAAAGGAAATTGATTTTTGGTGTTATATGAAAAAAACAAGTAGCAAAAGTGTTCTCTCAATTTCGCTCACATTTGGGCTTATTACAATATTCCAATTATTTTCAACTTTTTTATATGCACAAGATATAAATGTTAAGTTTGGCGGATTTATTAAAACTGATGTCATGTTTGATACACATGAAGTTGTCTCTATCCGGGAAGGGCATTTTCTTTTATATCCGGCAAATGTAAAAAATGACGTAAACGGTATAGATATAAATGATAACTCAAGTTTAAATATTCTTGCGATACAAACAAGACTAAATGCTAAAGTAACGGGGCCAGATGCATTTGGTGCTAAAACATCCGGAATGGTTGAGGGAGCTTTCTTTGGACAATCTGATGGTGATATAAATGGTTTTAGATTAAGACATGCATTTTTAAAGCTCGCCTGGGAAAACACATCAATTTTAATAGGACAATACTGGCACCCAATGTTAGTAACGGAAGTTTGTCCTGGTGTTATTTCATTTAATACTGGTGTGCCTTTCCAGCCTTTTTCTAGAAATCCCCAAATAAGAATTTCTCAAAATTTTAATAATATTATTGTAAACATTACAGCAGCCTCACAACGGGATTTTGCAAACACCGGACCAAATGGAACTTCTTCTGAGTATCTTCGAAACTCAGCAATTCCGTTATTAGATTTACAAATGATGTATAAATCAGATGATTTTGTTGTTGGATTTGGAGGAGATTATAAATCATTAAAACCAAGATTGGTTTCAGATAAAAATTATCAGTCCACTAATAAAATTAACAGCATTGCATTTATAGGTTTTTCAAAATTCCAACATGATCAATTTTGTCTAAAGTTGGAAGGAGTATACGGTGAAAACTTAACTGATATGTGCTATGCTTGGGGGTTATGCTGTTTCTACAAAAGATAGTGTAACAGGGATTGAAGATTATACAAACATAAAATCTTATTCTATATGGTCAGACTTATCCTATGGTAAAGGACTATCATTTGGAGTATTTACCGGTTTAACTAAAAATTTAGGATCAAATGATATAATAAGTGGAAATTATTATTCCCGCGGCAGCAACATTGATAAAGTATTTAGGGTATCTCCTCGTGTTCAAGTTGATTCAGGAAATACTCGTTTTGCTACTGAAGTAGAGTACACTTCAGCTTATTATGGGACTCCGGATAACAAAGGCAAAGTAATAAATTCAAAAGCAGTTTCGAATGTAAGATTTTTAGTTGCTGCTTATTATTTCTTTTAAGATTAATTAAGATGAATTAACTGAGGTTTAAAATGAAGGTAAAAAAAATTAGGGACTGGAAAATTTTTAGTAAGATTACGGTTCATTCTATAGTTATAGTCATTCCATTTATTCTAATGATTTATTTCTATATCGTACCTTCATTAAGAGCAACATACTATAAAAACAAAGAAGACAATGTTAAACAAACTGTTGAAGTAGCATACAATCTGTTGTCTGAATACCAGGGAAAGTACACAAAAGGTGAAATGAGCAAAAGTGAAGCTCAGAGTGCGGTTTTGGATTTAATCAAATCATTAAGATACAATAAAAATGAATATTTTTGGATAAATGATCTTGAACCCCGAATGATCTTACACCCCATTAAACCTGAATTAAATGGAAAATCACTGAAAGAAAGCAAAGATCCTAATGGGAAATATTTATTCGTCGAAATGGTTAAAGTGGCAAAGAAAAACGGCGAAGGTTTTGTCTCGTATCAATGGCCAAAGCCAGGATCTACAAAACCAGTTGATAAAACCTCCTATGTAAAATTGTTTAAAGAATGGGGTTGGATAATTGGGTCAGGAATATATGTAGATGATGTTGATACAGAAATAGCAAACATGAGAAATAATATCCTTCTGGTTTTGTTTATTATTGTAATTCTAACAATTGGTTTCGGATATTTCTTTGGTAAAAGAATTTCAAAACCGATAAAAGAACTTGAAAGAGCTGCAAACTCGATTATTCAGGGAAATGAAAATATTGTCGTAACTGTAAATGGAGATGACGAGATTGGCAGGCTTTCAAAATCATTTAATATTATGACGGAAAAAATTCTTTTACAGGCTCAGCATCTTAATAATTTAACAAATCCGGTTATGATAATTGATCCCGAATTTAATATACAATATATGAATAAGAAGGGAGCCGAAGTTATCGGTAAAGATCAAAAGAAATTAATTGGTCTTAAGTGTTATGATCAATTTAAAACCAGCCATTGCAAAACAGAAAAATGTGCACTTCACAAAGCGATGCAGAATGACGGAACCTTCACTGAAGAAACTATTGCCAAACCAAATGATAACGAACTTCCGATACTATATTCAGGTTCTCCTATAAAAAATAGAGAAGGAAAAATTATTGGGGCCCTAGAACTTGTCACGCCTATTAAAGAAGTAAAAGAATTGCAAAATTATCTTACTCGTTCTACTAATAAAATGATGCATTCAATGGAACTATTTGCTAAAGGTGATTTGACAGTTGAAGCAATTGCAGAAAAAAATGATGATGATTTTGGGAAGATGGTAGACGGATTTAATAAAGCAGTTAAAAAAATACGTCAAATGATAGAGCAAATTACCGGAGCAGTTCAATTAACTAGTAGTGCAAGCATTCAAATATCTTCAAGTTCTGAACAAATGGCGGCAGGTACACAAGAGCAAAGTATGCAAGTTTCGGAAGTCGCTAGTGCAGTTGAAGAGATGTCAAGAACGATTTTAGATAGTACTAAAAATGCAACTTATGCAGCAGAAGCTGCAAAGACTGCAGGAAACAAAGCTAAAGAAGGTGGAAAGTCTGTAAAAGAAACAATTGACGGAATGGAAAGAATAGCAAATGTTGTTGAAGTCTCTTCCCATTCTATACAAGCATTAGGAAGCAGCAGCAAAGAAATAGGAGAAATTGTCCAGGTAATTGATGATATAGCTGACCAAACAAATTTGTTAGCTTTAAATGCGGCAATTGAAGCAGCAAGAGCTGGTGAACAGGGAAAAGGTTTTGCAGTAGTAGCGGATGAAGTAAGAAAGCTTGCAGAAAAAACTACAAGTGCAACTAAAAAAATAGCTGAAATGATAAAGCAAATCCAGAAAGATACAAATGCTGCAGTTGAATCGATGCTTGCCGGAACAACAGAAGTTACCAAAGGAAAACAATTAGCTTACAATTCAGGTAAAATTTTAGAAGAGATAATATCAGAAGCTGATAAAGTAAATGATATTATTAATCAAGTTGCGGCATCTAATGAACAGCAATCGGCAACAGCGGAAGAGATAAGCAAAAACATTGACGGAATCAGTAATGTGGCTAATGAAAGTGCTACCGGAATTGAAGGTATAGCAAAATCAGCTGAAAGTTTAAATAAACTAACTGACGATTTAGGAGCTCTTGTACAAAAATTTAAAATTGATAATAAAACTAAAAATTATGGAATCCGGGAAAACGGGAAAGTTGTTGAAATTTAATTATTCCTATTAGCATAAAATAAATTGAAAAAAGTAAGAGATTATCAATTAAATATCTCAACATTTCAATAATTATTTCGATTATATATTGAAATCAATTAATGATGGAGCATAATATGTCGACCCATAAAAATTATAGCGTAAAAAAACTCAAATTTAGCCCATATTTCTTAGGGTTAGTGTGTATAGTAACATTTTTATTTACAAATAACTATACCTTTGCCGGAGGAGGAGTAAGCGATGAAGCATACCTAGCTTTTGCAGAAGCAATGCCCGAACCAGTTGACGGGTATACTACGATGTTTAAAAAAATTGTTTACCCTGATGTGGCAAAGAATGCAGGTATTGAAGGAAAATTATATCTGCTTGTTTATGTAAATGAGAACGGCGGTGTGGATGATATTAAAGTGGTAAAAAGCCTTGGTGGAGGTTGTGATGAAGCAGCAATTAAAGCTGTTAAGGATACAAAATTTAAACCGGGTAAAAATGCAGGTGTAGCGGTTAAAGTAAAATTATCAATTCCTGTAGTATTCAAGCTACAATAAAGGTAGGGAAACAGGATGGAAATATTAAAAAAACTAAAGTTTGTTAGAAAAATTCAGGCTGGTTTTCTATTCCTTGGCTTTGTAGGAGCATTAATAATAGTACTTTCCTACATCCAGGAGAATAAAATGGTTGAAATTAAAGATCAAATATTTGAGGACTATGTTGCTCCTCAAAAAAGTATGAAAAAGATTTCTTCCGGATTTCAACAAACTCAATATATTATGATGCAGCTTTCAATGCCTGTTTTTGTCTCAAAATTTAAAGAAAATGCTGCTGAGTACGCAGAAATAAATAAAAAAATTCAAGGACAAATTGATTCATTAAAAAATACAAAATTGAATCTCAATATTGATGGAGAAATAAATTCTATAGATTCACTCTGGTCCCAGTACAAGTCTTTTGTTGCTGATGCTATTTTGAGCGCTTCAGCAACTCATAATTATGATATGGCTGCTGATGTAGCTACTACAGATGGAGAAGCAGTTGGAATTAAATTATCGAATGCACTTTCATCATTGCAGGGAAAATTAGAAGCGCATGCCGATGAACTTAATACAATTATTGAATCAGATGTTAAATTTATTAGGCTACTTTCAATTTTGGGTGCAATTGTAGGTTCTATAATTGCTGCTTTCTTTATATTATATCTGGCTCCTGCAATTACAAAACCGATAAACAAATTGAAGGAGATTGTTCATGAATTTTCATTAGGGAATTACGATGTAGAAATTATAAATAAATCAAATGATGAAATTGGTGAACTTACTTCAATGTTTATAACATTACAAAATGCACAGAAAGAAAAAATTAATGCTGCTGAACAAATAGCTGCAGGTAATATTCAGAAAGTAATTCCTGCTTCAGAAAAAGATTCTTTGGCTATATCATTTAATAAAGAGGCCGATACAATAAATGAAATTTTAAAGGATGCTAAAATATTAATTGAAGCAAATCAAAAAGGTGACCTTGAGCTTAGAGGCGACAAGTCTAAATATTCCGGAGTTTGGGGTGAGTTAATTGGCGGTTTTAATGCGGCACTTGATGCAATAGCTGCCCCGCTTAATGAATCTTCGGAAATTCTTTCGGTAATGGCAAAAGGTGATTTTACAAGAAAAATAACCGGAGAATATCAAGGTTATTATCAAACTATTAAAAATAATTTAAATAAAGTTGTGGATTCGCTGAATTCTGCGTTAACAAATGTTTCTGAAAGTGCTTCGGCAGTAGCAAGTTCTTCCACACAAATTTCATCAAGTTCTGAAGAAATGGCTGCTGGTGCACAAGAACAAACTGCTCAAGCATCTGAAGTTGCAGCTGCAGTTGAAGAAATGACACACACAATTTTAGAGAATACTAAGAATGCTTCTCTTGCCGCAGAGACAGCTAAGAATGCTGGTGTAAAAGCTCAGGAAGGCGGTGAAGTGGTTGAAGATACAATTAAAGGAATGTTTAGAATTTCTGAAGTTGTGCAAAAAGCTGCTAATACTGTACAGGCTTTAGGGAAAAGTAGTGACCAAATTGGCGAAATTATTCAAGTGATTGAAGATATTGCTGATCAAACCAACTTGCTGGCATTAAATGCTGCTATTGAGGCTGCAAGAGCAGGTGAACAGGGCAGAGGCTTTTCAGTCGTTGCCGATGAAGTTAGAAAGCTTGCAGAAAAAACAACAAAGGCTACGAAAGAAATTTCCGGCATGATTAAACAAATTCAACATGATTCGGAAGATGCAGTTGTTTCAATAAAAGATGGTACAAACGAAGTTGAAAATGGAAAAACACTTGCAAATAAAGCCGGTAATGTTCTTAAGGAAATAATTTCAAATGCTGAAAAAGTAACTTCAGTTGCAATGCAAGTGGCAGATGCAAGTGAAGTTCAGGCCAGTGCTGCTGAACAAATTACCAGGCATATTGAATCGATAAGTAATGTAACTCAGGAGTCTGCTTCAGGTATACATCAAATAGCCAATGCTTCTGAAGATTTAAGCAGGTTAACAATTAATCTTCAAGACTTAATTAATAAATTTAAAATTACAGGCTCAAACAGCCATTACGGAGTAAGAGCTAACGGTAAAGTAGTTGAAATTGATAAAGGTTAAATGAATATGGAACAATCGAATATTGATAAATCAGAAGAACTTCAGCTTGTTAGTTTCAAAATAGGTAATGAAGAATATGGTATTGATATTCTCAAAGTACAAGAAATTAACCGTATGTCGCAAATTACCAAAGTTCCCAATACTGAAGAATATATTGAGGGGGTAATGAATTTAAGAGGCAGGGTAATCCCTATAGTTGATCTAAGAGTTAGGCTTGGACTCGAAAAGAAAAATCAGGATAAAAATACACGAGTTATTTTTGTTGATCTTGAAAATAAGACGGTTGGGTTTATAGTAGATGCTGTAAATAAAGTTCTAAGGATTCCGGAAAGTATAATTGAAGCACCACCGGAAATTGTAAGCGGTGCAAATAAGGAGTTTATTAAAGCTGTTGGTAAACTTGAAGAAAATCTGCTTATACTTTTGGATCTGAATAAAGTAATGGGATTGCAAGAAGCAACTAATATAGAAGAGATGGCAAGTTAAATTAATTTATACTTCGTTAAATTATATTTGCTATTCGTATAGTAGTCTTTTCCTTTCTATTTTCCCAATTCAAATTTACTAAGTTCAATATTAACTTTTTAATCATCTTTACGATAATAAAACAATAAGTTATTGATAAATATAACGATATGGACTTGATAAAAACAGTTGAGAAATTTTTTCTAATATCTCCGTTGAAAATTTTCTTCAACCATGCATCTGTTAAGCTCAAATTATTAGTAGGGAACAAAAAAATCTTAAAAACAGCCTATAAAAACTGGCTGTATTTTTACAGTTGCAGAATATTAAACATAATTTAAGCCAAATACTTAGAAAAAATAACGAAATGAACGGCACCTAATTTGAAAATTCAAGCGGGTAATAAATATTCCGATAATATAATTAGGTAAAGAAACGTTAAATATTTGAATAGGCAAAAACATATTATACCCATGGAGCAGCATGAGCATTTTTAGTAATACCGAAACCGGAGTAAATCATTTTAATTCAAACGGAATCGGGGTAACTTCGACAACAAATTTATCATTGAGCAGGTCAGTATTTGAAAATTGGAGAAAATATATTTATGAAATATGCGGTATATATTTTCAAGATAATAAAAAGTATTTACTAGAGAGTAGGCTTCAAAAGCGAATAAGTTACTTGAACTTGACATCATTTGAAGCCTATTTAGATTATTTGAAATATAATCCAATGGGGCCATTAGAAACAAAACATTTATATAATGCAATTACAATAAATGAAACATTTTTCTTTAGGAATCCCCAACAGTTCAATGCTATAACTGATTTTGTATTGCCGGAGATTATTAGTGAAAAACTTAAGATAAGACAAAATAGAGTTAAAATTTGGAGTGCTGCTTCTTCTACCGGTGATGAAGCTTATACTTTGGCAATTTTAATAAATGAATTATTTGCATTTAAATATCCATCAATATCTTTTGATATTATTGGAACCGACATTGATGACAAAGTAATCGAAACAGCAAAACAGGCAGTTTATAAAGAGTATTCGATTAGAAATACGCCTCCTAAATATTTGTCAAAATATTTTACAAGGGAGGAAGATCAGTTTTATGTGCTGGATCCGAAAATAAGAAACATGGTAAGATTTAAAAACTTGAACCTTTATGATACTGCAGGAATGAATATGATGACAAATTATGATTTAATTATTTGTTCTAATGTTCTTATTTATTTTGATCATGAATCAAAGAAAAAAGTATTGAACAGCTTATATAATTCACTATCAAATATTGGTTATTTATTTATTGGTTATTCGGAATCTCTAATGAGTATTTCACAAAAATTTAAAAGTGTAAATTTCCCTAAAGCAATAGCTTATAAAAAGAAAAATTGACAAAATAATAATTAAGGAAAATAAAAATGAGTGAGCTAAAATTTCTTGTTGTTGACGATTCAGTTACTATGAGAAGAATAGTAATTAATTCGTTAAAAAACCTTGGGCACCAAAATTTTATTGAAGCTAATGACGGTAGAGATGCTCTTGATAAGCTTACTGCCGATAGTTCGATAAATTTTATTATAACCGATTGGAATATGCCTAATGTATCCGGCCTCGAATTGACTAA
>CAVZQU010000003.1:0-53693 GCA_963777515.1 uncultured Bacteroidota bacterium
AAAATGAAAATCCATTGTATCAGTAATGATTTTATAATCTAACGAATTCTGCTTAATCTTTTTTATAAGTTCGTCTGTAAATTGAACAAAGGGCAAACTCCATAAATTTGTAATCCAGATATTACTAATCATAGTATCTTCAATAAACTGAAGTGCTGTTTCGACATTTAGTTTTAGCTGATAAAAAGAAATATTCCCTTTTAAATTCTGCTTATATTTTTCATCGTTAGGAGATTCATAGAAATAGATGTATGTAATTTCAAAATTATTTTGCAGCAATATTTTTACTATTTCCGAAATACGCAGGTTGGATGATGCCGTATCATAACGGGGTAAATAATTACTTACAATAATTAATTTTCCATTATTAACCTTATTAAATTTTTTAATCGAATTATAAATAGCAATGTTGGAAAGTGCATTTTCGATTTCAATATCATTAACGAATTTAAAATCTCCTGCATTGAATATTCTATCTTCTCTGTTTTGTGCACCCTTATAGAAACCGTGTTTTTTTTGTACTTCAACCGTCTCCCTGAACATATCTTTTCTGGATTTTTGTGTTTTAGCCTCTGAATGAATTAAAGCGTTTGCCCATATTCCCTTTCCCTTAACAAATCTTCCAGACCGAAGAAGTCTAATCCACAAATCTAGATCAAACGGAGCACTAAGGTTTTCATCTACACCACCAGTTTTTTTTACCATGTTTGAATTGAGAAAACAGGCCGGCTGATAAAATTGCCTTCCATTCCAATTCTCACCAATATTTGACAGATCTAAATTATTTGGATAAATTACATTTAATTCCTTTCCTGATTCATCAATACGTCTACAAGCTCCAACCCATGCAGATGCCTCAGGACTGTTATTATAAACTTCTGCAACTTTTAAATAACGCACCGGGTTCAAGGTAATCATCAGAATTCAACCAGTTAAAAATTTCTCCGGTAGTTTTTTTTAGCCCTTTATTTATTGCATCTGCTTGCCCATTATCCGGTTCACTAACCCAAAACGATATTCTATTTTCATATCTTCTTAAAATATTAATACTTTCATCGGTTGAACCTCCATCAATTATAATAAGCTCCAGGTTTGGATAATTTTGGCTCAATATGCTTTCAATTGTCTTTTCAAGATATTGCCCTTGATTATATGAAGGAGTAACAATCGATATTTTAGGATAGACTTTCATTTTAAAGGTTGATGCTTTTTTTGCTTCTCATATATTTTATATTATTCTGTTTGATAACAAAAAATCAGATTCTATAATTTTATTAGTTAAACTGATTTTTTCTGTAGGAAATTTATTGTTTTCAAAGTTTCCATCATTTTTACCTTTTTCCTCGTAAATAATTTCTACTGAATCTTTATCTATAAATTGATTATCTTTATCAATACTTAAGCCCGGTTCCTTCTTTTCCCAAACCGACTGAAAATATATTCTTGGTTTTTTTGAAGGTTTATTTAAAGCTTCATCTGCAGCTTTTACAATCAGTAATGGATCAACAGAATTAATACAAAATGTTTCATCATATTTACATTTCCAATTGCAGCCAAAACAATCGAGTGGAAGAGTAACAATCGAAGTTAAATTAGAATAAGGCATAAAACGGCCGAAATGTCCGCCTCCCAAAATAATAACATTAGGAGTTCCGGCTGCACAAGCAATATGAGCTAATCCTGTTTCTGAGCCTATTGCCAAGCAACTTCTTTGTATGATTGAAGCTGCTTGCCTAATAGTTGTTTTTCCAGTGAGATCAAAAACATTTCCAGTAATTTTTTCTATATTTATTGTATTTATTGATTTTTCGCTTCCCGCTCCTAAAGCAATAATATTGAAATCCGTTTCTTTTAATATTTCGTTTATTGCTATTCCAAAATGTTCATAATTTCTTATGCTACGTAAGGTTCCCGCAAATAAAACAATTGTATTCTCTTTATTTAAGTTATTTACTTTAAAAAAATTATCTGCAAATAATTCATCTTCTGATGAAACCCAAATAGCAGGCTCAATTTTATTTTCATGTATGTCTAGATATTCTAATAAATCATTATACCTCAGTATTTCCATCTTAGAATTTTGACTATCAACTAAATCTGTATAACGAGTTTTGCTTTTTTCTAATTCTTCCGACGATATATTACTGGTATCACCTGCAAATGTAATTTTTTTAGAAGCATTGCAATAAGAAATTAATTTTTCATTAAATGATGATCTTGAGTAAACAGGATTAATCAAAAGGTCAAAATGATCTTTGCTTATTAAATTGCGAATATTAGATTCGTACTTTGAGTCATTCTTAATTTTTTTTAGGTCTACACTTATAATTTTATTAACAAATGGAATTGAAGAGTACAGTTCTGCGATATGTTCTTGACAAGCTACAGTAATTTGAGCTTCCGGATATTTTTTAGATATTTTTTCGAGCACCTGTAGCGATAATACATTATCACCTATTGAATCCATTCGAATAAAAAGAATATTATTAACTATGATTGCGAAATTCGACTTTGTTTCATCGGTTTTATATGGATAAAACTTAGTAATGCAAAATCCAAATTTTTCATTTGAAGAATTAATAATTTCAAACCTGGGATCCTTATTAATTTGATCGAAACTCTTAGCATGTTTAATGTGGTTAATATCATCTAGTGCAATAATACAATCTTTGTTTATTCTCTCAATCAGATAGTTGAATTCAAGATTTCCAATATGCCCCCCACTATCAAGCAAAACAAAGTCAGGCTGGTAGTTAAAAATCTTTAAATATTTTTCAAGAAGACTATCCTCAACATTATCAAAATTTGTCTCGTTATAATATAATTTAGCTCTTTCGCTTTCCCTATGATCTACGAATATATTATCGTACTCCATTTCTGTAACTGTATCTTTCTCAATCTTCTCTATTGTGGGCAACATCTTACGTGGTATCGATAAACCGTGTACAAGAGTAACATATTGATTGAGGCCAGCGTTATGAGTATTTATCATTGCCTTTTGATAATTTTTTCCATTTACTTCAATCGAAATGAATTGGCTTTCCTTAGCTCCTAACTCCTTTAATGCCGATGCAATAATTTTTGTTGTACCTGTACCTAAGTAAGTCCCCGTTTCTATAATTTTTGAAGGTTTATTCTCCAATATAATTTTGGTAATGTTACTTGCGAATTCTGAGATTACATCTATCTGAGTTAAATTACTTTTGCTTTCATAATCAGCAGCTACTTTTATACCCAGCATTTTAGTTTGGACATTTTTAGGATTGTTCAAACTTTGTAATAGTCCAGTTCCAATTTTATTAAGAAAATTTTCCCAATTATGTATCTGTTTGACAATATCAAGATTCTTTTTTTGCAAAAGTTTTAATTGCTCTTCATCCATATTCAGAGCATTATTAACGGAAATAATATTGTGTTCAATGTCTTCATGCGATAGTAAAATGAAAGAAGGATAATGATAACCGCATTGTGGAGTTGTAATCGGAATGAGACCAAAAGCCATCGTCTCGAATAATGTTGTTGGCGAAGCATCACTCAATGACATATTTATAAAAAAATCGCAGGTATCAAGTATTTCGTTAACTATTCTCCTGTCATTAAGATTAATGCTGCCGATTATTTGAGTCTTAGGTCTATTTTTAATTATAGATATATCATTTACCGAGTAACGCCCTGCTATTATTACGGGGCAATCTATTTTTAACAATAATTTAAAAAGTTTCGTAGTTCCTTTTTCCATTCCACTCCGTCCATAAACGAATAATCCTCTTTCATTTATATTGTTAAACTTAGTTTTAAGTAAAGGAAAAACATTTGTATCAACTGCATTATCGATTCTAACAATTTTGTCTTTTAAATATCCATATTCCGTAAATTCAATTGTATTTATCCAATAAGGGCCGCTAATTAAAAAAAGTTTATCCGCTTGCTTAGCCAGATCGTGTACAAAATGAGTGATATTAGATAGTTTGGAATGAAAGGGCCACAACAAAAATTTACCTGAAGCTTGGTTAGAAAACAATCTTTTAATCATTGTGTTTTCACCTGGATGAGGGTGACCGATAATTATATCGTCTTTTTCAACCTCGATAAGTGTATCAACATCATCATAATTATAAAATTTAACGTGAAAATCTCTTTCAAAATAGCGAAATAATTTATTTGTTATTGTTGCTGGAGCTGAGATCGCATTATCATTATGGGGGTCCCCTGAATAAACAAAATGAATTGTTCTTCTATTTGAAGGTTTAAGAAAAGAATATTGATTTGTATTATTATTTTGAAGTAAATCATTGGTAGTTTCAGTAAAAAGAACTTCTGTATCCTCATTTACATAAACAGGTTTAATTACTTTTTTTGATACCCGACCAATTACGAACATATCATCACGGAAATAACCAGGGATTAAATCTGTAACATCTAATCCACATTTAGTAAAAAGCAATTTTATACTGGCTTCATTAAAAAGATAGAGGTGTTCAGAGGGTAAAAATTGTTTCCAATTGCCTGTTTCGCCTCTATAACAAGGGGTCTGAAAAATAAAAGTTCCGTATTGAGGATCTAACAAATCAGCAATCGCCTTTATCCCACTAATAGGGTCAGCAAAATGTTCTATTACATCAAAGCCTGTAATAACATCAAATGATGTCATTGGCAATTTAACTTTTGGGAAAAGGCCGCTATAAACATGTGGGAGCCTAAAGTTATGCCTTGCAAATTTGCATGTTTCTTCGTCGACTTCTATACCAACAACATTTTTAATACCTTGCTCACGACTGTAAAATAAAAAACCTCCATGAGCACACCCTATTTCAAGTAAGGAATCAGTTTTTGCACAATATTTATTAACCAATCCATACCAAAATGGTATCCTATCATTGAAGTCCGTTTTTGCCCGATCCTCAATCGAAGGATGCCCTGAAACAAAAGCTTGGTGTTCATGCCAGTAAGTATTAAGGCCATAAAATTTTTTTAACTCTTCAGCTGAATATTTTCGCTTAATAACATGAGTTCCACATTTTTCACATCTAGCATATAATGGGTGTACTGAATCCTTTAAAACCCCACTACACCAGCAATGCTCATATTCTGGGGTGATTTTGGAATTAAAATGATCTGATTTACCGTTTTTACTATTTATTAATTGATTTATTTGTTCTACATTTTCTGGAGTTGTACTAAATTTTAAGTTCAATGCATCTAATTTTTCTTTAGCGGTTTTATTCTCTGGGTCTATATTTAGTGCCCTCTCAATAAAAATTTGTGCTTCTACCTCTTTACTTTGCAATAAATAAATTTCGCCTAATTTTTCAAAAACTAATGAATTATTTTGATCGCAATCTAAAATATTGCAACATGCAATCTCTGCCTCAAAATACTTCCCCTCCGAAATTAATCGTGTAATCAAAGCAAAATTAATTTTTTGAAAACCGTCAGAATTTATTTGCATATTTTCCTAAAAAAAATGTTCTTAAATAATTATAGAATTAGTAATTTTTTAGAAACTTTTAATTAGTTATTATTCAAAACAACTATTTTATAAAATTGAGCTAAAGTAAATCTAATGCAATTGATATAAAGCTTAATCCTTTTTTTATTTTCATCTTATAAAAAGATTAGCTGCATCAATAAACGAAATATTTATTTCAGACAATTAGTTTATTCTATTTCTATACCACCTCAATAAACTGCATTTTACCTCGATTATCTAATAAATTGGTGGTGTATATTAAATTGTTGGCTAATTATGGCCATTGTGTTTTTTAGAAAAATTTATAAAGTTGATCTAATTTTGATGAAGAAACGAAGTTTCTTAAAAATGAGTTATTATTTTTAATGTGATAAAAATTAAGAGGTTGGGTCTTAAGAGATGATTTATTATTTAGAAAAACTTTTTCTTCTTAAAATATCAATAATTGAATTATAAACTCTTTCTGAAATTTCAGGAGTGCCGTTTTCTCTAACTTCTCTGGCAATTCCAAGTATGGTATTTAAATCGCCGTTGGCATTTCTCAATCTATTATCAAACTTCTTAAATATCATTTCATCTTTTTTCATGACTTACCTGTTTGCTTAAATTTTTTTATAAATTCTAATTTTAGTAATCCAACATCATACCAAAATAATTTTTCTTTTATTAAAGACCTTGAGTTATGAGTGTCTCTTTTAAAGTACATGATTATTCACTTTTTTGTTTTTCCAATTTTAAAAACGGCTGAAAGATTTCTGTTTCTTTTTTTATTTTTTCTTCCGCTTCCTTTCTAAGCAAGACTTCTTTTTGAGATTTAAGGCTGCGTATATTTTCAATCGTTTTTTTTAATTGAGCTATTTTTTTCTTCTTAAAATTATCAATCGCATCCTCTTCCTCTCTCTTTGCTTTAATCCTAATATTTTCAAGCTCCTGATCTTTATAATATCTTAAGCTCTTAATCCTTGCCAGAAATCGCTGCCTTACATTTGCTCTTTCCATTCCTACAGTTCCGGCAATTATAGCCGCGATAACAGAACCTATTACATAACAAATGAGCCCCCACTTTAAGCCGCCAGATAAAACTTGAGAAAGGTTATTGTCAAATTCGCCTCCATAGCCAGAATTATTTAGATAGGTGGCAAAAATACCAACCACAAACACAATAAAAGATAAAATCAAATTATAAGTCATCGTATTGCTAAATGAATTAAGAGGATTAAGCTCAACTACATTGTTGATGGTATTAACTTTATTTTCAAGTTCAGAAATTTCTGAACTATATTTTTTTTCAACTGCACTAGTATGTTTAGTCTGCCAGTTTTTAATTTCTGTTTTTAATTCTTCAAGATATGCTTCCGTATTTTCTATTTCAGTCAATTTTTCATTTACTTCTTGTTCAAAACCTTTAAGATTATCTTGAATTTCTTTTTCATACCTGGCGTGAATAGAATCAATAATTAGCTGCAGTGTGTATTCAAATTTATTTTCTAAATTTTGTACATTTGCTTGAAAATAGATATTCTTTCTTCCATTAAATGACGCAAGGACTTTGTTTATAAAAGAAATGCTTTTTTTATAAGGTTCTATATTAGGGATATTAAATTTTAATAGTAACCAAGAAGCAACTTTTTTCTTCAAAGACTCAATTTCAAACATATTAATATATTTAAAGCCTTCAACTATATTGTTTATATCATCACTAAGGTTTGAAAATCCGTCAAAATGAAAAACATTTGGTAGAACCAAATTATCCATAACCTGGTTAAACATTAGTAAATTATTTTGCTCAATTGCGAAACTGATTCTGCTTAAATCATATTGCCAGATATTTTTCAATAAAGATCCGGCATCAATAAAATTCCCCAGCATAACCTCTGAGTAAGCAAGATAAAATATTGCTGTAACACCGGCAGGTTTTAAGGTCAAACAATTATTAAAAATTAATTTTGCATCTTCATATTTTTTTAATCTTAGAGAAATAAAACCTTTATAAAGATTTAACAAATAATGCATCTCACTTTTTACTTCATTGGTTATCTGCAATTTGCTTATAATATCTTCGGCTTCAGTAAATAATTCTTGTGCTCTTTCAGGATTAAATAATGAATCTTCAAAGAGTAATATTACTCCATGTAAAATCCGGTTATAAAAATCAAACTTGCTGATACTTTGTTCTATTAACTTTAATGTTAAAACCGCTAAACGCTTTTTTTCTTCCAAAGACTGAGCTGTTACCCATTTTGAATAGTTCTCTTTTATTTCTCTATGGTCGTCAAGGCTGCTGAAATTAGTAAGAGATTTTTCCAGAAATTTTTCTATATAAGTACTTAATGGCGTTTGTATTGCCCAGAAAAGTTGTGCTTGATTATAATTAATAAAAATTTCATTTGACTCGGGAGGTAGATTCAGATTTGCAAACCTTGAAATTTCATTAATCTGTGTTTTAATATTTTTATTGACTATTATATTAAATTCAAAATACTCAGATGCTATTTTTTTGAATTTTGACTTTGCAGATTCAAATCCATTTTCTTTAGTATCTGTGTATTCAACTATGATGTTATCTTTTCCCATTTAAGAACTTTTTGTAAAGTTTAAAACACGATTCCCTGCGTTTATTATCGAATTTATTTTGCTATTTTTTATCTTTATTCAAGAATTTCAAAAAATTTCACTATTTAAATAAATGACTTTTATTAAACCCTTTATTTTTAATTATTTTTAGTGATTGAATTTTTCCTGTTATAAATGAAATTTACATTGATAAACTCATACCAAAAGATTTTTAATCTTATAATCATTTTTATACTAAGCTATCAATTTGGGATTCTCGCTCAGGACCTGCCCCCCATTAAATTAGATTATGCATCTTATGCGGTTTCTTCAGGCGGAAAGTTACTTGGGTATTATGGTGAAAAAAATCGCGTAGAAGTAAAAAATCTTGATGACATTTCCGTTTATGTAATACACTCTTTAATTGCTACTGAAGACAGGGATTTCTATGAGCATCATGGGGTTTCATTAAAAGGCATTGGACGAGCTATTTTAAAAACCTTGACCGGTTCAACTCAAGGCGGCAGTACAATTACAATGCAGTTAGCCCGAAATTTATTTTTAACCAATGAAAGAACTATCTCACGAAAACTTACAGAAATTGAACTTGCTGAAAAGCTTGAAAAAAAATTCACTAAAAATCAGATTCTGCTTTTATATTTAAATACAGTTTATTTTGGCCACGGTGCTTATGGAATTTGGGCAGCATCTGAAGCATATTTTAGTAAGACCCCAGATAAACTAACAATAGATGAAAGCGCCGCTTTAGTTGGAATGCTTCAGTCCCCAAATGGATATGACCCCGATAAAAACCCACAAAAAATGTTTAATAGAAGAAATGAAGTTCTTCATAATTTGGTAGAGGTCGGCAAACTATCAAAAAATGATTTTGACATTTTAAAGAAAAAAGGATTGAATCTAAAGTTACAGCAAAATATTTCCGGTCATTTTTTAGAGCAGGTTAGAAAAGATGCAATTGAAATTCTAAAATCAACTGGCAAACAATTAAGCCTGGACCAGCTAAAAATTACCACAACTCTAAATTATGATTTACAAAAATCTGCTGAAGTTGCTGTCAATTCTCAATGGGATAAATTTCCAAAACAAATGAAAGATGCACAGATCGGATTAATATCTATTGAAAATGGAACAGGATTGATTAGAGCTATGATTGGAGGCAATCCTTTATCGGAACCGCGGGGGTTAAATCATGCAACTCAAATTCAAAGACAGCCCGGCTCATCATTTAAACCATTCTTATATGGAGACATGCTGGAAGATGGATTTACACTTGCGACACCTCTATTAGATTCGGCAATTGTGGTTGACTCCGGGAAAGCCTATGAGTGGCGGCCTTCAAATGCAGAAGGAGAAGCCTCCAACACATATTTAACAATGCAGTATTCTATTGCCCATTCAATTAATCTTGCTGCAGCTTACGCAATCACTCATTTATCATCTCCCGACTCGGTCATTTCATTTGCCAGGAAATGCGGTATTGAATCGCCAATACCTTCATTACCGTCTATTGCATTAGGTACTGCAGAAGTAAGACCCATTGAAATGGCTGCTGCGTACAGTGTTTTTGCTTCTGAAGGAACTTTAGTTAAGCCTTTTTCAATTTTAAAAATTGAAGATAAAGATGGAAAACTTATTTATTCAAACACCCCTCAAACAAAAGTTGTGCTTGATTCAACTACAGCTTTCCTTATAACTACAGCCTTGGAAAAAGTTGTTAACCAGGGAACAGCAATTTCAATTAGAAATTATTTTAAAGGAACTGCTGCAGGTAAAACCGGCACAACACAAAATTATACCGACGCCTGGTTTGTTGGATACAACCCGAAATTATCTACAGCAATTTGGATTGGATTCGATAATCCTCAAAAAAAGTTAAGTGGTGGATTTCAATATGGCGGAACAGCATGCGCACCAATTTGGGGAAAGATGATGGCAGATTATTCTAAAAAAAATCCTGGGTTTGCCATTCATGATTTTAAAGTGCCATCCAATATTGAATATAGGGATCTTTGTGAAGATACAGGCGAATTAGCAGATTCAACATGTACCAAAGTAAATTTATATCCGGTTAATGCCAGATTATTTGAAAAGGAAGAGCAAAAAAAAGAAAGGTTCGATATTCACTACGGATTTTAGTATAATTATTTATTTCTACATACATAAATAAAGTCTTAGCTTATTATTCTACTGGTTCTCCTTTAGGCAATGTAAATTTGAATGTACTACCTTTACCAACTTCACTTTCAACTTTTAATTTTCCACCTTGTTTCTCAATGAGCTCTTTTGCAATAATTAATCCTAGGCCAGTTCCTTTTTCATTTGATGTGCCTTTTGAGCTTCTTGCATGATCTATTTTAAAGAGATTTTTTAATTTTTCTTCATCCATTCCAATGCCGGTATCGATTATAGTAACTTCAACCTCATCATTTTTACTAGTTGCTTTAACCAAAACATTGCCGCCTATCTCTGTAAACTTAACGGCATTCGAAATTAAGTTTTGAACAACAGAACTTAACATATTTTCATCGGAATAAACAAAAAGGCCTTCATCTAACTCTGTTTTAATCTTAATTAATTTTGTATTAGCATTAACGTTAATTATGCTAACAGCTCTTTTTATAATTTCAGAAATTTTGATGCTGGTGTTTTTAAATTTTAGCCTTCCACTTTGTACATTTGACCAGGTAAGCAGATTATCAAAATAATTAAATAATCCTTTTGCTGAATTATTTATACTGGCGCAGATTTGTTTTATTTCTTCTTTAGATAAAGAATCAATATCCGAATTTAAATAATCTGAAAAGCCTAATAATCCATGAAACGGAGTTCTCATATCATGCGAAATAATTGAAAAGAATTTATCTTTCATTGCATTTGTTTCGGACAATTCGGATGCAATGGAATTTAATTTATTTTCTATATCTTTTCTACCAGATATATCCCTTAAAAATACTATAAATCTTTTCGAATCCCCTTCATAAAAAAATTTGGTTGATATCTCTACTGGAAATTCTGTGCCGTCAAATTTCTTTGCAGTATATTCTATCTCCTCTTTAAAATCAATATTGGCATCATCAGTTGTTTCTTTAAATGAAGTCAGCAATTTTTCAGGAATTAAATTTCTAACATCAATATTTTTTATTCCAGGCCTATCGCAGCCAAATAAATTTCTTGCTACTGCATTGCAATCAACAACTTCGCCAGCTAATGAAAAAATTATAATCGCATCATTAGATAAATCAAATAAAGCCTTGTACTTTTCTGAACTTTCCTGTGCAGCAATTTCCATTTTTTTAAATTTGGAAACATCTTTTATTTCTGCAACAACAACTTTTTTGCCCATATACATCCCCTGTTTAAAAATCAATTCTCTTGGGAAAACAACTCCCTCTTTATTTTTACCCCAAAACTCTATTAGCTGCGGTTTGCCATTAATAGCTTTCTTAATTTTCTCCTTAATATAGGATAGATCATTAGCGCTTTGTTGTGAAAGCATTTCATATGAAGAACTGATAATTTCATCTCTGGTATATCCATATAACTCCAAAGCTGCCTGATTTGCATCAAGAAATAATCCATCAACATCATGGATTAAGATTGGTTCACTTATTAAATTAAATAGATCAAAATAAGAGCTAAATTTTTGCTGAAGTGTTTTAATCTCTTTTCGCAGTTCCTCAATAGAGTTATGAGATTGATTAGAGGCACCTTCTTGTTTACTCATTTTTATTGCCCAATATTAAAAATGTATTTATTTGGATTACAAAATAAAAGGAATAAATATCCCTTATTTTTACCTCCCAAGAAGCACCTTTGACTGGACTTAAATATAAGATTTTTACTTGAAAGTTGATAGTCTATTCAAAAAAATAATTAAAATTACATAATAAATATTATGAAAAAACTCCATCTCGAAATTTTTTCTAAAAATTTGATTATTTCTTAATGGGGAAAAATGAATTTAGCAATTAGTTTATAACGCCGCCACCCAAACACACTTCATCGCAATAAAAAACAGCAAATTGCCCTGCCGCAATCCCTTGGTCGGCTTTATCTAATTTCACTTTTACAGAATTATCCTTATTAAAAGTTAAGCAGCAGTTATAAAAATTCGCTCCATGCCTAATTTTCACTTTTAAATTTACATCTTTTGGTTTATCACCATTAATCCAATTAATATTCACTACTGAAAATTCATCACGTTCTCTTTTAGCTTTATTCTCCCGGGAAATATAAATGATATTTTTTTGAACATCTTTTTTAACAACATACCATGGCCCGCCGCCTAATTTTAATCCCGATCTTTGCCCAATAGTATAATAATAATAACCGTCGTGTTCTCCCATTGTTTTACCGGTGTCAATATCAATTATATCACCTTTTAGTTCGCCGAGATGATGTTTAATAAAATCGGCAAACTTAATTTGTCCCAAAAAACAAATACCCTGGCTATCCTTTCTATTTTTGTTGGAAAGGTTAAATTCTTCAGCAAATTTTCTAATCTCCTTTTTATTGTAATCGCCCAAAGGAAATAAAGCTCTTGATAATTGCTGCTGCGTTAAATATGCAAGAAAGTAAGTTTGATCCTTAATGGGATCAGGTGACCTTTTAAGAATAAATTTATCATTTTGTTTTTCAACTTTTGCATAATGTCCGCTTGCAACTTTTTCAAAAGAACTGTCAATCTTTTCATAAAACTGCCCAAACTTAATTAAACTGTTGCAGTATATATCCGGATTTGGAGTTCTTCCTTCTTTAATTTCAGTAATGGTATAACTAACAACTGAATCCCAGTATTCATTCTGAAGCGGTAAAACTTCGAGTGGAACATTTTGCTGCTCACAAACGCTTCGAGCAAACTTTAAATCTTCTTCCCATGGGCATTCTCCTAAAAATGAAAATTCATCCTGCAGCCAAATTTTCAAATAGAATGCTGTTAACTCATGTCCTTCTTCTTTCAATAACTTCATTGCAACAGAACTATCAACTCCACCGGATAATAAAACTGCTATCTTCATATTCAGCTATCTGTCTTTTTATTTGATTTTCTTTTATTATTCAAACCAACTCTTTCAACAACATCATCATAAAGCTCTTTACTAACTTTACTTAGAATTAATGTTTCAAGCTGCCTTGCGTTTTTAATCTTATTAAAAAATCCTAAAGTCATTTGATTTCTCTTATCAAATATTTTCATTACACCTTGAAGCTTTCCGTCAAATATTCCCCCATTTAAAGTAGTAATATCTTTAAAAAATACAGTTACTTTACGTTTTGAAAAAAGAAAATCTGTACATACCATTTTTTCTTCATCTGTTTCTATTTTGTAAGGCAAAATTTTGTAAAGATATAAGTACGTTTTATTTATCAAATAAATTAAGATAAGTGTAATGATTAATGGAATAACATAAAAAATATTTTTATCCAGGTTAATCACGGCTGGAATTAAATAAAACAAAAGAATTAAAGTAACCGGAATATTTCCATAACGGTAAATAATTTTAAAGAAAAAAGAGTATTGGTAAATTTTCATAAATCAAGATTTTTTGTTTTAAAAATAACAATAATCTATGATTTATTTAGGCTATTAATTTTTATCAAAAAAAAACAAAACCCAACTTCAGTTAAGAAATTGGGTTTTAATTTTAAAATAATTTCAAAGTGAGCTAATCAAACTTAACCATCATCGGTTCATTCATTTCTATTTTTATTCCGGGAATTCCTTTTACAATTTCTTTCAATTCATCAAGACTGTTGGGATGTACCTTTGTGAATTCTTTGAACTTTTCCGGGTTATCAATCAGCTTTCCAAAATCAATTTCAAAAAGTGTAATTTTGGAATTATCAACAAAAGTAGCATTTGTCTCTTCTATTTTTCCGTTTATTTCTAATGACAGCGTCATCTTCAAATCTTTTAATATTTGCTTTAGCTGTCCCATTTCAGCCATGTTTTGAGATGCGGTATCGCTTTCTGATTCTTCATTATCAAACTTATTGTCTTCTTTTTCTTTCGGCTGTGCGAAATGGACTATTATTTCAGACGGACTTCCTTTTATAAATTGAAAATTAACATACTCTTCTTTTACATCAACAGTGTCCTCTCCCATTCCTTCGCCCTTAAGTTCATCCATCGATAGTTTGCTGTTTGGATTTTGGTTTATCTTTAATAGATTCAAATCCTTAAAGCTGTAAATAGCTTTGAAACCTTCCTGTGTATCCGTAGTAATATGTTCACCTGAAACATATTCAACTCCTTCACCATAGTCCGATGCTCGTTTTTTTGCATCTTCTTCCTTGAACATTTCAAAATCTTCCGGCTTCTGGGTCGAATCATCACTAAAAGAATTAGCAAATTGTTTGAACATATTAATTACTTCATTGCTCATCATGACTGTTTCTTCAATTGTACCTGAACCGTCAGGATTAACTTTTACATTTGTATTGACCTGCAGACATCCTGAGAAAAATACAAAGCCTAAAATAAAAACAATAGCACCCGTAAATATTTTCATTTAGTTTCCTTTTTTGAAATGAAATTTAATAATCCCGAAATTTACCTACAAAAACAAAATATGGTTTTATTCAAATATTTTAATATTTATCAATAAATATATAACTAATTAAACCTGCTAATCAAATTTATTGACTAATACTTGTATTGAAAAATGATTATTAAGTAATATTATTGCCTTAACATTTATTATAAAACGGAATTAAAGATGAAACAACAATACTTTCAGATTAAATTATTACAAATGATATTACCTTTTTTGTTATACGGATTGTTTATTGGTTGTTCTGGAGCAATTAATATTCAAAGCCTTTCCAACGATAACAAAATTATTGTAGATGGGAATCAGCAAGATTGGGGAAGCTTAAGCTTCATTAAAAATGAAAATATCGGATTTGGTTTCAGAAACGACAAAGATGATCTTTATCTCTGCATGGTAACTTCGGATAGAATTAAAATTAGAAAAATTCTATCCGGACTAACAGTATGGCTAAAAACAGATAAAGATGAAATAGGAATAAAATTTCCGATGAAACCTGATGGAGATGTTATTCCGGATATGAAAGATTCATACAATGATGAAGGCATGAGACATCCCGAAGTTGATATACAAGATGGAGAAAATAACCAGCAGCGGCAGCGAAGAGAAGAAAGATTTCAATTTTTAATTTCAAGATTACGGGACCTTCAAATAATTACTCCCGATAATCTCCCGCTATATACAAACAAAGCAGATGAAGGTCCCGGTTTTATCGGCAAGCTTGGATATCATAATGAACAATTAGTTTATGAATTAAAAATTCCTTTAGTAAATAATGATATTGCAAAAAGAATATTTGATAACAGCATTAGTGAAGTTAATGTAGATTTTCAAACAGATAAAATGGAAATGCCAAGCGGTAATTTTAGAGGTAGAGAAGGAATGGAACCACCTGAAGGCGGCGACGGTTTTGGCGGCCTGATGGTGGAATAGGCTTTGGCGGCCCTCCTCCCGGCGGTGGTGAACGTGAAGGAAGGCAAGGCCGTCGCGGCATGGAACAAATGAACTTTGATGCTCTCGATTATGATTTTGAAGTAACTCTTGCAAAGTAAAAAAAGTTCTTAAAAAAAATTAAACCAGCAATCAAAAATTCCTTCTTCTTCATAAGGTGGAGTCGTGATGAGGTTATTATCGTTCGTTATCTCTCCTAAAAGCTCTTACAATTAATTGTGTAAGGGGGGGTTTAAATCGGATTAATATCTTGTGCATTATGTCTAATTTAATTTAGATTTAATCAACTTCTATTAACGTTGAGTACTATTTTTGATAATGATTTGATTTCTCATATCAAATTTTGTAATAAAACAGAGGGAGAAATTTTATGAAATACATATCAATTTTAATTTTATCATTCATATTTATTTCATGTGAAAACTATTTAGAAGTACATGAATACCCAGATGGTATTTATAAACCAGGTAATGTTATAGAAAGTAATGGCTGCGGAAATATTTTTGTTTATCAATTCCTGGATAGTTCAAAAGCATTGACTGTATCTATTAATCATAACCATATTAAATTAACACAAAAACGGCAAGATTTTGATTTGAGTGCTTCAAATCCATATATATCAGTAGTATTAGAAATTGCCGGCAACGATCCTGATAGTGTTTATTTTAATTACTGTAACGATATTGCATTTTTAAATATGGGAACAACTACAAAGTATAAAGCTGTTTCTGGTAAACTATCTTTTTCCGTATCGAAAGATAATCCAGTTACAGATCCGATTAGGAACACTGGATATTTTGTAACAATTAGAATAGAAAATCTTCATTTATTAAATCAAGCAACAAATAAGGAAATTACAATTAATGAAGCGGTGTTTTGGAATGTTGGTGTTGGGTGGTTGGTAGGTTAAAAATTTAATTACACAAATTTAATAACGGATTAATATTAACTTTATTTGAATTTGTTTTTACATTTTAATAAGGGTCTGAGGTAATTGAAAACATTTCTTAGAGTTTTATCAATCATATATTTAATTGGTTACATATTAATGTGCATACCAATTACTTCAAACTTATCAAAAGTTGAGCCTATAGTCTTGGTTCATCCTTAAACATACTCCCTATATTGGTAATAATTTATATTCACCACTTGCCTGCATATTGTTTACACCTTTTTTATTTATAAACATTTCTTTGGGTTATAAGCTTGTTACCCTTGTTAGTGTGTTCTGCTATATAATGATAACACTTGCTTTTCCATTTTGGATTGGTAAAGAGAAAAAAGTATCTTCCTTGTTAATGTTGGTCCTTGTGACGGGTTGGTTTTCAATTATTGTTTTAAGTTTGAACTCGAAAGGGGACAGTTCAATATAACAGCAATGTTTCTTTAAATGTTTGCTATTTGAAATATCATTTTAAATATAAGTATCGTTACCTAGGATATTTCTGTACATAATTTCTGTACAACTAAAAATCTATCCTTTCATTTTTATTTTTATGTTCAGTCCTGATTGGCACGATTGGGAAAAAGCATTAAAATTTTTACATTGTCTATTTAAATTCACTTTTTTTGGGTTCAATTTTTTATGTATTAATAAATAGACAAAAAACATTTAATATCTTTTATGCAATAATTTTCGTTTACTTTGCAGCATTAATGTTTTTTCCCTCATGGTATATGTGTTTTAGGCTGGTATTTAAAAGAGAATAAAACTATCGAAATTTCTAATCCTTTAAAAAATAATATTTAGAAAGAATTTAATATTATATATCAGAATTTCATGTTTAAATATAGTCTCATAATTTTTTATATTTAGTATCTGAACAGAAGCATTGAGATATACCTCGAATCAAAGAAATGAATAACATCTTTAATAAGTAAAAAGTCATTAGGGCTACAGCAAATATTCTAAAGACTCTACAATAAATTACTCGCTAACTCAGCCAATTCCGACCTCTCCCCTTTCTCAAGATTTATATGCGCATAAAGTTTTTGTCCTTTAAAGTGATCAATCAAATATGTAAGTCCGTTTGACTGAGTATCAAGATAAGGATGATCTATTTGATAAATGTCCCCAGTAAAAACTATTTTAGTTCCTTCGCCGACACGCGTAATAATTGTTTTAATTTCATGAGGAGTAAGGTTCTGTGCTTCATCAACAATAAAATATATTCTCTGCAAGCTTCGCCCGCGTATATAGGACAAACGGCTCGATCACCAATTTATCCTCTTTTATCATTGAGTTTATAGCAGTATAATTTTTATCATTCTCCGAAAACTGATCTTGAATAACTTTTAAATTATCCCAAAGCGGCTGCATATATGGTTCAAGTTTGCTTTGTACATCGCCAGGTAGAAATCCAATATCTTTATTGCTTAAAGGAACAATTGGCCTGGCGATATAAATCTGCCTATAACTTTTTTTAATTTGCAAAGCGCTTGCCAAAGCCAAAAGTGTTTTCCCGGTTCCGGCTTTTCCAGTTAAACTTACAAGAGGAATGTTCATATTAGTAAGTGCATCAACAGCAAAAGTTTGTTCAGCATTTCGCGGCTTAATTCCATATACTAAATTTTTATCTACCTTGCGAATGGTTTCTTTTTCCTCGTCAAGATAAGCAAGTACCGACCGGTTTGAGTTTCTTAATAATATAAAATTTATTGGGAATTTCTTCACCTTTGATTTTCTTAAGAATCGGTTTTGCAGGAGATTCATACGGTGTTTGATACAATTGTAGAATTAAGTCATCATCAAAATTTTCAACTACTTGCTTGCCGCTGTATAGTTCTTCAATGCTTCCGACTCTATCTGTCGTGTAATCTTCTGCAAGAATGCCAAGAGCTTTTGCTTTCATTCTTAGATTAACATCTTTGGTAACAAGAATTACATTTCCGTTTTTAGACTTCTTGTTCCATTCATGCGCTACAGAAAGAATTCTATGATCGGGCGAGTCTTCCTTAAATAAATCTCTTATTTCATCATTTATTCCTCTTGATAATGCAATTCTAACCTTACCTTTGCCTTTACCGAGAGATACTCCGCCATTGAATATTGCGCTTCCGGTTAGAGAGTCCAGTTTTCTCGCAAACTCACGGGCATTTAAATTTATTACCTGGCTGCCTCGTTTAAAGTGATCCAATTCCTCAATAACAGAAAGCGGAATTACAACATCATTTTCCTGGAACTGCTGGATAGAGCTTGCATCATGAAGAATTACATTTGTATCCAAAATAAATGTTTTCGGAGATTTAGTGTTTTTGATTTTTTTCATGGATTATTAGTATAAAAATAGTTTATTGATAAAAAGAAGAGAAGGATGGGTGATTTGCAGCAATTTAAATTTTGAAACATTAATGTTAATTATATAGTAAATTCTAAATGCTATATAATTTTTTTTTAACTAAAATTAAAGACCTTTCTACAATTTAACGTAAAAATATTATGAAAATTTAAAACTCTATTTGAATAAAGATGAAAATTTAAAATTAATTTTTAAAAAGTTGATTAAAGTTTTTGTTTAGTGATTGTATCTTTAAACCGATTACTTTATATTTGTTTCCCAAGCAATCAGAAAGAATCAACCAATCAAAAAGAAGAAAATTAAAATATTCTACGAGGATTTTTCTATTAAGTGTTAATGTAGCCACTCATTGAGTGGCTATTTTTTTATAAAAATATTTGTTAGGTACTATGAATCAATCAGAAAGAAAAGCAGTTTTAATTTTAGAAGACGGAACCGAATTTTCGGGATACAGTTTCGGTTATGAAAAAAACACAAACGGTGAAGTGGTATTTAATACGGGAATGGTTGGCTACCCTGAAACTATGACTGACCCCTCTTATAGAGGACAAATACTGGTTTGTACTTTTCCGTTAATTGGCAACTATGGTGTTCCCGGGGATGAAAGAGTAGATGGTTTATACAAAAATTTTGAATCGGATGAAATACACATTCGGGCATTGATTATCTCAGATTATTCAGAAAACTACTCGCATTGGAATGCAAAAAAATCATTAAGTGATTGGATGAAAGAGAATAAAATCCCGGGTATTTATAATATTGATACCCGAATGCTTACAAGAAAACTGCGCGATCAGGGAACAATGCTTGGAAAAATTATAATTGATGAAAAAGAAAAAGTTGATTTTGATGATCCAAATTTAACTGATCTTGTTGGAGAAGTTTGTATAAAGGAACCGACTGAATATAAACGTAACGGCAAAAAAATTGTTTTAGTCGACTGCGGCACAAAGAATAATATTATCCATGCATTTTTAGGCAGAAATATTTCTGTGCTTCGTGTACCGTATGATTATGATTTTGCCAAAGAAAAATGCGATGGAATAGTTTTATCAAATGGGCCTGGCGATCCTAAGATGTGTAAGAAAACAGTTGAAGTAACAAAAGAAGCGATGAAAAAACAAATTCCAATTTTAGGAATTTGTCTTGGCAGCCAGATACTTGCACTTGCCGCTGGTGCTAATACATACAAATTAAAATACGGACATCGAGGTCACAATCAGCCTTGTAATGAAACCGGAACAAAACGCTGCTATATTACTTCGCAGAATCATGGCTATGCTGTTGACTCGGAAACTTTACCTGAAGATTGGAGGGAATGGTTTACAAATGATAATGATGGAACAAACGAAGGATTAATTCATATTTCAAAACCGTTTTTTGCCGCACAGTTCCATCCGGAAGCTTCTCCTGGACCGGATGACAGTGAATTTATTTTTGACATGTTCGTGAGAGCACTTTAATTGAATGAAAATTTATTAGAGGGAAAAAAATGAACATTAATAAAACACTTTTGGCTTTTCTGACGGTATTATTCTTATCAATAGAATTTAATTCATCATTATTCGCACAAGAAACAACTAAAGAAAAAAATGCACGAATGGAATGGTGGCGTGAAGCGCGTTTTGGATTGTTTATTCACTGGGGACTTTATTCAATTCCGGCTGGTGAATGGAACGGTAAAACAAATTATGCGGAATGGATTAGAAATAATGCAGAAATACCTTTGAAGGTTTATGACAAATTTGTTAATCAATATAATCCGACAAAGTATGATCCAGAAAAATGGGTTAAGATGGCAAAAGATGCAGGGATGAAATATATTGTTATTACTTCAAAGCATCACGATGGATTCTGCAACTTCGATTCGAAGTATACTGACTTTGATGTTATGTCTACTCCATACAAAAAAGATGTTTTAAAACAACTTGCTGATGCCGCTCATAAAGCCGGAATAAAAATTTGTTTTTACTATTCAATAATGGACTGGCACAATCCAAATTATCTTCCTAGAAGGCCGTGGGAAAAAGATCGCTCAATAAAAGGTGCCGACTTTGACAAATATGTTCAATATATGAAAAATCAGTTGCACGAACTTTTAACAAATTATGGTGAGATTGGAATCCTTTGGTTTGATGGCGAATGGGAAAGTACCTGGAACAATAAATACGGCAAGGAAATTTATGATTATGTAAGAAAACTTCAGCCAAATATTATAGTTAATAACCGTATTGGAGTTGGAAGAAACGGGTTAGAGGGTTTTGCAAAGGATGGAAATACAATCGGTGATTATGGAACCCCAGAACAAGAGATCCCCGCAACTGGCCTTAAGGGTGTTGATTGGGAAACATGTATGACAATGAATGATCATTGGGGTTATAATAAAAATGATCATAGCTGGAAATCAACAAAAGAATTAATCAGAATGTTAACGGATATAGCATCCAAGGGTGGAAACTATTTGCTTAACGTTGGCCCAACTTCAGAAGGACTTTTTCCACCAGCTGCAGTTGAAAGATTAAAAGAAATTGGCAATTGGATGAAGATTAATGGTGAATCAATTTATGATACAAAGGCAAGTCCATTTGCAAATTTAAAATGGGGCCGTTGCACAATGAAAGAAATAAAGGGTGGAACAAGATTGTATTTACATGTTTTTGATTGGCCCAAAGACAGTAAACTTAAGCTACCTGGAATTATGAGTGACCCCAAAGATGCATATCTTCTCGCAGACCCATCAAAGAATCAATTATCCGTTAATAGAGTTGAGGATGCTTTGGAAATAAAATTACCTTCTACACCTCCAGATTCTATAAATACTGTAGTGGTTTTAAATTTTACAGGCAAACCTGATATATATAATTCCCCCATTATAAGTTCTGATTATAACATATTTATAGATTCATTAAGAATAAAAATAAAATCTGAAAATCCTAATGCACAAATTAGATATACTACCGATGGTTCAATCCCAACCTCAGGTTCGCCGATTGTAAATAATGAAATTACAATTCAAAATTCATGTACTGTTTCCGCAAGAATTTTTTATAACGACAAACCTATTACATCTGCATCAAAAGCTTCATTCAAAAAAATTAGTCCTTACCCAGCAATGAATATAGAGAATTTACAACCAGGCATAAAATATTCTTATTATGAAGGCGAATGGGATTCGTTGCCTAATTTTGAAAGTTTAAAAGTAATTGATAAAGGAGTAATTAATAATTTTGATGTGCTTCATCAAAATAAACAGGACGATCACTATGGTTTTTCTTTTACAGGATATATTAAGTTTGAATCTGATGGTGTCTATAGATTTTTTACCGAATCAGATGACGGCAGCTGTTTATATATAGACGATAATTTAATAGTGAATAATGATGGTCCTCATGGAATGGTAGAAAAAAATGGAGTCATTGCTTTATCAAAAGGTATTCATAAAATAAAAGTAACATATTTTGAAGCAACAGGTAGTAATGATTTAAAAGTTAGATACGAAGGCCCGGGAATAACATATAAAGCGATTCCGGATTCAGTTTTATTTTATAAAGATAAATAATAATTATTAAGTGATAGTAAAATAGGATGCTTAAATGATCAAAAAAGGAAAACCAAAAAAAGTTCTGATTCTTGGTTCAGGTGCATTACAAATTGGACAAGCAGGTGAATTTGATTACTCGGGAAGCCAGGCTATAAAAGCATTAAAGGAAGATGGAATATCTACTGTATTAATAAATCCTAACATTGCTACAATACAAACTTCAGAAAATTTTGCAGATAAAGTTTATTTCCTGCCTTTAAAACCTGAGTTTGTTGAAAAGGTAATTGAGAAAGAAGAACCTGATAGTATCTTGCTGCAATTCGGCGGACAAACTGCTTTAAATGTTGGTGTATCACTTTACGAAAACGGTATTCTTGAAAAGCATAATATAAAAGTTTTAGGCACTCCTGTCCAAGCAATACAAAATACTGAAGACAGACTTTTATTTGGCCAAAATGTAACTTCTATAGGTCTAAAAGTTGCAGTAAGTGAAACAGCAACATCAGTAAAAGAGGCGGTTGCAGCTGCAAATAAAATTGGCTTCCCTGTAATGGTGAGAATTGCTTATGCTCTTGGCGGACTTGGTTCGGGTATTGTAAATAATGAAGAAGAGTTGGTTGAAAAAGCAAGACGTGCATTCACTTTTACAAAGCAAATTTTGATTGAAGAATCTTTGTATGGCTGGAAAGAAGTTGAATACGAAATAGTAAGAGATAAATATAACAACTGCATTACAATCTGCTCAATGGAAAATATGGATCCGATGGGAATTCATACCGGAGATAGCATTGTAATTGCACCTGTTCAAACTCTTTCCGCAAAAGAAAATTTTATGCTTCGCTCTATTGGAATAAAATTAATTCGTCATCTTGGAGTAATTGGCGAATGTAATATTCAATACGCTCTTGATCCAAATTCCGATGACTATAGAATTATAGAAGTAAATGCCCGTTTAAGCAGAAGTTCTGCTCTTGCTTCAAAGGCAACCGGTTATCCGCTGGCTTTTATTGCCACAAAGTTAGCACTTGGTTATGCTTTAAATGAAGTTGAAAATATTATAACTCAAGAAACATCAGCATGCTTTGAGCCTGCGCTTGATTATGTTGCGTTAAAATTCCCCCGCTGGGATTTACAAAAATTTAAGCACGTTAGCACACAGCTTGGTTCTGAGATGAAATCTGTAGGAGAAGTTATGTCTCTTAGCAGATCATTCGAAGAAGTTTTACAAAAAGCGATTAGGATGCTTGATGTTGGATTTGTTGGGTTTGTTGGAAATGAGTTAGAGTTCAAAGATTTAGACAATGAACTTGCACAGCCGACAGATAAAAGAATATTTGCAATTGCGGCAGCACTTCAAAGAGGATATTCCATCGACAAGATTTATGATCTTACAAAGATCACAAAATGGTTCTTGTATAAGATGAAAAATATTGTTGATACTGAATTAAAATTTAAAGAAAAAGATTTAACTTCCGTTTCTTATGATTTAATGAAAGATGCAAAAGAATACGGCTTCAGCGACTATCAAATTGCAAAGTTAACTAATTCCGATGAGCTTCAAGTTAGAGGATTTAGAAAGTCACTAAATATCATTCCGGTTGTTAAACAGATTGATACTCTAGCTGCCGAATATCCTGCACAGACTAATTATCTTTATCTCACTTATAACGGTTATGAAGATGATATATTGTTTAGTAAAGAAGATAAAGCAGTTACTAAAGATGAAAAAATTATTGTTATAGGAAGCGGTGCATATAGAATTGGTTCATCAGTTGAATTTGATTGGTGTTGTGTAAATGCTGTTTTGTCACTCAATAAAAGCGGTTATGAATCAATAATGATTAACTGCAACCCGGAAACAGTAAGTACTGATTATGACATTTGTGACAAACTTTATTTTGAGCAGTTAACTTTAGAGCGAGTACTTGATATTTGTGATAAAGAAAATCCCAAAGGTGTTATTGTTTCAATGGGCGGACAGGTTCCAAATAATCTTGCTATGAAGCTTCATAAAGCTGGAATAAATATTCTTGGAACTTCGCCTATCCAAATTGATAATGCAGAGAACCGCCATAAGTTTTCAGAAATTTTAGATAGGATTGAAGTCGATCAACCTGAATGGGAAGAGCTTACCAGCTTAGATGAAGCAATAGAGTTTGCAAAAAAAGTTGAATACCCGGTTTTAATCAGGCCAAGTTATGTATTAAGCGGTGCTGCGATGAGTATCGTTGTCTCTGATGAAGAGCTTGAAATATTTTTGAAGAAAGCTGCGGAGATAAGCAAAGAACATCCGGTAGTAATAAGTAAGTTTATAACAGACGCAAGAGAAATTGAAGTTGATGCAGTAGCTGAAAACGGACAGCTTTTTTGTTATGCAATTTCAGAACACGTTGAAAATGCGGGCGTGCATTCAGGTGATGCGACTATTGTACTTCCTCCCCAAAGGACTTACCTGGAAACTATGCGCCGCGTAAAAATGGTGACAAAACAAATTGCAAAAGAACTTGAAATTACCGGGCCGTTTAACATTCAATTTATTGCGAAGGATAATGAAGTAAAAGTAATAGAATGTAACTTGAGAGCGTCACGAAGCTTTCCATTTGTATCCAAAACATTAAAAATAAACTTCATTGAAATAGCTACAAGATTAATTCTTGGTGAAAGAGTTCCAAAGATTGATAAATCATCTTTTGATGTTGACTATGTTGGAGTTAAAGCCCCTCAATTTTCTTTCACAAGGCTAAAAGGTTCAGATCCTGTATTGGGAGTAGAAATGGCATCAACCGGTGAAGTTGCTTGTCTTGGTGATGATTTTAATGAAGCATTCTTAAAAAGTTTTTTATCAACCGGGTTTAAAATTCCTAAAAAAGCTGTTATGCTTTCAACGGGAACTTTAAAGGACAAAGCTGATTTATTATGTGAAACTCAAAAAACTTTATGAAATGGGATTAAAGCTTTATGCAACAAAAGGGACTTCTGAATTTTTAGAAAGAAACGGAATTGAATCTGAAATATTAAATTGGCCTCTTGAAAAAGAAGAGCCGAATGTAATTACATATTTGAATGAAGGGAAAATTGACCTGGTAATAAATATTCCCAAAAGCCAGGAAAAGTATGAACTCGATAATGATTATATAATCCGAAGAAAAGCAATTGATATGAATATCAATTTAATTACAAACACACAGGTGGCTAAAAGATTTATAAAAGCAATTAACTTATATAAGGAAGAAAATCTTTCGGTTAAAAGCTGGGATGAGTACAATTGATAGGTCAAACCTGCCTGCCGAGCGTGTTGCAGAACTAATAATACTGTCACACTGAGCCTGCCTATCGGCAGACAGGTTTATCGAAGTGTGAATTCTTTCTGGAATATAGTCTTCGACAAGCTCAGACTGACAAACGAAGACTTCTGCAACACGCTCTACCAGTAGGCATGAGTAAAAAGTAAAAATTCAAAAAATTTATTGAGCATCCTCCTCTGGTTTTTTCTTTATCACTTTAAATTCTGCTATAACAGGCAGATGATCTGATGCCCCGCTTCGATAGACAGTAATTATAGCTGGTTTTATAATAATTTTATTTTTTTTCTCATTTACATTTGAATAAAAAATGTAATCAATTCTTTTTTCAGGATAATCAGAGGGATATGTCAATCCTTTTCCCTCCCCTATTTCATCCCACACATCATTAAAGCTTTCTTTCATTTTTAAAATGTCCTGCTCATAGAAGTGTCGTTAAAATCGCCGCAGATAATTATTGGCATATCAGGATATTTTTTTATTTCATTATTTATTTCATCTATGCTGGCGACTCTTTCACTATCATTTCCGCTGGCGTCCAGATGTGTATCTATAAATAATAATTCATTGCCAAGGAAATCAACTACTGTCTGCAGCAAACCTCTTTGTTCACCCTCACTAATCATATTATAGTGATAATTATATTTAACTAAGATAGGAAGTCTTGATAAAATTCCATTACCGTATTCGCCGCCTTTAAAATCAATATTTTTGTCAAAGTAAAAATGCATCTTAGTAAGTGTGGAAAGACTGTCTAAAATTTTAATCCCGAATGATCTTTCAGTTCCTTGATCGACTTCCTGTAAAGCAACAAGGTCGACTCCGGTTTCTCTTATAATTTTTGCAATTCTATTTAAATCAATTTTACCGTCAAGCCCTTCTCCATGATGGATATTATATGTTAATACTTTTAAATATAAAGTATCACTTTCATCCTGAGAATAAATTGTAAATGGAATTATTACTGCAATCAGAAATAAAATGAAGATAAACTTTTTCATGTTCGATTATATTTTTTGATGATAAATTTCAGCTTGAAAATTATAAATTATTTTAATTTTATGTCACATAAAAAGTATTTCGAAAATAAATATATTTGTAGCAGCGAATTATAATTTTCAATAATGGGAAAACCTTAATGGTAATTTTCTTTTCAATATTCTTCACAATTTATTTTGCTATAAATTACTATGTCTTTATTCGAGGATGGCAGACAATAAGCAATCTACATTTATTAAAACCCATTTACTTAGTAATATTTCTAATTGTTTCAACAGCTTACATTGCAACAAAGTTTTTAACAACTAAACTGCCTTCTTGGCTCTACGATGCTTTATTGTGGATTGGATCATTCTGGTTTACTTTCTTGATTTACTTTTTCATTTCTGTACTAATTTTAGATTTTGTGCGATTGCTTAATCTTTGGTTACATTTTATCCCAGGTTCATTCTATAGTAACTACGAATTAACGAAACAAGTAACTGCATTAATATTAGTAGTTATCATTACAGGACTGGTTATTTACGGATTCATAAACACAAGAACACTTTCAGTGTTTAAGAAAGAAATTACTATTTCTAAAAAATCTAGCAAGCTAAATGAATTAAACATAGTTGCAGCATCTGATTTTCATTTAACCCCGGTTAATGATGGAAAGCTGCTAAAGAAAATTGTTAAACAAATAAATGATTTGAAACCTGATATAATTTTGCTCCCGGGAGACATTATTGATGACAAGGTCGAAATTCTTAAGGAAAGAAATATCTGCAACGAATTAAAAAATTTAAAAGCAAAATACGGTATCTACGCATCAACCGGAAATCATGAATATATTAATGGAGTTGAAGAGTCCGTAAAATATTTAAAAGAGTTCAATATTAAGGTTCTTCGTGATTCATTAATAAATATTGATAATAATTTTTATTTAATTGGCCGTGAAGATAGAGAGAAAGACAGGTTCACAAAAGATAAAAGAAAGGAGTTAAGTTCAATATTAAAAAATGCTGATATGAACATTCCCAAAATTCTCTTGGATCATACTCCATTTAAACTTCAAGAAGCTGAAGAAAATAAAATTGATTTGCAGTTATCCGGCCACACACATCACGGACAATTTTTCCCGGGTAATTTGTTTACAAAATTAATATATGAAGTTAGCTGGGGTTATCTTAAAAAAAATTACACCCACTATTATGTAAGCTGCGGTGTTGGAACCTGGGGGCCGCCGGTTAGAATTGGGAGTGTCAGTGAAATTGTAAATTTACAAATTAAATTTATTGATTAAAAAATAAAGGGGTATTCAACCTAACTGCCGCCAGTCAAATTTGAACACCCCACTAATTAAAATACAAATGACAACCCAAATTTAAATTGATCATAGCTTAATGGAGCGACTGTATCGAAAGGCCAATTCATTTTATCCTGCCTCAACTCATATATTCCATACGATAAAGCATTCTTTAAAAGAAAATTTACAATTGGTGCTGCAAACGGAGATGATTTATAAATTGCGTCAACAAATTCATCAATCAGTACCTGACTTGAAGCTTCAATCATAACACTTCCCGCCCATTTCCAAAATAAGTGGCGTGGGAAAACAATTGACCTTTCGTACTCTGCATTTAACCCAATATTTTCTGTAAGCTGAAATTCGATTCCACCTTTAGAACTTGTACCAAACCTAAATGAATTATTGAAATGATCAATTACCTCTTTATCAGTCGAATCATTAACAATATCATTCATTTTTAATCTTGACCAGATTAAAGAATTGGAGTAATAAGGAATTAGAGCAGATTTACCAAATTTATAACCTAAAGCATTTGTCTTGCCAACTCCGATTCTCCACATATCTGTTTTTAGCCCATCTTTATTGCCCGAGAGCTTTGTAGAAATATTGCTTACGGAAACAAACCTGTAATTCATCTCAAAAATTGATTCGAGCCATTTCATTTTTAGGTTTGTATAGCCTAATTGAAGTTCAAGTAAATTTGGATCAGAGAATTTTTCCTTAAAATTATATATACTCATGTTTGATATACCGTAGTTGAAAACAATTGTAGGCTGAGCATTTTGCAGAAAATCCATACTGAAATCCCCCCAGCGGTCATCCATTTCCTTTTCCCACTTCTTCCATCTCTCCCATTCCTTATCTGTCGCTGTAGTATCAGTATTATCCTGAGCAAGCACAAAGCTTGTGCTGAGTGTAAAAATAAATACAAGTAATTTTATAGTATTGTAAAACAACATTCTTTTTCCCTCAAAGTTTAATTGGATTTATTTATAAAACAATATAAATGCCACACAAAAATTGCAATTAAAAGGTAAAAATTAAAATGTTGTTACATGAAAGGATAATTTACTATACAAACGGAATTAAATAATATACAGTTCAATTACTTTCAATAATATTTAAGATGAGGTTAATTTATTTTTTATAACTTCATCAAGGTATGAATGAAATTTTTGGGGAAGATTCTTGTACTTGGAAGCAAATTTTGTTTTTGCCGAATCAAACTGCTTATTTTCCAGCTTATTTATATCACTTTCAATATTCTTAATAAACAACTGAATTTTATTTTTTACCCTTTCCTTTACTTCATCATCACTGCTGGCTGAAATAAAATCAACAGCATTGTTTAAATCAAAATCATTTTCAACCAGCGATTTTAAAACAGCCCCTCTAAAATTTTCAGAAACCAATGTGCGGCTTACATTTCCCAGTTCATTCGCTGTCTCTGTAATTGCTGAGTGAGAAAACTTTTTATTTCTAAGTGACTCAAGAACTAAATCCTCAAAATTAAATTTCACGCCTTTAACAATTTCTTCCGGCAGATCAACCAATTGAACAATTTTTCTATTTGCGGTTTTACAGAAAATAGCAGCACGTTTAATTACCGCCTCAAGTTCTCTCACATTTCCTTTCCATTCGTATTCTAATAATACTTCTCCAGCAGCTCGAGATAGAACCATATCCGCTGATTCTCGTTCTAAAAATCTTTGTGCTAATATTTCAATATCATCTTTTCTTTCTCTTAAAGGCGGCAGTTCAATTTTTATAACATTTAAACGGTAATACAAATCCTCTCTAAATTTTTTCTCTTTAACGGAAGTTTCTAAATTTTTATTTGTAGCTGCAACTATTCTTACATCAACTTTTTGAGTAACAGAAGAACCTACTTTTTCGAATTCACCTGTTTGTATCACTCTTAATAATTTTACCTGGAAGTTTTCACTTGTTTCAGCAACCTCATCAAGGAAGATTGTTCCGTTATCGGCTGCTTCAAATCTGCCGACTTTATCATTTATGGCTCCTGTAAAAGCACCTTTGACATGCCCAAATAATTCACTTTCTAACAATGAGTCTGATAAAGCACCACAGTTAACTGCGATAAAACTTTTATCCTTTCTTTTACTTAATGAATGAATTGCTTTTGCGGCCAGTTCTTTGCCGGTACCACTTTCACCCAGGACTAGAATGTTAGCATCTTCAGGTGCAGTTTTAGAAATCAGATCAACAATTTTTGCCATGTTTTTTGAGCGATATATTATTCCGTAGAAATCATTAACTTTTTCTTCAGGTACTTTTGCTGATTCAACTTCATCCTCTTCTTTAATCTTTAATCTATCTATGTCGGATTTCAAAGATTTTATTCTATTTACTAATGAACTAGAATTTTCACCGGTAACATCTAACTCTCTCTGAAGTTTTACTAATTCAACTTCTTTCTTATTCAAATGTAATTTTAGAATCGCTGCTTCATCTATTGCGCTTTCAAATTTATTTTGTCTTTCTCTTAGCCAGTTAATTGAATCTATTAAGGTTAATAATATTAAAGGAATTATAAACCAGCTATAAGCAAGCTGTAAATTATAAACTGCAAACAGCAAAAAAGTTGGGATTATAAATGCAAGAAACAAAACAGAATAATGCTTAACTAACTTTGAAGAGTTCCTTTTCATATTAAAAAAAAGAAAAATTAAAAATGTGAAAAGGAAAAATGCTTTGGAATAATTTATAAAGCTGTCATCAAGCATAGAATAATTTAATAAATTATCTAAAGCAAAAGCATGAAGAGCAACCCCAGGAAGATCATCATCAAAGAAGGTTGTTATAGCAGGTGACAGCTGTGGATCGCTAACACCAATAATCACAATTTTGTTTTTAAGATTTTCTAAAGAAGGATCATTTTTTTGAAGAAGATTAAAATATTCCAGCCAGCTATAATTTTTAAATTTTTTCCAGCTTGAATGGAAGTTAATATTAATTAAAGAACTGCCGGATAATTTGTGTTCATTAAATTCTAAATTTGCAATGTGATTTAATTGGTAGCTAAAAGCATATTCAGTTGTATTAAATGACTTTATTTCTACAGGTATTTTTATTTCATGACCGTCCTTAAGATAATTAATATGTCCTGTAGTAATATTTTCATTTAATAATTTCGGACTTGGATAACTTAATGAATCGGTAACAAAAATATTATCTGACAATTTTATTTCACCAGCTAATGAACTTAATACAACTTTACCGGACTTTTCAATTTCCTTTGTTAACAATTGATCGTACAACGTTTGAGTTACAAACTTTGCACTTAAAAATATTTCCAAACCAATTTTTTTTACTTTCTGCTTGGTTAGACTATTAATTATCAATGCGTAATAACTTCTTTTAATCGGCCATTGCCCTAACTTATCTATATCATTTCCCGTCAAATGAATTATCACAATATTTGTGTCTGGCTGGGTCTGCCCTTTTACATGGTAAAAAACATTTTCTATTTGCTGATCTGCTTGTTCATTTATGCCGCTAAAAATTAGAAGAACTATAACAGCTAATAAAAAAGCTATTAACCTAATTAGAAATTTCTGTGGGAAAGTAGTTTTTATGTTCATCAATAGTGATAATTATTTTGATGTAACATTACAAATATAAAAGAAGTTAATGTAATTATAAGGATTGGGATTAATATTTTGATTATAATTAAAACAGCTATTTTGTTGCAGGCAAGAAGATAAAATGGACATGAAATATCATGTAAATTTCTAATTAAATATTACCAAAACCTCTGCCATTTATTTTTAATCAAACGTAAAATAATTTCTACTGTAGAAAGTTTTCCAACTATCCTATGATCTCTATTGACTTTAATTTGATTTAAATAACTTTCTGTAAAATAATTTTGGATAAGAGAATCCTTTGAGAAGATCAAATCATCAATAAATTTTATATGTTCTACATTCAGCCAATTTTCCCAATCTTCGAGAGGCTTTTGATTTCTATAAATAAATGTGTTGTTAAACTTATTTATTATGTTTCTATAAAAGTAATATCTTTTGAAAGCAATGTCTCCAGTAAGTACAACTTTAGGTGTAGTCATGCTTAGAGTAGGAATACTTTTTAATTCCGGAGCGAATTGTGATATAAGATAAGCTTGGAGCATCATTGATTTTCTATTACCTCTTTTATTGCCGGCATATTCAGAATAAGTAAGACTACTTTGCTCTATAGAAAAAGAAAGATCAATTATATCTAAGTCCCAGCCCGGTATTCTTAAAGTAGAAAATCGTTCAGCCACTTTATATTCACCGGCAAAATAATTTGGATACATTATATAATTATTAAATATAGATTGTCCTTCCGATGTTTGAAGATTACCACAGACTTCTTCAAGCTTATCTATTTTATAATTTATATGATCTGAAAATTGTTTATAATCTATTTTAAACATGTCTTTGAATGATTCTCTAATGATATTTTTTTTACCAGTCTTAAAAATATTTCTAATTCCATCCGTAATTATGCTTGGACCGCCTATATGACCGCGGAACAAACCATCATAATGAATTCCACTTATAATTACCTGAAAATCTGAAAGGAGCGAATATACTTTTAAAAGGGTCGCTCTTTGTATTGACTGCAATCCTGATGTAAAATAAACCGTATCACTAATAAGACCTGGCAACTCGGGAATTAATTTTTCATCAAATACAATCTTCTTGTGATTTATTCCTAAAGCTTTTACGATATAATTTGAATAAATAAAATCGTGACAATTTTCACCCCCATAAGTATAAGCAGTTACCGCATTTTTATCAGGAGCTAATGAAATATTTGTTCTGCCATCCCATCCCCCTGTTACAGCGCAAGCAATATTTTTGGACTCTTCAAAATATAAAGGAACTCTATTACTAAAAACTTCTTTGGCATAGTCTAATCCATCTTGCCCTTTTATTACTTGTTCTTTCCTTCTAAAAACATCAGCATAATTTATAATTTTAATTTCTTTTGTTGTATTACAATATTCAAGCACAGGAGAATATGGCAGCCTACTAACATCTTTTAGAAAAGTCTCTCCACCTATGGGAAAGTTAAAATACATATAATCATAAAGCCATCTTTCATTAAATTCAGCATTTTCAAATAATCTGCAATACGGGGAAAGTTCTGAAGCAATAATTAATGAATCTTTATTAAAGCCATAATAAATCGGGAATTGACCTCGCCGGTCACCAATTATATAATATTTATCTTTGGTTTTATTAATTACGATTATTGCAAAAATACCGTTGAATTTTTTAAATTCTTCAAATGATTTATTTTTTACAACCTCAATAATATTTTGAAAAGGTACAGTTTTAAAATCAATTACCTCCCCTAAAAACAAAACAGCCCACTCTTCATTACTAAAAAATCTTTCACCTTTTAGCATTTCATCAGAGAGATAAGTATAGAGAAAAATTGTGTTGTTATCAATTTTAACTTGCACTTCCTCTTTGGCAGATGTTTCAACAATACTATTTTTGATAGCATTTATGCTAGCGCTGTCTATTGAGTCATTGATTGAAACTACAAATCTAGGCATTAGAATTTCCTCTTCACTTCCCTATTAAAAATAAAATTTTAGCTGACAGCAAGTTATAATTATTTGGATTAATAACAATAATTTTATAAAAAATACTATTTACCAGAATCTCCTCCATTTATTATTTATTAATCTTAATAATATTTCAATCGTGAATAATTTTCCTATTGTTCGATATTCTCTTTTAGTTTGAATTTCTTTCAAATATACTTCGGTAAAGTATTTTTTAATTAATGAGTCCTTTGAAAAAATAAATTCATCAATTAAGTTTTTATGATTTACATTCAGCCAATTATTCCAATCCTCAAGAGGTTTTTGCTCTTTGTAAAAAAGTAATTTACTCAATTCGTATACAGTTTTCCTATACTTTGAATAAAGATTAAATTTTAGTTCAGAACCTAAAACAGATTTAGGGGTAACTGATTTGACAGGTGCATTAATTAATTCAGGCGCAAATTGTGAAATTAAATTTGCCTGCAAAACCATTGTCTCCTGCGAACCCCTTTCATTTCTTACAAATTCAGAGAATTTTAAAGTGCTTTGCTCTATTGAAAATGCTAAATCAATTATTTCATAATCCCAGGCAGGTATTCTCAATGTAGTAAATCGTTCAGCAATCTTATATTCACCTAAAAAATTTTGTGGATCACAAATATAGTTAGCAAATATTAAGTGGCCTTCTGATGATTTGAAATCACCAATTTCATTTTTAATCCAGTTTAGTTTACTATTTAAATGATGAGAAAGTTCGCCATTTACACCAATAAAATTTTTTTTGATATCAAACAGGTTAGTATTTAGATCCCCACTTTTAAACAAGTTAATTAAATAAGGTGATACTAAACTAGAACCACCTATATTTCCTCTAAATAATCCATCATAACTAATCCCACTCATAGTTAAAGGAAAACTAGATAGCCTTGAATAAACCTCTAGCAAAGAAGATCTCAAAATTGGCTGCGTCCCAGATGAAATAAAAACTGTTTCAAACATTTCTGTTTTCAAGTTTTTAATATATTCATCATCAAAAATTATTTCAAAATGTTTTGTTTTAATATCCTTTACAGCTTTTCTGGAAAAGATAAAATCGTTACAGTCTTTTCCGCCGTATGTGTATGTAGTGATATTATTTCTTTCAGGAGCTAATGCAACATTTGTTCTTCCATCCCAGCCGCCAGTTAAAGCACAGGCAATATTATCCGAACCTTCAAAATATTTTGGGACTCTCCTTTTAAAAACTTCTTTTGCGTATTCAATCCCATCTTTGCCTTTTAATAAGTTCTTTTTTTTCCGAAATGTTTCTGCATACTTAATAATTTTCATTTCTTCTATTTTATTGCAATAAATAAGTATAGAAGAATATGAAAGCCTTTTTACATTTTCTAAAAAAGTATTATCTCCTATGGGATAATGAAAAAACATATAATCATATAACCATTTTTCATCAAGCTTTGTGTGTTTTAATAATCTGCAAAAAGATGAGAGTTCAGAAGATATTAATACGGTTTCGTTATTAAAATAATAATATAACGGATATTGAGAGCGGCGGTCGCTTATTACATATAATTTCTCCTCTTTTTTATTATATGCAATTATAGCAAAAACACCATTTAAGTTTTTCAGTTCATTGAAATTTTGTAGCTCTAATATTTGAATAATTTTTTCGAAGGGAACAGAACTATAATCAATTAACTCTCCGGCAAGAAAGACAGTCCAATTTTCATTACTAAAAAATCGTTCTCCTTTTAAAGGTTCATCTCTTAAATAGGTAAATAAAAGTGATAATTCATCTTCGTCATTAAGTTCAAGTTTTTCTTTAGGAGAAATATCAACAAGGCTTTTTTTGAACAATTCCATGTCAAAATTTAATTGTGGTTTTCTAATAGAAAGGACAAACCTGGACATAAAAAAAAGGATTCCTTAAATATTGATAAGTTTTTTTAGGCTTTCAGCGTTTGAAAATAAAAACAAATGATATGCCAAGAATGAAGAATTTGGTTGATACAAAAATTGTTTAGTTTTTATTAAAACTTTCAACATTAATTAAAAAAACCCGGTTTCAAATAAAACCGGGTTAATTTATTGACACAATCTTTTGTATCAAAATGCTTACGAATGTTTAAATATATTTACAAAATATATTTACTTAAATCCCTATCTTTTACAATTTTATCAAGTTTTTCTTTTACTACTTTTGCATCTATTTTAACTGTTTCTGTCGGAATTTTATCAGGTACATCAAAGAGAATTTCATCTAATAAAGTAGTTAAAATTGTATGCAGTCTCCTCGCACCTATATTTTCAACATTTTCATTTACTTCCGTTGCAATACGAGCTATCTCTTTTATTCCGCTGTCCGTGAATTTTAATTTGACTCCTTCGGTTTCTAACAGTGCACAATATTGTTTTAACAAAGCATTCTGCGGAGTTGAAAGAATTTTTATAAAATCCTCTTCGTTTAAGCTTCTTAATTCAACACGAATAGGAAATCTTCCTTGAAGTTCAGGAATTAAATCAGATGGTTTTGAAACATGAAATGCGCCCGAAGCAATAAACAAAATATGATCGGTTTTTACAACTCCATATTTTGTGTTAACATTTGAACCTTCAACAATTGGAAGAAGATCTCTTTGCACACCTTCACGCGAAACGTCCGGGCCTTGTGATTTTCCACCACCGGCAACTTTGTCTATCTCGTCAATAAAAACAATTCCTGAATTTTCAACTCTTTGAATTGCTTCTCTTTGGACAGCATCCATATCAATTAATTTTTGCGCTTCTTCCTGGGCAATTATATTTCTTGCTTCTGCTATTGAAGTTTTTCTCTTTTTCTTTTTCTTCGGCATCATGTTGCCGATTATTTCCTGGAAATTAATGCCCATATCATCTAAACCCATCGGCCCTAGAACCTGCATACCAACTGCAGATTGAACAGAAGCATCAAACTCTATCATCTTATCATCCATTTCACCTTTACTTAATTTTTGCTTCATCCATTCTCGGGTTTTTTCATTTTGAAATTGCTCATTATTTTCATCATTATTCTCATCTGAATTTGTATTTGCTACGTGAGCTTTTTTTACCGGCGGAATTAGAATATCCAAAATTTTTTCTTCGGCAAGAGCCTCAGCTTTATGCTTCACTTCCGCTGTCTTCTCTGCTTTAACCATATTAACTGCGAAATCGGTTAAATCCCTTATCATTGATTCAACATCTCTTCCGACGTAACCGACTTCAGTAAATTTAGAAGCTTCAACCTTTACAAAAGGAGCCTGGGCTAATTTTGCCAGACGTCTTGCAATCTCAGTTTTACCTACTCCGGTCGGCCCGATTAAAATTATATTATTTGGGAGTATCTCATCTTTAATTTCACCGGTAACCTGCTGCCTGCGCCATCTGTTACGAAGAGCAATTGCTACAGCACGTTTAGCCTCATTTTGTCCTATTATATAATTGTTAAGCTCATTTACAATTTGAGTCGGGGTTAATTCTTTCATTTCAATTTTTTCCATTTCATATATCCGTTTTTATTTCTCTATTTCTTCAACATTAATTTTATCGTTTGTATAAATACAAATCTCCGAAGCAGTCTGTAATGCTTTTTCTACAATTTCTTTCGCAGAAAGTTTACTATACTGCTTTAACATTTTTGCCGCTGCAAGCGCATACATTCCCCTGAACCAATAGCGACGATTTGATCGTCCGGTTCAATTACATCTCCGTTACCGGAAATTACCAATGCTTTATCTTCTGTTACAACAGCAAGCATAGCTTCAAGCTTTCTTAAATATTTATCGGTACGCCAATCTTTTGTTAATTCAACTGCTGCGCGATGAACATTTCCTCTATATTGTTCAAGTTTGTCTTCGAATCTCTCCATTAAGGTGAAAGCATCAGCAGAAGCACCTGCAAATCCACATAGCACTTTCCCATTCGATATTTTTCTTATCTTCATTGCATTATGTTTCATAACGGTGTTGCCCAAAGTAACCTGCCCGTCACCGCCAAGCGCAGCTTCACCGTTTCGAATTATTCCAAGTATGGTTGTTGCTCTTATTTTATTTTCCATTTAGATAAAATTCTCCTTTAAATTTCAATATTATATTTTCATTGTTAAGTATTTAATATGATAATTGCAAACACATAATTAATTAGATTTATTAAATCATAGAAAACAATTGTAAAAAGTTAAAAAAGGATTATTAATAATAATAAATTCTCATGGATTTACTTTCTGCCCATTTTCCCACAAAGGGACCCATTCGGTAAAATTGATAGTCGGTGGAACAGCTGTAATTCTTCCGCCAAATCCCATGTATCTAAACGCATAAGTTTTTAAATCCTTTAACTGCAATTTGTCAAACATGGTTTTATCAATTTTAACGTTATATTTATTGGCAAGTTTTGCTGTATAATCAATAATATATTTACTTAACTTTTGATATAGTGCTTCTTTTTTCATTTCGTTTTTTACAGAATCAAAAGGTGCGATATTGTTTTTCTCTGGATCTTTTTTCCCGATTAACTTTATAATTGAATATCCTTCTTTAACTTTTAAAGGGCCATAGACTTCTCCGATTTTCATTTTTGCAGCTGTGCTGCCGATTTCTCCATACATCGTTGAAGGGAAAAACCCAAATTCACCGCCATTATCTTTTGTCCATTTTCTTTTTGTATGCATTGATGCCAGCCTTCTAAAGTCCATCCCATCCTTTATTTCATCAAGCACTTTTTCTGCGACATCCAGACTGTCCGTTAATATTTCAAGAATGTTAACTTCAGGCGGATTTTCCATTTTAGATTCATTTTTTGTCAAATAATATTGATATGCTTCATCGTTAGTAACTTTAACAGAATCAATTAATTTTTGTTTAAACAATTTGGCAAGATAATTTAAACGCCACATATCCAATTGCGATCTAACTTCTGGCAAATTTTGAAGCCCTCTTCTATAACCCTCCCTGGCTAATAATTCACTCTCGATAAATGTTTTTACTCGAGTGTTTAATTTTCCAGAGACAATTTTCTCATCTACTTTCTTAAGATAAAATCCATCAAACAAAAATTGCTTTAAAAATACTTCAGTCGTAATTGGATTTTTTTTAAATTTTATGAAAGGTTTTTTTAAAATCTCTTTGCCTAGCTCAGATTCAATTTTTAAAATATCTTCATCTTTTAGACTTACATTCTGGCTGTCGGGAATAGCTTCTTCTAATTTTCTATTACTCAATTCATTAGTTAACAAATCGGAAATACGCCAAAATATATCACCATCAGTTTCAACGTGCATATCTTCAAGAAATTTATTTAAATAATTATCATAAACTTTTTCTGTTTTCCTTTCACCAATAACTTTTTTTACTTTTTGAGCAGCTACACTTATATCATCAGAATTATACGATTTAGTTTTAATATCATTTAATTTAAAAGTTGCCCAGCTATTACCTGTATTTACCGGAGCGGTGTAATCATTGACTTTTAAACCGTAAAATAAGTTCTCATTATTTTCATCCATCTCTCCATATTTGATGAGAGTTGTATCAACTACTTTATTATATATTTTAACTAATGAATCGAATGCAATTCCGGAATTTAACTGATTATAATCGTCATAAATTGAAGCAGAATCTAATTCAATTAAACCACTAACTGACAAATCGGAAAAGTATTTCTTAAAATCATTAAAAATTTCTTTATCAGTTATTTTAACTTTATTGGCAATTTCAATTTTGTATAATGCATCACGTACAAACATTTTCTCAATGCTTTTATATGCTGTTTGCATAACCAAAGCCGTATCAAGATTCTCATGCTCTGCTTCAAGAGCCCAGAGCTTTTCTGCAATTAAAGAATAAAGTAAGTTATACTTGTTTGATGTTTGCCCATCTGGTTTTGATAACTGCGGCACCAATTCATATCTTTCTGTAAATTCTTCTTTAGTAATCTTTAAGGGACCAACTTTTGCGATAACACTATCTTGAGCGAAAATATTAGTCGTAATTATTAAGACGAATACAACTAAAAAATATTTTAAATAAAATGATTTTACTTTATTCGCCGGCTGCAAGATTATTCCGGTATGGTTGAAATAATTTTGTGGGGAAAATTCTTGGGACCTGATTTTGATACTCTCTGTAAATTTCACCAAAGTTTTCTACTAATTTTCTTTCTTCATAAATGGAACCCATGTAAAAATAAACAACTGAACAAATAAAAACAGTTACATAAAACAAATCCATTATCGGGCGAAACAGCAAAAAAAGGATGCTAAAAAGATAAACCGGATGCCTGCTGAATTTATATGGTCCTGAAATCTTTAATGTTAATTTTTCGTCCAATTCATCTGCATGATAATTGCCATTTAAATATCTCTCAATTTGTCCAATACCAAGAAATTCCTTTGCTGAAAAATATTTAAAGCTCCACAATAATCCGGCAAGACTTAAAAATTGAAGAATTAAAATAATAATATCATACGGGCTTGATAAGTCATAAATTACTATATCAGGTTTGGGTGAAATTTCATAAAAGAAGTACAAAGTAAGCATCGAAATTACATTATAACCCAAACGATAAAAAGCAATTTTATTCCCAAGCTTAGGGATAAAAAGCTTTTTGAATTTATTGGAAGCAAAAAGTGAATGAGTGTAACCGAAGATTAAGAATAAAAAAATTATTATTAAAACATCAATTGCATAAGAAATCATAATTCTTTTCTAAGCCTGGCAATCGGGAGCCTTAGCTGCTCACGGTATTTTGCAACAGTCCTTCTGGCAATATGAATTCCTTCAGCATTCAACATCTCTGCAAGCTTGTCGTCACTGTACGGTGATTTTTTATCCTCAGCATCTATTAATTCTTTTAGTCTTTCTTTGATATGCTTGTTCGAAACTTCTTCGCCTGAATCAGTTGTTAAGCCTTCACTAAAGAAATATTTCAATTCATGAATTCCCATGGGACTTTGAACATATTTTCCATTAACCACACGGCTGATAGTGGAAATGTCCATCATAATTTCTTCAGCAATATCTTTGTAAATCATCGGCCTTAAGAATTTTGGGCCTTTATCAAAAAACTCATACTGCTTTTCAAGAATCGCTCGCATAATTTTCATCAAAGTTTCACGCCGCTGCTGAATGCATGCTATAAACCATTTTGCAGATTCAAACTTTTCTCTTAAAAATTTATATGTGTTTTTTTCTCTATCATTCTTCTTTGATTTTTTATTTGAATCAATCATTTCAAGATAAGTTCTGCTGATTGTAACCGAGGGCAGACTCTTATCATTTAGAGTTATAACAAAATTGTCTTCAACTTTTTCAATCAGAAAGTCAGGAGTAATTTGATTCAGCTCATCGCTTTCAATATTTCCTTCACCGGGTTTTGGATTTAAATGCTGAATTAAATCTATTGTAGCTTTTAAAGATTCATCCGTCAATTCCATTTTTAGTTTTAATGCATCAAATCTTCTCTTTGTAAAATCATCAAAGTGAAGCATCAACATCTGTTCAGCCAAATACTTATAGTAAGGATCGAAATTAGAATTACGGAGTTGTATTAAAAGGCATTCTTTTAAGTTACGTGCGGCTATTCCGATTGGATCAAATTTTTGAATTTTTTCCAAAAGCGATTCAGCTTTATCCAATTGAATATAAATATGTTCAAATAATTCTAACTCTGATAAAATATCGGGTAAATCTCTTTTTAAGTATCCGTCATCATTAAGATTACCTATTATTTCTTCACCTAAAGTAAAATAATCTTCATCAAGCTCCATCATTCTTAATTGATTTGTTAAGTGCTCGGTTAAAGTTTCCCTTGCGGGCGTTAAAGGCTGATAAACTTCATCATCACCGCTTCTATTAACTTTATCCGAAGAATCATACTCATCATTCATGAAGTCTTCTAATTCGAACTCTTCATTATTACTGTCGTATTCGTCAAATTCATCTTCGCTTGATTCATCCTTATCCTTTTCCTGGGTCAGTTCCATTTCACCTTCCATTACTTCTTCAAGGACAGGATTTATTTCTAATTCATTTTTAATTCTTTGCTCAAGCGCCAAGGTATTCAATTGCAATAGTTTTTGATATTGAATTTGTTGAGGCGAAAGCTTTTGCTGCTGTGACAATCTTTGATGTAATGATAACATATTATTTCCCGGCTATCTCCTTTAATTTACTATACCATTTCTTGCCATACTGTCGAACCAACGATTCCTGGCAAAAATCGACTATTTTAACTTGCTTGTTTTTTCCGTTTAGCAGTGCAGGTTCACATTCACTGAAATTTTCGTACCGTAAAATATCACCGCCTAAATTAGAAACTCTTATTGGAAACAAATGACAAGAAATCGGCTTTTTAAAGCTAATTTTACCATCATTATAGGCTTTTTCTATACCGCATTTGGCGATTTTTCCTTCAAAATAAACGAAAACACAAGCTTTATAATCCACACTTCCGGTCATCAGCTCATTATCGTGAATTTCATAAAATCCGTTAATATCTATCTCTTTCTGATGCCTGGGTGAAAGATATTCTTTTACAATCGGTAAAATTTCCTCAATTTTATCAACTTCTTCTTTAAGTAAAGGGGCCCCATATTTACTTTCCAACGTACAACAGGCGCCTTTACATTTCTCCAAATCGCAAACAAAATGCGTATCAACAATCTCAGATCTTACTAATACTTCGTCAACTGATATTATATTACTGCCAAACATTAATTATCATTGGAATAATTTTTGTAACAAACATAATAATTTGCAATTAAAGTTGAAAGATACCTTGGCTTATATTTTGACAATTGTAAAAATTTCCACACCTCAACCTTCATTTTTTTAATTTCAGTTCATCTTTAAAGCTTATTAGACTATTTTTAAATGTAAATTAAATTATCCTAACCTAATTTTACTACATTATGAATATATCGGGGAAAGTAATATTATTAACAGGAGCTTCAAGCGGAATTGGTTTAGCACTTGCTGAAGAAATATCAAAAGAAAAATGTAAACTTGCAATCCTCGCCCGCAGAAAAAACAAATTAGATGAACTTGCTGTAAAACTTAAGAGCAACGGAAGTGAAATACTTTCAATTGAATGTGATGTTACAAAACTTGATGATATAAAAAAATCCATCTCTCTTATTAATGACAGGCTTGGTGAAATTGATATTGCTATTTTAAATGCGGGAACAAGTAAAAGAGCTTTAACCGAAAACACAGAACAATTTACTGCAGAACAAATCTTTAATGTTAATGTAATGGGTATTATTAATTTTGTAATTGAACTATCAGAAAGTTTTAAGCAAAGAAAAAAAGGAATGATAGTAGGCATCTCCAGTTTATCTGATGTCCGTGGTTTTCCCAAGAGCGGTTTTTATAGTGCAAGTAAAGCTGCAGCTTCATCTTTTTTAGAAAGCTTAAGAGTTGAACTCTCGCTGCATAATATCAAAGTATTAACAGTAAGGCCAGGATATGTTAAAACTGCAATGACAGATAAAAATGAATTCCCGATGCCTTTTTTGATGGATGTAAATAAAGCAGCAAAGATTATTTTAAATGGGATAAAAAAGGAAAAAAAGATAATCCAATTTCCATTTCCAATTGTTTGGGGAGCTAGAGTTATAAAATATTTTCCGAATTTTTTATTCGATTATTTTACTTTACGTCACATGAAAAAGTATAATTGAAGAATAAAGATATTTGCTAAAATTAAAATGAACGCTTAATTTCAAAACCAATTTGAATATTTTAAAATATTTAGTGAATTGTGAAAGCTTTTCTATTTCTTTTATTTATTAGCTCACTGACTGTTATTTACGCACAAGGTAATTCTTCAATTATCTTCAGCGAGATAATGTTCGATCCAGTCAGCGGGAACAATGAATTTATTGAACTTTATAATACAAGTGCAACAGACACAATTGATTTAAGCGCTTTTAAAATAAAATATCAAACCTCAAATCCGGATTTAATTGTAAGCGTAAATGATTCAACACTTTTACTTCCGCAATCTTTTGCTGTTATTTTTGAAGGAGATTATGATTTTCAAAATGGAATATATAAATCTTTAATTCCTTCAACAGCATTAGTTTTAAAAATTAGTGATGGTGCTTTTGGCTCAACAGGAATGGCAAATACATCCGACCGGTCTCTTTTCCTTTAAATTCTATAGATGATACTCTTTCAACTTACATTTATTCGGCAAATAATAGTGCAGGTATTTCCGACGAAAAGATATTGATGACAAGTGACAACTCAGCTTCGAATTGGGCAAATTCATTAAATGAAAATGGAACACCAGGATTTAAAAATTCCGTAACTCCCATTGACTATGATTTATCGTTATCATCTATCAAGATTACCCCGGTTCAGCCAATTGATGGCGATAATATTACAGTAAATGTAAAAGTTAAGAACATAGGTTTGCAACAAGCAGATAATTACTCCATTGAAATTTTTAATGATGTCAATTTTGATTCCACCGGAAGCTCAAATGAGATTATTTTTAATCAACAATATTCAAATCTTGCTGCTGGAGATTCAGTCACAATTTCCACTAATTTAAATTCTCTTTCAAATGGAGCGTACCATCTAATTGCAAAGGTTATTTTTTCAAATGATGAAGATACAACCAATAACACTAAATATTATTCCTTCACAGTTTATCCACCTGGAAATAACTACAATGATATTATCATAAATGAAATTATGTATGCTCCCTCTTCCGGTGAACCTGAGTGGATAGAAATTTATAATAGGTCTTCAAATACAATAAATTTAAAAGGCTTATCAGTTTCAGACAATTCAACAAAAGTAAAAGTAATACAAAATAATTTTAATCTTAACGCAAACAGCTTTTTAGTAATAAGTAAAGATTCTTCAATTCTAAATTTATATAATGTCGGTTCGCCAATTGTTCTTGCCAGTTTCCCTTCTCTTAATAACACCGGGGATGCAGTTGTAATTAAAGATTCTTTAAATGTTGTGTTAGACAGTCTTGAATATTTACCAAGCTGGGGCGGCTCAACAGGAGGGAAATCATTAGAGAGAATTTCTGTAAACGGAGGCAGTACACTTCAATCTAACTGGGGAACATCTCAAAGCTTACAGAAAGCAACTCCTGGAAAGGTTAATTCCATAACACCTAAAAATTATGATTTAAAAATTAGTTCATTCAAACCAGATAAAGATTTTGCCATAATTGGAGAATCAATCAACTTTCAAATCAAGATAAAAAATATTGGACTTTCACCACCAAATAATTTTCAAATTCAATTTTATAAAGACATAAATAAAGATTCTATTGCTCAGTCAAATGAATTGATTTCAAGTTTATCGGGAAATTCAATCCAACCAAATGATAGTGTGGTCTATAATGTTTCTACAGATAATTTTGAAAATGGAGTAAATCAATTTATTGCCAAAATTAATTTTTCAAATGATGAAGATACTTCCAACAATGTTGCTTTTGCAAAGATTTCTGCCACGCAAATAAATGAAAAAAGAAACGATTTAGTTATTAATGAATTTATGTACGCACCAACTTCTCCCCAACCGGAATGGATTGAAATTTTTAATCGCAGTAATAAAACAATCAATTTGAAGAATTATAAAATTGCAGATGAGAATGACACTGTTGTTGTTGTGAAAAACTTGATTTCACTAAATCCAAAAGAATATTTCGTAATCACAAAAGATACATCAATTAAAAATTATTATAATTTAAAATCAAAGTTTGTCAAAGCCAGCTTTCCTACTTTAAACAACAGCGGCGATAGGATCATTTTAATCGATTCTTTAAATCGTACAATTGATTCACTTGAATATGTTTTTATTTGGGGCGGAAGCAATGGAAGGTCGCTTGAAAGAAAAGATCCCGATATGTCATCTACTGATTCATCTAATTGGGCAACATCTGTAAGTCCATTTAAAGCAACTCCCGGAGAAATAAACTCTGTTACACAAAAAGATTTTGATGTAGCAGTTTCTCATATAAATTTTACTCCAGCCAAACCACTTTTTGGTGATGATGTTTCTATTACTGCTACAATAAAAAACATTGGAAAAAATTTATCCAGCTTTAATGTTTTGCTTTTTGAAGATACAAATCTTGATTCTATCCCGGATCTAAATTTAGAATCAAAAGCAGTTTCAAATTTAAGCGCTAACGATTCAATTGTAATTAAGTTTAATTATATCATTAAAAATCTTCAAACTAAAAAAAGATTCTTTGTTAAAGCTGAATTTCCAGGTGACCAGGATACAACTAATAATTTATTGCCAGCAGTTATCCAGCCCGGTTATTCCTCATCATCAATAATTATAAACGAAATTATGTCTGATCCGGCACCAAAAGAACCTGAATGGGTTGAACTAGTAAATACATCCAATCAAGAAATAAATATTAAAGATTGGAGCATAAGTGACCTACTTCCATCGCCGAATAAAAATTTAATAACAAGTTCTGATGCAATTATAAATCCAAACGAATATTTTATAATTGCAAAAGACACTACTTTTTATTCTTATCACCCTGAAGTTAAATCAAAAATATTTATCGCAAATTTCGGAACGCTTGGCAATACAAACGATGGAATAATTCTTTATGATTTTAGAAACGAAGTAATTGACAGTGTTAATTATAAATCAGCATGGGGCGGCGGAAATAATTTTTCATTGGAGCGAATTTCCTTTAATGCTCAATCAAATGACAGTACAAATTGGATAACATCATTAAGTAAAACTAAAAGTACTCCAGGCAAAATAAATTCTATAAACAATTTTAAACCTGCTAAAAGGAATGATTTAATAATTAACGAAATTATGTATAACCCTGATGTTGATAATTCAGAGTTCATTGAATTTTACAATTTAAGCAGTGATTCAGTAAACATCGGGGGATGGAAAATTGAAGATGAAAATGGAAATAGTTATAAATTATCAAACGTAAGCTTATCAATTCCTTCAAATTCTTATTTTGTTTTAGCAGCTGATTCACTTATAAACAATAAGTACAAGCTTAATAACAATTCTTTAAAAACTATTTTAAATGTTTCTTCACTTGGATTATCAAATTCAGGTGAATTAATTCTGTTGAAAGATTTATTTGGAAATACTATCGATTCAGTTTATTATTTTGACAATTGGCAGAATAAAAATTTCCTCTCTACAAAAAATATATCTCTTGAAAGAATTAATCCTGCTTTAGGAAGTAACGACCAATTTAATTGGAGCAGCTCTGTAAATACAAATGGAGCTACTCCTGGAAAACAAAACAGCATTTTCACAGAAGAAAAAAATAGTGCTTCAAATATTTCTGTCTCCCCGAACCCATTTTCCCCCGATGATGATGGCTTTGAGGATTTTACAATTATCAATTACAAACTTTCACAACCCATAGCACAAATTAGAGTAAAAGTCTTTGACAGCAAGGGAAGATTGGTCAGAACAATTTTAAATAATCAGGCAAGCGGAAATAGAGGCTCAATAATTTTTAATGGATTAGATGATTTAAATCACAGATTAAGAATTGGAATATATATAATACTTATTGAAGCTTTGAACAGCAATTCCGGGATAGTTGAGACCTTAAAGTCCACTGTAGTTGTTGCCAGAAAGTTATAATATTGCTTAAAATTAAAATAAAAATAAAATTTTTACTGATTTATTTGTTATAGTAAGTTCAATCTTATATCTTTCATTCTTTATTGTTTATAGGTAAAAATCAAAAACTGTTAAAATAAATTAGGCAAAAAATAATTTTAACCTAATATTGTTTTTTAATGTTAAATGTTTTTTATTAGTAATTATAAGGATTGAGATAATTATTTGCTCATTAGCAATATTTTCGCAGTTGAGAATACTTTTTCGCATACATGGAAAAACTCAACTATAATATTGGAATTTTTCCAAGTTTCAAATAACACTCAGGTGGCATAATCGTTGTGTAATTCAATTTAAAAAAACATAGTTCTAAATAATTTTTCTGGAGAAGGCAGCATGGAAAAATCAGAAGGTTGTGTATTGATTGGAATTGTAAACGGAATTATGATTGAAATTGGTTTTGTGGCGGCAATCGTATTACTAATTAGATTATTTTGATTAGCTCCCTAAAAATAATTAGCTGCTCGATTTGATGTAGTAGAAAGTCTTCTTCAAAAATTAAAAAGCCGCGCAATGTGCGGCTTTTTTTTGTTTTAAACTTCCATTGAGACACAAAGTAGTGTCCTAATCCACTTTTATAAACCATGGTTCGACTCCGCTCACCATGACAGGTTTATTTAAATTGTCATCCCGGGCGGACTTGCCTTCCGGCAGGCAGGGTCGAGGGATAATTCACTAGTTTATAATTTCAGTAAATTTGGACACTACTAAACACAATACTTCTTCTCAATTATATCACTATTTTCTAAATAACTGAAGTTACACCAATGAATGTTTTGGCCATATTGAATAAAGCGAAATATCTCAAATTGTTCAGAATGACTGTTTTGCGTAACTTCAATAAGTAAGTAAAAAAAATCGCTACATGAAAAAGCTTTTGGATTTAAATGTTATTAATTTTATGTTCATATATTGATTTTGGGGATACAAGTCTTGTTGAACGGGAATGAATAAATATAAATAAAAATCCTAAATAGGCTAAGAGAGGGAAAGGGCGATTAGAATAATTACATGTTATGCTTCACTATAAAATTTATAGACATTGCTTTTCTATCTATCTCTTTATGAATCTCAAAAATCTAAAGACACTTTGTTATTATAAATATGATTCTACAAAAGGAATATGATAAATTCATTAAACCAGCAAATAACTCTGCATAAGATTTGGACTATTAATCGAGCTATTTTTTAATAAATTAACAATAAGAGAGAGAACTTAATATTTGTTATTAGATATTTTAAAGCTTGTCGGTGCATTAGGTTTCTTCATTTTTGGAATGAAGATAATGAGCGAAGGAATCCAAAAAGTTGCCGGTAATAAAATGCGGCAAATACTTAGCGCAATGACTACTAACAGGTTTACAGGCATTTTAACCGGCTTTGCTGTTACAAGTGTTATTCAATCATCTTCAGCAACCACTGTTATGATTGTTAGTTTTGTAAACGCCGGCCTGCTTAAATTAAAACAAGCAATCAGCGTAATTATGGGGGCAAATATCGGTACAACAGTTACTGCTGTGCTTGTTACCGTTTTTGGTTTTTCTAAAATCAGTGTTGCTTCTTATTCCCTGCCTATAATTGCCATTGGTTTTCCCTTAACATTTATGCGTAACAATAAATTAAAATCATGGGGAGAATTTCTTATAGGGTTTGCTATTTTATTTATGGGATTGGAAGCCTTAAAAAATTCCGTACCTGAAATTAGCCCGGAAATGTTAGCTAACTTAAAAGGGCTGACAAATATGGGAATCTTTTCCACTTTACTTTTTATTTTAATTGGAACATTGTTTACAGTAGTTGTTCAGTCTTCAAGTGCAGCTATGGCTTTAACGTTGGTAATGTGTGAAAACGGATGGATTACTTTTGATATTGCCGCCGCAATAGTACTGGGTGAAAATATAGGGACAACAATTACAGCAAACATTGCAGCAATCGTAACAAACATTCAATCTAAAAGAGCAGCGCGGGCACACTTTATATTTAATGTATTTGGTGTCATCTGGATTCTACTTGTTTTTCCCTGGTATCTTCAAGGAATAGATAAAATTATGTTGACAACAGAAGCCGGCTCCCCTTTTACAAACTTTCATGCTATTAAATGGGCGTTAACACTTTTTCACATCTCATTTAATATTATAAACACTTTGCTATTGGTGTGGTTCATCCCTCAGATTGTGAAAATTGTAAAATTAATGGTACCCTCAAAAGACGGTGATGAAGAATATCACCTTGAATATATTGGAACCGGGTTAATGAAAACTTCAGAACTTTCATTATTGGAAGCTCAAAAAGAAGTAGCAAAGTTTGGTAAAATTGTTTCTAAAATGTCCGGCTTTGTACAAGAATTATTAAACGGTGAGCAAAATAATAAAAGGCACAAACTTTTTAACAAAATTTTAAAATATGAACAAACTACAGATAGAATTGAAGTTGAAGTTGTAAATTATCTCGCTAAAATTTCAGAAGGAAGATTAAGCAAGGATGCTTCAAATAAAGTTAGAAGTATATTAAGCATTGTAAGTGACTTAGAAAGAATCGGGGATATTTTTTACCAGATGTCCCGGTCAATTGAAAAGATGGATGAAGACAATATTAAATTCTCAGAAATACAATTATCAAATTTAAAATTTTCATTTAATCTTCTCGATCAGGCTTTAATGATTATGCACGAAAATTTGAAAACGCCTTATGAAAAAGTGGAATATAGCCCGGCACAGGGAAAAGAACTTGAAATAAATGAACTTAGAAACAAGTTAAGACACGAATATTTTGAAGACATCGAAAAAGGAGATTATAATTTAAAAAGCGGAATGATTTATAACGATATTTTTAATTCATGTGAAAAAGTTGGCGACCACATTATTAATGTTACAGAAGCAATTTTGGAAGATCATAATGAAAAAATACTTAATCAATCATTAATTTAATAACGGGGTAAAAATGCTTAAAGAATCCTTTGTCGAATTATTCGATCGCGATCTTAAAAAACTAAAAGATGAAATTTCTTCTTTCAAAAATGAAAAAAATTTATGGCAGGTTTCAGGAGAAGTAAAAAACACTGCCGGAAATTTATGCCTTCATCTGTGTGGAAATCTACAAACATTTATTGGGGCAAATCTTGGGCACAGCGGTTATGTTCGTAACCGTGATGCTGAATTTACAAGCAAAAATATTCCTAAAGAAGAATTACTTAAAAACATTGATGAAACAATCGATTCAGTTAATTCTTCACTAAATTCGCTTGATGAAAAGGAATTGGATCATATTTACAAGCAAAACTTTTTGCAGAAAAATGTCAGCACTGCATTTTTCCTGGTTCATTTAATAAGCCATTTAAATTATCATCTCGGGCAAATAAATTATCTTCGCAGAATGACGGAGTAAAAAAACCTGCTATTATCCTTTTTACTTTTAATGTGTTTAGGTAATTTCCCACCACTTAATTTATATTTATTAATACTATTGTAGAGACGCTCCGCTGGAGCGTCTTTACTTATTAACTAAATTTTAAATGAAAATAATCCAAATTATGAATTATGGTTTATTCCAGTATTAAGTTTATCGTAGTATGGCATACAAAGTAAACTTCGCACCTGCCTACCGGCAGGCAGGTTTCGACGGGGCTCAGTGTGACATTATAGAGTTAACATCATGTTTTAACTGATTTACACTTAAACGAGGTTTAGTGTTACAATTATTATGTCAGGCTGAGCTGGTCGAAGACTGAACGTTACGATTGACAATAAATCTTCACACTTCGACGGGGCTCAGTGTGACATTATTAAGTTAACATCATGTTTCAATTGGCTCACACTTAGACGAGGTTTAGTGTTACAATTATTATGTCAGGCTGAGCTGGTCGAAGACTGAACGTTACGATTGACAATAAATCTTCACACTTCGACGGAGCTCAGTGTGACAATATTAAGTTAACATCATGTTTCAACTAGCCCACAATTAGATAAACTCTGTGTGACAGTAAAATTTTTCATGTAACACTCTCTGCCGGTAAATAAGCTTAGTGTGACACTTTGTGGTTGGTTTTAGTTTGGGTTTAATAATCATTATTTAATAATAAAGACAAACATTTATGAAAACAATCGCACTATTTGTATTTACTTTTTTCTCATTTTTCACAACTCAAAATTTTTCCCAGCAAAAAACAGACGGAGACTTTTTAACTCAGGCAATGGATACAACAGTTGATCCAGGTGTTGATTTTTTTAAGTATGCAACCGGAACCTGGATGAAAGAAAATCCTATCCCTAAATCTGAGCGGTATTGGGGTTTGCCTAATCTTGTAGATGAAGAAACATACAGCAGGTTAAAAGGAATACTGATGGAAGCAGCTAAAGCAAATGCCCCATCCGGAAGCAATAAACAAAAAATAGGTGATTTTTATTTTACCGGGTATGGATTCAGCTAAAATTGATAAGCAAGGCATTTCATCAATTCAACCTGAGCTTGATAAAATAAATTCTATAAAAAATAAAAAAGATTTATTTGAAACTGCCGCATTGCTTCATAAAGAAGGAGTCGGAGTTTTATTCGGGATGTTTGTTGAGCAGGATTCAAAAAACAGCCAGCAGGAGGCTTTGTATTTATGGCAGGGCGGTCTTGGATTGCCAAATAGAGAATATTATTTCAGAAACGATGATCGAACAAAGAATATTCGCGCGGAATATAAAAAGCATATTAATAATATGTCGAACCTTTTGGGTAAGAAGTATAATGATTCGCAAGAAGATTTAAATTCGATTTACCGGATTGAAAAATTTCTTGCCGATTCATGCAGAAAGCTGGAAGATCTGCGCGATCCTTATGCAAATTACAATAAAATGTCTGTTGATGAGCTTCAAAAAATTACTCCTTCAATTGATTGGAAACTAATGTTAAATGAAATGGGTGCAGGCAAAGTTGATTCAGTTATTGTCGGGCAGCCTGAATTCTATCACCAATTAAATTCTGCAATAAACAAATTTAGCTTGAGCCAGTGGAAGGCTTATTTAAAATTTCATTTTGTTGAAAACTTTGCAAATACTTTAAGCAGTAAAATTGATAAAGAGTATTTTCATTTTAGAGGGACAGTGATATCCGGTATTAAAGAACAAAGGCCAAGGTGGAAAAGAATTGAAGATGCAACAGAAAATGCGATGGGTGAACTGCTTGGACAAATTTACGTGGAAAAATTTTATTCGCCTAAAACAAAAAAACGCTATGAAAAAATTGTTGACAATTTAATTGACGCTTTCGCAAATAGAATCCGCAATCTTGACTGGATGAGTGATTCAACAAAACAAAAAGCACTTTCAAAATTATATTCGATAACAAAAAAAGTAGGCTACCCCGATAAATGGAAAGATTTTTCAAAGCTGACAATCAACAAAGATTCTTATGCAAGAAATTCAATTAGAGCGAGTGAGTTTTGGTTTGAAAGAAATTTAAATAAGCTTGGCAAACCTGTAGATAAAACCGAATGGGATATGACCCCGCAAACCTGGAATGCTTATTACAATCCTTCTAATAATGAAATAGTACTTCCTGCTGCTGCATTCATTGTTCCCGGCGTTCCTGATTCACTTGTCGACGATGCAGTTGCTTATGCTTATGCCGGGGCTGCTACAATCGGGCATGAAATGACTCACGGCTTTGATGATGAAGGAAGGCTTTATGATGCAAATGGAAATCTTCATAATTGGTGGACAAAAGAAGATGAGGAAAAATTTAAAGACAAAACAAAGCTTATGGTTGAGCAATTTGATAATTATGTTGTATTGGACAGCATGCACATTAACGGCAAAGCAACTTTGGGAGAGAATATTGCCGACCTTGGCGGAATTGTAATAGGCTGGGATGCTTTCCAGAAAACCGACGAATATAAAGAAGGGAAAAAAATCGCCGGATTAACTCCGGCTCAAAGGTTCTGGTTAGGTTACGCTTATTCATGGCTTGGGCACACAAGACCTGAATCTCTTGCCAGGCAGGTTTTAACCGATGTTCATTCACCAAATTTCTTAAGAGTAAATGGGCCATTTAGCGATGTTCCGGCTTTCTATAAAACATTTGATATTAAACCAGGACAGCCAATGTGGAGGCCTGCTGATAAAAGAGTAAAAATTTGGTAAAAGCTTATTTTATTTTGACGGACTTTAGTGTAACAATTATTATGTCAGGCTGAGCTGGTCGAAGACTGAACGATATGATTGACAATAGATCTTCACACCTGCCTACCGGCAGGCAGGTTTCGACAAGCTCAGTGTGACATTATAAAGTTAACATCATGATTTCAATTGGCTCTCACTTCGATGGAGTTTAGTGTGACAATGACAATGTCAGGCTGAGCTGGTCGAAGACTGAACGATATGATTGACAATAAAACTTCACACTTCGATAAACTCAGTGTGACATGACTGTGTCAGGCTGAGCAGGTCGAAGACTGAACGAATATGAGTGACAATATTACTTCACACTTC
>CAVZQU010000004.1:0-568199 GCA_963777515.1 uncultured Bacteroidota bacterium
TTTTTAAAAAACATCGGTATAATTACCATTAATTTTTTTTGCTAAACATGTTTTTTAATAACAATTAAAAAATTGCTAATTATTTCCGAACGGCATGCTGTATTATAAGATGTACTTAAATCAATGTTGAGCTTCATTTCATTGACATTACTTAAATTACCCTTCCTTTAATTACAAACAGTTTTGTTATTCTTTTTCTTCATCTGAATTAGTTTTATCCGGATTTCCGAACAACCGGATAATTTTCTTACCGAAAATCAAAGCTATAGTTACTCCTAATATTACGCCAATGGAAATTCCGAAAGGTATGGTTATACTATCAAATATAGCTGGTAAGGCAGCTCCAAATGCGGCACCTAAACCGGCACCATACACTATGAGCACTTCACTTTTTTTAGTTGATTTATTTTTTGCCATCTATTATGTTCTCCTTTATAAATTTAAATTCTGCAAGTTTGGCTAACTTTTAATTATTTAACATTAAAAGTTAATTTAAAGAATATATTTATTAATGTTGCTGCTTCCCTCATTCATGCAGGAAGTTTAACAGGCTATCTTTAATTCATTCTGGATAAAAAACCAATAACTGTATAAACTGTTAAAACAGTTAGTGAGATTATTGTTTGGTCTTATCTCACCGCAATAAATTGCGGTGTTATTGAAAAAGCAATAGAGGGTATATACTTCTCAGTTTCTCTTTGTTTATCTGTCCAATATCCCCATTTTTAACCTTGTGTTTCTTTTGTAATTGTTTTTCCCAGATAGATATAACTTCTGCTTCAATCAGTTTATTTTAACATATTTTCTTGTTCTCTTAGTCTATTAATAATCTTAGCACTTACCCAGTAAACATCATGATTATGCTCGCGAGTCCAGCGGGTGAAGAATAAATACTTGCCGTCATTACTAACCCATGGCAAACGTTCTTGGGCTCCGCTATTTATTTGTTCCCCCATATTAATTGGTTTAGACCATGTATCTGTACTTGTGTCGTGAAAACTAATATATAAATCACCAAAATCACGTTTGTTATGGCGGTTTGAAGAAAAAATAATATAACTCTCATTAGGGTCAATGAACGGGGTCCAATTAAGAACGCTATCCGCCATATTAATACTGCTAGGGAGCGCTTCCGGTTTTGCATATTCGCCGTTGATGAATTTGGAGCGATAGATACCGTAGTTGTTCTTCGGCCCTTCCAGGTAAGCAGTAAAATAGAGTGTGCCGTTATATGCGACTGAGGTGGCATAGATGAATTGCAATTCCGGGTACCGGCTTAACAAATTAAGACACTTAGGCTCACTCCAATTATCGCCTTGCCTTTCAACAAACCAAAGGTCCTTGTTCTCAGTATAATAGCCCTTATTGCCATCAGCAGAAAGCAGCCAAATTTTATAAGGAGCATCGGTAGGGACTGTCCATCGGCCGTTAATTCGCTTCATGGTCAACGTACGGCTAATCCACTTACTGTTATCAGAACCGGACTTTCCAACTGATATCCAGTATACTTCATTACCATCGGGAGTAAACATAGCCGGGCTATGTTCCAGGTCATCAGTCGAGACAATTCCGCGGGCAAAAACTATAGCTGTATCACCCGGTGGTGTTTGCCCCAAATAATCGCCATATAAATCCGTAAAGTCTTGTCCGAACGAAAAATTGACAAGTAGAAACAGAATGATAATTAGTAGTTCTTTTTGCATTGCTCTTTTACCCCTAAAATTTTTGATTAGATAAAGTTATGCTTTTTTTGTTAAAATCGCTGGGGAAGAAATCAGTTTTTTCATCCAAGGTATTAAGATATTCTTTTAGTGAAAAAGAAAATAAAAACTGTTGAAACAGTTAAAGGTTTTTTGAGGATTCTCTCTTCTCCGGGATAAATCCCGGAATTAACCTATGCTTTATCCCTGTGTCACCGAAATAAATTGCTGTGTTAATTTTTGTTTGGCTTTTTATTGCAGCTATGAATTGATATCCAAGAACATTTCGGTGACAATCATAATACTAACAAACAAAATAACCGTTTTAACGGTTTATCGATGTTAATCTTGGAAACCGAAATTCTGTTGTTTCTTTAAATGATTTTATCAAAGTTGTATTTGAAACTTAGCAGAGTAGATACTTTAAATTTCTCTAAAAATAATTTAAAACCTTTTAGTTGGTTATATTTATTGATTTTAAAATTTCTTCAGCTTTTAACACTTCTTGACAAGGAACCATTATTTTAGTTCCAATATTTGCCGAATAATTTCCAACAGAATTAAAAAGATTATGTGATAGTCTTGAACTCCCATATGGGGAATTACGATTGAACAAAACCGGATGAAGTCCATCCTGTTCCAGACAAGTTTTTACATATTGAATAGCTGTGTTGTCAAGGGTTTCGTAAACTCGGGCCATCCCTTCAATGATTTCATAATTGGAATGCTGCATGCATAAAAAATGATTATTTATTTGTGCTCCACATTTTTCACAAAAAGGGATACGACATATTATACAAACTCCATCGGCTGGTATTTCATTATGATTATCACAAAATATTTCATCAATGAAAAGAGAACCACAATTAGGGCAAAAATCATCATCCTCTTTGACAGGATTATTACAAACTTCACAAGTCAACAGATTATTTGCTTCATTCATAAATTTCCTATAAATAATATTTATAATTTAAATTGATTGACCTGGCTAACAGCTAGCCCGCCGTCTGTAGCAACACTACCATTTAGTTTAATAACCTTAAAACCAAAATAAATCTTTCCCTTCTGCAAAGAATATTTAACAATGTTATACAGTTTATTTTTTGTGTTTTACAAACTAACGCAACAAATTACTTGAGCAGCAACATTTTCCTGGATTGGCTGCTTATTTCTTTTCCATTATTTACTTCCATTTTGTAGATATAAATACCGGAAGCAACATGTACGTTGTTTTCATTGCGCCCATCCCAGCTTATTTCAAAGGTACCTGAAGATTGATGTTGATTTATGAGAGAACAAACCTTTTCTCCCTTCAGATTATAAATGTTCAAACTGATGTCGGCAGAAGCCGGCAGGGAATATCGAATGGTTGTGGTCGGATTAAAGGGATTAGGATAATTTTCGAAAAGGGTAAATGTGTTTGGGATATTCTCTTTGCCAATCTCAACAGAAGTTTGGGTATCATTTAAGATTTTTATTAGCTCAATACCTTCACCAGTGCCAAGATTACGGCTGTATTCTTTGTCCGTAGAATTGTTCCAGTGCTCATGCACACCCAAACTCTTTAATGGGATGCCGTCATTTTCCGGATCGTAGACTGTACCCGAAGGTGGATTATCAGCTTGGGCAGCTTCATGAAGATAATTATCGGCAGTACCTGCGACTATGGCACCCTCGGACCTAAAAAAGTCTAGCAGTACTGACTCAATGGCTACGATATCCTGGCTCATAAACAAACTCGAGGCAGGCCTTCCGTTGAATGGCGAAGCCTTCCAGAATTTATTGTGAATACACTCACCCAAAAACAAAATAGTTTTGCCGCCTAGTTCTTTATGTCCCATCAGATCGACCAATGCATTATAAGAGCCCATAGGCTGCATAGGAATATCGGGGGAGAAATTTAGAGCTGCTACAGCTTTGTGCATATAGAATGGGCACCAGCCATGATAATAATAAGCATTCTCCTGTGGGGGATCAGGATTCCAGACCGAGCCGAAAAAATTCTTTGCGCAGGCGGTGATACCTGCCAGCTCGTGAGGACGCGGCAGTGCAACGTCGATAAGATACTTTGCCTCTGAGACAACTGTGGGCAGACAAACCTTGCCGCTGCCCGGAACGAGTTCCGGATCGCCGTAATAAACTACGCAGTTAGTATCGGGCACTACTTTTTCTCGTATGCCTGGATCATCTCCAGGACCGTTTTCATAACCATGTCCATCATCACGATCCGTGGCATCACCTTCAGCCCAGCGCACACCGGGGAAGTCTTTATGATTGTATTTGTAGACCGGATCGCCATGATAAAAGTTGCAGTCATATATAGTAATATCTTCGTCCGGTACGCCCGCGTTGTTTACCAATTGCCAGAGCAGGGCATGAAGCATTTGCGGACACGGGCGGCTATCCTGGCTGCTAGTCCATTCGTAAAAACGTGAGAAAATATTGTTGACCTTGATAGCAATCTTATCACCGGCTTGATAGCCCATATCATTTTGGCCGTAACGTGTTTTATTGAAGTACTTGAAAAGCGAATCCCAGGCCTCAACAGGATCATTAATACCCGTAAGTTTGAGCAGTGCTTGATTCATCATAAGTTGAGCCACTTCCGGATCGGTACGTTCATCTTCCCACCACCAGCCACTTGTGCTGCCTTGATCACATAGCAAACTATCATAAACCCATACAACACGTCCGGGATGAACACCTTTTCCAATACCTATTGGACTATTAACTGAATCGGTGGGGACAAAGGTTCCTGCTGGTGCGGCAACACTATTTGTATCACTAAAGGTAACCAAAAAAAGAACGGCAATTGTAATGCTGATCGCTCCCAATACATATCGTTTTCTTTGAAACAGGTGACGTGCCCGGCGTACGATCATTGTAGATCCAATCAGTCCCAGCAACCATGCAATAAAACCGGCGGCAATTGGTTGAGCTACCTTTTGGCAGGGATAGGTTGCACGGCTGGGTTTGGGTACAACTCTAATGAGTACCCAAATAACTGAAGCCAGGCCAATAACAATCCAGAGCCATGAAGTCTTTTCTTTCTCAATTTTAAGTCCTGTTATTTTACCAGTTCGGGGGCATACAGTGAACTGTTTCATTACCAGTTGTCTGATTTTAGAAAACATGGCTCCTCCTGTTTTAACAATAATATTTTAGATTAGATATTAAAATCTTACAAATATTTATATTAAGTACAAGCTTTTTATAAACGAATGAAATAAATGAGTCAAACCTTTAAGGATTTCTTGATCGCCTGCTTTAACATTATCATTTATTTTTAGAGGAAAAAATATTTAAACTTGCCAGGGAAAGTAATGCTAAGCAGTCTTGCTGTTTAATTTAATTGTCTTTTGTATTGTTAGTTTTGTAATAAAGTATTCAGCAACAACCAAACCCAATCCGCCTACTAAAACTATAGCGAGTAGCATTTCTTTTGTAACTTCAAAGTTAAGTCCTAATATGCCTTTAACAGCACTTCCGGTATATTCGTCTGACAGCGCAATGATCCCGGTTGAGGTACAAATTAAAGCCATTATCAATCCTGTAAACAAAGAAACATGCTTTATAATTTTGGGCTGCATTTCAGATTTCATTTTCAAAAAAGAAATCCTTTTGCCGAAATAATATCCGGCAATCAAACCTGATATTATATTGAATACCGGGAAGCCCATAAAGAATCCGTATAAACCAATATTGCAAATAATATAAATCAAAATAACAAACCATGTAGAAAGTTCGTATTTTTTGTTTATCCAATTCCTTAAAAACTTCAAATCAATTATTAACCCGGGCAGTAATCCAATAATTAAATAAATAAAAACAGTGCTTTCATTTCTGTCAATTAAGAACCATACAATTATTGATATCAAACAGAGCGAAAATGGAAATGCGACGCCAAGTATAAATCCGAAAAATATTCTATCAAAGTTTTTTAATTTAAGTAGCATTATTATTAAACTAAAAATTTATGTCCTATTATATTTGCTAATGTTATTATATAATCCTCTCATCTAAACTTAATTGCTGGTTTATTTTAATTGTGCCATTTCTAACAATTAATGCTTTAATATCAAAGTTAAATTAAAACCGTAAAGCATGTCATCGAAATTATTATAGGTGGTAAATCTTGGTCCAACTACAACCCCGATGAATGAAAAATTATAAATCAGCGCTATTTCAAAAGCCATTGAACGAAGAATATTATTATCAACCACAGACGCAGTTGTATATTGAATTTTTTCTTTGGAATCAAAATATCTATAAATAAATGATGCAACTATTTTATTTGATACTTGACTACGGTTGTCGGATAGATGCAGGCCTATTTCATAAGCGATGCCTTTGTTGGTAGCGGTAATCGGATAATTATTCCAAAGATTCGTTTCTGCTTTTTGGTAGATATAACCGAAAGCGCCGGATAAAAATACAGGCAGTTTGTCTTTTAAAATGTACCCTCTTAAAAAAAATTCATTTTGAAAGTTATCTGTATTTTTTTCATCTAAATATTTGGATCTTGAATAAGAAAAATCAACATACCCTGAAAGCGAATATACTGCAGCAAAGCTAAGCTCTTTTATATCTTTATCTGCTCCATACATAAAACCAAGTGAAAAGCCATTTTCTTTGGAAAGATACATCCCTTGAGAAAATAGAGATACAGTAAGAATAAAACATAAAATAATCGTTTTCATAAAATTACCCCTTATATTTTTTGAGCGATATAATTACTTACAGTTATGATAATTATTAATCAAATGCTGTGTTGAATGTTTAAGCAAGCTCCCTATATAAATGCGACTGCGGATTTTTAAAATAATTTAAGAATAATGTAAGAAAAAGTATTTTAAAAAACACCATCATTCCTTTGGAAGGGATTATCGCTTTATTGATCGGCAGACAAGTTCCTGGAACATCACAAAATTTTTATTTAGTTACTTTTAATATCCAATCCCCGATTGTTTTTAAAGCAATGGGTGCAATTGTCTCTTCTATTTTGCTGTATTCTGAAGGGGAACCGGTTTTTGAAGTCTGGAATAAATGATTCAATCCCGGAAGCTGAACAGTCCTATAATTTTTGTTACCACCTTTTTTCAGTGCCGCATCAATTGCTTCCAGATCTTCTTTTGGGGGAACCTGCAGATCTTTTTCACCATTTATTGCGAGCACCGGGCATTTTACTTTCTCAAGTGCCGGTTCGGGATCATAATTAATAAAGAATCTGAACCAGGGTTCTAAAGCGACATCTATTTGCTTTAAATATGTTTCTTTATCTCCAATTTCCTTTTTCTCGCTTGGTGTTAATTTATCATAGTAATTATTTAGAAGTGAATAAATCATAGAGTAAGCTTTTGCGCTATCTTTTTCTGTCTTTATTATATTAAAAACTTTTGCACTAATTTTTTGGGCTCTGGCAATTGATGAATCACTTCTTCCCGATGCTTTCATTATTAAAGCAGATTGTTTTAATAGTAACTGGTCACCAGGGATTCCCGGGCCAGCCATTAAAACTATAAAAGCAACGTCTTTGGATTCATCGGCAACAATAGGTGCAATTAACCCGCCTTCGCTGTGGCCAATTAATCCTATTTTATTTTTGTCCACATCTTTTCTTGATTTAAGATATTCAACTCCGGCTAAAGCATCGTCTGCAAAGTCCAATGAAGTTGCAGTTTGGAAATTGCCTGTAGATTGCCCAATACCCCTATCATCTACTCTTAAAACTGCTATACCAAGTTTTGTTAAATAATCAGCGAGGACTAAAAATGGTTTGTGCCCAAGTAATTCTTCATTCCTGTTTTGGGCTCCTGAACCGGTAATGAGTAGTACGGCAGGGAAGGGGCCTTCTTCTTTTGGTGAAGTGAATGTGCCTGCTAAAGTTATACCTGCTTTTTTATTTTCGTAGCTTACTTCTTCCGAATTATAAGGGAACGGCTCTTTAGGTTCTTGAGGCCTATTAACCGCAATTTCTTGCTTGGTTTTTTCGAGGTTTAATGGGAAATTCATTCCGCCTTGCGACCATGTCCCTTCAATCTTGTCACTATCCGGATAAACTATTCCGTTATATTCTCCTTTTATGAGGGTTACTACTAATTTGATTTTATTTTTATCAAGAGTAACTTTTTCAATAGGGATATCTTTTGCCCCCTGGTCAGGACTGTCGAGTGTAGCCTTAAGATTTCCATCTTCAGATTTATTAATATTAAAAACAATTCTATATTGAATTGCCGAGACATTTAATGTTCCAAGCCACTTGCCCTCAACATTTACAGTATTTTTATCATTGCTTTGAGGGAAAATATTCACTGAATTCAGAAACAGTGAAAAAACAATCATTAAGCTATAGACTAATTTTTTATCCCTTTTCATTTTGTACTCCAGGTCAAATTGTTTTAAGAAACTAAAAATAGATAATAAAAATATTCAATGCTTATATGATTTAATCATCCTTTAAAAGTAAACTTCGCAAATGCATCAAGTCCTCTTTCTTAGGTAAGATTTTGCATTGCAATTCTTTTTTCATAGCCCAATCAGCGAAAACAAATGAACCCAAAGCAATAAGCAGCGTCCACAACGGCCTGGTGTCATAAGTGTAGGCTAAATTTATTAAGACTGCGCTAACCATGGGCAAAATGAGCCATAGTCTAAAATATTTATGCCGTTTACCGTGATATTCAAGGCTTCGTATTGACTGTTCAAGGTCATCTAAAATTGAGAGATTTGATTGGCCTTCATATTTTATCCTGTCCAAACGGCTCTTATAAAAATACCCGGCCGCTAAAAGAAAGATAAAAGCATCAGCGAATTTAAAAAAATGATGGCGTTGTATTCCTACAATAATTGCGAATAAACTTAACGCAATCATGGCAGCAAGGTAGGTCAACTCAAATTTATTTACCATACGTTTGACTCTATTTTTATTTTTAATAACCCGCCGGTGCAATTCCGATTCATTGATTGCGTAAATGTTTTCGTTGTTTTGTTCATCCCATATTTTTTTCATATCCTCAAACTCCATTTTAAAATTCCTCCTGTGACTTTTGTATTAGATTTTTTTTAATCCGGTTAATTTTTACTCCCACATTACTTTCGGAAATACCAAGTATATTTGACATCTCTTTGTAACTAAAGCCATCCAGCAAAAGGAGGGTAAGTGAGCGATCTATTTCATTTAATTTAGATATTTTTTTGTATAACCATTCTACACGGCTGTCCTTAAAGCTTGAAATTTCAGTCAGCATGTGACTGATTCCGTCCAGCGATTGTTTGCCGTCAGTATGTTTTTTTTCCTTTTTTGACCAGGAAATAGCACAATACAATGAAACGCGATAGACCCAGGTTGAAGCCGAAGAGTCCCCCCGGAAATTTGGAATTGAATTCCAAATCTGGATAGTTATTTCCTGGAATAAATCATCCTGGTCATTTAAATTAAAAGCGTATGCGCGAATAATTTTAAAAGAAGTCCCTTATATTTTTTAAGCCATTCATAAAATATTTTTTTTTGTTCGTTTTCCGTCATTTATTTACAATTATGATAAATCAAATTTAATTTAATACAATAGTATCAAATCAGGCAGGATTTCTTACAAGATTTAAAAAATATTTTTATGGAAAGTAATCTTAAGTTGTAGATTTTGTCTTTAACAAGTTCAAATAAAAATTTGTTTTATAACTTATTGAAATGAGGATAAATGATTTTAAGGATTGATGAAAAAAGATAAGCAAAATTTTTATATCTTTATACAGTAATTTTAATTAGAGGGAAAATATTTATGAAATTATTATTTCTATTAACGCTTTTTACTTCGCCATTTATTTCTTTTGCTCAAAATAAAGAAGTACCTGAGTGGGCACAGCCTGGATCGGAAACTCATACACAAGTATCACCTCCATCTGATTTTCATAGGCCTGCTAGAACAGATAATACACCAATCGGAATATTTGAAGGACAGTCGGATGTTGGTGCTGCAGTTGTAAAGGGAAGTTCCAGTTATGACCCAGTTACTAAACGGTACACAATTACTTCTGCAGGTTATAATATTTGGTATGTGCGAGATGAATTCCGTTATCTATGGAAAAAGATGTCCGGCGATGTTTCGCTTGCCGCTGATATAAGCTACCCGGATTCAACAGGCTATTTTGATCGTAAGGCTGTTCTTATCATTCGCGAAAGCCTTGATGATGATTCAAAAGAAGCTATTGTTGCTCTTCATGGCGATGGTATGATTCATCTTGCATGGCGTCCTGAAAAAGGCCAGCGCATTAAAGACATGGAATACCGAATTGGCAGCCGCGGAGGTCTTCCCGGGGGCAAGTCACCGGATGATCTTGTTACCGCTCATGCTAAACGCATTGGAATTGAAAAACATGGTAATTCAATAGCACTTTTTGTAAGTATGAATGGTGAACCAATGAACCAATTTGGTGCTCCAATTCAGGTAGACATTAAAGAGCCCTTTTATGTGGGCATTGGATTTTGTTCCCATATTCCTGACAAAGCTGATACCGCAATACTGTCCAATGTAGTTCTTAAAAATGCTGCCGGAGAGGTTCGCTAATTTAGTATTGGATTTAGAACTAACATTTAAACCGACAATTTGCTTGTATCAAATGTTTTATTTTTTTTGGATTAAAGAGAAGTTAACATACTTAACACCATAAATGGTATTAAAACATGCAACAATATTTAGATAAAAATGAAACAGATTTTTTTAATCTTATTAATTTTGACATTTGGAATTATTTCCTGTAATCGGCAAACTGACAATGTACAAAATCTACAAGCGCGTGTTGATAGTTTGGAAGTTAAATTTTCTGAAACTTATAAGCCCGGTTTTGGAGAATTCATGAGCAATATTCAAGCTCATCATGCAAAGCTGTGGTTTGCAGGATTAAATCAAAACTGGAAACTTGCTGACTTTGAGCTTCATGAAATAATGGAAAACATAGATGACATCCAGAAATACGAAACAGAGCGAAAAGAAAGTAAAATGATAGTAATGATAAAACCAGCACTGGACAGTGTAAACACAGCAATTGAAAAGAAAAATCTTAAGCTTTTTAGAAATAGTTTCTCAGCATTGACATATACTTGTAATGGCTGTCACCGTGCTGCAGATTTTGAATTTAATATCATAAAAATTCCGGAAGAACAGACTTTTAGTAACCAGGATTTTAAAAAGCACCAATAAAGATATTTAACAAAATCAAAAACAATATATATTTGAAATACTTTAGGGGGATAGATTATAAAAGGCAAGTTTGCACGGCACTTTATTCATTCAAGGAATAGTAATTATTTGAAAAATATTCGCATCCAAAAATGAAAAGATATAACTTTTATAGCCCTTTCTTTAATTCCTTATTCCAACTGTTGGTACATTAGTTTTTTATAAATATTAAATTTGTAAATTTATTTTATGAAAAAGTTTTTTATTGCATTTATATTAACTTTCTCAATCGTCTACATTGGCTGCGCAGATAGGCAAGAAAATATTCTCCAACCAATTGATAATAATCCAACTATTTCGGAAATATCAGGCAGTATTTCAGATACTCTTTTTCAAAATAAATCACCTTATTATGTAACCGGTAATATTAAAATAGATTCTTTAAGCACTCTTATTATTGAACCTGGTGTTAGACTTTTATTTTATGATTCAACTTATTTGGAAGTTTATGGCAAACTGCAGGCAATTGGAAAATCCTCAAGTCCAATCATTTTTACTTCCTATAATAAAAAATGGCGTGGTATTAGAGTTATCAATTCCTCAAAGCCGGTTTCTTTCCGGTTCGCAATAATTGAAAATGTTTTTATTATGCAAGTGATACTATCAGGTTATGCAGTGGAATAAGCATTTTTAATTCATCAGCTACAATCCAAAATTCTATTATACAAAATAATCATTCTAATTTTGGAGGTGGAGTATCGATAGCAGACGCCAACGTAGTAATTAAAAATAATATTTTAAGAAACAATGAAGCTGTATTCTATGGAGGAGCAATATTAACAGAAGAATCATCTGGAGAAATAATAAATAATACATTCTACAAAAACGGTTGTTTAAGTTACGGTGGCGGACTTGTATTGGTTGATCCTTTACAAACAAGTATTCAAAATAATATTTTCTATAAAAACACTTCACAAATTTGGGACCCAAGAATATCTATAGTTTCAGGCGATTCAATAAACTTAAATATTAAATATAACTTTATGCAGTCCGGAAATATGAACCCTCAATTCATATCGGAAGATGATCTTCACCTGGAAGAGTTTTCGCAATGTATTAATGCGGGAGATCCAAGTGAAAATTATAATGACGTTGATGGCTCTAGAAATGATCAAGGGGCATATGGTGGCCCTTCAGGTGATTGGTAATTTATAAACGATAAATGTAAAAGCAAATACACTTACGTGGTATAAATCAACTTCGTGATTTTATATGTCTTTCGTACGCTTTTTTATAAATTCATTCGACTAAATATTGTCACTGTCATTAGGTTTTTATTACTATAATCAAACATTATATTTGAGATAGCGGAGCAATAATAAAACATTAAACTCCAACATCCGTTTCCATTCATTATATATTTTATCGCTTAAAATATTTTTATTATACATGAAATTATTCAAAACGATTTTCTTTACTGTATTAGCGCTAATTGCATTTGCAGCGAACTCTGTTTTATGCCGATCAGCGTTAGGAGAAAATTTAATTGACCCCGCAAGTTTTACATCTATTCGGTTGTTGTCCGGCGGTGTGATGCTAATGGTAATTTTACAATTTAACCGCAAGAATAAATCTTCATCAACCAAAGGCAGCTGGCTTGCATCAATAATGTTATTTCTTTATGCAGCAGCATTTTCATTTGCCTATATAACTTTAGATACAGGAACCGGTGCTTTAATTTTATTTGCCGCTGTGCAAATAACAATGATTTTAGTTTCCATTGTTTCGGGAAATAAGCTGCATGCAACCGAATGGATAGGATTAACAATTGCATTCTTAGGTTTTGTATATTTAATATTACCCGGAATAACTACACCATCTGCAACAGGCTTTTCTCTTATGACAATAGCTGGTATTGCCTGGGGTTTTTATACAATAAAAGGCCAGGGTTCGAAGAATCCGCTTTTTGATACAGCATATAATTTTTCGCGTTCGATTTTATTTATTTTGATATTAATGATTATCACATTTCAATTTTCACATATTTCGTCAAAAGGTATTTTGCTTGCAATGATATCCGGCGGGATCACTTCCGGAATAGGTTATACAATTTGGTATGTCGCTCTTGGCGGCCTTTCGATAACCCAAGCTGCTGTTGTACAACTTTCAGTCCCGGTAATTGCATCTTTAGGAGGGGTAGTTTTTGTATCAGAACAAATAACATTACGTTATATTTTGGCGTCTTTATTAATTCTTGGAGGTATTTTAATAGTTGTGCTAGGAAAGTATTATTACTTGTCTTTGAAAGACAATGTAAAATCATAAAAATAATATTCGGAAAATAATTTAACTAAACAACTAAGGAACAAGTTTTAAAAGGATAATAAAATGAAAGTTAAAAACGATGTATGGCCGAATGGAATGCCCGAAGTTGGGCAAACAGCAAAACGATCAAGAGAAATAAGATCACGCGATATTGAATTATTTACAGAAATAAGCGGAGACCGAAATCCAATTCATTATAATGAAGGTGCAGCAAAAGCTACAAGGTTTGGGGGAATTGTTGTTCAGGGTGGTGTTACAAGCGCGATATTGAATGCAGTTGTTGCAGAAGACTTGCCCGGCCCCGGAACCGTATTTCTGCAAGTAAATTGGAGCTTTAAAGCACCAGTAAAGCCTGGCGATACAATTACCGGCGAAGTTATAATTACGAAAGTGCGTTCCGATAAACCAATAACAGAGCTTGATACAAAAGTTATCCGTAACGATGGGACCGTGGTGCTTGATGGTACCGCTGTTTGTTATACCATGCCTCTAGCATTATAATTGTATGTAAAAAATAATTTTGGGGTTTATGAAAAAAATTTTTGTCCTAATTGGATTTAAAGGAAGCGGAAAATCATTTACCGGAATGCTTTTCGAAGAGTTTTTCGAAATAAAATTCATTAGAGTAGAAGATTGGGCGAAGCAAGTTAAAAAAGATAGAAGCATTGACAACGATGATTACTTAAAAGAAGTTTTTCAAGTTATTGAAAACGGAATTAGAGATTCACTAAAAAAGTTTGATAATGTTGTTTTTGAATCAACAGGTTTAACGAGATATTTTGATTCTATGCTGAATAATTTAAGAACAGATTATAAAGTAACAACAATAAAAATTAATGCCGATAAAGATTTATGTATGGAAAGAGTGAGAACAAGAGATCAAAGCATTCATATAAATGTATCGGATAATGAAGTGGAAATGATTAATAACGCTGTAGCAAAAAAAATGATGCAAACAAATTTTGAGATTGATAATATTAATTCAACAAAAAACGAATTGAAAGATCAGATTTCTGAAATTGTAAAAATGACTATTTAAAGATTGTGGTGATTGTTTTATTGTTCATATGATTTTTTGATTGATAGGCGTTAATTTTGGCTTTGTATATTTTTATTATTTACTAGTTAGATTAAATTCTTGTAATGAATTTTAATTATGAAAAACACATCTCACAAAAAAAATCAAACCAAAAGAAAAGATAACCAGCAGCCTTTTGCAATTTCTATGAAAGGAATGAAGTATCATCATATTGGTATTCCGACTAATGAAATAAAACCTGGCGAAAAATATTTAGCCGAATACAAAATGTACGTATCCGGTTTTGAAACCAGCGAATACGGAATTGAATGGATGCGTTTCGAAAAAAATAGCCCAATATCTGATATAATAAAAAAAATACCGCATATTGCTTTTGAAGTTGATAATCTTGAATCAGCTGTTGAAGGAAAAGAGTTGATAGATAAAATTAGCTCGCCATCAAAAGGAGTAAGAGTAGCAATGATAATTGAAAATGGTGCCCCGATTGAATTTATTGAGTTTGATAAATCACTTAGTTAAAATCAATTTTTACGGTTTTACTATTACATTACAATATAGTTCAAAAAGATAAAACGGAATATGTTAAAACAAATAATGGGGTAATAAAATGGAACCAATGGTACTAACTGATAAGGACCAATTCCCTACCGAAAAAATTATCTTCTCGCATATCGGTAAGTCAAAAACTTTGTGGACTTCCATCTTTGATTTCATACATTCAAACTATCCTGAAATTTCAGAAGAATGGAGATATTATAACGACGGTAAAAGCTGGCTGCTAAAAGTAACCAGAAAGAAAAAAACTGTTTTCTGGCTTTCGGTTATTAAAAATGCTTTTAGAATTACTTTTTATTTTACGGATAAGGCCGAACAATTAATTGAAAGCAGTTCAATTTCAGATGAATTGAAAAAACAATTTAAAGAAGGGAAAAGATACAGTAAGATTCGCGGCATAACTATTATCTTTAAAAACAAAAAAGATATTAAGTATGCTGAAGAGTTGATTGCAATAAAGCTAAGTATTAAGTAGCATGTATCATCATATACCAAATTTCATTTAAGAAATTGTATCTCTTTCAAAATTGTATATTTAAATCCAGCATTATTAAAAATATATTTTGTAAAATAGTTCAGAGGGCTATAAATGTATTATCTTACACAAAGACTAATACTGCGGTCATTAGAAATTGATGAAGCGAATTTATACCTGGATTATTTGGTGCGGAATAAAGATTTTCTTACCCAATGGGAACCGAAGCGGAATGAAGAATTCTATACGTTAAAGAATGCTGAAAACATTCTCCAGCAAAAGTTATTTGAAAACGAAACAAAAAAAGGTGTGCATCTATTCCTTTTCTTGAAAGACGAAAAGACTTTAATCGGAAGTATCAGTATTTCTAATATTTTATGGGGAGCTTTTCTTTCATGTTTTTTGGGCTACAAACTTGATAAAGATTATATTAATAAAGGCTATATGACAGAGGGTATAGAAGAAGTTATCAGCATTTGCTTTAATGATTATAAACTTCATAGAATTGAAGCAAACATAATCCCTAGGAATGCTGCATCTATACGTGTTGTTGAAAAACTGGGTTTTGAGTACGAAGGAACAAGCAAAAAATATTTAGAAATAAATGGTGTTTGGGAAGACCATCATCATTTTGTTTTATTGAATGAGAGTGTTGAGCAGTAGTTTTACTCAAAAAGTTTGTTTTTTTATTGTGCTTTTCTATATTATAATTTAATTTCGATAAGATATTATTTAGAACATATCATTAAAACCTAATAAGCGGGAGAGCTATTAGGCTTTTGCTCTTTAATCATCTGCACAGATTCCCGCAAGAAAGGAGACATAATGTATGTTTCTGTTCTACGCAAATCTAATATTCGCCCCAATCTTTGGGAGATCATAAAAGCAGAAATAATTCTGCTAATTTTTTTAACTATTCCGTTTACCCTCTTTGGACAGCAAGAAACTGTTCCTAATGTTAATCTGCATCTAGCAGCACTTCAGGGAAATGTAGATGCTGTTATGCAGCATATCAAGGCGGGTTCAGACTTAAATAAAAAAGATCAATTTGGTTCCACTCCTTTAGTTATTGCAGTATTTTTGGAAAAGCAGATGTTGCTGATGTATTAATAGAAGGTGGCGCTGATTTGAAAATCGGAAACAAAGAAGAATCAACTCCCCTTCACATTGCCTCATTATTTTGCCGGACCGAAATTGTTAAAAAACTTTATAGATAAAGGTGCTGATAAATATATTAGGAATATAAATGGAGCAACTGCGTATGATCTTGTTATAGCTCCTTTCGAATATGACAAAGAAATTTATGATCAAATTGGAAGCACAGTTTAGCACCACTTGGATTAAAACTTGATTACGATTATATAAAAAAAACCCGCCCTAAGGTTGCAGAAATGCTGCGTCCATCAACTGCGAAGAACTTAAAAATGTAAATTATACACCTATTCACAGAGATGATTGGAAAGTTTCCACCCCGCAAGCACAAAGCCTTGATCCAAATGTTAATAGCAGAACTTTATAATGATGCAAATCATTTAGAGACTCTTTACAGTTTATTGGTAATAAAGAATGGTTATTTAATCGCAGAGAAATACTTCAATGGTGCATCAGTTGAACAATTATCAAAAAGAGCGTCCGTAACAAAAAGCTATATTTCTGCAATGCTTGGAATTGCACTAGAGCAGGGTTATATAAAAAGTCTTGATGAGAAGATGGTCAATTACTTTCCTGAGGTTGAAGATAAGATAACAGATCAAAGAAAAAAATCCATGACCATCAGGCAAATGCTTAAAATGCGTGCCGGATATCCATGGGAGGAAACTGATACAACTTATTGGAATGCTATATGGTCTGGAGAATACATAAGCAAAATAAAAGATATCCCGCTTACTAAAAATCCTGGTTCAGAATTTCAATACAGCAATCTAACATCTAATTGGCTGGGAATAATTATTTCGAAAGCAAGTGGAATGGATTTAAAATCATTTGGTGAAAAAAATCTGTTCAATCCGCTTGATGTGAAACTTGGAGGCTGGCTTCGTGATTTGGATGGATATTATATCGGCAGCGGGGATATTGAATTTACAGCACGTGATATGGGTAAGTTCGGACTGCTATATCTCAACAAAGGTAAATACAAAGGGAAACAAATAATTTCTGCTGACTGGGTTAAACAGTCACTTCAAAACTATTCAGAAAAAATTAATTCTGCCGGGATTGTAAATAATAGTGTTGGAAGGTATTTCCATAATATCGGATATGGTTATCAATGGTGGTCTGCTGCGGTTGGAAACCATCATTTCAATTTAGCCTGGGGGCATGGCGGGCAGTTTATTATTTTATTGCATGACCTCAACATGGTTATTGTAGTAACTTCCGATCCTTTTTGGGGAAAGCAAAAACATTTTGATGCGTGGCGATATGAAAAATCAAGTTTAAATGTAGTTGGTAAGTTTATTAAAAGCTTGCCTTCAACGTCTAACAAGATTGATTAAGAAAATACTATGTGACTTTATTTAACCAATAAATAATTAGCACAAAAGTATTTATGAAAACAATAATTTTTGCGGTAGCTGGATATAACCTGGCTGAAACTGGCAGGCATATTGAAATAGCGAAAGCTTGCAGAGATAATTTCAATATTCTTTTTATCAGTTATGGTGGGAATTTTGAAAGTTTAATTGAAGATGAAGGCTTTAATCTTAAAAGAATGAAGCCTCGTTTAACAGAAAAACAGTTGCAGCATGTTAGGAAAGCACTCAGCGGGGAAACTTTAAATACAGTCGGTTACTTTTCTGCTGAAGAAATGACTCCGAGAATAGAAAACGAATTACAACTATTTAAGGAAATAAATCCTGCTTGTGTACTTACCGGTTGGTGTCAAAGTATTTTTATTTCAACTCGTGCAGCTAAAATACCTTTCGTTAATGTTCTTCACTCAACAAGTATTACAGAGTATTATGAAGCGGGGCTTCAAAGCTGGCCGGACAGGAGGAATTACTCCTGGTTAAGAAAGATTTTTAGTGAAGAGAAGCTAAATAGGTTTGCCAGTAATTTAGTTCTTAAGATGAAACTTCCGGCAAAATCATTCAATATTTTGGCAAAAAAATATAGGCTTAAGGAATTTAAAAATTTCATAGAAGTATTGGAAGGGGACTATACTCTTTTAGCCGATATTCCGCAATGGGTCGGGATTGAAAAGATTAAGACCGAACCTACATTTCATTGGCCCGCTTCCATATAAAAGCAACGAAGAAGTACCTAAAGAAATTTTAGACATGCCAAAGGATAAACCCATTATTTACTTCGCGATGGGAAGTTCTGGAAAACCCAAACTTATTGCGGAAATCATTGAAGGTTTTAAGAATAAACCATACAGAGTTATTGCTCCTGTTAAATCTCACATTAAAAATATGAATGTTCAAATACCGGAGAATGTTGTTGTAACCGGTTTTGTTCCTGCTCATAAAGTTAATCCTCTGGCTGATGTGTCTGTTATTCACGGAGGACAAAATACTGTTATGAATGCTTGCTTGTCCGGGACACCGATTGTGGGAATAGGAATGCATGCAGAACAGCAGGCAAATCTTGATGCTTGTGTAAGAAAAGGATTCGCAACAAGAATTATAAAAAGGGAAGCGTCGGTAAAAAAAATTCTTGAAGCTGTGGATAAAATATTGAATGATAGTAAAGCTAAAGAAGAAGTAAATAAATTTAAGGATGAATTAGAAAAATGGAATGGGCCGATTAATGCGGCAAAGTTTCTTTGTGAAAAATTTAGAGGTTAATAAAATATGAATGACAAGAAAAATAAAAGTGGAGATACTGCATTTGGTGCTGCAGCAATAAGACTTATGGAACAATACGAACCCGAGGAAAAAAGATTATTCAATGATCCTGTTATATATCATTTGACGTATGCTTTACTACGTTCTCTCTTGAAGTTTAGGTTCATGCGTGATTACTATATTCGCTTATCCGACAAGATAATCCCCGGTATAATCGGAGGGCAGATTTGCAGAACTAAATTCATAGACGAAAAAACATTATCTGTTTTAAATGATGTTGAACAAGTATTAATATTAGGAGCCGGTCTTGACACAAGAGCCTATAGATTAAAAGGGATTGAACAAAAGATAGTCTATGAGATTGACCTTCCCAATGTTCAGCAATATAAAAAACAAAAACTCGTAAAATACTTAGGCGAACTTCCTCCATCAGTTAATTATATCCCCATTGATTTTAATAAAACTAAAACAGAGACTGTGTTGGATAATAGCTTTTTTGATTTTAATAAAAGAACCCTGGTAATATTTGAAGCGGTTACTCAATACATCACTGCAGATGCGGTTGACGAAACATTTAAATTTATATCCAAACTTCCTAATAATAGTTATCTGTTGTTTACATACGTTTTAAAAGATGTAATTGAAAGGAAAACGGAAGCGCTAAAAAATTGATGGATTGGTCTGAAAAGAAAAATTATCCGTTTATATTCGGAATAAATCCTTCTGAAATAAATTCTTTTTTACATGATTACAATCTTGAAATTATCGAAGATGTAGGAATAGAATTTTATCTAGAAAAATATTTAAAACCCATTAACAGAGATATTAAAGTTTTAGAAGCTGAGCGAACAAACTTTTCGAGAATTACAAAATGAGAAAAACAGCAATTGTCTGTTTAACTATTTCGCTTATCCGATTACTTACGGGCAGACTTAGATTTTCGAGAAAGTATTTGGATACTTCAATTAAAATGGAAAACGGAAAAAGGTTCAAAATATTTAGACATATAACAATGTATCCTTTAAATAAAATTAGTATAGATTGTGTTTTTATTGTCAATTTTAAATTTGCTCATCTATCTCATAAAGCAAATAAAATTGCATCAATTATTCCCATGCTAATGATTACCGGTTTTCCAGGCTTTGTTGCAAAGATTTATGCAGTAAATCCTGAAGACGGATATTGGCAGGGAATGTATCAATGGAAATCAATTAAACATCTTGAAGAATACAAAAAATCTTTCGTGTTTAGGATGATGAATAAGAGAGCAATCCAGGAAACTATTAAATCAGTTGAAATGACTAATCAGAATTTATTTGACATTATCGATGATAAAAAAGTTAATATATCATATACCTAAAAATTCAAGCAATAAAAAAATTAACCCTACTATGACATTAGAAAGAAAATATAGTAAGAAATCTATAAACTCAAAAGATGGTATTGTTAGAGCTGCTGGATTAATATATATACTTATTATCGTAATTGGTGTTTTTAATTCAATTTTCATTAATTCCAAACTTATTATCAATGATAGTATAAATCTAACCGCTAATAACATTTTAGCAAATGAATTTCTATTTCGTTTTGGTATCGTCTGCGAATCAATTCTTTATGTTATGGTCATCATACTTTCAGTGTTACTTTATATAATTCTTAAAAGCGTGAATAGGAACCTCGCATTGCTTGCCATGGTTTTCAGAGTAAGCGAAGGCCTTTTGGGAATTACAACTGTGCTTGTTGGTTTTATTCTTCTGGGTCTATTGAATAATCAGGTTACGTCTATGGAAGAGATACAGTTGAGCTCTATGATTAGTGCTTTATTAAGTGCCCGCGCTAACGGATTATATATAATTCTCTTATTGATAGGATTTGGGGGAACTTTATTTCTCTATTTATTTTATAAGTCCGTTTACATTCCTAAAACAATTTCTATTTGGGGCATGTTCACTTATTTATCAATGCTTATTCTATCCTTAATAAGTATTCTCATTCCTGGTCTTCCCCCTTCGATTGAAATTGTTTTGTTTGGATTAGGTACCCTATTTGAGTTAACAATAGGATTCTGGCTTTTATTTAAAGGTATTAACGTTCAAAAGATAGAAGAATAATCAAGTGACAACTTTTAAACTTAATGATAACTAATAAAAGATGAATTCATATAGAAAGACCGCAATAATTGTTGGTACATTATTTCTGACTGCGATGATAGCAAGTTTGTTAGGCGGGGGCTTGCTGGAATCCATTCTCAATAATCCCGATTATCTAAAAAATATTTCTGAAAATACAAGTACAACAATTACGGGTGTGATACTTGAACTAATTAACGGTGTGGCAGTTATTGGTATTGCGGCTATGCTATTTCCAATTTTAAGAAAGCAAAATGAAAGTATGGCTCTTGGGTATGTAGGTTTCAGGTTTATTGAAGCCATTTTTTGCATTGTCAGCGCAGCTATTCCGTTGTTGCTTATAAAATTAGGCGGGACATATTTAAATGCTGGAGTATTTGAAAATTCAGATTATAATATTTTAGGAAAACTTTTAATTGAAACTCGTTCTGTTTTAGCAGAAATTTTAATTCCTCTCTTCTTCGGTCTTGGTGCTCTTTTGTTTTACAACTTATTGTATAAATCTAAAATAATTCCAGGGTTCATTTCAGCATGGGGATTTATAGGAGGAGTATTGATATTAATTTTAATTTTTATCAAGCCTGGTATGATTGTAAATATAGTCTTTGTTCTTCCTATTATTTTAAATGAAATATTTCTCGGCATTTGGTTGATAGTTAAAGGATTCAATCCATTTGCTTCTTAATAAAATGGGCATATAAAAAGTTCACATAATAAAAAGTCCAAATAATTGAAAATTGGAGTATTAGTAATGAAAGCCGTTATTTATGAAAAATATGGACCGCCAGAAGTCCTTAAAATTAAGGAAGTAGTAAAACCAACTCCAAAAAACAATGAATTATTGATAAAAGTATTTGCAGCAGCAGTTACAATAGGAGATTTAAGATTAAGAAAAGCTGATCCTTTTATTGCAAGATTTTTTAATGGACTCATAAAACCAAAAAAGAAAATACTAGGAATGAATTTTTCGGGAAATGTTGAGGCAGTTGGTAAAAACGTAAAACAATTCAAGCAAGGAGATAAGGTTTTCGGATCAACCGTTTTTGAATTCGGATGCTACGCCGAATATTTAACTATCCCGGAAGAAGGTGTTGTTACTATAATGCCGTTTAATATTTCTTATGAGGAAGCCGCTGCCATTCCATTTGGAACTCTTACATCTTTGCATTTTTTAAGAAAAGGAAATATTAAGAGCGGACAAAAAGTGCTTATTTACGGAGCTTCAGGAAGTTTAGGTGTTGCTGCCGTGCAGCTTGCAAAATATTTTGATGCAGAAGTAACCGGAATTTGCAGTACAACAAATTTGGAGCTTGTAAAATCTTTAGGGGCAGACCATGTTATTGATTATACAAAAGAGAATTTCGCAGATCAAAATCAAGCTTATGATATAATCTATGATACAGTGGGCAAAATACCTTTTTTCGATTGTCTAAGGAAGCTAAATGAAAAAGGAATATTTCTTAATGCCGTTCACATTCCTCCATTTTCGTTATTTAAAAATTTGTGGATTTATTTAACCAGCAGAAAAAAGATAATCGGCGGAATATCTGCTGAGCGTAAAGAAGGTTTAGATTTTATTAAAAAAATCATTGAGGAAGGTAAGTATAAATCCATCATTGATAAAACATATCCCTTAGAACAAGTAGTTGAGGCACATCGCTATGTTGAGAAAGGGCATAAGAGAGGAAATGTAGCTGTAAACTTGGGAAATACAGCGTAGAAATAAGAAGTATGTCTATATAGACAGAATCCAATAGTTATTATTTAAGGCTGGTACTGTTTATAATCAGGCCAAAAGATTATTTGGTCTTTTCAAATAATAATAAAGTAGCATGCTTGTTATCGAAATTTGTATTTATCATAATATTCCAGATTGAAAACAGTAAAAATTTTGTTATATATAAGTAACTTATTTGGATTAAACTTATCTTTGCCAACTTATTTTGAAGAGCAAGATATTCTTATTATGTTAAATAGATCTAAAGTTTAATTATCTATTTAATGATTAATTTAACTCAAAGGGAGAAATAAAATGTTAAGATATATTTTTACCGTTTTAATATTTATTCGCTATTTCTACTATAAAGATGTAATCGGAAAATCCGGTTTCTCTTCAACTTCAATTTGAACTCAAGCCGGGTATCATCAAATCAAAATATTGAATTCATTTTAAGCTTAAATTATAGTTTATTCCACAATAAACAGTATGTCACTATTTCCTGTTAAACTTAACTGCACTCCAAAATCTCCAAATTCAAGATTAGGAATTTTTATTGGAGAGGCATACAACTATAATATTAATAAAGGAATAATAGCTTTCTTAGGAACTAAAGTAGGACTTTCAATGACAAATGGGTTCAATCATATAACAATACAGAAGGATCTTCCTCCTATAGAATTGGATAGGTAACAAGTTTAGAATTAAAATTTATGTGTTTTACAATTAAAAATCGATGATTCGACTCTAAATGACAAATTTTAAAAGTATGATTTTAAAAATAAAATTTATAACGGTATGAAGCTCCTAAATAACATACCGGTTCGTTTATCCTTCAAGGAAATATTATATAAGTGGAGTGATATAATGATTTATCCTAAATCTGGTCTTCAAGATTTATAAAATACATATTCAGTAATTTATTATCATCCTTTTGAAGTTCTGGTGAGCTTGAAAAATGATATTACAAAATAATCATTCCCTCTAGGTTTGAAATATGGTACATTGCGATATTATATTCAGGAGGTTACTTACAATTTAAAAATATGTTATTTTGCGATAGTTCATCACTTCAAATAGAACGAATGGTACAATATTCTGTTGGCAATTGATTCAACTACGATATCAGTGATAGCTGAAAATTGATAAATATGGATCGGGATACTTATGAGTTAGATTATATATCTTAACGGATTGACACTTCTCAGCAACACAAAATAAATTTATTATAATTTGGATTTAAAATATGAAGGAACTTTTCCTTTTGATTACCCAAAATGGAGCTTCTATAATCTAGCAATTAACAAACGATAGTATTATATATTGTAATACTTATGCCGAAATAGGGAGATATATCCTCATTTTTGATAAAGTAAAAGCTATATGAATTCCTCTTTCGCTTCCAACTAAATATTGTGATGCGATTTCAATTTTGGGGGATAATTAAAATGTTTTTTTCTGGCGATGGGTGCAGGGTTTTATAAAATATGGAACTGTCTTTGAATTTACCTGCGAATTAAATAATTTATTTTATGTTCCAGGGAAGTAAATATTTGCATAAATGAATTGTAATTTAATAAGCGAAGCCATTGTGAATTAAAATAAAAGGCATAATAAAATTAATACGTTTTGAACTCCCCTTCTCTGCCGGAGTTTGTGTTGTGATGGGGCAACTATTAGCTCTTGGAAAATTTGCACCTATCTTAATAATCATCAGCGGTTTTACCTCTGTATTTTTAATATCTGCTTCCATATTGGTCTTAAATGATTACTTCGATGTTGAAACAGATAGAATAAATGCTCCATCACCGCCCAATACCCTCAAATCTTGTTGCACCAAATGAAGCTTTGTTCTTTTCAATCTTTTTAATGTTAACCGGACTTTCACTTAGTTATTTGATAAGCGTAACTGTATTAATAATTTCAATTGTCATTATAGTATAATAGGATTTCTCTATAACCGTTATTTTAAGAAAAGCGGATTGCCAGGAAATTTAATGGTTAGCTTTTCTGTCGGAATGACTTTCATTTACGGCGGTGCAACAGTTGGAATGCCGTTCGAAAAATCTGTGATGCTTTTTTCTTTGATTGCAGCGTTGATAGATCTAGGAGAAGAAATTGCTGCTGATGCAATGGACATTAAAGGCGATATGTTAATAGATTCAAATTCCATTGCAATTAAATATGGTAAACTAGTTGCTCTTAAAATAAGCAGCAGCATTTTCTTTCTTGTAATCATTTTATCAGTTGTGCCATTTATTATGAAATGGTTTTCGATAATTTATTTAATCCCAATTGGGATAATGGATTTATCAATTGCATATTCAACAATCAAGTTGACCAATTCAAAAGAAAATGAAGGAAGAAAATTTATCCGTTGGGTTTATTTAGGTGCAACATTTGGATTAATTGTATTTATAATAATGAAGCTTACCGGAGTTTAATCCCGGCCAAAAGATTATTTTTTTTCTTTAAAATCTCTACCCGTTATTTATAATATTATTATCTTACTTTTAAGTTTCCTCTAATTTATAATAACAAAAGTAAAAAGATGAAATATCTATTAATATTCATTAGTCTATTATTTTCTTTTAATATTATAGTCTCAGCTCAAAGTGAATTATACATGCCGTTAGAATTTCAAAAAGCTTATCAAAATAAAACCAGGTCATTTGACGGCAAACCGGGTGAAAATTACTGGCAGAATTATGCAAGATATTTTATTGATGTAGAAATAACACCGGGAACATGGTTAATCACTGGTCATGAGAAAGTAATATACATTAATAACAGTAATGACAGTCTTCATAACATCATTATTAAAACTTATATTGATCACTATAAAAAAGGTGGGGCAAGAGACAGGCCCGTTCCTGTTGAAGATTTAACAGACGGTATGATTATGAACAATCTTAAAATTGACGGTAATGATATTGATTTAAAAAACAAAGATTCTGTAAAAATATATTCTACATTATATGATGTAAAACTTTCAAAGCCTATTCCTCCGCATGATTCTGTTTTAATGTCTGTTGATTGGAAAACACAATTGCCATTAGTTTATGAAAATAGAATAGGCGCTTATGACAGCACAACCGCATTTATGGGCTATTTTTATCCAAGGATAGGGGTTTATGACGATATAGATGGCTGGGATCGTTATGAATTTTTAGGCATACAAGAATTTTATCGTGATTATTCAGATTATAATGTAAGTATAAAACTTCCTTCTAATTATATAATCTGGGCGACAGGTGAACTGCAAAACAAAACAGAAGTTTATCCCAAAAATATTTTAGATAAATTAAATGAATTAAAAACAAATTCCGGTAAAGCAATCATTCATGGAAAGGGTAAATATTCGGAACCAAATGGAAAATTTAAAACCTGGAAATTTAAAGCAAAAAATGTAGAAGAATTTGCAGGCGGTATTAGCGATAACTTTAGATGGGAAGCCTCTGATGTTAAAGTAGGAAATGAAATAAAAAATTCTAACTTAGTGTACGATCCTAAAGATTCCATCAAATTAAAAAGGCTTTTAGCTTTTCAAGATTCTGCCATCATTTATTATTCAAAAATTCTTCCGGGTATTGAATATCCTTATCCTAAGTTTACAACTTTTATGGGAGTAACTATACCTGATGGAATGGAATATCCGATGATTGCCAATAACGGTATGGATACAACCAAATATAATGAGTATGATTATATCTCTACAGATGTTCATGAAATGGCGCACATGTATTTCCCTTATTACGTCGGAATAAATGAAGTAAAATATTCCTGGATGGAAGAAGGAATGGCTGAGTTCTTAGAAATGAAAATGATGAGACACCTCTATAAAGATTCTTCTTCCAGCAAAGATTTTTTAAAACGTATTGTCAGCCGCTATACTCCAAGTGCTGGTAAAGAATGGGAAACCCCGTTGATCGCACCATCAAATCATCTGATCTATGGTTATATGCAATCTACTCAATCCTATTTCAAACCGGCAGTAATGTATAATATTCTTATGGATATGCTGGGAGAAAAACAATTCCTAAATTGTTATCAAACTTATATTAAAAGATGGGCTGGCAAACATCCTATTCCGTATGATTTTATTTTTACCTTTAATCAAGTTAGCAAACAAAACTTAGACTGGTTCTGGAAGCCGTGGATATTTGATTTTGGATATCCCGATCTTTCAATAAAAGGATTAAATGATGATGAAATAACTATAGATAAAATAGGCAAACTGCCTGTCCCTTTAGATTTAAAGCTTACATATAAAGATGGAAAAGAAATTTTAATTCATAAAACTGCTGCAATATGGTCGTCAGGGAATAAAAGTTATACTGTTAAAATAGACAATTCAAGTGAATTGGTTTCCGCAGAATTAGTGACTGATAAAATTCCTGATGTAGATAAAACAAATAATATTTTAAAGATTCATAATTGAATTTAAATAAACTAAAAATATAGCGGAGTTTAAATTTATGTATTAACTCAAGAGGGCTTATACTATTAACAAAAGTATACTCAATTCTTTAGCTCTACCCTACAGCCCTCATTTTAATTATTTAATTATTGTTGACTAAAATCTTTTAATAATTTTTAATTAATATTTAAAGGGAAAACAATGAATCAAACTAAAATGACAGTTAGAATAGCCGGATATAGTTATTTGTTGATTTTCTTATTCGGTTTCTTTGCCAATTTTTTTGTAATTGAGTCTTTGATTATCCCCGGGAACGCTGCAACAACTACAAGAAATATTATTTCTAACGAATTTCTTTATCGAATAGGTATTTTCAGTTTTGTGCTGATGGTTATACTTGATGCATTAGTTGCCTGGGCGCTTTATATTTTACTTAAACCGGTAAACAAAAATATATCATTACTTGCGGCATGGCTTAGAGTAATAAACTGCTCTATCTTTGGAATTGCATTATACAGTTTAATTAATGTTTTGCATTTAATAAGCAGTGCAGAATATTTAGCTGCAATTGAAATAAGCTGGATTGAATCACAAATTATGCTTTCTATAAATTCATTTAATAGTGCCTGGCTTATTGGCTTAGTTTTCTTTGGCGTACATTTATCTGTGCTTGGTTATTTGATTTATAAATCCGGCTACATTCCCAAAATTCTTGGGATATTGCTGGTAATCGCATCACTTGGGTATCTCATCGACAGCTTTGCTAATTTTCTTTTTTCAAATTATAATGATTACAAAAATATTTTTACTCTCGTTGTTGTAGTTCCAGGAATTATTGGGGAATTGTCTTTAACTCTTTGGCTGTTATTTAAAGGCACTAAAATGATTCAATTAAAAAGTGAGCTATAAATGAAAGCAATTATTTATGAAAAATACGGCTCGCCTGATGTTCTTCATATTAAGGAAGTTGAAAAACCTTATCCAAAGGACAATGAAGTTCTTATAAAAATTTTTGCTACAACTGTCTCTGCTGTCGATTCAATTTTTAGAAATGGCAACTCATTCTTTGCTAGAATGGCTACAGGTATTTTAAAACCCAAAAACAAAATCCTCGGCACCGAATTCTCCGGTGTAGTTGAAGCAATTGGAAAAGAAGTAAAACTATTTAAACCCGGCGATAAAGTATTTGGTGACAGCAGCAACATAAGCAGCACACATGCAGAGCATATTTGTTTAAAAGAAGAAGAACCAATCGCAGCAATTCCGCCAAATCTTTCATTTGAAGAAGCCGCTTCTATTCCATACGGCACTTTAACCGCTTTACCATTTTTACGAGATAACGGAAAAATAAAAGCCGGACAAAAAATTCTTATTATAGGAGCTTCAGGTTCAGTGGGAACATATGCTGTGCAAATTGCAAAACATTATGGAGCGAATGTTACAGGAGTTTGCAGCACCGCAAATATTGAATTAGTAAAATCACTCGGTGCTGATAAAGTTATTGATTATACAAAAGAAGATTTTTCAAAATCCGGTGAGAAATATAATATTATATTCGATACAGTCGGAAAGAGCTCATTTAATAAATGTAAAAACTCTTTATCTGAAAAAGGAATTTATCTTACCACATATATTTCAATGCAAATTCTGATGCAAATGTTACTTACTTCAAAATCAAAGAAAAAAGCAGCGATAGCTTTTACTGGTATGAGATCAAATACAGATAGAGCAAAAGATCTTTTATATGTAAAAGACCTAATAGAAAAAGGAAAAATTAAACCGGTAATAGATAAATATTATTCCTTTGATCAATTTGCAGAAGCACATGCTTACGTTGATAAAGGACATAAAAAGGGAAATGTGGTAATAAAGGTATTTGAGGGTTATTAAAAGTGTAGATATTTCTTCTTGACTAAATAAACTAAATTAATAATTTGATGGAAGTTCAATAAATTTTGTTGTCTTTCAACTGCATTACCTTTTTAAATTAGTAAACTATCTAAAAGTGAATCAGGTTTGTAACTATTTTAATCGAAATTAATTAATCAATTATTTACATTTTTTTAAATGAATAAAGAAATGTTTTTCTAAAACAAAACTGCTTTTTTAACTCCAACTTTTTCAAATCCATTTATTAAAAAAATAATTATTAAATTTTATCATGAAATTAAGTTTCTAATTTCCAGTGGTAAGTGTATAACTATAGGGCTCCAAGTAGTCGCCATTCATCGATTTAATAGTCGAACTAAAATGAATTGTATATTTCGTACTTCGTTGGAATTCTTCTGGTTTAAAATCAATGTATAAGTAGTTACTATATGATCCAAAAGAAAATGATAAACTATATGAAATCTGCGGTGTTACTGAAATGGAATTTCTTATTGTTGATGTATCAACAATTGCATTAAAATTGAACCCCAAATTATTAAAAATTTGGAATCCCCCAGGACCAGTGGAGCTTGAATAACTATTTAATCTTACATAAAATGGTGCTGTCGCAAATGAAAATTGATACGGTTTATCAATTGGCAATCCGTTATAGTCTTTTGCATTTGATGAAACAGCAATTGTGTATTTAGTATTATAGGCAAGAGTATCTGCTAGGCTGTAGTATGCATATAAGGAATCGCTGTTGTAAATATCTCTTCCAATATTCCAATTACCTTTTGCAGCTGGTGTAATTGAAATACTATTGAAGATAGAACTATCAACTTTGCTATTAAATGATAATGATAATTGTCTAAAACTTAAAGGTTCAACATCATCTAATGTTGGGTAAACTGAAAAAACGCGAAATTTTGGCTCAGGCAAAAATGTTACAGTTTTAGGTTTGCTCAATTTATAGCCATGTATATCAGTTAAAGTTGTATCAATTGTTAAAGTATAGGTTTTACCAGCCAAATATCTTGATTCCGCATCGAAGACAAGTATATTGTTGAAGATATCCGTATAACCATCGCTTAAACTAAGATAATAATAAGTTGAATCTGCCCTTAAAGAAATAGAACCTACCGCAATGTTTTTAATATTGATGAGTTTATTAAACTGGATAGTGATTTGCGGATTATTATGATATTGTGCAGGATCCGTATCTCCAAAAGGCCCAATCGCTCCATTGGTTGGATTTGTAAATATTATCCTTGGCAATGTATTCGGATTACTTAATGAATCTGTGCTGTTTACATAATAAATGTTTTCAGTAGGAGAGTCTTTACAGCCAATCATATATATAAGTGTTATAGCAAATAGCGGAACAAATAGAAAGAATTTATTTCCCATATCGATGTTTCCCTTTATTGGTAAAGAATAAATTACAAATGTTAAATTTATTCCAAACAATTATTGTAAAATGTATTTGATGTTTAACTAATTATCGAAAATGTCATTCAGTCATTTATATTGGTTCGATTTAATTAAGTATTATATTTTTTAATTCGAAATTATAGTTTTGTAAGCTCACCCTATTTACAGTTTCAATGATTTTTCCCCACGTACAATTCCAAATTTAAATTAATCGATACTAATTCTCAATAGAAAAATGAGATTTTTACAGAACTTGTTTTAGTGTGCTATTTATAAATTTTACTTGCTTATAATAAAAAAGCCCGGGTTTTATCCCAGGCTTTTCATTGTGTTCAATTTATCTAAATATATTTATTTTATCTCCATTTAAAAGAGCTGCCTAAATATTTTGGATTGTCAGTCATAGTACACGATGCTTTATCCCCATTTACATCAAATACCATTAATTTAGGATCTTTTGCTGAGTAAGGTGTCCAATTTCCGCCATCCTTACCATTTGGATTGCCGGACTTAGCAAAATTTGTCCAGTAGTCTACCATCTGGTTGCTTAATGCTTGATCGCCTGCAGTAAAAGGCCGCCAGCTATGTGAAAATGAGTGGAAGATATACCATAGATCCGAAGAATGGAAAGCTCCGCTGCTGTCACCCGGCAATTGGCGTGCGAATAAATAAGCATAAGCAGGCTTGCTGCTCTGTTCGGCACGCAGTGCACAAAAATCTTCAACAGCTTTTGTCATATCAAATAAATCGTTGGCAGTATATCCAAACATATAAGGTATGTCAGCAATTTTGCCGGCTTTTGCTTCGTCACTGAATGTACCATCCAGAAGATAATGGTCAATAACAGGACCCCAGAAAATACGTTTTTTAGTTGCATCCGAATATTCTTTTGACATTTTTAAAAGTTCATCGAAAGAAAGAGCACGCATTTCCTTTAATGTTGTTTTCTTAAAATAGTCCATCAATTTTTTATTTTCCATCTGCGCAGTATCCAGATCATTATTACCCAGACGAAAGCTGCCCAGTCCGCCGCCGCTCATGCTTATTGCCTGGCTAACAAGATTCTTTGAAAGCGGGGAAGCACATAATGACTGAACACTTCCGGCGCCTGCACTTTGACCGAATATTGTTATGTTGTTAGGATCTCCGCCAAACTGTTCAATATTATTATGAATCCATTTTAGCGCAGCAACCTGGTCAAATAATCCATAGTTACCTGATACACCATGTGGGCTCTCAGCAGACAAAAGAGGGTGTGAAAAGAAACCAATGACACCAAGCCGGTAAGTTACCGATACTAAAATTACACCTCGTGAAGCCCAATCTTCGCCGCCGTCCATTTCCGGTTCAAATGCAAAACCTTCGCGGTAACCGCCGCCATGTATCCACATTGCAACCGGAAGTTTTTTATCCGTTTGGCCTGCTGCAGGAGTCCAGACATTTAAATAAAGACAATCTTCACTAAATGGGACTGAACCGCTTGCCCGCCATTCTTTGCCGTAAAAACTGTTAGGATCCCATGTTACTTGTTCGGCTGCATCACCATATTTATCTGCTGTTTTGATTCCTTTCCATGGCACAACTGGCTGCGGTTCCTTCCAGCGTAAATCACCTACCGGAGGTGCTGCAAAAGGAATGCCTTTATATGCAATAATTCCTTTTGTTGGAGTTTGTACCCCAATTACTTGTCCACCTTCAATGGTCAACACAGGATTGAAATCTTTTCCGCTGCATGAAATCAATAGTGATAATAAACTAATTAAAAGGAAGTAAAATAATTTCTTCATAAGCTGTCCCTTTTTTGATTAACAAATGCTTATTTGTTCGTGTAAATATAATAAAAAGGTTTGTTTCCATACCAATTCTAATTTAATATTATGCTTTTACGGGTGAAGTGCTTTCCTATTTTGTTTATTTATTGCGGCAGTAAATGATAAATGTTATATAGTAATGCTTGGATTTATATTTGTTAAAGTTTTTGTAATGTTAGTTTATTTATTAAAGCTATAGTTAACTATTATAAAATTTAATTGCAGTTGATACAGGACATAATTAGAACAGGAAATTTTAAACATGCTGTTTTAATATTGACATCCTTATAATGCCGTGTGCAAGATCATAATTAATTTAAAATGCTATATAAGATGACATTTGTTCTAGCGAAGCAGTATAAGTTTTTTTGTCTCAGTAAATGTACCTGCTTTCAGTTGATAGAAATAAACCCCGCTGGAAAAATGAGAAGCATTCCATTGTTTTGAATAATTGCCTGCTGATAATATTTCGTTGTTTATAATTGTTGCTACTTTTCTACCAAGGATATCGAATATTTTTAATGAGACTAAGGACCTTGATGGAATATAAAACGATATTGTTGTTGTTGGATTAAATGGATTTGGATAGTTCTGTCTTAGTTCAAAATCTTTTAGAGATTTTAGATTGATCCTTTCAACCGATGTGATTTCAGAAAATGGCCGCCGCCATAGGCTTGTCCCCACACTTGCAAACACATAATCATCTATAACTGCAAGTGACCAGACAGAAAGCGACTCAGACTGCAATCCATTGTTTGCCGGTTTCCAGTAATCTCCCATATCATTGGAAAAATAGACTCCATTAAAGCTGGTTCCTGCAATAAGATTATTACCAATTGCAACAACATTTGGAATACTATGACCGATTGGAAGACCAGAATCACATACCGCCCAGTTATATCCCAAATCAAATGAGCGCAATACAGCGTTGATATCATTACCCATAAAAAGCGTTGAGTCAATCACTGCAAGAGAATATGTAAAATCACCTCTGTCTGCAGGTCTTATCCAACTTTTCCCAGTATCATTCGAGGCGAAAATACCATTTCCAAACGTTCCAGTAAAAATAATTGAACCAATTTTTGCAAAGGCTTTCACTCGATAATTATACAAGTTATTCTCCAACCCGGAATCTGATTTTACCCATGATTGACCACCATCAGATGAAAGGAAAATTCCTCCCCGTTGCGGCATAAAATCACCTGCATCTGTACCTGCAAAAATCAGAGTGCCCACAACTAGAAAAGCAAAAACTTCTCCATGTCCCGGATCGAAACTCGACTGCGTCCAGTTATCTCCCTGGTTCGAAGAAATGAAAATTCCATTTGATGTTCCGGCAAGAATTTTATTTTCCGCAACAGAAAGACGGCGAACATCTAGTGAATACAAACTTCCGCTTGTTAATCCGTTACTGACATTCCCCCAGGTTAAACCATTATCACTTGAGCGAATAATATTGCGGGCTGCTGTAGTATTCCCGGATAATAATAACCGCCGTGGAATCCAGCATAAATGTATTCTCCATCGCTTGTAAAACATGTTGGAATTCCACTGGAATCAACCCTAACCCATTGGGCATTAGCTGTATTATCAATTAACATAATGAAGACTAAAAAGGATAAGCACCATTTAAAGATTTTTTGTAAAATAGAAGTCATAATAACCTCATTTTTATATTGCTTTTAAATTAAGAGAAAGTAAATGAAGAATATTTTATAAGGAGATATGAAACACAGAAAGAATTACCTGAAACTCCCATAATTTCCCCCGCAAATATTTTTTTGTATTTGAACTACCTAAAAATTTTTTGATGTGTAAAGTTCTCTCTTAATAGTTTTAGGTTCATCATAATTGAAAATAAAAAAGAGAACATTGTCAAATTATTTAAATAGCATTAGCAATTGATTTACCATTTTTAGTAAAACCTATCTCATGCTCGACACAATCTTTTTCTAAACCGATTCAACTTCCAAATCTTCGACATAATCGATTAACTCTTTAATATTATGCCCTAATGGCTTGCGGCTAAGGCGCAGCCCACAACAACAATGCCGATTTAATTAGTAAATTTTATAATTAAAAAAATCCATCATAGCTGAACTAAGTTGAACAAGAAACTAAACACGGAACCTGCCTACCGGTAGGCAGGTGACAAACCCGAAAACCTAAAAAATACCGAAAGCGGAAAAAGTTTACCAGCCTCTGGCGGGCTGACGTCTTGAGCTGTCGGTTATATGGGCTTGCTGATTATTTAAGAAGAATCATCTTTTTAGTCTCTGTATAAGGGCCTGATATTAGTTTATAAAAATAAATTCCGCTTGGTAAATTTTCTGCGTTAAAATTAATTTTATAATTCCCAGGATTCATTTCTTTATTAATCAAAGTTTTGATTTGTTTACCAAGGACATTGTAAATTTCCAAGTTTATTTTGCTTGCTACGGGAATATTAAATGATATTGTTGTACTTGGATTAAATGGATTGGGGTAGTTATCATATAATTTAAAATTTGTTGACCTTTTTGATATCCGTTTTTCGACATTTACTATACCGTTTTCATTATATTCGTAAACACCTATAGAATCAATTATCATCCATTTATTTTTATTTCTGTCAATTATTAAATTTGATATTGCATTACTTCCGGGTTTTTGAATAAGATTTACATTCTCACTCTCAATTTTTAACAGGTAGCCATTATCTGTTCCTATCCAAAATGTATTTTGATTTTCACGTGCAAAAGAATTTACATTAGCATTATGTTCTTGAAGAAAGGAATCTACATTAGCATAATAATAGAATTTCGTACCGTTCAGCTTGCATAGTTTTTGACCTCCAAGGATAGAATAATTCATATCTTTCCAAATATGAATTGGATCCCAGTCTGTTGTCTCAATAATTTTCCATTCGTCATTAAATACTTTAAGAACGCCTTGTGAACTTCCATATCTTGTAACATATAGTGTATCCTCTATTTTAATTATATCCCCGAATTGAAATGCGTCCCACGGAAGATCAATTATTCTCAATGTATCATCTTCCAGTGTCCCAATTTTATCAATACCCCATTGATGAGGCCACCAATTAGTTAGAACAAACCAAGGTTTATTATTATTATCAATGAATAATTTAGTAGCATCATATACGGAGGCACTTGCTTTATAAGTCGTCCACTTACCAACTGAATATTTAATAAGACTTATATTATCATTGCCGGAAAATTTAGGATTGGTTAGCCATACTTCTCCAATATTAGAAACTTGAATATCTTTTATATAATAAAACCCTGAAGTATCTGAGAAAATATCTGGTTTAATATCTTGCCAGTTGTCGTTTATAAATCGATAGACATGGGAAAATGAACCAAGCCATACTACTTGACTGCTATCCATGGCTAAACTATATAATTTAGACTCATCGATTGGTGAATTTGTGTGGTTATACAAATTAGAATATGACTGTGCAAAACATCTAATATTTACTGAAATAAAGAATAACACTATTATTATTTTTTTTATTCTCATGTTTACTCCATATAACGGCTTTGCGGCTAAGGCGCAGCCCAGAACAGCAATGCCAGTTTAATTAGTAAAATTTATAATTACAAAAAACATTCATAACACGAACTACGTTGAACAAGAAACTAAACACGGAACGACAAACATTAAAACCCCAAAATTGCCAAGAGCGAAATCGCTGTCGCCTTGAGCCGCGGGTTAGGCATTAATCACCATAAAACTTTAAATAAGTATGTAAATTATTCAAGCTTTTTTTAGATAACGTTAGAATTTGTAAACCAATATTTTGCGACTCATTAATTTCACATCCTTTGAGAATATTTTCTAACTCATTAATAAATATTGGGATTTGCATTTGATTAAAAACAGTATTTCCATATAAATCAATGTATTGTAGACAGTAAGTTTCTGATAAATCTGATTTTCTTAACAGACCAACGAAATGACTTTGTGGGTCACCAACCCCTTCAATTTTATTTCCTCTTTCATCTTCCCATCTTAAGTCTACACCCATACTTCACCTTATTTTATTGTAAACGAGTAATAATATTTTCAATAACCGTTTTATTTATTTGTCCATTAATTTCTGGAGAAGAAAGTAAAAATAATTAATCAGCAATTTTATGTTCGTAATTAAAATCTTCACTTAATTCCAGCAAGTTTGCAATATATTCTAATTCTATTTCATCTAATTTGTTTTGAAGGTACCAATTACAAAGAGTTAAAATTTCATAGCTTGTAACAATAAAATTTTCACCTTCATCTTGTAATTCAACTGGGGCGATTCTTCCTTTTTCTGATAATCCTTTTTTAAATTTTTCAATTCCACTATTAATAGAACCTTCTAATTTATCTGCATTTGAAGAGTCTAAAATTAAATTATATAATTCAGAGGATTTTAACATATTTATCTTTAATAGCCTAACGGCTTTGCGGCTAAGGCGCAGCCCAGAGCCACAATGCCGATTTAATTTGTAAATTTTATAATTAAAAAAATCTTTAGGGGGTGAGATAACAAACAATAATAAAACATAATTTAAAACATTAGAGTTAATAAGTTATTTTGTAACCACTTTTTTTTATCTCACCCCCTGAAATTGCCAAGAGCGAAATCGCTGTCGCATTGAGCCGCGGGTTAGGCGCTTTTAATGAATTTTATTGCAATTAAAACCTTCAGGATATTTAGCTAAATAATCGATGTCCTCTTGTTTGAGATTAATACCAATTCCCCACTTCTTAAAGAAAGTGAAGGCTTTTGAAATATATTCTTTATTGATGTCAGTAGTATAGGGAACAAAATTTTGATTCACTTTCCCTTCTCCGCCATACTCAATATCAAGAACTTTTGTTACTTGTGTACAATCAAAGTTAAAGTCTTTAATGTCAACTAATTTTATTTTGGATTCACCACATTGTTTTAGAAATATTTTTTGTTCGCCAACTATTGTGGGTGTTTCGAAAACCTTTATATAAATTTTCATTTCTGAAATATCATAGACAATACTCCATTTTGTCCCTAATCCTTGACTTACTGATTTCAATATTCTAAAAGCATAATCTACTGGCGCAAAGCTCAAAGACGAATCACGTTGGCTAATCATTTGAGCTGCAGTGGTAAAATTGTAAAGAGACCTATTTGATTGAGTATCACTATGATTTAAAAAGCATCGAATAGACTCTTCATAAGTACTATTAGCTAATGCTTCATTTGGTAAATCTTTACCAGTATGATAAACCATTTTTCCATCTATAAATTCTATCACTGCAACGTGACTAAATCGGTCACATACAAGGAAGTGGAATTTTGATGTAGCATCAACAATTCTGATTAATTCGTCACTTTTAATAATTTCTTCTATTGTTGAATAATTATCAAGTTGAAACTGAATCCATTGACAGGCTCCTATTGCACAACGGTTATCTTTAGATGGGTAGATTGTTTTTTCCAAAGTCATATGTTCTACTACAAGACCGGCTTCATTAATTCCTCCATAGGGTAAATCTTTCCCCACTTGATTAAATGTAATGCTACCATATTTCGAAATCCATTTCACTGGCTTCTCGGATGAATCCATCAATGCAACTTTCTCAAGATTTCTCTGATTGGTCATAATTAAACCGGTTCCAGAAATCCAGTCTAAATTTCTTCCAAAGTATAAATGATTCCCAAAACGAAATATAAAAGTTGTGCAAGGATAAATACTTGAATAAGCGAAAGTCATTAAAAAGATTAAGATAATTAGAAGGGGATTCTTTTTTCTATTCACGTTACACTCCTATTTTTGTGCGCCTAACGGTGTTGCAAATAACCCGCCGCCCAGAACTACACAGCCGGTTTGTCACAACTGCCGAGAGTTTGTAGCGCCGCTTAAATTGCTGAAAAGCGGTGCGGAACTAATTATTTATTTAATAAAATATTAAAAGTACACTTTCATAAAACACAAAACTAAAGAACAACTACAAACCTGCTAGACCTCGCGATCGGGTTGATTTGCTTGTTATGTGTAATAGTTGTTAATAATAGTTTTACCCATTTATTTGTTTATACTTTTTTCTTATAATAAAAATAATAATTGAGATTAGCGATATTGAAATACATATTATTAAAAAGCCGGTTGGGAAAAATTCAAAATAAGGTATATATCCTATAGCGTTTAACTCTCTTAAAACAGTTCTAATTAAACCTTTCGTAATTACATCTGCACCATAATTTGGGAAGGCATTAATCATTACAACAATACTTACATGATATTCTGGGAGATAAACCATATACGTTGTTGTTCCAATATTACCTCCACCATGTCCAATTGCTTTTTTGCCTGAAGAAAAATTTAAAGTATAAGCTTGAACACCCAATCCATAAGCACTCATATTAACCACAGAACTGAATTCGATAAACTTTAACATTTCTTGCATTGTCTGGGCATGCAAAACTTTCCCTTCGAAAAGTGCATGACACCAAACTGCCAAATCATTTGAAGAAAAGAATAGACCGGAAGACCCATATGTAATACTTTCATGAGAATTTCTTGGTAGAAATGTCAAATCTTTATCAGAATCGCCAAAATTAAAATTATCTCCATAAACATGAGCTAATTGTTTTGGTGGTAGAGTATCCTGTAATGAAAGATAGGCGTTACTAATCTCTAAAGGTTCCCAGAAATGTTTTCTAAATTCTGCTGAAAGATTTGATCCAGTTACCTTCTCAATAATCATTGCTAGAAGTAAATAATTTGTGTTGGAATAACGCCAACCCTCTCCAGGTTCAAAGTAGGGTTCTTTTATGTAACTTAAAACCTCATCAGGAGTCCATTTTTTTTCTCTGTCATTTTTTAACTCTTCCCAGAGTTGATCATTATCCCAAAACATATACAAACCGCTAGTATGATTTAATAATTGACGGATTGTAATATTACTATCTACGTGATTATATCTTTTCGTCCATTTTGATATTTTATCGTCTAATAATAATTGTTTTCCTTCAACAAGTTTTAGTGTAAGGGCAGCAACAACATTTTTTGTAACACTACCTATGGCAAAAAGCATATTTTTTTTTATGCTAACAGTATCATGTGAAATTCCACTTACACCATTCCATATTTTATTATCCGGAAATATTACAGTTGCTGAAACTCCCCTTATGTCATAATCTTCAATTTCCTCGTCAAGTAGGTTTTGCATCTTTTCTTCAATCGGTAAATTTGAGTTGCAAGAAAGAGTTGTTAAACTGAAGCCAATAATCAAAATATATACGAATATAATTTTCATATGTGATATAGTTTGTTTTTAAATTTACACATAACGAACCTCAATTAAGTTGCAGCCCAAAACTAGAAACTTTTATTTATTACCTCTGCCAAAGATTAAGAAAACTGTGCTTAACTTTCCGTTTAAAGATAAGCACAGTTTGCAAGACTTCTAATTAATTTGACTACGTTGAACAAGATACTTTAAACAGAGCATCAACCTCAAAAATATCAAAAAAGTCAAATGCGTAAAATGCTGTCAACTTGAATTGCTATGTTATGTTGTTATTACTTAATTATATGGATTAGGAAAATTTAGAGATAATCTCCAGTCTTTAGGTATATCAGTAGTATTTCTAATTATCATTCCATTAATAAATTTATTTGTATTAATTATTTTAGAATTATCTGGCCGGATAATTCCATCGTCCCAATTTAAACTAATTTTATTTACTCCATTTCTTATTTCATAATAATATATTCTTTCGTTTGAGAATGTTTCATCTGATAAATTTATTATGGAACTATCTGAAAAAGTAAAATAATCCAGTCTTTCTGGACCATCAGATGAATTGAGCGGTGTCTGTAGAAGATTGTATAAATTTGGAAATAATAATTTATTAGAACTTGTTATGTTTTCATTCGTATCAGTTTTACCAACCAACGATATACTTGGATCAGGTTACTCAAAGTCTTTGGAGTTTGCGCAGATACCATGGCCCCAATAACTGATACGAATACAATAATCAAATTAATACTTTTCATTATAATATCAGTTCAACTTTATCTCAAAAATCTGTCCGGTGTATATTTTTAATAAAAAAATGAAATGAATTATATTTTAATTTATTCAGAAAATACACTAGTTTTTTACATTGACGAGTTGCTCTTGTTTTGCTGAATTACCATTATTGTCGTATGCAATTACCGTTATTACATAACTACCATTAGGGTATTTTTTAGCTCCACTTGGCGTTAACTGATTGGTATCCCAGCATTGCGCATCATCTTCATCATTTAATTCAGCAGTAGAATCTTTTATTTTCCAATTAGTTATAATGTAATAACTGAAAAATCTATTCCAACTTGTTGGTGTTCCCTCAATCAGGTAGCGTGATTTATAAGCAATTTCAACTTTTCGAAATTGGTTATCATTATAAACAAAACCTATTTTAGAAAAGTCAAAGGATTTATGTAGTTCTTCGACAATACCCTTTCTTATTTTATATTCAATGCGGGAAACACAGAGTCTATCTCCAAAATTATCATATGGACTGCCGGACGGCCCTCGTGCATGAGGCCCTTGGTCTCTTATTCCTACAACAATATCAATTTTTCCTTTAAAGTGGGAACTAAAGAATCGTTGATAAGCGTATCGGTTTGATCTTTAAAAAAATAAAAGGGATTTTCTATTACTGGGGCTTCATTATCAGGATAGTTAAAATAGTTATCAGTAGAAATGCTTGTATAGGAATAATATGAGTTCCAGGGCTTGGATGGAATATGAATTGCTCTTGTCAAATGAACATGCTCAACTCCCTGGAAATTTACAGTTGCTAAAAGGTCACCTTGTTTAACGGTATCTCCTTCTTTCACTTTAAAATTGTACACATGTGTATAATTCCAAACATAATCTGGCTCATCTTTATCTTCAATCAAAATAGATGAATAGTATGGATTATACGATATTATGGCTCTTACATAACCATCCTCAATCGAAAATATTTCAGTGCCATTTGGTGTAACAATGTCAATTCCGTCATGGAAATATTGAGAATTAATTTCGGGTCCGCCTTGCCACAGTCCGAAATTATTTATAATAAATAATTGTTCCATCATTGAATCATATTGAGCCTTAGTATAATTAGGATTATGCTGTGGATATGGAAGCTTACCATTAGGTGGGAAATAAACATAATTATTATTTTGTTTAATTGATGTCTGAGGTTCGGTTGGTAATTTTGAATTTTTAGAACATGAAGTTATAAACAACAATATCAGTAAAGCGAAATGATATTTTTTCAATTCTTTCATTTTCCATGTTAGCTTAAGTTCATCTGGAATTTGTTTCCAAACATGCTCAGGAATTCCAAACTCTTTTTTCTTAGCAAATTTCTTATCGCCATCCCAAGTTTCGATAAAATCCCAAAATGCTAAGAAAAAATTACCTCTGTTTCACAAAATCCATCGCTTAGCAATTAATTTATCTTTATTATCGTAAACAGCAATGTCAGAAAAATTCTCAACACTTCCATCAAGGAAATCAAGGTCGTGTCCTTCAATGCAACTTTCTGACCAATTAAATTTCAATTTTTTTTGAACAACTTTATAATTTCTTAAATCATTTGACAATTGTTTTTCAACAAGTTGTCTGAGCTTCAGGCCCATTGCTAAGACGAAACGCTAAAGATTATTGTATCGGGTGATATAAATGATTAATTATACTTTGAAAGAAATTCCAAAACATTTTTGTTATAACCAACAGGATTTTCTCCATGAGTCAGATGAGAAGCATTGGGAATAACAACTTTTTCACTGTTAGGTAAAATGTTTAAAAGCAAATCAGAGATGGAGTGAAGAAATTTGGGGCTGTTTTTTCCATACACAAATAATGTAGGGATGGTCATCTTGGCTGCTTCATCTTTCGGGAATGGAGGAAATCCGACACCAAGCAATTCCACTTTCAGCTCCTGTGCATTATCCATTAAAGATGCTCTTACTGTATCGGATAATTTTTCGTAGCCGCCCTTGCCCAACACTCCACTTGCAAATAACTGCACTCCTTCTTCCAGTTGATTATTTTTAAGTGCTTTCATTGCAGGCTTCATGTGCCTCAATCCGAAATTCAAAAAATTTTTTGCAGTGGAAAAATCCCTTATGAAAAGTGAAAGTATATGAAGTGGATTGTCAGGATTGGATACCAGCAACGGAAGAACCGGAGGTTCGTTAAGCACAAGTGTATTAACTAAATCCGAATTATTAATTGCAGTCATGAGGGATATGAATGCTCCGTAAGAATTGCCTATTAAATTTACCTTCCCAATGTTGAGCTCTTTGATAAGAGCAACAAGGTCCTGAGCATGTAACCCGATACTGTAATCAGAACCGTCTCCTTTCCATTCGTTCGGATAATGGTATCGTCTGCTATATGCAATGACCCGATACTTTTTTGCGAAAGGTTCCATTTGACCTTTCCATACCCGATAGTCACTAATGCTGCCATGCACAAAAACGATAGGTGTTCCGTCTCCTATTTCAACATATTCAAAATTGGAGCCGTTGATGTTAATTCTCGCCATTTTATATTATTATTAGTAAGTATGATTGTATTTCTTGCCTCGTCCGGAAAATAGTTATTAAACGAGATAAGAACAATGGTTAAGATTTTTAATTTACGAATAAAACTAAATTATTCAAAAAATTCATCTATTATATTTTGACTGTATCTACGCTAAAATAATTGAATTTTATATTGATCTACAACTTTAGTCATTTGAATATGCTTACTTTGATATTAAGCTTATAACGGATTGCGGCTAAGGCGCAGCCCAGTTTACCTACCGTAGGTAGGAACAGCAAAGCCGAATTTATTAATAAATTTTATAATTAAAAAAAACATTTAGGGGGTGAGATAATAAACAATAATAAAACATAATTTAAAGAATTAGAGTTAATAAGTTATTTTGTAACCACTTTTTTTATCTCACCCCCTGAAATTTCCAAGAGCGAAATCGCTGTCGCCTTGAGCCGCGGGTTAGGTTGTTTTTTTATTTTTATAGATAACCAAATATTAAATTTACGCTCGTTCCAAATAAATTATTGTATTTATTTAAATTTGAAAATACTGTAACAGATAACCCAACGTATGGAGTAATACGTAGTTCAGCATTTAATTCAACTGGAAAACCAACTGCTGTAAATTTATTTAATTCATATTCATCATTAAAAGCTCCAAACGAAATTTGTTTTCCTCTTTGATAAACTTCCAAATAACTTATTCCAGCTAACAAATTAATATTGAATAAGCTTCTATTATTTTCTTTCTTAAAAACATTATTAGATAAACCAACTAAAAAGGAAGTAGAGTTTAGTTTCTCTTGAGGGCTTTTAAAAGAAAACTCCATATTATTATGTCTCTTTATAGAAGCTATATAAAAATCATATTTCCCTGAAACACCGTAGTTTACTGAGAAACCGCCACCACTTTCATTAGAATAATCAGCAAAGGCCAAACCCCCGCCAAAATTTCCCCAAACTGAAAAGCGATTATTATCTTGGGAATAATTTTCTATTGATAATAAAATAAGAGCCAAAACAAAAAATAACTTTTTCATAAAACCCCTTTCGTTTTTTCAAACAACCTAACGGCTTTGCGGCTAAGGCGCAGCCCAGAACAGCAAAGCCGATTTAATTAGTAAATTTTATAATTACAAAAAAAACATTCACAACACGACTACGTTGAACAAGAAACTAAACACGGAACGACAAACCCAAAAACCCCAAAATTGCCGAGAGCGAAATCGCTGTCGCCTTGAGCCGCGGGTTAAACATTTTGTTTATTTAAGTAAAAGTAATTTCTTAGTTTCCACAAAAGTTCCAGCTTGCATTTTATAAAAATAAATTCCACTTGGAAGATTGATCGCATTGAATTGGACAGAATAATTTCCCGCAGGTTTGCTTTCATTTACTAATGTTGCGATCTGTTTCCCGAGAACATTGTATAATATTATGTTAACAAAAGATTCTTTTGCAACAGTATATCGTATTATTGTACTAGGATTAAAAGGATTCGGGAAGTTTTGGAATAACCCATACTTTAAAGGGATTTGTGATTTATCATTTGCATCTGTAATCGTTATCTTAACTTCATTAGATTTTTCACTTTCATTTCCAGAATAATCAACTGCTGATATCTTATAATAATAATCTATATTATATTGTGTGCTATCATCAAAAAAGACAGTATCGATTGTTGTGTTTATTTTTCTATATTGCATCCCGGAAAAACTTTTGTATATGCTATAATAATTAAAGTCTTTTTCGGAATTTGACATCCATTCTAATTTTACTTTAGAATTAGGTGTTAATATTCCTTGTAATCCTTCAGGAATTGATGGCGCTAGATTATCAACAGAATAACCAGCTTTTTTATCGCTTACAAAATTCCCCTCTTGCATACTGGCAATTACTCTAAAATTAATCGTCCCTGGACTGTTTACGGTTGAATCTTTTGTCGTTGGAACTAATATGGTGTATATAGTCTTTCCATAAGCTGCTGTAGATGCAGCGGCTGTCCAACCAGAACCATCATTAATTTCAACAGTATATAATTCAGGAGAAGTTGTTTTAAGCAGAATCAATGAATCGGTATCATATATACTTCTTAAAAATTTTAGTTTTACCCATTTCCCTTGATCATTTGGAACGTCTTCAACTGTTAAAATGTAGGGATTTTCTGAAAATGCTGTAATATAATTTTCTTTAATTTCTGTATACTGATTAACTGAATCTGAAACAGTTAATTTTACAGCGTATATTCCTGGGTTAATATATGTCCATTCTGGATTTTGAGAACTAGAATCTATTTGCCCGTCATTATTAAAATCCCATTCCCACGTAAGTATCTTATCCGTTGAATCGGTTATGACTGATTGATCAAAAAAATGAACTGTTAAAGGAACAATCCCCATAGTTGTATCTGAAGAAAAATTAGCCTTAATTTTTGGAAAATATAGTTGATAAACTTCTTCATCAGTAAGAGCAGTATTGAAAATCATAATGTCATCAATAGTACCATTAAAGGCATAATCTTCAATTTTGCCTCCATAGGTACCTATGTAAAGATCTGAGTTGTAATCACCTATTTGAACAGTAGGCTCAGAAGTATTTTCAAGCATTCCATTGACATAGATTTTTTGTGTTTTCCCATCCCAACTTCCAACAATATAATACCAAGTATCGCTCTGTATGACAGTTTTACTATTAACACTATATTGATTAGAATCCCAGCCACCTAAATTGTTTATATTAAAACCCGCTAATGAATCAGTACCAGCGCTTAGACCAAGCGAATACTCTCTATTAAATTGATTACTGCCTTTATATAAAAAGAATTTATTGCCAGGATAATTTACTTTTACCCATAAAGCTATGGTAACTTTATTATCAGCAATCTGAAAGGATGCGTTATCAGGTACTTGAATATAATCATCAATGCCATTAAAATAATATGCTGTATTAGGAATGTTTGACCTTCCAGATGTTAGGGTTGGACCATGGACAATTCCATCATTACCATTTCCGCTCAAATCATTAGCATTTCCATTAAAGTCATAATGGGCTATCAAATGATCCTGAATATTTTGCGCATAATTTGATCCACTAATTATAAGTAATAATAACAATGCGTAAGTTGATTTTTTCATTTGTATACAACTCCATATTAATAAGTAAATTATGAATTTTAATTTAATGCTAAACTTATATTGCAATAATCATTCCCCTTCAGGGATGTTATTATGCTTTACTTTTGAAATATATTCCAGCCTTATTATGATTATACCCTACTAGTTCAAAGGGTTTTAAACTCCAACTGCTTTATTTAAAACTCCGTTCGGTCAATTACATTGACGCAGATTTATAGTATATATAATCTAATTTTTCAGCTATTCGGAATTTTATTTATGTAAGCTCACCCTGTTTACAAATTTCTTTTTCTATCCCCAAAATCAATTACAAAATAAATTAATATGTTGTAATTCTCAATAGAAAAATGCGGAAGTTTAAATAATGTATATGACCTGGCTTTTAAAATATATTGATGCACTTAATATCACGAGCTGCTTCGTGGTAATGGTTAGATGAGCTCTATTTTCCTATTTTCTTTTTAATTTTTTCAAGTTTGTCTTTGTAGTAATTAATTAGAGGTGAGTTTTGTTCAACACTTTTATTATAAGCAATATTGTAGTTTTTATCAGCTTCAGCCAAATTATTATTTTCTTCTAAAGCTATTCCTAAATAACCGTAACCCGCAGGAGAATTCGGGAAAAATTTAACTTCATATCTAAAAACATCTATTGCATCATTCAGCCTTTGTGCATTTAGTACTTGAAAACCAAATTCAGTTAATAATCTTTGAGGAATGTTTAAATTATAACCGTAGTTTAAGCTTATCTTTTTAAAATAATTCTTTAAGGAATCTAAATTACCATTTACAGACATTGTGGCTGGAATTTTATAATCGCCGTAAGTGTATTGAAGACCGTTGTACAAGGTAATCAATGCACTGTTTGAATAAGTTTCGTTATCTAATATGGTGTAATACCAGAGTAGATTTCCTGTCGCTTTTTTGTTAATTACATCCGTTAGCTTTCTAACCGAATCATACATGTAAGGCTCTGAACCTGCCATAATAAGTAAATATTTTGAATACGCATACTTTACCGGCAGTTTTTGATCTGCTATAGTTGCAAGATAGTTAAATTCATCCTTGTCAAATGGGCTGGAAATAATATATGAATTAAACATTTCAGGGTAAGCTAATAAAATATACAGCGCAAATGTTCCTGAAATAGAATGCCCGAATAATATCTTAAACGGCTGTGTTCTATATTTTTTATCAATTAAAGGAATAACTTCTTCGTTAATGAAGGAAGAAAATGATTCTCTGTTATCGTTGCTATTTAAATTTAAATCTTTAAGCGGATTTGAAATTTCAATTCCAACTACAATATGCTTTGGTATCATTTCAGTTTGTGAAAGATAAGATTCGGTTCCAAATGAATGATTAAAATTTGCTTTGCTGTCAAGAACAAATAAAACGGGATAACGTTCGTTAGCTTCATCATAATCTTCAGGCAATGAGACTGTAATTTTTCTTTCTTCATTTAATACCTTTGATTTAATCGATATGATTTTTGCAGCCACATAGTTTACTTCATTCGTTTGTGTAAAAACTGAGTTAACTAAAAAAAATAAAGTCAGCAGTATAGCCGTTATATTTTTAACAAAAGATATTTTCTTTTTCATTTTATATTCTAAAAAAATTGGAGGGCTAATATCTTCTTAAAAAGCAGTTCTCCACAATAGAACAAATGAGCTAATTATTCTTTTTGATTATTTAAGATTCTACCTAATAAATGTGTTCTGGAATAAGCAAGGTTGACAATCGGCAAATATATTGATAGGTTTCTATGAATCAATGTAATTACATAACCAAACTTAACCTTAGCTGAAAGCAGTTATTGAATTGCTCAAAAGTGTTTCTTTCTGTTGTAGGTTTATTTAATAATTAATTTTTAAAGAACTAATAAAATTGTAATGAATGTAATTAAGCAATCTATAAGTAATAAATTAATAAAGGATAATTATTATGGCTGATAAAAAAGTAATAGCAGTAGTAGGTGCCACAGGCGCACAAGGTGGAGGATTGGTTAATGCAATCTTAAATGATCCCAATGGTGGTTTTGTTCCAAGAGCAATTACAAGAAATGTAAACTCAGATAAAGCAAAAGTATTATCTCAAAAAGGTGTTGAGGTTGTAGCAGCAGATCTTGATGATGTTGAAAGCTTAAAGAAAGCATTCAAAGGTGCTTATGGCGCTTTTTGTGTTACTAATTATTGGGAACATTATTCTCCTGAAAAAGAGGACCAGCAAGTAAAAAATATGGCCGAAGCTGCAAAAGTAAATGGGGTTTCTCATGTCATTTGGTCAACTCTTGAGGATACCCGCAACTGGGTTCCTTTAAGTGATGATAGAATGCCGACGTTAATGGAAAAATATAAAGTTCCTCACTTTGACGGCAAAGGAGAATCAGATAAATATTTTAAGGAAGCAGGGGTACCAACTACTTTTATGTTAGCATCTTTTTACTGGGAAAATTTTATTTATTTTGGAATGGGTCCCAAGAAGGGGCCGGACGGCAATTTTGCAATTACATTTCCAATGGGCGATAAAAAGCTTGCGGGTATCTCTGCAGTAGATATTGGAAAATGTGCTTACGGAATTTTTAAAGCCGGCGATAAGTTTATTGGGAAAACTCTAGGGATAGCCGGTGATCACCTATCCGGAAGTGAAATGGCTGAAAAGTTTTCTAAAGCATTTGGCAAAAATGTTCATTATAATTCTGTTCCGCCTGAAGTTTACCGCAGTTTTGGATTTCCCGGTGCGGAAGATTTAGGAAATATGTTTCAGTTCCATCGAGATTTTCAAAAAGACCATCTTGAAATGCGCGATATCGAAAGGTCAAAATCAATCAATCCTGAATTGAAAAATTTTGATCAATGGCTGGCAGATAATAAAAATAAAATTCCGCTTGAGTAGTTTGATACAAGAGGCAGTCTCAAAAGTAATTCTTACTGTCACACTGAGCCTGCCTATCGGCAGACAGGTTTATCGAAGCTTGCCTACCGGCAGGCAGGTGTGAATTTGCTTAAGAATGTTAGTCTTCGACAAGCTCAGACTGACAAACTCAGTCTTTTGAGACAGCCTCTTATTAAAATTATCTTTTATTGCATTGAATCAGCGGCAATCCAGCTTGTAGTCCAGGCAGATTGAAAATTAAATCCTCCGGTTAAAGCATCTATATTCAATACTTCTCCGGCAAAATAAATATTGGGTAAAATTTTACTTTGCATGGTTTTAAAATCAACTTCTTTTAATGATACTCCGCCGCTTGTTACAAACTCCTCTTTAAAAGTGCTTTTACCGGTATACATTAAATTTTGCTTGCGTTAATTCTTTTGCAAGATGGTTCAAAGATTGATTTGAAATATCATTCCATTTTAAAGTTGATGAAACTCCAGCAGCAGCAGTAATTAATTTTCCCAAAGCCTTAAAGGAATATTAAATAAAGGATAAGAAGAAATAATTTTTTTAGATGACGATAGCTTAACATTTTTTAATTCACTAACTAATTTGCTTAAGCTGAATTTCGGTATAAAATTAATTTCAATTTCAAAATTATAATTCAGTGAGAATAATTCTCTAGCTGCAAAAGCAGATAATTTTAGAATAGCGGGACCGCTTAATCCCCAATGTGTAATTAATATTGGGTCGGATGATTTATAATTTGTATCGGTAATTTTTATTTCAACATTCTGAACTGAGATACCCGGAATATCTTTAAGCCGTTCATCTTTAATATTAAAAGTGAATAAAGAAGGAACCGGTTTTATTATTTCATGCCCAAGCTGATTTAAGGTATTCCAGATTTGTTCGCTGCTGCCTGAAGTAATTAATAATTTATCTGCTTCATATGCTGTATTATCAGAACAACTTACTTTCCAATTTTTAGCTGTTGATTGATTTATCATTTCAACGTTTTTCTTTGTTAAGATTTTAATGTTATATTTTTTCGCTTCATTCATAAAACAGTCAATTATTGTTTGTGAACTATCTGTGATTGGAAAAACCCTTCCGTCTTCTTCTGTCTTTAATTTTACTCCACTGTTTTCAAACCATTTTATTGTATTGGTAGTGGTGAATTTATTGAAAGGCCCGATTAATTCTTTTTCTCCTCTCGGATAAAACTTTGAGAGTTCAATTGGATTGCTGATTGAATTAGTAACATTACATCTTCCCCCGCCGGAAATTTTAACCTTGCTCAAAAGCTTGTTTGATTTTTCAAGAATTATAACTTCATCTATCGGATTTTTCTCAGCATAATTTATCGCACCAAAAAATCCGGCCGCACCACCGCCGATTACAATTAAAGTTTTTTTCAATATGATTTATAAGTCGTTAAAAATGAATAATTAAATATATAGAATATATTAATTCAATAAAGCATCTTAGTTGTGTGAAGTGCCTATCAAAAAAAATGGAATGAGCAGGCACAATTTTTTATATAAAGTATAATTTAAGAATATCTTTTTTTAGTGCTTGTCTCTTTTGGTTCTTTTCTGGAGTTTATCCCGAACTTGATTCGGGGCCTAAAAAAGAACAATGAATAAAATTAAATAGTGAATACATTGGCGTTGAAACCTGTTCGCAAATCACGTAGTTAAAAATTTTAAACCTTCGTGATAGAATTGTGACATCCTGCTTGCATTTTGCCATCCACAAATAAATTATGTACAACTAATTAAAAGGAGCAGGTGCTATGAGTGCAAAAAATTTTTTATCATTTCTTTTTCTGATTGTGTTAGCTTCATTCTTTGGCTGTCAGAAGAATGACATGAGTTCAATCGACAGTCCGGTTAATTCGGACCAGGTAGACGGATTAGCAAAAGACGGCGGGCCTGGAAGTAATTATTTTGCTGTTTATACTTTATCAAATGCAGCAGCAGGAAATGAAGTAATGGTTTATTCAAGGTCACATAACGGCAGATTAAGTCTTTCCGGTTCGTATTCAACCGGCGGAACCGGAACCGGTGCTGGATTAGGTTCACAAGGAGCAGTTATTAATCGGGGAAGATTGATATTTGCAGTAAATGCAGGCAGCAATGATATTTCTGTTTTAGCTATTACTAAAAACGGATTAAGTGTAGTTGATAAAAAACCTTCCGGTGGAACAACACCTATCAGCCTAACTGTTCATGGGCATTTACTTTATGTTCTAAATGCTGGTGGGGCTGGTAATATTACGGGTTTCTGGGTTTCAAAAAATGGAACACTTACAGAAATTGCCGGTTCTACAAAACCTTTGAGCACTGGAGCTTCAGCCCCTGCACAAGTGGAATTTAATCCCTGGGGTAATGTTTTAGTTGTAACTGAAAAAGCTACAAATGTAATCAGCTCATATAGTGTCGGCGGTGATGGTGTTGCAAATGGCCCAACTGTAACTGCTTCTGCAGGTGATACTCCATTCGGATTTGAATTTGATAGAAGAGGAAGATTAATTGTATCTGATGCTTATGGTGGAAATGCTGGCGCCGGAGCTATGTCTTCGTACAATGTAAGTGCAAGCGGTGTAGATTTAATTACAGGGCCTGTTGTTAATACACAAACAGCACCTTGCTGGGTGGTTATCACAAAAAACGGAAGATTTGCTTATACATCAAATACAGGAACAGCTAATATTTCCGGATATAAAATCAAACATGACGGAAGCATAGTTCTATTTAATGACGGCGGAAATACAGGTTCAACCGGTGAAGGCTCAAAGCCTATTGATATGGCAGTAAGTAATGATTCACAATATTTATATTGCTTAAATGCGGGTAATCAAACTATAAGTGTGTTTAGAATTAATAACGGGCATGGTGGCCTTTATCCAGTTCAAACTATTAGTGGTTTGACGGCTGGCAGTGCCGGATTAGCAGCTAATTAGTTTATTTTGTCATATAAACAAACCCAATTTCTCAAAGAAATTGGGTTTGTGTTTTCAAGATTCGATTTCTTTATATAAAGTCTTCTATTAAACAAAATTTCTTATCATACCAATCATTAACCATAAAAACCGCTTAAAAAATAAAGATATAGTTTTAAGCTAATTATCTTTAATTTTCATTAAAATAATTTCCGCACTAATTCGTCTTACTCAATAGAAACAAAAATTTTTGTGAATGACTGAAAACGCAAGACAGATAGAATTAACTTATAACAAGGAACGCGGCAAGCTTTTGGGCTTCATCAGGAAAAATGTGCCCACTCAAGAAGATGCCGAGGATATTTTACAGGAAGTTATGTACCAATTGGTAAGCGGTTATGAAGATATACAATTTATTGAAAGAATTTCTGCCTGGCTGATTCGCATCGCAAAAAATAAAATTATTGATCTTTACAGGAAGAAAAAAACAGAACCTCTTCCAGATACAAAAATTGTTAACAACAAAGATGAAGAGGATGAGGTTTTAAACTTGAGTGATATTCTCCCGGACTTTAGTGAAATGCCGGATGAAATTTATTGGCAGAGTGTTATCAATGAAGAAATCGAAAAAGCACTTGATGAAATTCCCGAAGAACAAAAGGAAGTTTTTGTAATGAATGAATACGATGGGTTAAGCTTTAAAGAAATTTCTGAAATGAAAAATGTTCCTATAAATACTCTGCTCTCAAGAAAACGTTACGCGGTTTTGTTTTTAAGAAGTAAATTAAAAAATCTATACAAGGAGTTATAAAATGTGCGGCTATTATAACAAACGAAGAATGTTTTTAAAAGGATTCATTTTCGTAATTGTCTTTTTAACGGTGATGAGCCTTGTGCTTATGCTGCTTTGGAATTGGCTTATGCCGGCAATTTTCGGATTAACAACTATAAATTATTTCCAGGCGCTTGGAATATTGATTTTATCAAAAATTATTTTTACCGGCGTGGGAAAAAAACCTTCTCCATATTATTATAAAAAGCGCCATGATTACTGGCATAAAAAATTTGAAGAAACTCATGCAAATGAAAATGAAGATGATTCAAAGGATGAAGGAATATGCTGAATAGTTTTTATAGACAGTTTGGAAATCCAACGGGTTTTATGGGAAATGTAGTCGGTAAGATTTTAGCCGCAAATAATAAAGAACGAACCGGCTGGGTGCTTTCCTTTATGGATGTAAAACCGGATGATAAAATTTTAGAAATAGGTTACGGCCCCGGATTAGCAATTGAGAAATTGGAAAAGAAAATTAAAAACGGATTGATAGTTGGAGTTGATGTATCAGAGGTAATGCTGAAACAAGCATCAAGAAGAAATTTTGAAGGAATAAAACAAGGAAAAGTAAGGCTGCATCAAGGAACGATAGATAATTTAAATTATAAAAATAATTTTTTTGACCATGTATTTGGAATAAATGTAAGTCTCTTTTGGAAAGACCCGGTTTCCGAATTTAAGAAAATTAGGAACCTGCTAAAGCCCGGCGGCTCTTTGCTGATTGCACTTCAGCCGAGATATGCAAAATCAAATCTTGAAGTTAGAGAGATTGGCGACAGAGTTAAAAATGAAATTATAAGAGCAGGCTTTACAAACTTTCATATTGAATTTAAAGAGTTCGATCCGGTAGATGCATTTTGTATTTGGGCAAATCCTTAAACTAATTAAAAGGTGATTTGATGGATATATTAATATTTAAAACAAATATTTATTCTCCCTCTGAATTTAGTCCGTTAAAAAATTTACTTCGTGAAACTTATGATGTTCAAAACTGCACTGTTGATCTTGAAGATTCTGATAAAGTTTTACGCGTTGTTGGTAATGGATTGAAGGTAAATGAGATTAAAGATAGAGTAAATAATTTTGGATTTTTATGCGAAGAACTGGATGATTAGAAATCCATTCGTTAAATTTTGGTAAAATTATTGGTTCTTTGATTTTATTTGTTTGAATTATTCAATTCTTTAGTTAATTTTGCACCACGATATGAAAAGAGAAAATTTAAATACTAACACTCACACTCACCATCATTTACATCATCATCCAATAGATGTTAATGCCGGTGTGTGCTAATTAAATAATTTGAATTTTTTCTACACCCCGGCTTTAGTCGGGGTTTTTAGTTTTAAACAAATCCAATTTCTTTGAGAAATTGGGTTTGTGAAGATGTGCATTTTCTCTGTGAGGCTCTGTGTATTCTTTGTAGTCTCTGTGGTAAGATTTTTATAATGTCACTCTTTCGGAGTTTTGTTTTTCGATTTTTTTATTGATTTTATAATAATGACAGTCCTTTAGACTTGATTTGTTTTAAATAAATCCAGAATGGATGAAATTATTATAGAATGTTACGTTAACAAATAACGAGAACCCAGAATGGGTGACATTAAACATGTTATTGAAAAATAGTAAGGACAAATAATGAACGGTAATTTAAAGCTCGCAATTCAAAGCAAAGGAAGATTAACTGAAAAATCATTAAACCTTTTGCGTAATTGTGGATTGGAAATTGAAAATTATTCTGAAAGGCTTGTAATTTCTGTAAGAAATTTTCCGCTTGATATTTTATTTTTACGTGATGATGACATTCCCGAATATGTAAGAGATGGAGTGGCTGATGTGGGAATAGTGGGTGAAAACATAATCTATGAAAAACAAACCAATCCTGTAACACTTGAAAAATTGGGATTTGGAAGATGCAGCCTATTAATTGCGTATCCTGAAAATAAAGAACTGAAAAACATTCAAGAAATAAATAATAAAACCATTGCTACTTCTCACCCATTAATCCTGAAAAAATTCCTTAAAGAAAATAATTTAAATGCAAAAGTAATTGAATTGAGCGGCTCTGTTGAAATTGCTCCTTCACTCGGTGTTGCTGATTTGATTTGCGATATTGTTTCCACCGGCAACACACTAATGATGAATAAGCTGAAAAAATCTTTTAAAGTTTATGATTCGGAAGCTGTATTAATTTCCTCATCGGAAAAATTTGAAGATGAAAATAAAAATCAAATTGTTAATGATTTATTAAAGAGAATTCGTTCGGTACAAAAAGCACAATCTTCAAAATATCTTATGATGAATGTTCCTAAAGATTCTCTTGATAAAATTACCGGACTAATTCCTTCATTAAAAAGTCCAACCATACTTCATTTAGCAGATGAAAAAATGTTAGCAGTTCATGCAGTTATTCCTTCTGAAAAATTTTGGAGTATTGTGGATGATTTAAAAGCTGCCGGTGCATCTGGAATTTTGTTACTGCCGATTGAAAATATGATTCTATAAATGGTAAAGAAATGAAAAAGTATTATTACAACAAATTATCAAAAGCAGAAATTAAGGCTTTGACAAAACGCCCATCAATAGATAATGAAAAGGTGTTTAAAATTGTTAAGCCGATTTTAGAAGATATAAAAACAAATGGGTTATCAGCAGCAAAAAAATATGCAAAGCAATTTGACGGTTTTGAAGATAAAAATCTTTTAGTAAGTGAAGGCGAATTTAATGAAGCAGAAAAAAATCTATCGACAGAAATAAAAGAAGCAATCAGGACTGCATACGAGAACATAAATAATTTTCATCAGCAGCAATTGCCAAAAAGTTATGGTGTTGAAACGATGAAAGGAATTAAATGCTCACGTGAATTTAGAGCCATTGACAATGTTGGTTTATATATTCCCGGTGGCAATGCAGTGCTGCCATCAACAATGTTAATGCTTGGAATTCCAGCTCAAATTGCCGGATGCAAAAGAGTTGTTGTTTGTTCTCCTTCTAAAGATGGCAAAATAAATTATCCCTTGCTTTATGCGGCTAAGCTTTGCGGGATAAATGAATTTTATAAAATCGGCGGAGCTCAGGCAATTGGGTTAATGGCTTATGGTGACGAAACAATTGAAAAAGTTAATAAAGTTTTCGGTCCTGGTAATCAATATGTTACTTCTGCTAAATTATTAGTCAGCATTGATGCAGACGGATGTTCAATTGATATGCCGGCTGGACCGAGTGAAGTGCTTGTTATTGTTGATGAAAACTCGAATGCTGGATTTGCAGCGGCGGATTTGCTTTCACAGGCAGAACACGGAAGTGATTCGCAGGTTGTTCTTGTTTCAACTTCGGATAAAAAAGTCGAAGAAGTTTTGGACGAAATAAAAATTCAAATTAAAGATTTGCCGAGAAAAGAATTCGCTTCTAATTCTTTAGAAAATTCATTTGCATTAATTGTTGATGATTTTGAAGAAGCTATTTCTTTTAGTAATTCGTATGCGCCCGAACATTTGATTTTGAATTTTGAATATGCAGAAAAGATAAAACATAAAATAATAAATGCCGGTTCTGTTTTTATTGGAGAATTTTCTCCTGAAAGTGTTGGCGATTATGCTTCGGGCACAAATCATTCATTACCGACATATGGTTATGCAAAAACTTTCAGCGGAGTTAATGTTGAATCATTTATGAAGTCGGTTACTTTTCAAAATCTTTCTAAAGAAGGATTAAATAAATATTTCAAAAACAGTTGAAACTCTTGCTGAAGTAGAAGGATTACATGCGCATCATAAAGAATGCATGTTTCAATTAGATTGGAATCTCTAATATTAAAAGATTAAACAAGTTAGATGCATAAAATAGTAAATATAAATGGAAATTAAAAATCTCATTAGAAAAAATATTTTAGATTTGAAGCCTTACACTTCCGCGCGTGATATTTACGAAAGCGGAATTTTGCTTGATGCAAATGAAAATAGCTGGGGTTCAACTTTTAATGAGATAAGTGAATTACACTTAAATCGTTATCCCGACCCTCATCAAAAAGATTTGAGAAAAATAGTTTCTAAACTTTATAATATTAATGAAGACAATTTATTCTTTGGTGTCGGCTCAGATGAAATAATTGATTTATTGATTAGAATATTTTGTGAACCTAAAACTGATAATGTTGTAATTCCCGAACCAACTTATGGTATGTATAAAGTTTCATGCGATATAAATAATGTTCAAACCAAAGAAGTTTTATTAACAGATGATTTTCAAATTGATGTTGATAAAACAATCGAAGCTTGCGATGAAAACACAAAAATAGTTTTTCTTTGTTCGCCAAATAATCCGACCGGGAATTTGTTAAACAAAGATGACGTTCTAAAATTATGTGAAGAATTAAAAAGCATTGTTGTAATTGATGAAGCATACATTGATTTTGCAGAAGAAGGCAGTTTTATAAATGAAGTTCAAAATCATAAAAATCTTATTGTGATGAGAACTTTTTCAAAGGCGTGGGGATTGGCTGGAATAAGGCTTGGATATTCAATTGCAAATCCGGAAATAACGAGTTATTTATTTAAGGTTAAAGCGCCCTACAATATTAATTCTTTAACAAGATTTGCAGTTTTAAAAGCAATTGAAAATAACGAAACAAAAAAGCAATATGTTTCGTCAATCATTAAAAGAAAGAGAGAGATTAAAAAATCAGCTTGAAACTTTGACCGGAATTGAAAAAGTATTTCATTCTGATGCTAATTTTTTATTAATTAAGTGTGAAAATCCAAAAGATGTTCAAAAGCAGTTGGCTGAAAAAGGAGTTATAATTAGAGATAGAAGCTCTCAGCCGAAACTGGAAGGATGCTTAAGAATATCAATAGGCAATGAAGAAGAAAATGATATTCTTTGGGAAGAAATAAGAAAGATACTTTAACAATGTACAAATTAAATATTGATAAAAGTTTTTTAGATTTTGATTCTCCTAAATCAAAAGGATTGATTAGCGGATTAAAGAAATTATCCGGCAAAGGATTTTATTTTTATTCTGATGATATAAATTCTAAAACTAATTCTTCACTTCAAAAAATATTTAAAAGTGAAAATATTTCTTTCAATAATAAAAGAATAAAAGATTTCACAAAAGAATTTTCAATTAAAAAAGAAAAGAACTTTGAATCAGCTGTTGAAAAAATTCTTTCTCAATTAAGAACATCAAACCAGCATAGAAAAACAAAAGAGACAGATATAAAAATTAATTTATCTCTTGATGGAAAAGGAAAATCAAAAATCTCTACCGGCATTGGATTCTTTGACCACATGCTTGAGCAAATTGCAAGACATGCAAATATCGTTTTAAATATTTCAGTAAAAGGTGATTTGCATATCGATGAACACCACACTGTTGAAGATGTCGGAATAACATTGGGAAACGCAATCGCAGAAGCTTTAGGTGACAAAAAAGGAATAAAACGTTACGGTTTTTATTTGCCGATGGATGATGCCGTTGCAGTTTGTGCAGTCGACCTTGGAGGCAGACATTATTTAAATTTTAATTGTAAATTTAGCAGAGAAAAAGTAGGTGAGTTTCCTACAGAATTAACAGAAGAATTTTTTAGAGGATTATCATCAGGATTGAAAGCAAATATTTTTATAAAAGCTAACGGCAAAAATGATCATCATAAAATTGAAGCTATTTTCAAATCATTTGCAAAAGCATTGAATGAAGCATGCAGATTTGATGAACGAAATGAAGGCGCACTTCCATCAACAAAAGGAATTTTATGATTGCTTTAATTGATTATGGTGCCGGGAATGTTGCTTCGGTTGCAAATGCATTAACAGAGCTGAAGCATGATTTTGTAATCACCAAAAATGAAACAGAAATTATTCGCGCAGAAAAAATAATATTTCCCGGAGTAGGCGAAGCTTCATTTGCTATGAGAAAGCTTCATCTTCTAAATTTATTTTCCGTTCTTAGGATGTGTGTAAAACCCATGCTCGGTATTTGCCTTGGACTTCAACTTATGGTTGAAAAATCAGAAGAAGGTAATGTTGCTTGTCTTGGAGTATTTCCTGGAACTGCAAAAAAGTTTGACGACACAAAAGTAAAAGTTCCCCACATGGGCTGGAATGAAATTGAAATTATTAAAGAGAGTAAATTGTTTGCAAATATAAAAAGCGGAACAAGATTTTATTTTGCTAATTCATTTTATGTTCCTGTAAATGAATTTACAACCGCAAAATCTGAACACGATGTTCAGTTTAGTGCTGCGATCGAAAAAGGAAATTTTTATGGCGTCCAATTTCATCCGGAAAAATCAAGTGACGCAGGTTTGCAATTATTAAAAAATTTTATTGAGTTATGTTAATTATTCCATCGATAGATATTTACGAAAATAAAATTGTCCGCTTAACCAAAGGCAGTTTTGATAATATTACTTACTACAAGCATTTACCTATTGGCCAAGCAAAGTTATATGAATCGTTGGGGTTTAGTTTAATCCATATTGTTGATTTGGAAGGAGCCAAAGAAGGAAAGTTTGCCGCATTAAAAACTATCGAAGAAATCAAAGCAGAAACGAGTTTACAGATTCAATTCGGCGGCGGAATTAGAGATGTTAAAACTGCTACAGAAGTTTTTAATGCGGGAGTTGATTTTGCCGTTATTGGTTCCTTGTCAATTAAAAACAAAGAAGAATTTGAATTAATTATAAAAGAATTCTCAGCCGAGAAAATTGTTTGCGCTGTTGATGTGCTTGATGATATCGTTCAAATTAGTGGATGGCAGGAAGATACAACAATAACTGTCTATGATCATATTGAATATTGTCAGGAACAAGGGATAGAAAAATTTTTATGTACAGATATTTCAAAAGACGGAATGCTTACCGGAGCTAATATTGAATTGTATAAAAGAATTTCAAGCAGATATAAAGACATAAAATTAATTGCTTCGGGCGGAGTGAAAGATATTGAGGATGTTAAAAAATTAAAAGTCTTTGGAATATATGCTGCAATAATTGGTAAAGCTATCTACGAAGAAAAAATTGATTTGGAGGAGTTAGCCCAACTTGTTGAGTAAAAGAATAATCCCTTGCCTTGATGTAAAAGAAGGACGTGTTGTTAAAGGAACAAACTTCATTAATCTCGTTGATGCCGGTTCACCGGTTGAACTTGCAGAAAGATATTCAAAAGAAGGAGCCGATGAATTAGTTTTTTTGGATATTACTGCATCTTCTGAAAAAAGAAAAATTTTAATTAATCTAGTTACAGAAGTTGCCAAAGCAGTTAGAATACCTTTTACTGTCGGCGGAGGAATTTCAGAAATAAAAGATATTGAAGCATTATTAAAAGCCGGTGCCGATAAAGTTTCTCTAAATACAGCGATTATAAAAAATCCAAAACTTATTTCGGAATCTGCTAAACAATTTGGAAGTCAGGCAACTGTTGCCGCGATTGATGTAAAAAAATTAAATTCAACTTATAAAGTATTTATAAAGGGAGGAAGAGAAGAAACAGAGTTAGAAGGATTAAACTGGTGCAAAAAAGCTGTTGAGTTCGGTGCCGGCGAAATACTGTTAACTTCCATGGATAGAGATGGAACAAAGCTGGGATATGATCTTGAATTTTTATCTGAACTTACTTCACAAGTAAGTGTTCCGGTCATTGCTTCCGGCGGTGCCGGTAAAAAGGAAGATTTTTTAGATGCATTTTCAAAAGCAAATGTTGACGCATGTCTGGCTGCAAGTTTATTTCATTTTAATATTCTTCCTATAAAAGAATTGAAAATATTTTTATCTGAAAATAATGTTGTTGTTAGGAATTAAAAATGAATCTTAAAATAAATCAATTAAATTTTGAAAAGTTAAACGGATTAATTCCTGCAGTTATTGTTGACCCCAAAACAGAGAAAGTTTTAATGCTGGGATTTATGAATGAAGAAGCATTGAATAAAACTATTGATACAAAGCTGGTAACTTTTTTTTCGCGCACAAAAAACCGCTTATGGACAAAAGGGGAAACTTCAAAAAATTATTTGCACTTAGTTGATATTAAATCTGATTGCGATAATGATTCACTTTTAGTTTATGCTAATCCGGATGGGCCCACTTGTCATACCGGGAATTATTCCTGTTTTGAAGATGTGAAAGGTAATTCATCTATTAGTTTTTTGAATGAATTGTTTTCATTAATCAAAGACCGCAAAGTAAAACTACCGGAAGACAGCTATACCACAAAATTGTTTAAGCAAGGTGAAAATAGAATAATTCAAAAAGTTGGCGAGGAATCAATCGAAACTGTGATAGCAGCTAAAAATAATGATAAAAATGAAATTATTAATGAAACTTCTGATCTGATTTATCATTTATTTGTTATGCTTGCAGATAAAAACATTGAGTTTTCTGAAGTAGTTGCAAATCTAAAAAACCGCTCTAAATAATCATTGAAATTAATTTTCTGATCATTTCATTAATTATACCCTGACAAATGTGACGTCAGTTTTGACGACAAGACATTTTTGTCGTTCTCTATATGTTTAAAGCTGTGATTTGCTCAACATTGATAGTCCTTTTGGAGGCACCATTGTTGTCTTTAAAAGGGAAAACCAAAAGAGTGGTGTCACATATATGAATTCTGGAGAATCGATCTTATCGGTAGGAGCGATGATGCTTCTTGCCGTCATGATTTTACGTGTCAATAATACAATTTTAACAACTAACAGTGTATTATTAGAAACCAAATTTGGTGTGCTTGCAACCTCACTTGCTACTTCTGTTCTTGAAGAAGCTACAGGCAAGGCTTTCGATCAGAATACCTATAATAATTCTATATCAAACGTAAATAACCTTACTTCCCCAAGTGCATTAGGCCCAGGGAATGGCGAAACATATGCAACATTTAATGATATTGATGATTTTAACGGATATACAAGAGTTGATTCAACTTTACCTTCAGCTATATTTTATTTATCAACAAAAGTTGAATATGTCAATCCAATAAATCCCGATGTTGCAGTTAATTATAAAACCTGGCATAAACGAATATCGGTTATTGTAACTACTCCGTCTTCTCAAGATACTTTTAGATTATCTACAGTTGTAAGCTATTTTTTCTTTAGATAGGCTTGATAAATGGGATATAGTGTAATATTAGACATACTTGGCTCAATCGTAATTAGCGGAATGTTAATGTTAATCTTGCTCAGATTGAATGATGCTACAATAGAGAATACCTATACAAGCAGCGGTGATTTAACCGTTCAGCAAAATTTAACTACAGTTGTTCAGATAATTGAACATGATTTTAGAAAGATCGGATACTGCGCAGATTGGGAAAATATTCCTGATCCAACTAAGTCAATTATATATGCAGATGCGCATAGAATAAAATTTTTAACAGATGAAAATAATGATAAAACTGTAGATATAATGGACTACTATATTGGCCCTCCAAGTGAATTAAATGATACTCCAAACCCAAGAGATAGATTTTTATATAGATTATTGAATAACGAATCCCCCGTATCTGCTAATATGGGAGTTACACAATTTGATTTAAAATATTATGATGTTTTTAATAATGAAATCCCTTCTCCCGTGACAGTTCCCGGAGAGATTCATACTATCCAAATAAATATAACAGTTGAAGATCCTGCTGCATATGATGAGAAATATAATACGGTTTTTTGGCGGCAAATTAGATTAGCCGCAAGAAATCTACGCAACAGGTAAGGAGATAAAATAATGGCAGGTAAAGGTGTACTATTTTTACTTTTAGGATTTAGCATTGTTTTTTTAGTTAAAGGAACAAACTACGGCAATATTTCAAACCGTGCTGTTGATAATATGAGTGATTATTATAAGGCAACAGTAGCTCATAACATTGCAGTTAGTGGTGCAAACATGGCAGCTAATCAATTATTTTTTGACCCGACATGGAAAACCGGATTTACAAATAAGAGTTATTCGGGGGGTAAGATTGATGTTGAAGTAAGAACAATGGATGCTTACAGAAATATTAAAATGGTTTCTGCAAGAGGAACTTATGAAGGTTATTCTAAAACAGTTGAAGTTATTTTAAAGCCCAGTAAATTTTCTAAGTTTGCATATTATTCACGCGTTGAACCCTCTAATATCTGGTGGATTTCAAAGGATACCGTTTGGGGACCATTTCATACAAACGGAAGTTTAAGAGTTTCGGAAAGGCCTGTCTTTTTTGGTAAAGTTAGCTACCGATATGATTTAATTAAATATCAATATTCATGGAATGATCCAAAGTTTTACGGCGGACTTGAATCAGGCGTTAATCTTCCAATGCCCGCTGACGGTATTGATCAGCTTGCTGATGCAGCTTATGCAGGCGGACTTGTTTTTTTAGGAAAAGATACTGTTTATATGAAATTTGAAAATAAAACACTCAAATATAAATTTCATTACAATCAAACCTGGCAGGAAGAAGATTTAACAAAAGAAGCAGAAAATGGAGTTATCTTTGCTAAAGATGCTGTCATTAGACTTCAAGGCACTGTAGAAGGTCAATATTCTGTAGCAACTTCAAAGTCAATTTATATCGATGATGATATTGTTTACAAAACTGACCCCAGAGATGATGCTTCTTCAAAAGATTTATTAGGAATACTTGCATATAAAGATGTAATAGTTACTGATAATGAAGCTAACCGTCATGATGTAAGAATAGATGGTTCTATTTATTGTCAAACCGGAGGTTTTGGGGCGGAAAAATATGATACCAGGCCAGTAAGCGGCGAAATTCAATTATTAGGTGGAGTAATCCAAGATACTAGGGCCGCAGTAGGTACTTTCAGCGGCGGCAGCACAATTACGCATGGTTTCAGTAAAAGATACCGCTATGATGAAAGACTTATGTTAAGTTCTCCACCATTTTATCCAGGGACCGGAGAGTTTGAAATTGTTTCCTGGTTGGAATAGTAGTAATTACTCGTAAGTGTAATAATTGCTAAAGGTTATGACAAATTTTTATTATAATCAAACTATTGCTCAGGGTATAATTTTTGATCTAAATATGAACCCATTCTGATTAAATGAGAGGATTAAAATGAATAATATTCAGTCTATGTTGTCGATCGGTTCCATACTGTTGCTCTCTCTAGCTTCTCTTAATTTCAACTCCAGTGTATTGCAGAGTTCAACTGTTGATACCGAAAACTCCGTTGTATTAACTGCTTTTTCTCTTGCAGATGATATGCTGGAAATAATAAAGCAGAAATCTTTTGATGCTGCAACGGTTGACTTTCCCACGACAAATCCGCTGGATCTCACTCCTCCAAGTGGGCTTGGTCATAATCAATATGAAACCTTTGAAACCTTCAATGATATTGACGATTTTAACGGTTATACAAGATACATAACAGCACCGCATGCTGAAGATTATTTTGTGTCATGTAAAGTCCAGTATGTTGATCAGGATAATCCAGATAAAGCCGTTAATTATCAAACATTTTATAAAAGAGCAACAATAACTGTTACTAGTCCGTATCTTCATACCCCTGTACAAGTATCATATATATTTACATTAAAGTAAAGAACAAAAATGAATGTATTATTAGATATTTTGGGAGCTACAATAATTGGTGGAATAGTGTTTACTCTATTCCTGAATTTAAATATGTATTCATCTCAAGCTAGATATTCTTCAAACACAGAATTACAATTAATGCAAAATGCTAAGACATTAGCAGAAATGTTAAGTTATGATTTAAGAAAAATCGGTTATAAACACAAAGGTGAGTCTTTAATTACAACTCAAAGTAAAAGAATAAGTTTTTATGCGGATATTGATACAAACGGTGTTGACGATGTAGTTGGCTACGCTTTAAGCAGCGCATCAGAAGTTCCCCAAACTTCTAATCCTAATGATAAGATTCTTATGAGGGTAGTTAATGGCGATACAGCTAAAGGGCCATCATTAGGCATAACCGATTTAAGATTTAATTATTTAAATGAAAAACAAAAACCAACAGCGGCACTAGATAGTATAAAATATATTAAAGCTGAAATATGGGTCCAATCTCCTGAGCCGGTAAATGACAAATATATTTTTACCTATTGGGAAATGACAATAAATCCAAGGAACTTATAATATGGGAAAAGCATCAATTATACTAGCCATAGGCGTTACGGTCTTAATTAGTTTCCTAGTTATGGACTTAAATGCCAATAATAACGAGGGAATTCAATCAACAATAGATTTATATGATAATACCAAAGCCCGGTTGATTGCTAATTCCGGAGTAGAAATTTATCTTGAAAAACTAAGAAGAGATAAAAATCTACATGGGTATTTTCCTCGAAATCAATTAGCCAGCGGAACTTATAGTGTGAACATTTATGGGCCGGATAGTGCAATGAAAATAATTTCATCTGCAACTTTTGATGGAATTACACATACTGCAAAAGTGACCGCAAAGAGAACCCAGATTAAAATGCCTAGCATTAAATGCTGCAATATACGTAACTTCAGACAATATATGATTTGAATTTAAATGGTAATATGTCAATTAGTGGCAATGATACCAATATTGATGGTTCTCCCGGTGTGGAAGCTCCCTTTCCGGGTGTTGCGGTTGACATTCCCGTCGGATAGTGCAGATTTTATAAATAATGTAAAGCGATAAAATGTATGGAAGCATTACCGATGGAGTCGGAGGAAATCCAAGTGTTGCATTGTTAATGATACTAGAGATTGGACTGAATTAGCAAAAGATTTTATTTTTGCTTCGGACATAAATTTAGCTACAGGCACATATGGGGATGGTACGTCATTGGGAACATATGACTCTCCAAAAATTACCGTTGTAAATGGCGATGTTCAATTAATCGGTATGCTTATGGTTATGGAATATTAATCGTAAACGGTAATTTAACCATGAGCGGTAATTTTACTTTTTACGGAATTGTAATTGCATACGGTGAGTCTAAACTGGTAACAAAAACAGTTGGTAATGCTGGTGTATATGGCGGGGACAGTTTTCGTTGGTAAAAGTGTTGACATTCAAGCAACAGGAAACGCGAAGTTTTACTATAGTTCTCAGGCATTAAAAAATGCACAGGCAAAATTAAAATCTTCCAGGTTTGCTATTGAAGACTGGTGGGAGTAATTCAGTTATTTATAGAAGAAATAATTTAGAGTTAATTCATAAGCCTAATTTCTTTAAGAAATTGGGCTTATTTTTTGTAAAAACTCTTGTTGTTAGCCTTTTCTTTTGTTATCTAACTCATTCTTACCATTATATTCTCTCTTTTATAAAAATTAATTACTTATTTTTGTAATTAATAATCTCTTTACTTGAAAATAAATCCACAATCATTATTTTCTTAATTCCAATCAAATTAGGAGAAAATAAATTATGACTGAATTTTTATCCACTGTTTATTTTGGAAATACCGTAACTACGTACATAACCGCTATTGCAGTATTTGTAATATCAGTAATAGTAATTCATATCTTTAAGAAAATAGTTTTAAATAAGCTGCAAAAATGGTCTGAAAAAACTAAAACCACTATAGATGATTTCATTGTTAGTGGGATTGAAAAAACAGTTATTCCTTTGCTTTATTTTGGGGCGCTTGTTCTATCAGTAAAAACCTTAATTCTTCCGGCTAACATTGAAAGGATAATTGAAATAGCAACTGTTATTATTGTTACTTTTTTTATTCTTCGAGCTATAACTGCACTTTTAGGCTATAGTCTTAATGAATATCTAAGAAGAAAAGCCGGCGACGATATTAATTTTGAAAATAGACGAAAACAAATTAGGGGAATACTTACCATTGTTAATGTGCTGATTTGGGTAGTGGGTTTAGTCTTTGTGCTTGACAACCTTGGATTTAAAGTATCTGCTGCCTTAACTGGATTAGGTATTGGAGGAGTTGCAATTGCTCTTGCTGCTCAAACAATCCTTGGTGATCTTTTCAGCTATTTCGTAATTTTCTTTGATAGGCCTTTTGAGATAGGCGATTTTTTAGTAGTAGGCGATAAAGTTGGAAATGTTGAATATATCGGAATTAAATCAACCAGAATAAGAAGCTTAAGCGGTGAACAGTTAGTCTTTTCGAATACCGACTTAGTAAATTCCAGAATTCATAATTATAAAAAAATGGAACGTAGAAGAGTAGTTTTTAAATTGGGAGTAATTTATCAAACCACTGCGCAGCAGCTTGCCGAAATTCCGACTATTGTAAAAAGTATTATTCAAGAGCAAGCAGAAGTAACATTTGATAGAGGGCATTTTTCAACCTTCGGAGACTTTAGTCTAAATTTTGAATTTGTATATTACATCCAAAGTTCAGACTATATCAAATATATGGATACACAGCAGGCAATAAATTTAAAGGTTTATCAAGAGTTTGAATCGCGGGGAATTGAGTTTGCTTATCCAACCCAAACTTTGTTTTTAAATAAAGAAGATAGCAATGTTCAATCAGAAGTAGTTAAATAATTTCATATTGGCTAATGACCCAATTTTTTCAAATTTTTTAATATTTTATATAGGGAAAGAATGGAATACAAAACGATAAGCTTCAAAAAGAAGCTTGGAAAATTCAATGAGCATTGGTCGCCAAAAGTAATTGCTGAAATGAATGACTATCAATTTAAGCTTGCAAAACTCAAAGGTAATTTTGTTTGGCACAAGCATGACGAAACAGATGAGGTTTTTATTGTTATTGATGGTGAAATGGAAATTGAATTTAGAGACGGCAAAGTAAAATTAAAAAGCGGAGAGATGTTTGTTGTGCCCAAAAATATCGAACATAAGCCTTATGCTGAAAAAGAATGTCATTTGCTTTTAGTTGAACCGCGAGGTGTTGTAAATACCGGTGACATTGAAAATATTCTTACTGCAAAAAATGATGTTTGGATTTAAATTAAAAATGCCGGATTTAATTTTAATCCGGCATTAAAATAAATTAATTAGACTAAAAGATTATTACTTATTCATTATTGCTTCCATCTCATCCATCACTTCATTCATTTTCTTAATTGTTAAATCAAATGCTTCTGAAGATAACGGATCAATCCCCGCTTTTTTGATTAAGTTCAAAGGATAATCGGAACTACCACCTTTAAGTATATTATAATATTTATCAACTGCCGGCTGCCCTTCATCCGTAATTTTCTGGGCAAATGCTGTAGCGTAAATCAAAGATGTAGCGTATTGATAAACATAAAAATTATAATAGAAGTGAGGGATATATTCCCATTCATATTTTATATAATCATCAACTTTACAGATACCTTTATCGTTTCCATAATATTTTTTTACAATATCATAATAAATATTACTCATAATTTCGCCATTAAGAGGTTCATTGTTTTCTATTCTTTTATGAATATCTAATTCAAATTCCGCAAACGAAGTCTGCCTGAAAATAGTTTGTCTTAAAAGTTCAAGATAGCTGCCTAACAAATACAGCTTTTCCTCTTTCGATTGAACATGATTTACCATATAATTATTTAGTAAGGTTTCATTACATGTAGAAGCAATTTCAGCTACAAAAATCGGGTAATCTGAATTTTGAAATAATTGAGTTTTATTTGAATAATATGAGTGCATTGTATGCCCGAGCTCATGAGCTAAAGTTGAAACTGACTCCCAATCGTCATTCCAATTCATTAAAATATAAGGATGAACATCGTATGATCTCCCGGTTGAATATGCCCCGGCACGCTTTCCTGTTGTAGGCATATAATCAATCCATCGGTCGTTAAAAGCTTTTTGCAAGGTTGCTTCGTAATCTTTTCCTAAAGGCTTTAATGCATCCAGTATTATCTTTTGCCCTTCATCTATAGTGAAGCTCATATCAACTTTTTTTACCAAAGGAGTATATAGGTCATAATAATGGAGTGTATCAACGCCAAGCATTTTTTTCTTCAATTTTAGAAAGCGGTAAAGAGTTGGTAAATTTTTATTTATTTGTGTAATCAAATTTTCGTAAACAGAGGTCGGGACATTAAAATTATCCAACGCTGCTTCGACCGAGCTTTTATAATTTTTATCCTTAGCATATACCCAATCTGCTCTAACTTTTCCGGCAAGATTTAATCCGATAGTATTTTTAAACTTTCCATAGTTATTAAAAAAAGCATCAAATATTTTTGCACGGTCTTTTCTATTCTTTACGCTTCTATATTTCGTATAGCTTGCACTGCTTAAGTCAACTTCTTTGCCTTCGGACAAGGTAACTTTTGCAAAAGGCATTTCAGCATTGTTAAAAGTGCCGAATACATTTTGCATCGTCCCGGTTACCTGGTTAAAGCTTGCAAGAATTTTTTCTTCCGAAGCATTTAAAGTATGGCTGCGAAGCCGCTGGATATTCTCAATAACTACAGAATAATTTTTTAGGTCAGGCTGGTCTTTATAGAATTGTTTTATCTTTTCTGGGTCTATCTTTAGAATTTCGGGGTTCATAAAAGAAGAAACTTCCGAAAATTTTGTTTCTAAAGAAGAAGCTATCTGGAATAAAGAATCATTGCTGCTGATATTAAGATTTTGATCTCTTGAATCATTTGCGTATTCATAAACTCTTGAAAGCTCTTTATAGGTGTTGAAATAAGTTTTCAAAGTGTATAAAAGATTTGAAGCGTTTTCATCAAGCTTGCCTTTGTACTTAGCAATGTCGTTTATTTTACTTTCGGTTTCATCTTTTGCTTTGCCCCAATCTGCTTTTGAAGCGTAAAGCTCCATTAAATTCCACTTATACTTCTGATCAACATCTTTTCTATCAAGATTTTGCGAAAATCCCCGAAACTGTATAAATAAGAGCGAGACGAATAGAATGGTGAAAATACTTTTAAACATAAAGTCCTCTAAAATTAAAGTTTTAAATAATTATTGATTAAAATTAAATAAAACAGTACTTAAGTTCTATTGTAAAAATGAAATATTGTTTCAATCAATTCCAATTAAAATTATAATTTATTATTAGTTAGTCGACTTAAAAAATTCTAATATTCTACCTTACTTTTATAAATCGCGTTCACTAACTTCAAATAATCCTGATTATTAAAAGCTAAAAGATATTTTATGAATAAAATATTTACAATTTTTTATCTCTTTCTGTTTATTAAGCCGTTAATAGCGATACAAAATAGTTTGGTACTGGATACCATCAGTTGTAATTCTTCTGAAAACAGGCAGTTTGATTTTTGGATAGGAGATTGGGACATCCAGCAAAAAATTCTTAACATAGATGGAACCTGGCTTGAAACGAAAGCTCATACTTCTGTAAGATCAATTTTAAATGGCTGCGCATTAGAAGAACATTGGGAAGGAGATGTAAAATTTTTTTGGAGCGGTATGCAAAATATTAAGCACATGAAGGGATTCAGCATTAGATGTTTTAATCCTAAGGAAAAGAAATGGATTATTCATTGGCTTGATAATAATAGTCTGAATATGGGTACTGGAGTCTCCGGAAATTTTAAAAATGGTAAAGGTGAATTTTTTAGTGAATCCAATAATGCTAATGGAAATAATATAACAAGGATTATATTTTCGAACATCACTGAAAATTCAGTTCACTGGGATTTGGCATTTTCAAAGGATGATGGAAAAATTGGACAACGATATGGATAATGGAAATGAAAAGGCATGAAGAATAATTTTTAGAGTTTGATGACAATTTTCCGGTAGCATAATTTTTAAATCTTCTTAATTTAGCACACATGAAAACAAATGATTTGCCAAAAGTAAATGTTATGTATAACGCTCTTCTTCAAAGAGATGCTGCATACGAAGGTTTATTTTTTGTCGGTGTAAAAACAACCGGGGTCTTTTGCCGTCCGGTTTGCCCGGCAAGAAAACCTAAATTAGAAAACGTTGAATTTTTTAGAAGCATAAATCAAGCTGTTAAAGCAGGCTATAAACCATGCAAACGGTGCAGGCCGCTAGAATTAAAGGGGGCTACTCCGGATTGGATAAAAAATATATTATCGGAAGTAGAAAATGATCCGGGCAAAAGGTGGAAGGATTATGAAATAAGAAAAATGGGGATAGAACCAAATAAAGTAAGGCGCTGGTTCAAAAATAATTATAATATGACTTTTCACGAATATACAAGATATAGGAGATTGGGAATGGCAATCGGAAATATTAGAGAGGGTGAAAACATAATTCAAACTGCATTTAATTCCGGCTTTGAATCTTTAAGTGGTTTTAATGATGCAGTAAAAAAATTAACCGGTAATTCACCATCAAAAGCAAAAGACTCAATAATAGTAATTGCAACAAGACTTCTAACACCTTTAGGACCAATGATAGCAATGGCTTCTGAAAATGGAGTTTGCCTTTTAGAATTTGTTGAGCGCAAAATGCTTGAAACCCAAATAAAAAGACTGATTAAATATTTGAATTGTGTTATAGTGCCTGGCTTTAATGAACATTTAAAAAATCTAAAGAAACAACTTGATGAATATTTTTCTGGAAAACGAATGGATTTTGATGTTCCCTTGGACTTACCCGGAACAAAATTTCAGTTAAGTGTTTGGAATGAACTGCAAAAGCTGCCTTACGGTAAAACAACTTCTTATGAAAGCATTGCAAAACAAATTGAAAATAAAAATGCGGTTCGGGCAGTTGCTACAGCAAATGGTGATAACAGGCTTGCGATAGTTATTCCCTGTCACAGAGTAATTGGTAAAGATGGAAAGCTAAGGGGATACGGTGGTGGCTTGTGGCGGAAAAAATGGCTGTTGGATTTCGAACAAAGAACGCAATCTTTATTTAATTAAAAAATTATCTTGCTTTAGTTGGTTTTAGCTACAACTAAAAAAAATTTTGAAAAAACATCGCATTTAAACTTTTAGTAAATGTGCTCTTCAAAATATAAATTCATTTCAGCATATTCACATTCTAAAATAAATTAATTATTATTTATCTATCTAATTTTATTTTCTCTCGTAAGCTTTACTAATATTTATTTTAAAAGGAGGGATAATGTTTATTGGACACTTTGGCGCTGGGTTTGCCGGAAAGAAAGTAATTCCTAAGACTTCTTTAGGGACACTTTTTCTTGCTGCTCAATTTTTAGATTTACTTTGGCCTATTCTTCTTTTATTAGGTATTGAAACCGTAGAAATTAAGCCTGGTAAAAACCCATTCTTAACCTTGGACTTTATTCATTATCCTTTATCACACAGTTTGTTTGCAGTGATTATTTGGGCAATAATTTTTGGAATAGTTTATTATTTAATAAGAAAAAATATAAAAGCATCAATCTGGCTTGGCGCTTTGGTTTTAAGTCATTGGGTGTTAGATTTTATTTCACACAAGCCCGATTTACAGCTTGTTCCATGGTCATCAACTGTTGTTGGGTTAGGGCTTTGGAGTTCAGTTCCATTTACAGTTTTGATTGAAGTATTAATATTTTTAATTGGGGTTTATTTATATGCAATTACTACTAAAGCAAAAAATAAAACCGGGATTCATACCCTTTGGTCATTAGTATTTTTTTTATTGTTGATGTATGTAATGAATTTATTTAGTCCGCCCCCAGCATCCGTTGAGCCAATTGGTTTTGTTGGTTTAGCACAATGGCTGATAGTTGCCTGGGGTTACTGGATTGATAAGAATAGGGAAGAGTTATTAATTTAATTTGTTTGATAAAGATTAATATAAAGTTACCTTTGTAGAGATGGGCATGCCCCGTCTCTACTAGAAAGTATTTATATTTAACTTCGGAGAGAACAATGAAAAAAATATCAGATAAAATTGCTTTGATAACCGGCGCCAGTCGTGGGCTTGGGAAAGATATGGCATTACGTTTAGCAGACTACGGCAGTGATGTTATTCTTACTTATAATTCTAAAAAAGAAGAAGCTGAAAAAGTTGCCGCTGAAATCGAGAGCAAAGGACAAAAAGCAGCAGCACTTCAATTAAATGTCGGTGATTTAAAATCCTTCGATAAATTTTTAGAGCAGGTTTCAAATTTACTGAAAGATAAATGGAATAAAGATAAATTTGATTTTCTAATTAACAACGCAGGAATCGGAGCTACCATTCCTTTCTTAAATGTAACCGAAGATGATTTTGATACATTCCTAAACATACATTTCAAAGGTGTTTATTTTCTAACTCAAAAATCTTTAAAGATGATGAATGACTATGGAAGAATAATAAATTTATCTTCCGGAACTGCAAGGTTTGTTAATCCCGGATATTCTGTTTATGCATCTATGAAAGGAGCGATAGAAGTATTTACAAAATATATTGCAAAAGAAATTGGAGCAAGAGGAATAACAGTAAATGTTGTTGCACCCGGCGCAATTGAAACAGATTTTAATAATGCAGCTATACGAAATAACCCGCAAGCGAAAACGCGAATCGCATCGATAACTGCTTTGGGAAGAGTTGGTGTTGCCGAAGATATTGGTGGGGTAGTAGCATTTCTTTGTACAGAAGATGCACGATGGATTACCGGGCAAAGAATTGAAGTTTCCGGCGGAATGAATTTATAAATAAATTAGATTATGCTGAATTAATTTTTATTTTCCGTCAGGATCAACTTTAACCGGTTTAATGTTCCAAACCTTATCGGAGTATTCTTTAATTGATCTGTCGCTGGAAAACTTTCCGATGCGCGCAACATTTAAAATAGATTTTTTTGTCCATTCGTCGGTATCTCTAAAAAGCTTGCTTACTTTTTTCTGAGTATCTATGTAAGATTGATAATCTGCAAACAGAGCAGTAATAATCATGATTCATTAATTCTTCAATTAACGGAGTAAAAATCCCCGGTTCACTTTTGATTAAAATAATTTGAAGAAATCATATCAATAACACGTTTCAAATCTTTATTGTTTTCGTAATACTCGCGGGGGTTATAGCCATTCTGTTTTAACTTTGCAACTTCATCAGCAAGCAGACCGAAAATAAAAATATTCTCATCACCTACTTCTTCTCTGATTTCAATATTGGCGCCATCCATTGTCCCGATGGTTAGTGCTCCGATTAATGCAAATTTCATGTTTCCTGTTCCCGATGCTTCTAATCCGGCAGTGGAAATCTGTTCGGATAAATCGGAGGCGGGAATAATTTTTTCTGCAAGTGATACGGAATAATTCTTTAAAAAAACTACTTTTAATTTGCCGTCAATATCAGGATCATTATTAACAACATCTGCAACTGAATTAATTAATTTTATAATCAGCTTTGCCATAAAATATCCCGGCGCTGCTTTACCACCGAATATTACTGTCCGTGGGACAACATCAATTTCAGGATTATTTTTTATTTTATTGTAAAGTGTAATTACATGAAACATATTTAATAGCTGCCTTTTATATTGATGAAATCTTTTTATTTGTACATCAAAAATTGAATCCGGGTTAACTTCAATTCCGTTTTCTTGCTTTATAATTTCAATTAGAATTTTTTTACTTAACCATTTTGAAGTACGCCAGAATTCTTTGAAATCTGCATTATCAATAAGGCTTTCCAATTTCTTTAATTGTTTTAAATCTGTAACCCATTTATCTCCTATTCTATCCGAAATTAATTCTGATAAAAATGGGTCAGCAGTTTTCAAGCCATCGACGCGGAGTAATGCCGTTAGTAACATTTATAAATTTACCGGGATAAATTTTATTAAAATGATGAAAGATTTGGTTCTTTAAAATTTCTGTGTGAAGTGCTGCTACTCCGTTTACTTTATGACTGCATACAATTGCAAGATATGCCATGCGAATTGATTTTGGATTACCTTCACGGATAATTGAAATTTCAGAAATTATTGAATCATCGTTTGTATAATTTTCACGAACGTAATTCAAAAACCGGGCATTAATTTCATAGATAATTTGTAAATGCCTTGGCAGCAGTTTTTCAAATAGAGGCACAGACCATTCTTCCAAAGCTTCTGGAACAACTGTATGATTTGTATACGAAAATGTATTGGTCGTTATTTTGAAATGCTTCATCCCAGCTGAATTTTTCTTCATCAAGCAAAATTCTCATCAACTCGGCGACAGCAATTACAGGGTGCGTATCATTTAATTGGATAGCAGTCTTTTCTGCGAAAGTACTTATGGATTTATTACTAATTCTAAATTTTCTAATTATATCTTGAAGAGTAGCAGAGACGAAGAAATATTCTTGCTGCAGTCGCAATGATTTTCCAATAGCGAGATTATCATTGGGGTATAAAACTTTGGAGATATTTTCAGATAAATTTTGGTTCTCCACAGCTTTCAAATAGTGTCCGCTATTAAATTCAGCAAAGCTGAAGTCAGTCACAGCACGTGATGACCATAGTCTTAAATTGTTAACAGTGGTTGTTCTATAACCCGGGACAGGAATATCATAAGCAACAGCTATTACATCATTAGTATCCATCCAGTTAAATTGAAGCCTGCCGTTTTCTTCTTGTGATTCAACATGTCCTCCAAACTTTACCGGTACGTTAATCTTCTTCTTAATATTTCCCATGGATTTCCATAAGCAATCCAGTTATCTGCCTGCTCGACTTGATAACCATTTTCAATTTCCTGTTTAAATATTCCGTAATCATATCTAATTCCATACCCGAAAGCGGGCAAGATTTAATGTTGCCATTGAATCTAAAAAGCATGCGGCTAATCTACCCAAACCGCCATTCCCTAATCCCATATCCGGTTCAAGGTCTCTCACTTCTTCAAGATTATATCCAATGTCTTTTAATATTTGGTAGCATTCATCGTAGAAATTTAAATTGATTAAAGCATTTCCCTAAAAGCCGTCCCATTAAAAATTCCATGGAAAGGTAATATACTCGCTTAACATTTTTTTCTTTATACTTTTGCTGGGTTCTTAGCCATCTTCTTACAAGCCTGTCACGAATGGACATTGATAAAGAAAAATATGCATCATCATCTGTGACAGTAAATTTATCTTTAACCAGCATAAATTCTAAATGCTCAGCGAACTGGTTTGAAAGAGTAAAGCTTGAAGGGTCTTCTTTATCGGTAAAGAAAACGGATCCTCTTTTTAAGCTCATAATTTATCCTTTTCTCATTTTGTATAGGAATTTTTAAATATAAGTCCTATAACTTATAAGAATTCTGTTACTTTCAAAAGATTGAAGAATTTTTAACGAATGAAAATAACAAGATAAATTGAATTGTTGTGATTAAAAATCAAATAGGAAATGAAGTGTTTGAGTTTACAAATCCAGCATCATTTTTACATCGCAGCGTTTATAATGTGAAGATTCCTTTTCTGGTAGAAAGACGAAAGCCTAGTTTTTTATAAAGATTTAAAGCGGGTGTTAGTTTAGAGTTTGATTCTAAAAAGATGTTTTTAAATTTTTTATCTTTAGCATATTCAATGGCAGCTTGGCAGAGTTTTTTCCCGATACTTTTCCCTTGATGTTTCTCTGTAACTGACATTTTTGCCAGTTCAAAAGTTGATTCATTCATTTTGATTAATGCAGCAGTTCCAACAGCTTCTTCATTTATTACAGCTAAAAATATTTGTCCGCCGTTCATCAATTATTTTTTGAGGATTTGAAAGAATCTCTTCATCCATCGGCTCAATTTCAAAATATTTATTCAGCCATTCATAATTTAATTCTTTGAATTGCTCTTTGTATTTGGGAGTATATGTAATGATTTTTATTCATCCATAAAATTTTAGTTCAGCATAACTGTCAGTCAAATTAAGAAAGGAACTTTCTCCATTCAAACATTCAGTCACGCTTTCATTCTTTGTATTAGTAAAATTATATCAGAGAAAAAAATCGATAAGGATATATCATCTAATTTGAAAAGAAGGCTAAGCAAATCCAATTGTTTTGTCACCATTTCAAGATGCCCTTCTTCTGTAATCGGCCATTGTTCAAGCGGGCGGTCGTAATAAAGCTCAACTCCATTGCCATCAGGATCTGTTAAATAAATTGACTCGGAAACTCCGTGATCGGAAGCTCCTTCTAATTTATAGTTCACTTCGAATAATCTTTTAACAATTCTTGCTAGCTCATTCCTGGTGGGATAAAGAATTGCGAAATGATAAAGTCCAGTATGTCCGGGAGGAGGAGCTGCTGCATCTTTCCCTGCCCAGGTATTTAATCCAATATGATGATGATAACCTCCTGCCGAAAGGAAGACAGCATTACTTCCATACCATTGAGTTACTTCAAAACCAAGCAAGTCTCTATAAAATTTTAGAGATTTATTTATATCTGAAACCGTTAAATGTATATGTCCGATCCTAACGTTGGGATGAATTTTATATTCCACTAAATTTTTCCTTAACAATTGAAGAATTATAAAAGTATTTTAACAATATGAAACCGAAATTTATGAACTTTTTTCTCAATAATAAAAACGATAGTTCATTTGTTCTACTTAATATAGGAAATCATTTTCGTGATAAAAAAACACTGTAAAAAATAACACATTTACACTATATCATGTTTGTGCCAATTACATGATATTAGCATCAGTTTTTAAGTTCATAGCGGTAAGTGAGGGGGGGAATCCTTCCATATAATGCAGGTGCTGGTCACACCTGCATTATTTATTTTAAACTGATTTTTTAAGCAATTGTTGATTGCTAAATTTACCATTGTCCGATTCAAAACAATAAACCCAATTCCTTTAAAGAAATTGGGTTTATATAAAAATCCAATAAATAAACATGAAAACAAATTTTCGAAATAAAATAATTTGTTTAGTCATCTCAACAGACATCGTTTTAACTTCATTTCCTCCTTGATTTGAAACATTTCCATAATTTGATTATTTTCATCAATAAATTTTATAACTTCTTTATAATCAATATCATCTCCCATACCATAGGGTCATAAGTTGAACCTGTCATGCTTAAGGTTTTTGAATCTTCGTCATAATTTCCTTTGCTCAACATATAGCTTGTTCCCATATTATCAACCCAGATACTAAAAAATTCTTTCTTGGCATTATCATATCCGTCAATACTGAAACCTTCAAACGGCATCCCCATCATTTCTCCATGATGAGTTGTTTTAAAGTACCTTCCACCCTAAAAGGGATTCTGTTTTGCAGTTCCTTCAATAATTTGCGGTTCACCATCTGGGTCTTGCCAAAATTTTGTAACCGTTTTCCAATCTCCAACACTTTTTAGCCATCATTTCATGGTATGGGCCCGGTGTCATAAATTCCATCCAGGCTTTTTGGCTTATCCGACATCTCTTGATTTTCATCCTGGGCAAAGATTGATGCACAAGACAGCAAAACGGCAGCAAACAAAAAGAAGAGAGTAAATCTTACTTTCATAACTGACTCCTTAAAAATTATTTATAAAAACTTGAATTATGTGTCCGGGAAAAGAAAATACGAAGGAAACGCTGATAAAGTAGAAATTGAATTGAATAAAGTCAATGAGAAATTTAAAATGGAACTAATCTTTTAACTCTGTTTTAAGTATTATAATTTTTTCAAGTTTATCCATAGGGAAAATAGAGCCATCTTTGTTGTACGAATCCCATTGACTGTTAGCGATATAGTATAAATTATTTTTAACAATTACGCCTAAAGTCGGTTCATTAAAATTTGGGTTTGCTCTCTCAAGAATTTTATAACTTAATATTGAATTGATGGTTACCGGATAAAAAATATCTTGTTACTCTTTTAGGTAAAACTCCATTTTGAATTGCAATTAAGCTGTTGTTATAAAAATAAAGTCCGTCTATTCCCTTAGTACTGCAGTCTTTTGGCTCTGTTATATACGTTAATTTTTTTGTGATAATATCCAATTTGTAAATACCGGAAGAATAATCCGCAAAAAATAATTCTTTTCCATCCTTTGAAAAATCAAGTCCTTGCAGCGAACCTAAACCACTATTCTCATAAAAAAGCTCTATATCATTACTGTTATTTTTAATTAAATAAATTAATGGAGAATAGCTGTCGCTTACATAAACATCGCCATTTTTATTAATGCAAGGTCACCGAAATAATGCCGGTTTGAATCTTTTGGTGCAAAATATTTTTTTAAAAGTTTTTTTGAGTCGAGATCATATTTGAAAACAGCACATATGTTTTTTAGACTTTTATCATAACCAATCATTTGTGGAATTGCTGTGCATGCTGCCCACAACAATCTATCTTTTGAATTTATTTTTATTCCGTTTACTGCAAGTAGTCCATCTTGTTTTTCAGGAATGAAGATTTTTGTGCTACCGTTTTTATCTAAGTGAAATAATTTTTCTTTTGTGGATACTGCCTAAATAAAATGTTTCTGTTTTTTCATCATAAGCAATTGATTCGGGATGTAAATCTTTTTCATCGATAACAAACGCTGTACTGCTTGTATTAATCGGCTTATTTAATTCTTGTATCTTTACAAGCAGCTTTTAAACTCATCAGTGTTTTTTATATAAGAAAGGTCATTATCTTTTCCGATATTTTCATCTGCTCTTATTAAGATATATTTCTTCAAATATTTTATGGCTTCGTCTTTTTTATGATTAAGAGAATAAGCGCATGCAAGATTGTACATTATGGTGGTGTTATTACTTTTTAAAGAATCTAAAACCTTAAAGCATTCTAAAAATGTAGAGTAATTTTTTTCTTTGTAGGCATTTAATCCCTGGTTGTAATACTCTTGAATAATTTTGGCTTTATTCTGCTGTGGATAACTTGTTGAGATTAGAAAGATTAAAAAAAACAGTAAAAAAATTTTCATATTAATCCTCAAAGATTATTTCTTTTCCTATTTCGGCACTGTAAACTTTCATTCCTTTAAATTGTGTCAGTAATGATTTTCCCACCCAGTCAATTGCCGGTGGGTCGCCATGAACTAAAATTGTTTCATCCGGTTTTAATTTTTCTGCAATCTTAATAATTCCTTCCCTTCTTGAATGGGCACTAAATCTAAAATTTTCTATTGTACATTTAACTTCTTTTTCCGTCTCTTTCAATATAATTTTTGACCCTTTTTTTGCTTTTGAAAAAATATAACCTGGAGTATTTTCTTCCATGTATCCAACAGTAAATATTGCCGAGTTTTTCTGATTTATCCATCTCTCTGCCAAATTGTACGATGCAGTTCCTTCAATCATCATTCCGCTTGAAGCAAGCACAATACAAGGCTGTTTGAAAAAGTCTTCATAGCTTGTAATCTCGAATATATTTTTTGTGGGAATTTGAAGAAGTTCAAATTCCGGATCAATCATATTTACAACATATCTGTTATAATCATACACACGATTAATTTTATTTCCAATTCCGCCTGTGAAGATGTCTGTCTGCGCTAATTTCCTTTTCAGCATAAGCTGCCAGAGAGCGGCTAATATTTCCTGCATCTTTCCTAATGAAAAAACCGGGATTAAAACAGAACCGCCGTCATTTAAAATTTTGTTAATTGAATTCGCTAATCTTTCAGATTCAACTTTCCAATAATTAAGCGAAGTTGAATCTGTATTTCCATAGGTAGTTTCCGTAATCAGTAAATTTATTTTTTCTGAAGGGAAATGAAGCTCCTTTCATTAAGGATTGATTATCTAAATTAAAATCCCCGGTGTAAAATATTTTTTCCCCTTTATACTTTAATAAGAATACCTGCCGAGCCAAGAATATGCCCGGCATCAAAAAATGCGGCGAAAATATCGTTAGTTTCTTTATGCTTATAACCATTGATAATAAATTCTTTGTTGTATGCTTGGTATTCAATTGATTGAATTAATAAATCAATTTCATCATGTGAATAGACTTTTAAACTTTCTTCATCACTTAACTGCTGTTTAAGAATAGAAACAGAATTATGAAGTGTAAGCTCGGCAATTGCTCTTGTTTGGGGAGTTGTAATGATTCTGATATAGGGAAATTGTTTAACAAGAAATGGCAAAGCACTAAGGTGATCCTGGTGAGCATGCGATATTAAAACAAAATCAATTTCTTTGTCTTTAATCAGATTAAAATTGGGGAGTGCATCAAGTCCAACTTTTTGCGGATGCATTCCGCAGTCTAAAATTATTCCTGTTCCGTTTATATTTAAATAAAAACAGCTTGCCCCGATTTCATTTGCCCCGCCGAGAGGTAGAAATTGAATCTTCAAATAGTTTTATCCTCATTTTCCTGAATCAAACTTATTAAAATATCACCTTCATTTGGCTTTGGTTGATTATTTTTTGTAAATATTGAAAGTTCGCGTTCTTTGTTGATTATCATTAATGAAATTACTTTATCTTTTTTGTTGTATTCAACAAAGGAATTATAATCAAATTTTTTAGTAATCTTTGTTGATTTAATTATCATGCCGCTGTTTATTTTATCCAATAATTTATAAAAGGTGAGATCACTACCAAATAATATTTGTGAGCGTAAATCTTTTGAAACCTTTTTATTAACATTGTTTTCGTTTCCTTCGAATGATAATTGATAAACATTATCACTACCAAATACTTTTGAAAAATGCATTGATGCAAGCGAGTTTACTTCATTGTTTGATGTTAAAGAAAGTAATTTCCCAATTCCATTTAAATCTATTTCTTCAATTATGCTGTCAGTTAAAACACTTCCATAATAAGTAGAAAATCCTTCCATTCTAGCTTCAGAAATACTTGACCAGTTTGTATCAACAATTAAAACATTAAATCCTTCTTTTCTTAATGCACGTCCTAATGAAATCCCAAATGCATTTGCGCCTAATATCATACACCCTTGCGGATTTGGAGATGATATATTAAGCCATTTTGCCAGCGGCATAGCACTAAGTCCATAAATAGTAATTGTAACAATAATTACTAAGAACATTATTGGTAATAAATATTCTGCTTCGCTCATACCGGCGTTGGTCAGCTTAATTGCAAATAGTGAAGCTACAGCGGCTGCAACTATTCCTCTCGGAGCCATCCATGATAAATATAGTTTTTCCTTCCAATTAATTTTTGATTTGATTGTTGATGCATAAATTGAAGCCGGCCTAATAACAATTATTAATATTCCAACAAAGAGGAAGCTGTTTGTATTTAGCATTTCTAAATCGGAGAATTTTAGCCTCGCTGCAAGGATTATGAACAGAAATGAAAGCAGTAGCACACGAAGATTTTCTTTAAATTCAATTATATGTTTTACGGTTACAGTTTTTTGATTAGCCAAAAAAATCCCCATTACTGTTACAGCTAAAAGTCCGCTTTCCTTTTGAATTAAATTCGATGCGGCAAAAACACTTACCACTACAGCTAAAGAAATTGAATTATGAAGAAAATCAGGAATCAATTTATGTTTTAGTAAAAACAGAACTAAATAGCCGCCTGCAAATCCAATTGTTCCACTTAAGATTATAGTTTTCAAAATGCCCAAAATTAAAGTTGTGCTTGCTTGGGTTATATTTGAAGAAATTATTACCTCAAAAACTAAGATAGCAAGAACAGCCCCAATGGAATCATTTATTATTCCTTCCCATTTCAAAAGTGAGTTTACCTGATAAGAAGGTTTAACATGTCTAAGGATAGGCATTATCACTGTAGGTCCGGTAACTACTAAAATTGCTCCTAACAAGATACTTAATGAAATATTCATTTCCAGAATATAATATGCTGATAAGGAAGTTAGCAGCCATGTTATAGCTATACCAATGGTTACTAAACTAGTTACTACTTTCCCAACAGATTTAAATTCGGAAATTTTTAAACTTAATCCGCCTTCGAATAATATTATTGCGACCGAAATTGAAACTAATGGGAAAAGTAAATTCCCAAAATAATGATCCGGATTTATCAACCCTGAAATTGGCCCGGCTAAAAAACCAGCTATTAACAATAATAATATTGAAGGAAGCCTAAAGCGCCATGCAATCCATTGAGCTAATATTCCGAAGAATATAATTAGAGCTAAGCCAGTTATAAAATCTATATTCAAAAGTTTACCTAAATAGATTTATTTGAGGGTTTGAAATATAAAGAAAGAAATAATTGATTTAATATAGAATAAATTTTATAGAGAAAGTAGTAAATAAAATACGCCTATTTAAAAATTTTACCAGATTCGTTGATATTATTTTACTAGTTCAAAAAGGTTAATAGATTTATTTTTTATTTCCTGTTTTGAGGGGATCTTTATTCATAATCATTAAAGCTTCAATTGCATCCATTTCTTTTGTGTTACCGCATGCTGCTGCGGCTAATAGTGTTTCATCTTGAAAATAAAATGAAATGAAATTTTGTGATTGAATATCGCCCCAGGTAATAATTTCATTCCATTTTTCAGCATGGCCAACATACCTGAGAGCAATACCAGCTTGTGCCGTCCAAAAGAACGGAACACTTTTAAATTCTGTTTTAATTCCACCCATATTAAACCCGGCAATTCTGCCTTGCTGTTCTGCGGTGCGCCAGTGTTCAATCCGCATTTGAGCGTTAGTAATAGAATTATGAAAATTAACAATGTCGCCGGCGGCATATATATTTTCTTCAACTTCAAAATATTTATTTACATTTATACTTCCATTTTTCCCCAAGATCAAAGTCTGTCATAAAAGAAGTTGCCGGCCTTACTCCAATTCCAACTAAAACAATATCTACATCCAAACTTTCACCGTTGCTAAGAACTACTTTTTCAACTTTAGTTTTACCTTCGAATTTTGTTACGCTGTTATTTAATTTAAATTTTATTCCGTTCTTTTCGTGTAATGATTTAATCATGTTGCCTATTTCTTCACCGAAAATATTTTTAAATGGAACGTCTTCCAAACCGATCACTGTAATATCCGCATTCAATTTTTTCTTCAAGCTGCTTGCCGCTTCAAGGGCTATAAAACTCGCACCGATTATTGCAATTTTTGATTCATTATTTGCTGCTTCTATAATATCATCCGAATCATCATGGCTTCTTAAATAAAATATGTTTGTGAGATTGGAACCTGGGATGTTTAATTTAATAGGTGTTCCGCCGGTTGCAATTAGTAATTTATTATAACTGATTTCATCTTCATTTTCGAGTATAACTACTTTTTTTGTTTTATTTATCCCAGCTACTCTTTTTTGGTAAACAATGTTAATATCATAATCATCATAAAATTCTTTTGGCCTAAGCGGCATCCATTCTTCTTCAGCTTCGCCTGAAAGATATTCTTTACTCAAGTTAGGACGGTCATAGGGAATTCTATTTTCTTGTGTAATCATTGTGATTCCACCAGTGAATCCTGCTTCTCTCATTGCTTGAGCAGCGGAATTTCCAGCCGCGCCACCTCCAATGATTATATTTGTAGCTAAGTTGCCTTTATCTCTTTTTGACATTGAAGGAATCCTGGACCATTGAATTTCTTCAGGAAGCATTACAAATATTTCATCATTTTTGATTTTAACTTCATAATTAGGTAAAGAGTCCAATGCAGGTGGTTCAAGTAAATTACCATTCTTTGCATTAAAGCAGGCATGATGGCGCGGACAAATTATTTTATCTTCAAATAAAACTCCGTTTTCTAAAGGTGCACCGTAATGCGGACAGCTTTCTCCGATTGCATAAATCTTGTCATTAATTTTTGTAATGAGGATTTTATTTTCATCGTCAATGTTTACGGCTTTCATTTCGCCATTGTTAATTTGATTTACTTTTCCTGCATTAAATTCTTTATAACTCATAACGAACCTTATTAATTAAAATGAAACCAATGATATTTTTCTTATTTTGCTATTCCGATAACACCGCAAGCAACTCGTTTACCGGCATTTCCTGTTGGCTGAGAATGAAGATCATCTTCGCCTGCGTGAACTACAATCCCTCTTCCAATGATAGAGTTTTTTCCTGTCAATGAAATAATATGATCTGTCCATTCATAATGAGCTTTTCCATCTTTGCCAGCAACTAAGTTACCCAAATCACCTACATGCCTGTGTTCATCCGTCGGGGCGCCGTGCGGCTGGTTTGTTGGATTAAAATGTCCGCCTGTTGAAGTCCCATCTGGGGCAGTGCAATCACCGTATTCATGAATATGGAAACCATGTTTACCAGGGGTCAAACCTTCAACATCTGCAACTACTTTAACGCTATCGCCTTCCATGGTGAATGAGACAACACCTTTTACGTTATTCCCTTGAGTAGGATGAAGTACGCAAACTGCTTTTGTAACATTAGGACCACCTTTTAGCTGGTAATTATTTTCTTCCTGGGAAAACTTTTCTTCCGATCGTTGATTACAACCAATCATAGAAATGAATGTTAATGATAATAACAATGCGAAGATAGTTTTTAATTTTATTGACATTTTTATAACTCCTAAAATTTTAAATATTGATTTGCTAATTATTTGCTTTCAAGTTCGCTCCATTTTCTTCCGTCATTATTAATTAATCTATTCGCTTCATCCGGCCCCCACGAACCAGATTTATAATTTGGAAATTTAAACCATGGTTTCTTTTCCCATTCTGAAATTATAGGATCAAGTAAAGACCAGGCTTTATAAATCCAGTCGGCAGTGGGAAATAAAGTTTGATCCCCAATCAATGCATCGTATATCAGCCATTGATAGGCATTCGGCGGTTCCTCAATTCCAAAAGCAGTTGCGTATTCAAAATTCATATCGACAGGAGTTAAATTTAAAGTAGCACCCGGCTTTTTTGCTGTGAACTTATAATAGATACCTTCGTTCGGCTGAATTTGAAATGTTAAAACATTATGCTCCTTTTCCTTTTCTTTATCTATTGGGAACATTAAGTGCGGAGTTGGTTTAAATTTTATTCTTACTTCAGTTAACTTTTTATTTAATCTCTTCCCAGATCTTAAATAAAATGGAACTCCAGACCATCTCCAATTATCCAAATAAATTCTTAAAGCTGCAAAAGTTGGAGTGTTTGAATTTGGGCTTTGACATTTTTTTCATTTCGATAAGCAGATAACTTTTTCTCCTTTAACTTCACCGGAGTCATATTGCCCGAAAACAACATCTTCTTTTTTTATTTTACAGACTGCTTCAAGCACCTGTAATGTTTCGCTTCGAAGTGAATTTGCATTATAATTAACCGGTGGTTCAATAGCAGTAATGCACATTAACTGGAATAAATGATTCTGAATCATGTCTCTCATTATTCCGATTTTTTCATAGAACCCTGCACGAGTACCGATTCCTATATCTTCCGAAACTGTTATTTGAATGCTGTCGATATAATTTCTATTCCATATCGGTTCATAGCCAGGATTTGCAAAACGGAATACAAGCATGTTTTGAACGGTCTCTTTACCAAGGAAATGATCTACTCTAAAAATTTGATCTTCACGAAAGACTTTATGAATATCTTTATCAAGTTCTCTTGCAGATTTTTCATTCCATCCAAAAGGTTTTTCAATTATTATTCTTCTCCATCCGTTTCCACTATTTGAAAGGCCAGATTCTCCCAATTCGTAAATCACTTTTGCATAGAACATTGGGGAAACAGCAAGATGAAATAATACATTATCAGAAATATTTTTATCAGATTGAATTGTTTTTATTTGCGATGAGAGATTTTTAAAAGACTCTTCCGGGTTTTTAACAAAGTCTCCCTGAACATAATATAAATTATCGGCAAAACTTTTCCATTTTTCATCTTTTATTGATTTCACTTTTTCAACAGCTTTTTTCATTTCATCTCTATAGCCTTTATTATCAAAATCAACTCTATCAAAACCGATAATTGAAAAATTTTTAGGTAGAAAGTTTAAACAGAAAAGAGCAAAAAGAGCCGGCAATAATTCTTTATGCGCAAGATCTCCGGATGCGCCGAATATAACAATAATGCTTGAAGAAGGAATTTGAAAATTTCCCATGCCTTTTTCTTTAGATACAACATGTCCTTTATTCATTTAGAATCCTGAATACAATTTTGTTAGTGTTTGACTTAATAGATAAATAACTTAAGTATTTATAAATAAAATAGTTGTAATGCGTATCAAGTTAATATTTCACAAAAGAAGAGAAACATCTATTTGAATTTTATGTCCTTAGAAGACTTAACAATTTTTCCATTGTATAAAAAAGAAACTTGTCTTAGTGTTAATGCCTGATCGAATTCTGTTATAGAAGAAATAGAATCTGCGGGAATAATGATGTTATACCACCGCAGGCCGGCAGAAGCAGCGGTTTGCGCAACACAAATGTTAGAAACAGTTCCGGTTATAACTAAGTTTTCAATGTTCCATACATTTGAGAGATAATGATTTAAAGTTGTACCGTAAAAACCGTCATATCTATTTTTTTGAAATATCATTTCGTTTTTATTTGGTTTAAGCTCTTTAATAATTTCCCAGCCCCAGCTATTTTTTTCACAATGCTTCGGCCAAATCGTCCATTCTTTATCATCTTTGAAATGCGTATCCTGTGTATAACATACAACAGCTATTCTTGCTTCGAGCATGCAGATAATAATCTTTTGATATTTGAAACCGTTTCCTTTGCTGACGATACAAGAAGGCTTCCTTTATCTTTAACAAAATCATTCTGCATGTCAACAATAATCAAAGCTGTTTTTGAAGAGGGAGAGTTATGTTATTCTTAATTGGAATTTCAGGAACATCTACTTTGTCTAAAGGCAAAAAATTGAAGCTCATTTTTAAAACCTCTTAAATTTATTTATTCTCGATATTTGAAAAACATTAATAAATATCAGTATTAAAATCAAACCAATTTAATTTTAATTTAATCTTCATCAATTGAATGTGTTTTTTTCAATTCCGATTTCTTGTTTTGCTTTTTGTGAAAGCAATTCATAATAATGGTGAAGGATTTCCAATTCGCCTTCAGTCAAATCTTCAATATCAACAAGTCGATTACTGGCTGTTGCTGAAGAAGCAATCAGTTCATTCAATTTTAAATGAATTGCAAGTGAATCCTTATTCTGTGATCTTTGAATTAAAAAAACCATTAAAAATGTAATTATAGTAGTGCCTGTGTTGATTACTAATTGCCAGGTATCAGAATAATTAAATACCGGGCCGGTAACAACCCAAATAATTACGATAAAAAGCGAAATTGAAAATGCTTCAGTACTTCCGGTAAATTTTGTCATTATGTGTGCAAAGTAGTCAAATCTATCGCCGATGGTTTGGGGTTTTTTATGTTTCATTTTATTTTCCAGTCAATTAATTTATTAGTGTGTTTATTTACAACCAAATTGTTATAAAAATGTGATAAGTTAGATTTTTATTATAGTTAGTATATACGTGTTCTAAAGTTAGTTTTGATTAGATATTAAATTCAATTCAAAATTCATAACTTCTTGTCACTTTTTACTTTTATGGAATACTTATATAATTAAAACATAGACAAGTTAAAGTTATTATTGGTTCTTTAACTAAGAACATTTGCAGTTATTTTGATGCAAAAATGCAAAGGATAAAAGTAATGTACTGTTTGAAGAAGTAAAAATAACTTTCTTTGAAAGAAAAGAATTACATGAAATTTAATAAACAGCAGAAAACAACAGTAATAATAACTTTAATTTTAATTGCAATTTCGATAATTGTCTGGATAGTTTATGGGGCGAACATATTTACAAAGACAAAAGTGCTGGTTGAAAAAAAAGACGAGTTATTTGGTACAACATATAAAGAGTGGCAGGACAAGTTTATACTGGGTTTGGATTATACCGCCGTGTTCATAGGTGCAGTAGTTGTTATTGCGGGTATATTTTTGTTTAAATTTAAATCTCATAAAAAGGAGAATTGATGAAAGCTGTTCTGAAATCCATTATTGTAATATTTATATTATTAGCGAATGTATATCCGCAAGGGTTTAATATTAAAGCAAAAGGCCTGCAGACTTTTTCTTTCGAAGATAAAACTGGGCGTAACCAGGCTACATTTTTTAGTACAACTCCTCTCGAAGATGTTAATGGATTAACTACAGACATTAAAGGAACCGTTTCATTTAATGTTGAAGATTTTGCAAATACTCTTAAAGGAGAAGTTTCAATTTCCACCGGCTCACTTAAAACCGGGATTGAAATGAGGGATCATCACCTGGCAAGTGATAAATGGCTTAATGCTGAACAATATCCAACGATAATGTTTAAAATTAAAAGTGTAAAAAATGTTAAAAGCGTTTCGGATAATAAGCTTGAAGCAGATGTGATTGGCGACTTTACTTTACATGGCGTAACAAAAGAAGTCACAGCTCATTCAACAATTACTTATCTTGATGAAAGCCCGGCGACTAAAGAAAGAGGCCCGGGAGATTTGCTTGGCGTTAATGCTAAGTTTAATATTGTTCTTTCTCAGTATGATGTTGCCAATAAAGTGTTGGGGGAAAAGGTATCTGATAACATTGTTATAACTGTAAATATTGTTGGTTCTAATGCATCGATATAAGTTTGTTAAAAGCTTTTAGTCAAGAAAAATTAAATTCATTTAAAATCATTTCTTAACTCAAAAGATTGGAAAAACTCTTGAGCAGTATTTCCAAAGACGTTCATCTTTGCGTCTGTATGAGGTATTCTTATTTTATTGGTGTTGTCTAAAATACCAAGCGAATAAATTGAAGCGATTATACCAACGTTAATATTGTTTAATGCAGATAATTCAAAAACAGGCTGCCATAGTCTATTTATCATGGAAATGTAACTTGCAGCATAAATTATATTTGCTTTTGGATCTTCTAATTTTTTAATTACTTCATCCCAATTGGCACTTAATGGTATTTGTTTTTCTATTTCCTCTCCAAGATAAAATTGACTGTCTAGATTATGAATCTGTTTTTCAATCCAAATAGCGGTGCTTATTTTAACTTGAGCTATTCCCATGGATGAATTGTAACCACTTTTTGCAAAAACATAGTCAATAACATTTTCCCCAAGCTTAACATTTAATTTATGTTCTGCATAAATAATACTTGCAATTATTCGGGGAGAAACATCAACTAATTTTGCGGCTTCTTTTATTTCATTTTTATATTGAAGCAGCAGTTCTTCTTCACCAGATAGTTTTTTGGGGGAATATGGAAATGCAGATAATGTTAATAGGTTAAAAATCAAAAACCATAAATGTAACATTTTATAATTCATGACATATATCATAATTTCATGTCCAAAATTGTATAGACGCATCGCTATGCGTCTATACCAAATGAATTTAACCGGATGCTTACTTTAATAACAGTAATTTTTTAGCAGCTCTGAAATCACCAGCAGTTAATGAGTAAAAATAAACACCTGACGGTACATTGCTTAAGTTGATATTTACTGAATGATAACCCTTCTCCATATTTTCATTAACAGCAGTCATAACTTCTTTACCCAGAGTATTATATATCTTTAAGGTTACAAACTGATTTCTAGGAATATAGAAAGAAATATTTGTGTTTGGATTAAATGGGTTAGGGTAATTCTGCATTAAAGTATAATCTGTTGGCAACGTATAAGATGCCGCATTATTGTTTGCTATGCTCTTAGCTATTAAAGTCGAATCCGAAAGTATTAGATAATCATTTACTATTAAAGGCTTAATTTTTTTTGCCTTTCCAAGCATATCTACTTCTACGTAAACTGTTTTACCCAAATATTTATTTAAGTTTACCGTTTGGTTACGAAATTCACCAAAGGTTTTATTTTGAACTTGGTTTAACATAGAAGCACTATTTGTCCAAACATTTTGCAGAACTTTATCTGTCTCGCTGTCTTTTAATACTATATTTGCAAGCGGCTCTGTTAAGGAAGAAACTAATTTACTTGTTGACTCAAGTCCGTTTCCATAAATGGCCCCGGCAAAGTTTAACTGCATGTTTGGAACTGTAACTTTAAATGGTTCTGAGGCTAACAGATTGTTTTCATTGGTCGAGTAATTTATTTTTGTTTCAGTATTATTTAAGCTTGTACTTATCCCGGCAATTTCAAAGCACACACTACCTTGTGAAGTGCTATCAATATCTTTTGATATATCCAATAATGCATGTCTATTTAGTCTATAAGAAAGAAGTTTTTCTCCATTTCCCGAGGTAGAAGTTTCTTTTGAAAGTCCAGCGCTGCCAACATTATATAATCCAAGAGAATTATCTGATTTTTTCCAAATCGCTTTTGAATACTGGGTATCATAAGTTGTCTTTCTATTTAATATTTATTCCGGTTCCGCCGGATGATGTTACATAGTAAGGCCCTACCCAAATAAGGCCATTATAAAATGCTCTATAAACTGCGTTGCCTATGTTCCAGGCAACATCCATATTGCTACTATTTTCATAATCTCCGATTGCTGGATAAAGCGTTGATGTTGTTGATTGAGAGAAAGAAGTTATTGTTTGCCACGAACTCCCTACTTTTTGCCTTATATGAACTGAAGCACCGCCTTCGATGATATTATTTCTACTAGACCACGTAACAGTTGGGTGTTCATCTACCATTGTTATTTGGGGATTTGAATTATTTAACCAGTTGCTGGGAGACACGTCTATCGGAGATGTAAAACTAAGTATTTCGTTGTAATACGAAACTTCACTGTATTTTATTTTTTGGGAATACTGATCTTCCCAGCATAATGAAAATTTATTGTTAGTAAAATGAGGACTATACGCTATTGTAGGGTTGCAGCTATAACCATTTGTCCCCGATACTGTTGCTACACCATTCCAACCATAATAATCGTGTGCATTTACTCCAATTCCAAATGGATTTTTCCATGCAACCATTATAACATCATAACTAGGGCTTGAAAAATGTTTACCGTCAATTACCGGGTTTGCCTGGAAATTTTGAATATTTGGTGTAAAAGAACCAATTAAAGTCGTGCTGCTTAATGTATTATATGTAACATCATAACTGCGCATATATATTTTTACCCGGTTTGAAGGATTACCGCTCCCGTACCATAAAACATCCTGCCAAACTATATATGCCCTGGAGCCAATCATAGAGATTGATGGGTAACCAGAAATTGAATTTTTATCACTTAATAAAATTTCATCTCCCCAATTGGTCCCATCTGTTGAACGGCTTAGCCATACTTGATTTAAACTCACATAAACCATTGCCCAAATATCATTAACTGATTCTACTATTTTCCTCTGGCTGTTTGATGAGGTTGCAATGGAGGAGTTTGTTAAAAGATGACCTTTTAAATTTGCTGCCACTGTTATCCCATCATTCTTAAAAACTACACCAGTTTGTATATCATTTTTATTTTGAAATTCTGCATCTGAAGATGGAGTTGCACTCCAATTAAAGAAATAAAAATTCCTACTGCCTAATGAGCCACCAAGATTTATTGTTTGTGGTGATGGAACACTAACTGAATAATATGGATTACCAGAAATATTATAATCTTGATTCAAAAACACTCCATTATATTTCTGATTATTTTCATATAGATCTGTAAAGTTGGGAGTGAACGGAGATGACCTTGTTCTAAACATCGGGGCATCATTTCCGGTGGACATTCCTCTGTTTCGCCAATTGTTCCCATAATCCGGATCCTGGTAATCAATAAACCATGGGTCTTTAAAGTTAATGTTATCAGTAGAAGGATTTAATCCCGGTAATTCTAAATATTCATTTTTAATAGTTACCCCTGAATATGTCTGTTTAAATTGAGAAGTTAAATTAGCCATGTCACTTGAAATTGTAAAAGAATGATGATTCCTTACGTCTGAAATACCTTGACTATTGTTTTTTACCCAACTATTATATTTTTCATTTGGGTTTGTTGCTAAATCTTGCTTTCCTTTTAATACTTCTGTAGTCCCATCAAAAAAATCAAATTGAGGTTCTGATGTAGTAATAGTATTGTTGCTAAAAGTAGTTCCTGTCCAGCGCCCAACTTGTGTCCCTGACATGAGCGAACCTGATTCTCTTTTTTGATCAACTTCTACTTTCACAAGTAAAGTATTATCGTATAATGAACCGCGGAAATAAGCCATTTGTTCGTTCATTCGTTGAGATTGTCCTGAAGTAAATTCAGTTCTGCAATAGTCATCAGAATAATCCATATAATTGTGAATTGGGTCGTCTGATCCACAAGTGTTCTTACCCGTAGGGCATCCTTCACTAGGACTACCTTCGTCAGGTGTATCAGAAACCATATCACCTGGAGCAAAACATCCATTTTCAAATGTATGGAATAAACCAACATAATGCCCTACTTCATGAACACCTGTAATACCATAATGGTAATCAGGGTGAGTTCCTCCTGGCAAAGTAGTATTTCTAATTACCACTCCATGCATATAACTGTCTTCTGGGAATTCTGATGGAAAGCGAGCATATCCTGTCATAAAACTACCGCTTAAAGCACATATATAGAAATTTAATACGTATCTTGGATTAATCGCAAGAGTCTGTTTCATTTGCGTTTCCTCCGGCGAATCATAAGAGTGAGTCATCCACGTCGAATTATTGGTTCTATCTATTTTATATAATGAAAATCTAAAATTAGTATTTGAAAAGCCTGTATTTAGTACGTTGATTTGTGTATAAAGTTGTTGGTTTGTAACATCCCCTGTTCCATCATTATATCTTATTACATGAAATGCTACGGGTATAGTTATAATATTTTCTGTAGTAACACCATTTCCTTTAGCCAGCCATTGGTTAACAGAATTTTCTAAATTCAGCATTTCTTCGGCAGAAAAATGTTTTGTTCCACAAATTTCTGATTGTGCTGGAGTTTCTTTAGAAACTTGAAATAAAATTATTAATATAACCATTAGTCCTTTTATTATAGAAAAATGTATAGTATTTAATTTCATTACACACCTTAATTTTTAGTTCTTAATTGTTAGATTTAATTAATTAAATGTAAACCCCTTCTTGTTTTAAGGTTGCGTTTGCTTTTTAGCTTTTGCTAAAAGAAATAGTACACCATACTTATAACCATTTTGAAATCTTAGGCGGTGGCCTCTCTTTTTTATTCAAATATTATCTCCGTCCGATTGTTACTATTGCTTTTCCATTATTTAAACCCCCAGTACAAACAACAAGGTTATTCTTCATATTTACCCTTCCGTAAGAACCGGATATATTTACTTCACTCTGAAAGTTTTTCCAGGAAAATCCATTAAAGTGAAGCAAAAGCCCAAACGCTCCGACAACCATAATATCATTTATTCCATTTCCTCTGATACTTGTTTTATAGTATGGTGGTAAACTATAATCCCTTGTCCATTTTTTTCCTAAAAATTCAGCAGTGTATAACCCATCTCCAACTATGTAGTATTTTTTCCCCGGAATGAACCAAGTTGAGTTAATAAAGATGGGAAGTCCTTTATCGTTTGTTTTTTTTACAGATATGCCTTCTATTTTTAAAACCTTACTGCTATCAACAAAGATATCTTCATTTGAAGCAACAGATAAAATTTCATATTTCCCATTTTCAGTTTGTTCACCTAAAATATCGTAAATATTTAATTTTGTCTCACTTGTTAATTTCTGCCATTGACTTCCGTTATAGTAGACAACATTTCCATTATTGCCTACTGCATATAAGTCATTACTGCTTGTTCCCCAAAGTTTGTTTATAGCTCCAGTTAATAAAGGATTTATTCCACAATCTAGCTTAACGCTATCACCATTAAACCACCCAATGCTCCCGCCATTTGTAATTATTATATTGTTTTCTGAAAAGGCCCATATAGCTTTTAGGGGAGGGTATGTAACAGCACTACAGTTTCCATAATAATAAATTCTTTTCAATTCCCACTTACTTCCATTCCAGTGAATTGCATTATAAGCATTTGGGTCAGCACCGCCTAGTGAATCATTCAAGTAAATCTCTCCCACACACCAAATGTTATTTTCTGAGATAATGGCGCAGTCATAAAGAGTACTACTGTAGTCACCAAATGTCCAACTTTGCCAGGTAAAGTTGTGGCTGGTTGTGTCCATCGTAGTTATGCCTAAATTATTACTTTTTATTTCAGATTGGTTGTTAGGGTGAATGGTCGAATTAATATTGTAAGTTTTGTTTGGCAGAAGCGAATCGATATAAAGGGTTGTATCGTTAGTAGAAATGGTATAATTTGCTTTAAGGTTATCATTTGCATAAAGACTTACTTCTGCCGGCAAGGTAGTATTTTCTAATTGCAGCTTCAGCCACGCTTCTGTACAGCTTACATCTTCCAATGATAAAGTTAGGCTTCTGTTATCCGGCGGCTCAGCGGTGTTGCAGCTAAAATTTAGAAAGGCAATAATAAATACAATTGTCACTTTTGATATTTTGTTCAAGCTTCCTCCCGCTTAACTATTATTAGTATTGTATTAAATTTAATTTATTCCCAAACAAAAAAAATCAGTATAAGTACGTAAAAGTTATCCACATTTTATAAAAAATGATTTGGTATTAAAAATGAGGTGAATATATTTAGCTGTTTTTTTTATTTTCTACTACAAAGGAACCCCCTTTTATTAGTGAATGGCTAAAATTATCTCATTAAGTTTTTAAAGTAGAAATAAAAATTTTATTAAAGCAATTTTAATTGTTAATTAGCTACCAAAAGTACAATTTTTCATTTTCCTTTCTTCAAATAAACATCACCATTAATTGTCTTAATTGTTACTTTATTTTTTCCGCCATTAACAGTTCCCGATCCATGCAAAGTATAGCTGTCATATTCATCATTATTTAATATTTCTTTTTTAAGTGGGAAGTCGCTGTAAATTTTATTTTGACTTCCGTCTTTATCAACACCGCCAATTTTAATATCAATATCCATTGATAATTTCTCTGGAACAGTTAAAGTTATATTTCCCGAATTTGATTTTAAATTCACATCTCTATTGCCCTTACTAGCTTCTCCGACCATTTCAGCATTTATATCACCGCCGTTTGTTTTGGCTTCAATTGAAGCATCTGCATTCTCAATATCAATGCTGCCGCCATTGGTTTTTGCTTTAACAAATTTTCCCGCCGATTTTATGGTTATATCACCGCCGAGTGTTTTAACATTAGCACCATTTGGCGCTGCGTCAACATTTATTTCACCACCCATGCTGGAAATATTAACTTCATTTCCGGTTGATTTGCCTGATTTTGAAGTTACATTTTTAAGCGTAACCGGCCCGCCGTTGGTTGTTCCTTTTACATCACCTTTAACGTTAGTTATAGAGACAGGGCCGCCCATAGTATGAACACTTCCATCAACTTCCGAATCATACAAATTAATGGGCCCGCCCATAGTTTTTAACTTAAGATTTCCTTTTAAGTTGCTTAAATCAAGTCCGCCCCCCATGGTCTGTCCTGAAATTTCTCCATCAACATTTTTAATGGATACTGGCCCGCCCATTGTTTCTAAAGAAACATTAAATTTGCTTGGAACCATAAAAATAAATTTTAGCCGGTTATTGCGGTGAGATAGCATTCTCTTTAAATTTGGATGTGACTTTCAGGCCTTCTGAGCTGGGGTCAAAATTAAAATCATACTTGTCTAAATCATCTCTTTTTGATTCTACATCTAACAGAAATATAATTTTTATCCCAGCCTGAAATTTCAATTGCTCCACCGGACTCAAGATTTAAATTCAGCAGTTTTCCTTCTTCAGTTTTAAATTCTTTATGAAGGTTATTTTTGTTGTCGGTTTATTGTTTGAATTAGTATTTTGGTTATTAAATGCTGCTGAAGGAAATTGATTAGGAACTGCTCCCGTGAATAGGAACATCAATGGAATTAAAAGTAATAAATAAAATATTTTCATAGTAAAACCTTTTTAATGAAGTTAATAATCACTGTTTTAAATTAGACTTTAATATCAATAAGAAGGTTGGGGTTTTTAATTCAATAAGGATATTTTATTCCTAAATATTTGCTGTAATAAAATGAAATTCTTTTATTAAATTTAAACGATGTGAAAAACATTTCATATATAAAAGGGGCTCGTATGAAAATCCTAAATCGTTTCTTCGATTTCAATTTTTTTAGTTGCAATATTTCTAACTAGATTTAACTTTGCCCAAAGTTCACAAGCAATGGATTATTTAAATTATCCTCAATCTGTTGCATCATTAGGAATGGGAGAACAGGGTGTTGCTCTACTTTCAAATGATGATGCATTAGTTTATAATCCTGCAAATTTGGTGTATACAAGGCATGCTTCGTTATCATATTTTGCTCAACCCGTTTACGTTTTTATGGATGTGGGTAGAATTATATCACTTCATTCAATGTTTGAAATAAAAAATGTCGGCTACTTTGGTGTTAGTTATCAGAATTGGACTCAAGGAGAATTTGTTGTTTCTAGTTTTGATAATCCAGACGGAAATGGTGAAAAATATAAATCATATGAAAGGAATTTTTCTGTTGCCTATGCTAGAAATTTCTCAAATGAATTTTCAGTCGGGTTACAAGTTAGATATTCATATTTAAATCTTGGATATGGAAGTGCAAGCGAATTATTAATTAGTTCCGGATTAAATTATAGACCTGAGAGTTTATGCAATAAGCTTAATCTAGGTTTTTCATTAACAAATTTTGGTCCCGCAGTTAAATATGAAGCTGAGTCACCAATTGTTGCTTCATATGAAAGTCGTACTTTTTATGATCCACCGCCTTCAAGATTAAATTTAGCTATTAATTATTTAGCCATAGAGAATTCTTACTTTTCTCTTCCATTAAGCCTTGGCATATCCAAAATATTTGATAAAAGGGAAGATAATGGAGACGGTCAATCTTCCTTTAAAACTTTATTTACAGATTGGAAAGAATTTACCCCGTGATGTTACGATACATTCAGGTTTAGCATTTAAATGGAAACCATTGGATTTAGGCGGCAATGTAGCATTCTTTCAAGAATTTTATTTGGGCAATTTTACTGGAGGTCCCAAAACAGATTTTAATAATTTCTATTACTCATGGCTTTAATGTTAGGATTATCTTTTAGTGATATTAAATTAACAGTAGGTTATGCCGGCAGATGGTTTAATCAACATATTAGCGGTTATCCTTACCCTGGAGACTTCCCTGGGAAACATTTCAATTTACTTTAAGTATTGACGAAAATTATTTCTTTAAAAAAGAAAGAAACCCATTTAAAGGTTCACCATTAGAAAAAATAATTATTTCGGCTGGGATTGGACAATCATTGAGAGTTGGAAGATATTCGGAATATAATCTTGGAGAAGGTTATGGAGAATCATATTTAAACAAAAATAAAAATAGTCTAAGATATTTTATAGAAGCAGCATTCTACATAAATAAAAATAATGCGTTAATAACAAACTTCAGTTATAGCTCGGTTCCGTGGGATATTAATGTTGTTATGTCTGATAATAGGACTATAAATTTTATAAGTTCAAAATTTGAAGATGTAACCCTTAGTTCATCTTACAGAATTCATCCAATTGAAAATTTTAATCCATTTTTTGTTGAAGGCGGGTTAGGAATTCAAAGAACCAATCCGGTTATTGGCACAAATCCAAAATATTATTATCAAACTTTTTTTACTTCCGCCATAGGATCAAATTTTTGTGTTTACGATAATTTAATTTTAAGCCCTCGAATAAATTATTTTATACTTTTTGATAGACAAATTAGTAATTCACAAGCAATGGTTGGATTTAATCAATTTGATTTTGATATAAGTGTTGGCTATTCATTTTAATTTGTTTTCTAAGAAATTGTAATTTAGTAGGGGCTATTAATTAAAAGCCCCTACGCTTGTTTTATAAAATCACTATAAATTTTATCTAATGAAAAAAACAATAACCGTATTTGGCAGTGCATTTCCAAAAGAGGGCGATGAAGAATACGAATTTGCTTATGAACTTGGCCAACAGCTTTCACTTAATAATTTTAATTTATGTACCGGCGGTTATTATGGAATTATGGAAGCCATCTCAAAAGGTGCATTTGAAAATAAAGCGGAAGTATTTGGTGTAACGGTAAATTATTTTGAAAGGCAGGCAAACAATTTTGTAACCACTGAAATAAAATGTGATTCTTTATTTGAAAGGATTACAAAACTAATTGAGCTTGGCGACGCTTATATTATTTTAAAAGGCGGAACAGGAACTTTACTTGAGCTTGCTGCTGTTTGGGAATTCATGAATAAAAAATTATTAAAAACAAAGCCTGTAATTTGCAATTCCTCAATGTGGAAGAAAATCATTCCAATAATAGATGAACGCCTACAATATGAAAATAGAAAAACCGGTTTAATAAAAAACTGCGATTCTTTGGAAGAAATAATTACTTATTTAAATAAAGTGATTTAAAGCAGTAACGTTTTTTCTATATTTTTACTTACTTATATTTCAAACAAGATTGATTATTCAACGTAAAAAATTTAGGTAGAGATATGGAAAAAAATATTAATCGTAAAAATTTTATTAAAAAAATTTCTATCGGCGGAGTAATTTTATTTGGCGGTAGTACTTTATTATCCGCTTGCGGTGGAAAAGATAATGGTAAACTACCGCAAACAACACAAAAGGCAAATTCACCATGTGCAGATGTTAGCGGATTAACTGATGCTGAATTAGCAACTAGAACTTCAAATGATTATACAGTTGCTTCACCTTATAATGATAAAATGTGCGGGACATGTAATCTTTTTATTTTGCCGAAAGGTAATAAGCCATGCGGAACTTGCCAGGTTGTAAAAGGTCCAATAAGCCCGCAAGGATATTGTAAACTGTGGATTAAAAAAGTTAATATGACGAGTTAGCGATTGTAGGTTATTGAATAAGTTTTTTCAGAGAATCATAAACCATATCAACCGTAAGCTCTTTAATGCATTTGAATTTCACATCATTTCGAAAACATATTAAAGGCCGCGGAGAATATATGAAACAAGGGGAGCAATCTAAATTAAGTCGTACAATATTATGTTTTGTTTTCCAGGGGTGAATATAATTTGGATTTGTTGGGCCTAAAATTGCAACTACATTTAATTGTAACGCCGAAGCAACATGCATCAAGCTTGAATCATTAGAAACAAAAACATTACATCTTTTCATAATTGCAGCAGTCTCTGCAAGATTTCCTGTTTCGATTGAAAATACATTATCTGAATTTATCTCTTTCACAATTGAATTCTTTAATTCATTTTCTTCAGGCCCGCCGAATATTAATACTTTGCCATTTAACTCCTTAATGATTTTTTTACCGAGTTCGGAAAACTTTTCCGGTTCCCATCTTCTTTGTATATGATTTTTAAAAACAGCAGAGCCGGGATGAAATCCAACCACTAATTCATCTTCTTTTACATTAATTTTTTGAAGATAATCTTTTGCAAATGAAAGGTCATTTTCATTTAATGGAGAATTCAAGTTCCGGTTTTTCATCTAAATTTGCTTGAAGAAGTTCTTCAACCAGCTTAATATTTTCTTCAACATTATGAAGCGAATCATCTTCAGTGATTTTGACGTTATTTAAAAAACCAAGGTTTTGAAAATCTTTTCTTAAATATTTTACTCCGGCTTTTTTATCAGCGCCAAGTATGAAATTAAAGATGTTATATTCTTTTCTGTTTGAAGGATAAACATTTATTGAATAATCATATTTCTTTCTGAGCTTCAATAAATATTTTAAGGAAGCTAAAACTCCTTCATCAATAAAATTAAAATAGTGAATATTATTAATGCTGGGATTTCGTTCGTAAATATCCTTAACTCCTTTGAACATAACCAAAGCATCAATCTGCGCATCAGGTAATTGTTTACGAAGCAGCTTTAATGCCGGGGTAAACATTAAAGCATCACCCAAACCCGAAAGTGCTATGATTAATATTTTTTTCATTACTAACTAAATAATAAAAAATAAGCGGTACAGATGGCCGCTTATTATAAAAGGATTTTTTCAAAATTTATTTAGTTGAATCGGATTTAGCTTTTGCCAAACTGTCCGTATTAGGTTTATTCTTTCCCTGGTCAACCAACTTTTGATACCGAGCGACGTTTGCTTTTACATTAGGATCGTTTGGGTATATTCCTTGAATTTGTTTCCATAAATCCAAAAGCTTTCCGTTTTCATTTAGGCTTTCGTAGATTGAAAGTAAAATTCTATAAGGATCATAGTAAGAACGTGAAATACCTGATCCTGGATTAGCAGCAATTTGCTCTAAAGCTTGTTGCTCTACCTCAACAGCAATTTCTTTATATTTATCCATAGCTCCAGCTTCCATATATATATTTGCTATTTGATATAACAATCCAATGTTATCAATTGGAATATGAGAGCGGGGTATCTTTTCTTCCATCTTATCAAGAGTTGCTATGGTAAGATTCTTTCTGCCAGAGTATAAATAATTTAATGCTAGTCTTATAAAAGCATTTCTATAATTCTGCATCATTCTTACATGATTATCATCAAAGAAGATATTTGGATTAGCCAAACCTCTAAATTTGAAACCTGGTTTATAATCTTTACTATATCCTGGGTTTTCATTGAACAATTGTTCTTTTAAGATTTTTTCATCAATAAACTCACCATTTGCAGGACGTTTTTCAGGAACTAGTCTTAATGCCATTCCTTCCATTCTTAAGTAATCCGACAACCCTATTTTACTGTCTTCTGAGCATGTGACAGCAAAATAAATAGGCCTTTCCCAATCATTAGCCTGAATAATTTCTTTAACCATAATATCCTGTATTCGAATTGCCTGAACATTTCCAAAATTAACAGTAGGATTCATGTTAAAAGTTATTCCACCTGGTTTAAGATTAGCAGTATCAGCAATATCAAATTTCTGTTTAAAGTCACTTAAACCTTGAGGTGTGGAAGCTTGGTTCGGAAATGGGATGGTTACTTTGGTTGCTTTCCATCTTATAGGGTTAAGGGTTTCAATTTGTGCATCTGAAAGATTCATCTTGACTTTTCCCACATGGTAAGGATCATTATCTTTTAATTCCCTGATATACCAGGTGGTATTTAGCAGACTGAGGTTTGCAATTTTAACATCTCTTCTTACTCCTTCAACGTCCTGCAAATACCAAAGTGGGAAATGTATCATTATCTCCATTTGTAAATAAAATACCGTTTGGGGCTACACTTTGCAGCAGGTTATAAGAATAATCCCATGGCACCCAGTTTTTAGATCTATCATGCGTAAAATAATTTGCGCTTATCATTTTAACAGGAACAAGCACCACTCCTAAGGCCAGAATACCAACTACAACAGGAGTTCTTAAAGAGGAATTTTCCAATTTCTCCAAAGCCAATTCAACCAATCCTTTAACAGCAATTGCGATCCAGATTGAATATACAAAGAACGCTCCCACATAAAAATAATCTCTTTCTCTTGGCTGCGGCTCCTGCTGGTTTTGATAAAATGCCGTAAATATTCCCATGAAAATAAACATGACCATAAACACAGCTGCCATCTTCCAATCCCGTTTGAAGTGGAAGAATATTCCTATTAAACCAAGCAGGAAAGGTACACCAAAAAGTGAATCTTTTACTTTTCCAGCAAATTGCAAATCGAAAATCTTTCCGAAAAAGTCTCCAATAGAATTAAACGGAGCAATATCGGCATGATCATCCTGAACCCAGCCTTCTCTGCCTGCATAATTCCAGAGCAGATACCTGGTATACATATGATTCATTTGATATCGCCAGAAGAAATCAAGGTCACTTGAATAATTGGTATATACACCTTGCTGATGTGGTTCAGTTGCAAATCTTCTTTTAAATATCGGGAAATCACCATATTGTTCACGATTCAAGTAAGTGACTAGCTCGCTAAAATCATTTGGTTCGTTTTCATTCATTGGCGGATTTTGATTTGCACGAATAATTATCATTGTATACGAAGTGAAACCAACTAAAATAAAGATAGCCGACATTCCAACTAAATGAAGAGTTGCTTTGTCATTCTTTATTGAGTAATTAACTAAAAATCCTAAAATGACTAACACTACAGCAAAAATAGAAATACCAATAACAACATTGTCTCCGGCAATATTTGTCATCATACCGGGAAGTAATTTTACAACTCCGGGATAGGTAGCAAACAGTGCAATGCCTCCAACTATCAATGGCAGGTAAATCGAATTTCGAGTAAATAATTTTTTCCAGAATCCAGCCATATAAAATATACTAATGGCAGCCATTATCATTTTGAATTTAGTATCATAATCCTGGTATTCTGCTTGAGTTGGAGGCGTGGTTGAAGTTTGAGCTGCCCACATTGCCATGGCAATTATAATAATTAAAGCCGCATGGCCTAAAAAGATATAACCAGTTTGTTTTAAGGCTGCTTCATCATCTACATATTTTCTAAACATGATAACCATAACTACAGGAACAATTGCAAGCACGCTCATCAAGTGAACACCGGTTGCAATTCCAATTAAATAAGCTATCATTAAAATATATTTTTCATTATCCTTTTCATTTGCTTTCTCATTCCATATCATTGTTAACCAGACAATACCTGAAAATAAGAAAGTACTAAATGCATAAACTTCAGCTTCAACGCCGTTAAACCAGAAAGTGTCACTAAAGGAAAAAGATAAAGCCCCAATGGCTGCGGCTGTATAAGTAGCAATTGCTTCAATAGAAGTTTTATAATTTTTGCCTCTATAATTTTCAATTAGCTTAACTGCGATTAAATATAAAAACAAGACAGAAAAAGCACTTGAAATAACTGATAATGTATTTACCCGTAAAGCTAAATTGGTTACAAATGGAACCATCATAAAAACTCTTTCAAGAATAGTTATGAATGGTGCTCCAGGAGGATGAGGCACCTGCATATATCTGGCGGCAGCTAAAAACTCACCACAATCCCAAAAGGAAACAGATGGCTGAACTGTTGAGAATAAAACAAATAATGAAATTAAAAAAACAACAGCTGCAAATATTTTATTTACTAACTTATAATTCATTAAAACCTCTAAGTAAAAAAGAGTTCAAAAATAACTTATTTTGTGAGTTTTTAGCAATGCGAAAAATATTATTTATTGATAAAGCAGGATAAAATGGTTTGTTCATCTTAATTTTGGGGGAAATTGAAATGATAAAATTTTATTCATCTGTCTTCTTCTTGAAAAATGCATCAAATTTTGATTTATCAACAGCAACATGATATTTATCGTAAAGTTCCTTTAATCGTTTCATTGAAACAGAATCAAAATCTTCGTCATCTTTTTGCCTTTTTATGAACATTTTATATTCTTCATATTCTTTTCTATCGAATTTTCTTTCATATTTCTTTAGCTCATCTAAAAGTTTTTGCTGTTCGCGGTATGACATATTTCCTCCGCTAAAAAAATAATATTCGTTATTAAAAGACCTATAAAAATAAGTAATATTGTTATAATAAAAAATTAAAGTCTAACAAGAATATGTTGAATTATGACGGTTTTATAAATGAAAAGTTCCTTTTGATTTAAGTGATTTGGTAATTTATTTTAATGATAGATTTGAGGATAGCTTTGTTTATTTCACTTTCTCAGAATTCTGGCAGTGTATTGATATAAAAAGGTTCACTAAGCGTTTGAACTATGATTTATTTTATGAAATCACTTACAATAAATAATTTCAGATTTTGTTATATTAAATTAAAATTATTATAAAGTTTGAAATCTTTAACTGAAGTCTAACAAAATTAGTAATAAAGATTAGCTGAAAGGAGCTTGTCGTGTTCAACTCAAGCATATACATTCAACGGAGAAAAACATTAAAAAAGAAAGTTGGTTCGGGTTTAATTTTATTCCTCGGAAACCACGAAGCAACAATGAACTATGGCGCAAATACTTATGCTTTTCGGCAGGACAGCGCTTTTCTATATTACTGGGGAATAGATTTACCCGGATTTGCCGCTGTTTTAGATGTTGATGAAAATAAGGAAGTAATTTTTGGTAATGATTTTGAAATGGATGATATTGTCTGGATGGGCCCGCAGCCAAAAGTTAAAGATCTTGCAAAACAATCAGGAATAAAACAAACTGCAAAACTTTCAGAATTGGCTGGAGTAGTAAGCACTGCAATTAAAAATAAAAGAGAAGTACATTTCCTTCCGCAGTATAGGCACAAAAATATTTCCTGGCTTTCAGAATTATCTGGTATAAATCAAAGTGCTGTAAATAATTTTTCTTCAATCAAATTAGCAAAAGCGGTTATTGAGCAAAGATCAATTAAAGCAAAAGAGGAAATTGAAGAAATAGAATTTGCAATGGACATTGCTTATGAGATGCAAACTTATGCAATGCGCTTCACCCGTCCTGATATTTATGAAAGAGACATTGCCGGGGCAATTGAAGGTATAGCTCTATCACTGGGAAGAGGACTTTCCTTTACATCTATTTTTTCAGTTCATGGCGAAACTCTTCATAATCATTCTTATGATAATTTAATGAAGAAAGGCCAGCTTGTAGTTAATGATTCCGGTGCTGAATCATTACTTCATTATGCGAGCGACATTACAAGAACTTTCCCGGTCGATGGAAAATTTACAGACAAGCAAAAAGAAATTTATGAGATTGTATTAAAAGCCCAGATGGATTCAATCAAAGCAATCAAGCCGGGAAAGAAATATAAAGATGTCCATTTACATACTGCAAAAGTTATTGCCAAAGGACTTAAAGATGCGGGGATTATGAAAGGAGATGTAAATCAAGCAGTTAAAGAAGGCGCACATGCATTATTTTTTCCGCATGGTTTGGGACACATGATGGGGCTTGATGTTCACGATCTTGAAGGATTAGGTGAAGATCTTGTTGGATATGATAAAAAGAATGAGCGAAGTAATCAGTTTGGGCTTGCATATTTACGTTTAGCAAAACCGTTAGTGCCGGGCTTTGTTTTAACAGTTGAACCGGGTATTTATTTTATTCCGCAATTAATTGATATGTGGAAAGCAGAAAACAAATTTTCGCATTTTATTAATTATAATAAGCTTGAAGAATATCGTCATTTCGGAGGAATAAGAATAGAAGATGATGTCTTAGTAGAAAAAAACGGGCATAGGGTTTTGGGTAAAAAAGAAATACCTAAAAAAGTTGCAGACGTTGAAGAGATGTGCAACTCGATTAAGATCTAATTAAAGCGCTATAAAATAATTTTAAACTTCATTTTCATTACTTCTCTTGAAAGCAAATATACTTTTATTAATTACCGCAACATTGTGGGGATTTGCATTTGTTGCACAGCGTGCAGGAATGGAATATATTGGCCCATTCAGCTTTAATGCAGTGCGTTTTGCTATAGGATCAATATCATTAATTCCGCTGCTTGAATACAATAAAAGAAGAAAATTTCAAAAAGAAAAAATCTTTCAAAAGGGAAAAAGAAGAGGAATAATTTTAGCAGGAATTTCTGCAGGAGCAATATTATTTATTGGAGCCTCACTTCAGCAAGTAGGTGTTGTGTATACAACTGCTGGTAAAGCGGGATTTATTACGGGGCTATATTTAATTCTTACTCCATTCATTGGAATTTTTTTTAGACACAAATCAAAATCATTAACCTGGGTAAGTGCAATAATAGCTGCAATAGGATTATACCTGTTGAGTGTTAATGAAAGTTTTATCCTTGAAAAAGGAGATGCACTTGTATTTATCAGTGCGATCTTTTGGGCGTTGCATGTAATTGTAATAGACATTTTAATAAAAAAAGTAGATCCAATTAAAATTGCTTTTCTTCAATTTGCAGTTTGTTCGTTGCTGAGTTTTGTTGTGTCATTTTCTTTTGAAGTTATTACACTTCAAAAAATTTATAATGCTTTAATTCCAATTTTATATGGCGGGTTAATATCTGTTGGAGTAGCATATACGCTTCAAGTCGTTGCACAGCAATATGCTCCGCCGTCGCATGCGGCAATTATTCTCAGTCTTGAATCTGTGTTTGGCTTATTAGGAGGATGGATGATTTTAGGTGAAACAATTTCGATGCGCGGATTGATTGGCTGTTCTTTTATGTTAACCGGAATGATTTTATCTCAGCTCAGCATATCATCTCATAAGAAAATAGAAAAGGCTATGACAAAAATCTAACTTATTTTTCGCTATGCGGGGTTGTTGGCTAACAATTAAAAAAAATCACACTTCGACAAGCTCAGTGTGACAGTGCGAATCTCTTTGAATTAGTCTTTGGAAATTAAAAATGAAATCATTTAGGAATAAAAATGAAAACACAAAAATTATTTAATACTAATCTGGAAGTTTCAAATATAATTTATGGCTGTATGAATCTTGGAGAAATTTGGGGTGATGAACCGTTGACGAAAGAAATAATAGATAAAGGATTGCGGGCAATAAATACAGCTTTGGATGAAGGTATTAACTTTTTTGATACTGCAGATATTTATGCCCGCGGCAAATCTGATTTAGTTTTTTCAGAAATATTTAAACAGAAGCCTGGACTACGGGATAAAATTGTAATTCAAACTAAATGCGGAATAAGGTTCCCAGGCGAGCCAAACCCAAACTCTCCGCATAGATTTGATTTCAGCTACGAGCATATAACTAACTCAGTTAATGAAAGTTTAAAAAGATTAAAGACAGATTATGTAGATATTTTGTTACTTCATCGCCCCGATCCATTAATTGAACCTGAAGAAGTAGCAAAAGCATTTGATGAATTAAAAGGAAACGGGAAAGTAAGGCATTTCGGAGTAAGCAACCATTCAGCATTTCAAATAGAATTTCTACAGAAGTATTTAGATATGCCATTAATTGTAAATCAAATAGAAATGAATGTTATTTATACTGATTTAATTGATGAGGAAATAGTAGGAAGCAAAAAAGAGAATCTTCAAAAGATTACGGGCGGAGGCACAATTGAACATTGTCGAATGAACAATATTACTTTGCAAGCATGGTCGCCTTTAGCACAAGGCCTTCCATTTAAAGATGAAAATGAAATCCAGGAAGAAAGAATTAAAAAGGCGGCAAGAAAGCTTAACGAATTATCAAAAGAAAAAGGAGTAAGCAAGGAAGCAATTGCTGTTGCCTGGTTGTTAAAGCATCCAGCCAAAATCCAGCCTGTTATTGGGACAAGAAACCCCGAAAGAATAAAAGCAATATGTGAAGCAAACAAAATTGAATTAACCAGAGAAGAATGGTATCAATTATATAATGCACAAAGAAGGGAGCCTTTACCTTAAGAACATAGCTTATAAATCCAATTTCTCAGAGAAATTGAGTTTATAATTTATTAATAATTTATTGCCAAATGTCAGGTAATATTTTAATCCCGTATAATTAATTTTTTTGGATTAACTTCCATATAAGTTTACTTTTTAAATTCTACTTAAGTAATCAGTAATTATTACTTTCATTTATTCTGATCGCAACTTTAAATTACCGCAAGTCTAATTTTATCTAGCCGATTTTACCTGCAAGAATGTAATGTATTGCTAATCTATTATTTACCAATAAGTTATACCAAGGATATTTTTACTTAACTCTATTCTTAAAATTAAAAAATTTTCACTGGCATATATGTTGACCTAATCCACATCGACAAAGAAATAGAAATAAAATAATTTCATTAACATATATGAGGACCCAACATGAAAAAAGCTCTCGCGCTTTTCGCGACCATTCTATTATTTTCATTTACAACTTTCGCTCAAAATACTGCAAGTGCCGATGCAACTGTATCAACCAAAATAACAAAAGGTTTAGCAATTGCTAATATCGGTGGAAGTCTAGATTTTGGTACAATTCTAATGACTGGTTCAGCTCAAAATCCATCAATTACTACTCAGAGTGGAGCTAATTTCGAAGTGACTGGTCATCCCAATAAAGATGTAACTGTGGATTTCTCAAGTGTTGACCTTGATAATAATGCATGGGCAAGCCCACTTAGTGCTCCGACAGGAACAATAACTTTTACTCCTACTGTTGAAGAAACTGGAACAAGCAGTACTTATTCATCTCCTAACATAGTAACTACTGGAAACACTATAACCTTAAATAATGTTAATGGTACTGGAACATTATATCTATGGGTCGGCGGTGCATTAGGGATTGCTGCAAATCAACCGGCTGGTGATTATACTGGAACATTCACAGTAACAGTTGCTTATTAGAATTTGACATCTGGTTATAAGTGACTCCTCTCTGGCGCGGTGGAATAAGTTTCTGCGGCGCCAGTTTTTTTTAGAGTGTTAATAATTTTTCAAATGGTTCTCTTTTTAAATTTATAAGTTTTAATTTTGGGCGGGTCAGCTCAGAAAAATGGTAAAATTAATTTCATGTTGAAAAAATTTTTTATACTTCTAATTATTATTTCTTCATTCGCATTTGGCCAGGTTACAAGTGCAGATGCAGTAGTTACGGTTAATATGCTTTCTCCTTTGTCAATTGCAACAGGCGCAGGAAATTTAGACTTTGGTGAAATTGTGTTAGCCGGTAGTCCGGTAACAAAAACAATTCAGCCAATTGATGGACAAGTATTTAATATTACAGGGCAGCCAAATTTACATATTACAATAACATTTAATCCGGTTACATTAACCAATACACAATGGGTTTCACTTTATGGAGGGACTGTTGGCAATATTGCCTTTACACCAGACGTTGAAACAAGTGATTTTAAAAAAGTAACAAGCGGAAAAAATTATAAGCTTTCAAATAAAGGGACGATTGGAACCTTGGATTTATTAGTTGGCGGAACGATAAATGTAACTGCTAATCAGCCTCAGGGCGATTATACAGGTTTATTCACAATAACAGTTTCGTATTAAATAAATTGGATCTTTTAAACAGCATATTTTCAGAACTAAAAACTAACCGTATTCTATTAATAATTTTTTTGTTCTTTTTATTATCATTCAAAAGTTACTCACAGGTTTATGCAAATAAATATAACGACCTGGATTTTGGAGATGTTTTTATTGGATATCCGGCAGAAGTAAATCATAACGACGCTACGGCAGCTAAGTTTAGCTTTTATCATTTTGTGTTTTTTAGAAGAGATATGCAGATTACATTTTCTCTTCCTTCTACACTAAACTCCCAGGGTTATAGTATCCCGATAACGTTCGATGCTACGCATACTGCATGGTCTTATAATGATAATACACGGGGAAGAACTAATTTTAACCCGCATTCTCCGTTGTATTTAAATAACGTTTGGCTCTTAACTCCCATTTATGTTTGGCTTGGCGGGAAATTAAATTCAACAACAGGTATTCCGCCCGGAGCTTATCAAGGAACAATAATAGTAACAGTAGAAGTATTTTAATATCATGAAGAAATTAATAATTATATTTTCCTTTCTTATCATTACATCCTTAAATGCTCAGGTAATAATATCTCCCTATATAGTTTACACAGATGCCGGTAATAGGTATGGCAGTATGATTGTCCAGAATGAATCAACGGAAATTTATGAAATTAGTATTTCATTTGTTTTCGGCTATCCAATTTCAGATTCTGTTGGAACAGTATCGATGAAATATATAAATGAACCTTCTCCAGAATTGCCCTCAATTGTGGATTGGATACGAGCCTTCCCTAAAAAATTTGTATTGAATCCAAAACAAAGACAAATAGTCAGGATGAGTGTAAGGCCTCCTGCCGGAATCAAAGATGGAACTTATTGGGCAAGAATAGTAACCTCCGCAGTTCCTCAGTCAACGTCAATAGACACAGTTAATAAAGGAGTTACAGCAAAAATTAAATTTGTACTAAACCAGGTAACATCTATTTTTTACAGAACAAATAATGTTGAAACCGGGATTAAGATTAATGATGTTAAAGTTTTAAAAGATACAAATAAAATTACACTAAGAACTTCTGTTGAGCGAACTAATAATTCTCCTTTCATTGGAGATGTTGCTTATACTTTAACCGACTCTCTTGGCAACGTTGTAAAAGAAGGGAAGGAGTATGTTGCAGTATATTTTGATTTAATTAAAAACTTAACGTTTGAATTTGATAAAGAAATTGAACCGGGAAGATACAAAGCGGAGATAAAATTTATATCCAATGAAAAAGAAGACATACCTGAAAGCAAACTAAAACCTTTACCTCCAATTACAAAAACGATCGAGTTAGAAGTTAATTGAATGCAGTTAAAGTATCTTTATTAGTAGTTCTACTATTGTTTGAATTTGTAAAACTTCCTCAAGGTCAGGAAAAGGATTTCATTGCTTCAAATAAATCGAATATTTTAACCGGCAAAAACCCTTCTATCCAAATAAATCAAATTAAAGGAGACAGAACCCCCAGAGAGAAAAGGCAAAATCAATCATCACCGAAAGAAAATAGAACTGATAATGGAAATTTATTTTCCAGGAAGCAAAGGTAATAATCAACTTCCATAAAAAGTGTAAGCAAATCCAATGAGCTAGATATTAGCAAGCAACCAATAAAAGAAAATAAGCAAGCAGATATTGTTAAGATTAATGACTTTAAACGAAGCAATAATAAATAAAAACGTCAATCAATTTAAGCATTTTTGCGAAAAAGATGAGGATAAAATAAATTCTTCTAAAGCTGATAGAATCTGCTAATAAATCATTCGCAGATAGCCTAGAGGAAATAGTTGTAAATTTTAAATATGCTGGACTAATAAACCAACCTCTTACTGCTTATTATCATAACGGGAATGTGTTCATTCCTGTTAGTGAGATTTTTAATCTGCTATTAATTGATAATAAAATTGACAAAAAGAATAAAAATATTTCCGGCTTTTATATTCTTCCCGAAGAAAAATATTTAATAGATTTTAATATTAAAAAAGCTCAAAGAGGAGATTCCACTTTTATATTTACCAATCGTGATTTTGTTGAAAAGGATTTTGATTACTTTGTCGATACCAAAACTCTTGAAACAATTTTTAATTTCCGTTTAGTATTGGACTTTTCCAATTTAACAGTAACGCTTTACACAAACAGGAGTTTGCCAGTTTATCAAAAATATTTAAGAGAAAAAAGCTACTCCACGGTTCTTAGTGAAGAAAAGCTTCCTGAGCCTTCAACAAAAATTATTAAAAGGGAAAAAACAAATTTATCCGGAGGAGTTTTTGATTATTATTTAACATCAACATTTACTAAAGGCACTAAACCGTACAGCACTTACCAGTTTGGCGGCGGTGGAGAATTGCTTGGCGGCAATGCCCAAATTGTAACGAGTGGGAGTTATTTTAATAATAAAATATTTTCCAGCGAAACAAATTATTTATGGCTATATGACCTCGAAAAAAATGATTATATGACAAAAGTTTCTTTGGGTGATGTTTCTTTTGACGGTCTAATTCCATCAACTTCAAGAGGAATACAAGTTACTAATGAACCATTAGAAACTAGAAGAGTTTACGCTTCATATCAGATAATGGACAAAGCTCCGCCTAATTATACAATTGAGCTTTATTTAAATGATAGATTAATTGATTATACAAAATCTGATGCAAGCGGTAATTTCAGATTCAAACTTCCTTTATCATATGGAACTACGCTTGTTCAATTAAAATATTATGGCCCTGACGGAGAGTATTATACTGATAAAAAAATATATCAAATCCCGTTTACCTTAATTCCTCCTAAGGAATTCAACTATAAATTAAGTGTCGGCAAATACGCTAAAACATCAAAGAACACAGCTAATGCGCACGCTGAATATGGAATTACAGATTGGTTAACAGAGCAAGCTGGTTTTGATTTTATTGATGATCCGCTTTCAAGAAAGGGAATATTTTATAATTCACTTACGTCAAGAATTTCAGAGAATTACCTTTTAAATCTTTTAGCAGCTCCGAATGCTTATTACACTCTTTCTGCAAATGCTTTGTATTATTCGCAGGCATCTTTATCAATGGCATTTACGAATTATGAAAAGAACCCGGTTTACAATCCGGCAAAATTAGATAATGAATTTAGTTCATTGTTTTTTGTTCCGTTGGAATCAGGGTTTAATTCATATAATGTTAATGGTGGATTTAGATACGCTCGTTCATCAAACTTAAAAAGATATGACTATAGTCTTGGTGCACTTGCTTCTTTCGGCGGATTCAGTCCAACTCTAAATTATAACTTGATTCAGCTTGATGACGGAATCGAATTAAGGAACAGGTCAGTAATTACACCGGGATTTTTATTAACTATTCCATGGTTGAGCAATGCACTAAGTTTCTTAAATGGAAATATTATTAACTCTAGATTGAATTATAATTTGACGGATAAGAAGTTTGAAAATTTCAGCATATCCTTTTCATCAAGCATATTTAAGCATGGAAGAATTCAAATATCACATCAGCAGAATTTTCTCAGTTCAATTTCAACAACACAGGTTCAACTGATAATTGAATTTCCGTTTACACGCAGCTATACAACTGTTTCTGATAATTCGTTCAGCCAGAGTGTTCAGGGAGCAATATTATACAATGATAATTCTGATGAATTCAACTTCATGAATCGCCAGCAGCTTGGAAAATCAGCAGTTGCGATGAGAATGTTTTTAGATGAAAATGTAGATGGCGTTTATGATAACAATGAGCCGATTATTAAAAAGGGAAAGGTTGTGTTGAATAATGCTGGAACTTTTGAAAGAAGCGATGACGGTATTTTAAGAATTGAAGAATTGGCACCATATACAAAGTACGATGCAAAAATTGTAGAGTCATCAATTGATAATCCATTATGGGTTCCTAAATATAAAAATATAAGATTTATAAGCGGTCCCAATAAAGTTAGGCCGATTGATATTCCTTTTTATGTTTCCGGCGAGTTAGATGGAACAGTAACTAAAATAGTGGGTAATGAAAAAACAGCAGTCGCCGGTATTAAAGTTCACATTGATGGAATTGATAACGATGTTAAACTATCAATTAATACTTTTAGTGATGGTTCATTTTATTATTTTGGATTAGCTCCTGGCAAGTATAAAATTTATTTAGATAAGTCACAGCTTGATTACTTAGGTGTAACATCATCTCCCGCAGAAAAAGAAATTGATTTAAAGCCTGATGGAATAATTGATTTTGATTTCACACTTTCAAAATAAAGTAACAAAAATTTAATTTCTTCTTTTAGGCGAAAGAAAATTTAAAACTCCTGTAAACACAGCTCCGCCTATGATTGACCATAGAACAGGAAATGAATGCCCTCCTATATTGACTTCAAATAAATCGGGAAGTAATAATTTTTGTGCAATCCATTTTCCAATTAAGGCCCCGATAAAACCAATTATTATAGAAATTATACATCCGCCGTGTGAATAACCGGATAGTGCTTGTGCAATTCCTCCGCAGATTCCTGCTACAACTAATAAAATAATTATTTCTAAAAGGTTCATATAAATTCTTTCTTGAATAAAGTTTCATAAACAACCTATATTTATCAAATGAAAAAGGCAATGCCGTTTATCAAAATAGGCTTCTTCATTATAAGATAATAAAAATATAATGTTTGGTAATTAAATTATGATTTTTAAATTGTAAATTTGTAAACTAAAATTAAGGAGATTAATATTTGAAAATATTACTTGCTGCAGATCATGGCGGATTTGAACTTAAAAACAAAATAGCCGTATATTTAAAAAACAATAACCATGAAGTAATCGATTTAGGAAATCAAAACTACGATCCGCTTGATGATTATCCTGATTTTGCAATTAAAATGGGTGAAGCTATTTCCCAAGGTGTTGCAAAATTAGGGATTTTGATTTGTGGAAGCGGAGTTGGAGCTTGCGTCACTGCAAATAAAATTAAAGGTGTTAGAGCATCTGTTTGTCATGATTCTTACTCAGCACGCCAAGGAGTTGAGCATGACGATATGAATGTAATTTGCTTCGGCGCACGCATTATCGGCGATGCACTTGCTTACGATCTTGTAGATGCTTTTATAAATGCTAAATTCTTTAATGAAGGAAAGTATTTACGCCGATTGAAAAAAATAATTGATTTAGAAAAATAAAAATGAAGTTAGGAGTTAAAAATGAGTAACAAATTAAAAGAATTAGAAAAATTTGGTCAGAGTGTTTGGCTTGATAATATTAGTCGTGATAAAATTAATAAAGGTGAATTAAAAAACCTTATTGATGAAATAGGAATGAAAGGTGTAACATCAAATCCGTCAATATTTCAAAAAGCAATTGCTTCCGGCAATGCCTACGATGAGCAAATAAAATCTACTACTTTCAAAAAATGCTGTCGCTTTCATCTGAAGAATTATTTGAGCATTTAGAAGTTAAAGATATTCAAGATGGATGCGATATTCTTTTCCCGTTTATGAAAAGACAAATGGGGTAGATGGATATGTAAGCATTGAGGTTGCTCCGGGATTAGCTTACGAAACCGACAAAACAATTGAAGAAGCCAGAAGATTATTTAAAAGTGTTAACCGTCCCAATGTTATGATAAAGATTCCGGGCACAGCACAAGGATTACCGGCGATCAAACAAATGATAAGTGAAGGCGTTAATATAAATATCACTTTAATATTCTCTCCAAAAGTTTATGAAGATGTTGTTGAAGCATACTTAAGCGGGCTTGAAGAAAGAGTTAAAAGAAATGAAAGCATCAATCAAATTGCTTCTGTTGCAAGCTTTTTTATTAGCCGAATTGACTCAATGGTTGACAAGGAATTAGAGAAAAAAGGGAATAAAGATCTTCAAGGAAAAATTGCAGTTGCCAATGCCAAATTAGTTTATCAAACCGGTAAGAAATTATTCAGCAGTGAAAGATTTAAAAAACTTGAAGCAAAAGGAGCAAAGCTTCAAAGATTATTATGGGCAAGCACCAGTACCAAAAATCCAAGTTATCCCGAAACACTTTATGTAGACGAATTAATCGGAAAAGATACCGTAAACACAATGCCTGACGAGACTATTGAGGCATTTAAGAGTCATGGTAATTTGAAAAAGGATGCTATCGAAACTGATCTGGATAAAGCTCAAGCTGAAATGAAAAAGTTGAAAGATCTTTCAATCGAATTTGAAGAAGTTACAGATAAACTTACCAAAGAAGGCGTAGATAAATTTATTGCATCATATAATGAACTGATCAGTGAAATAAGTAATAAGGCTAATAATTTTAAGAATAAGGATAAAAGTGCAAATGTTAACGCTTAGTAAAGATATTGAGGAACTTGTAAGTAAAAGACTTAATGAATGGGAATCCGATAATGTGTTGGAAAGAATGTGGGAGTGCGATCCAACGGTATGGAAACCTAAAAAAGAAGATGACGTTGAGCTTTCCAACCGGATTGGCTGGCTTGATCTTCCTGCTTCAATGCAAAAAGAGGTTTCTGGTTTAAATAAATTTGCTGATGAAGTTAAAGAAAAATATAGCAGCGTTGTTCTCCTTGGAATGGGGGGCAGCAGCTTGGCGCCGGAGGTTTTCTTTAAAACTTTTGGAAATAAAAATGGTTATCCAACATTAACTGTTCTTGACAGCACTCATCCTGAATCTGTTGAAAATGTTATAAACACTCATGACTTAAAGAAGACAATTTTTATTGTTGCAAGTAAATCCGGCGGAACAACAGAGACAATGTCTTTCTTCTATACTTTCTTTAATGAAGTTTCAAAATTTAATTCGAATCCCGGCGAACAATTCATTGCAACAACGGATGCCGACTCAAATCTTGAAAAATTAGCTGAAGAGAAAAAATTCAGAAGAACTTTTACAACTCCCGGAAGAAGTTGGCGGAAGATATTCTGCGCTTACATTTTTTGGATTGGTTCCAGCTTCTTTAATTGGAGTTGATGTTGAATTACTGCTTCAAAGAGCAAAGGAAGAAGTTCTTAAAAATTCTAAAGATACTAAAGTACAGGATAGTCCTGGCAGTATTTTAGGTGCTGCAATGGGAGAACTTGCTAAACAAGGCAAAGATAAAATTACAATTATTGCTTCACCTAAAATTTCTCCTTTTCCTGTTTGGGTTGAGCAGCTAATTGCAGAAAGTACAGGCAAAGAAGATAAAGGAATTTTACCTGTAGTTGATGAGGCAATTGGTTTGCCTGATGTTTATCATAAAGATAGAGTTTTTGCTTATCTTCGTTTGAAAGATGATGATAATTCAAATCTTGATGCCGCTGTTGATAAATTGGCAAAAGCTGGATTTCCAATAATCAAATTTGATCTAGAAGATAAATATGATTTAGGAAAAGAATTTTTTAGATGGGAAGTTGCTACGGCTTTGTCGGGAGCTGTATTAGAAATCAATCCTTTCAATCAGCCAAATGTTCAGCTTGCAAAGAATCTGGCAAATGAAAGTATGAAGGAGTTTAAGGAAAAAGGAAAACTGCCTGAACAAGAACCTGTAATAAAAAGTGATGAGATTACTGTTTTCGGAGATACTAATAAGGGTAAAGTTGATGAAGCATTGAAAGGATTTTTATCTCAAGGAAAAGATAATACTTACGTTGCAGTTATGGCGTTCATTCCGCCAAATAAAAAAACTGATGATGCATTAGAGTCTTTAAGAAAAACAATTCGTGATAAATATAAATATGCAGTAACAGTTGGCTACGGACCTCGCTTTTTACATTCAACGGGACAGCTTCATAAAGGCGATGGAAATCATGGTTTGTTTATTCAATTTACTTCTGAAATAGGTAAAAATATTGAAGTGCCTGAAAAAGGCTATTCATTTGGAACTTTAATTACTGCTCAAGCACAAGGTGATATGAAGGCGCTTCATAATAGAGGCAGAAAAGTTATCCGGTTCCATTTGAAAGGCGATTTACCCGGGAAAATTAATTCTCTGGAAGCTATTTTGAAATAAAGAAAAATTTATCCGTCAGAGATATTGGTTTAGTATTTTAGTTTTAAAGTGGTTATTTATATGTTCAATTTTTTGAAATATAGATAATCACTTTTTATTTATAAGTCATCCCGAATTTATTTCGGGATCTATTTTATTTTCAGACTCTGAAATAAATTCAGAATGACCATCTCTAATTATTTTGAAGATTGAATATGATAAAGAAAATATTACTGCTGTTTTTGTTTGCTAATTTCTTTGTGCTGGCTCAGTCAAAGATTTTAATTTATATGGATTTGAAACAAACCGATCATTTAAAGGCCTACGGTATTACTTTTCACGCATTGCAAGATGGGATTAAAGCAGATTGGCTATTGAATTATCGTGGCGGGTCGTTTATGATTGATTATTCTGATAAGATTGCAAACGAGTGCCGTGTTGAGGGAGTTGCATTCGATAATATTTCTGCCTCACAAGCGGCGCAGATTTATTCAGAGGTTCAGAGTGAAAATAATAATATGGATGTAGAGAGATTAGAGAAGGCGCCAAAGATTGCTGTCTATGTTCCGCCTGGATTTTCACCCTGGGATGATGCAGTTACTCTTGCTCTTGAATATGCAAAAGTTCCATATGATAAAGTTTGGAATGATGAAATTCTACAAGGCGATTTATCAAAATATGATTGGCTTCATCTTCATCACGAAGACTTTACCGGACAATATGGAAAATTTTATGCAAGCTTTAGTAATGCTCAATGGTATATTGATCAGCAAATGATGTATGAAAAAGATGCGAAGAAAAACGGCTACAAAAAAGTATCAGAAATGATGAAAGCGGTTGCACAGACAATAAAAAATTTTGTAGGCAACGGCGGATTTTTATTTGCTATGTGTTCTGCAACTGATTCTTATGACATTGCACTTGCTGCACACAATGTTGATATATGTGCTGAGATGTATGATGGTGATGCTGCAGATCCAAATGCACAGGAGAAGCTGGATTTTTCAAATACACTTGCCTTTACTAATTTTAAATTAGAAATGAATCCGTATGTTTATGAATACAGCGATATAGATGTTCAGCCAAATGAAATCGGAAATTTTCAGAATGATTATTTTACTTTATTTCAATTCTCTGCGAAGTATGATCCAGTCCCAACTATGTTAACGCAAGATCACACAAATGTAATTAGAGGGTTCATGGGACAAACAACCATGTTTCATAAAAAAGATATTAAGCCTTCAGTAATCATTCTCGCTCAGCGTGAAGGAACTGATCAGATAAAATATATTCATGGAAATTACGGCAGAGGGACATTTACATTTTACGGCGGCCATGATCCTGAGGATTACCAGCATGCCGTGGGAGATCCGCCGACAGATTTATCTTTATATAAAAACTCACCCGGCTATAGATTAATTTTAAATAATATTTTATTTCCCGCAGCTAAAAAGAAAAAACAAAAAACTTAAAAATATGAAGCATGAAATCAATTAAAATTAAAAACACCGCAAAAGAATTTCCAATTAATAAAATAGTTTGTGTTGGAAGAAATTATGCAGAACATGCAAAGGAACTTGGGAATGAAATTCCAGAAAAGCCTGTAATATTTTTAAAGCCTGCTTCTTCAGTAATTTTTAGCGGCGATAAAATTATCTATCCAAATTTTTCTAACGAAATGCATCACGAAGTCGAGCTTGTTTTATTAATTGGCAAGACAATTAAAGATGCTGATAAAAAAATAGCTGAACAAGCTATCGTGGGTTATGGAGTTGGATTAGATATGACTTTACGCGATATCCAAAGTGAACTGAAGAAAAAAGGCCATCCATGGACGATTGCAAAATGTTTTGATACCTCAGCTGTTTTAAGTGAATTTATTTCAAAGCAGGATTACAATTTAACTTTGGAAGAAGAGATATCTTTACATGTTAATGGTGCAATAAGGCAAAAAGAAAAATTAAACAAGATGATTTTTAACCCAATTGAAATTATTGAATACATTTCATCACTAATGATATTGGAAGAAGGAGATTTAGTTTTTACCGGAACACCCGCCGGTGTAAGTAAAGTTGAAAAGGGAGATAAACTTTTTGCAGAGATAAAAGGGATTGCTTCTTTTAAAATGTGAAGTTGAATAAATTTTTAAAATATCTACGAAGAACTCAACTAAGATTTAAAAACTGGGTTTATAATTTTTAATTCTTTAATCTTAGCGAGGTGTGAATCATGCGTAATTAGTGAAGCTTTATTTAGATAAGCAGTTGCACATACGATAGCATCGGGAAGTTTAAGTTTGAATTCCTTTCTTAATCGAATGGTATTTTCTTTTATATCATCATCATAACCAATAACTTCTATATCCTTTATAAAATTTTCAATTTTTTCTTCCTCTGTTTTATTTATTTCTGGATAAGACAATAATTCCAATTCATTGATAAAAGAGAGTATAAATTCACCTTCCGGTAAATTATTGATTTCTATTTTCCCACCAAGTAAGTATAAAACAATATTAGTGTCTAAGAGAAATTTATTACCACTCATTTCTTAATTCTTTTTGAAATTTTAATGGATCAATGTTTAGGTTAAGAGTGCCATCAAATTTTTTAATTTTATCTTTTGTCATTTTGGGGGATTCTGATTTCTCCCTGGAAAGTATTTTATCCAATAAAGGTAAAGGAATTATTGCTTTAATCTTTTCCCCTTTTTCATTTACAATATATTCAATGCTTTCTGACATATTTTCACCATTACCTAATTGAATTCTACTTAAATATACACTAATAGACTCCCATCTTCAAGAGAAGGAAATTTGCTATTTATTCAGATTACCCAAAGCTTTTTTAATTGTTTCCTCTAATGAAATACTTCCATTTTCACTTAACACATCTCTAACAACTTTCTCAGCAATTTTAGAATTGTAACCTAAAGTGGTTAATGCTGATACTGCTTCATTTTTTATACTGAAGGGAATTGCTGTACTTCCTTCTTCAACAATTTTATCTACTTTGGATTTTAATTCAAGCACTAATCGTTCTGCAGTCTTTCTTCCAATTCCGGGAACAGCAACAATTCTGGATACATCTGAAGATTCAATCGCGTTTTTTAAATCATCAATTCTGATTCCAGACAAAATACTAAGAGCAATCTTCGGTCCGATGCCATTAACTGAAACTAATAATTCAAACATATCTTTTTCAGATTCGGTAAAAAATCCAAAAAGAGTTATTGAATCTTCTTTCACACTTGTGTGAATAAATAAAGAAGCCGATTCTTTATCGGAAATATTTTCAAATGTATTAATTGAAATGTTAACAACGTAACCAACTCCACTTACATCAAGTAAAATTTTAGTCGGTTTTGATGAAATTATTTTTCCAGTTAAAAATCCAATCATAATTAAAATTGAAAGATTTAAAAATTTAAAGATTAAAAGATTGAAAATATTAAGACGCGTAGTTTTGTAATCTTTTCTTTAATAGCATATTTTCTTAAATACTTAATAAAGTTAGAAATTTGTGTTATTATGTTTATAGCTTTTTCATAGTTTTCATTAAATGATTCATGCGAAATATAATTTAAATCTAAAGCTATATAAAACATTGAACGAACTTCTCCTGCCGAACCTTTAGAATATTTTAAGAATTTAATAAACTCTCTATTGCTATTTCTTTCAAATCCCTCTGCAATATTATTCATGATTGAAACGGCAGCTCTTTGAATCTGATCCTTTAAGCCATAATCTTTAGAAAAATTTTTTGATGCCGTCAACTCATAAATTGTTTTAACAAACTCTCTTGAATCTTTCCAAACATTTAAATCTTCAAAAGTTGCTGCTTTCATTTTTCCTCCCTATTTATGAAAAAATTAATTTTTTGAATTTTTTAATCTTTAAATTTAAATTATTGATTAATAACTCTTCCGGATAAGCCTCAATATATGCCTTCCAATCCTTACTTTTTTTTATTGGTTTCTTCACTCTAAATGAATGACACAAAGCAACAGCAAGCGCATCACTTTCATCAAATTTCATTTTTTCTTCTTTAAGGTTTAATAAATTTGCTACCATGTAAAAAACCTGCTCTTTGGATGCTGCACCATTTCCAACAACTGATTTTTTAATTTCTCTTGGCGAATACTCACTGATTGGAATTTTATTATGAACTGCTGCAAGAATTGAAACTCCACGTGCATATCCAATCTTCATTGCTGACTGGACATTCTTCCCATAGAAAGCAGTTTCAATTGCGAACTCATCAGGCTTGTATGTTTTAATTATTTTATCTAATTCATCATAAATGATTTGAAGCTTTGAGGCAAGCACTAAAGTTTTAGGTAGTTTTATTAAGCCGTTTTTTACACGTATGTTTTCATTTTTATTTTGTTTAATGATTCCGAAACCAGTAAAATTTGTTCCGGGATCAACACCTAATATTATCATTTACAACTATCTTTTATAGAAGAAAACTTAATTAGCTTAATGAAGCTTCATCAATATCTGCATTAGAAAAAACGTTTTGTACGTCATCACTGTCTTCTAAAGAATCAATAAGTCTCATTATTTTTTCTGCATCTTCCCCGGTAACAGTAATATTATTTTTAGCTACCCATTGCAGAGATGCATTATCAGGGGTAAAGTCTTTATCAACTAAAGCTTTTCTAACAGCCTCAAAATTTTCCATTGGCGTAGTGATCTCAAAAAACTCTTCTTCTGTTTGAAGGTCTTCTGCGCCGGCTTCTAATACTATCTCTAAAACTTCTTCTTCTGATTTTCCATTTTTAGGTAAAGTGATAACACCTTTTCTATCAAACATCCAGGCAACAGAGCCGCTCTCACCCATACTTCCGCCGCCTTTGCTGAATAGATGCCTTACTTCAGCAACGGTTCTGTTTTTGTTGTCTGTTGCTACTTCAACAAGAACTGCAACACCTGCCGGGCCATATCCCTCATAAGTAAACTCATGATAGCTAACGCCCTCAAGTTCACCGGTAGCTTTTTTTATTGCTCGTTCTATATTATCGGCAGGCATGTTTTGAGATTTTGCATTATCAACAGCCAGTCGTAATCTCGGATTCCCATTCGGATCCCCACCGCCAGCACGTGCCGCGATAGTAATTTCTTTAATTAATTTAGTAAACATTTTTCCGCGCTTAGCATCCAGCGCGCCTTTTTTTCTTTTAATGGTTGCCCATTTACTATGCCCTGACATTAAATTTACTCCTGATTATTTTCTTTTATTCTTATGTCTTTAATTTTGAACTGGGGGAAGGTTCTTCCATCGCGAACACTTTTATCAACCGAATATACAACATTAAAAGCCACGTTGTTATTTTTTATTTGCTCATAATATCCGCCAAGATTAAAACCGATGCTGTCAAAAACTTTCTCACTGCAATCTTGTTTTAAGCTTAATAACAAATGATTTGTCCCTACTATCCTTGAACTAACAGCATGAACATCTTCGGACAAAAAAACCGGACGCATATTTCCAGGCCCAAATGGCGAAAACTGGTCGATGATTCTAAAAAATTTTGGAGTAACTTCTGAGAATTTAATTTTCGAATCAATATGAATTTCGGGCAGCAAATCTTCTTCGGCAATTGAACCTTTTACGACCTCGTTAAACTTGGTTTTAAATTCTTCTATCTTATCAATTTCCACAGCTAATCCTGCTGCGGCTTGATGCCCGCCGAAGTGAATTAAAAGGTCTTCACATTTTTGAAGTGCTTCATAAATATTAAAATTAGAAATACTTCTTGCAGAACCTTTTGCAACTCCATCAATAGTTGTAAGCATAATTGTTGGCCGATAATATTTTTCAACTAAGCGTGAAGCAACTATTCCTATTACTCCGGGATGCCAGTTTTCTTGATGAAGAATAATAGGAATATTTTCATCCATGTTCAATGAAGATTGAACAATGTCCAAAGCATCTATAAAAGTTGTTTCATCAATCTTTCGACGTTCATAGTTTTCTGATTCCAGTATCTTTGCTAATTCTAAGGCAGTACTTTTTTCTTCGGTGATTAATAATTCTACTGCTCTTTGGGCATCTCCCAATCTACCAACAGCATTAATTCTTGGCGCAATTGTAAAAACAATTTGCCCTGAAGTCAAGTTGCCTGGCTCCATATTACTGCTTTTAATAAGAGCCAAAATACCGGGACGTGGGTTTTCGTTTATAAGATTTAAACCTTCTCTTACTAAAATTCTGTTTTCGTCAACAAGTGGAACTATATCCGCGGCTCCTGCTAAAGCAACAAGGTCAAGAAATTTTAAAGGAAGAATTCTTTTTCCAATTCTTTCTCCGACTCCCTGTGCGAGTTTAAAAGCTACTCCTGCTCCGGACAAATATTTAAATGGATAATCACAATTAGGCTTCAAAGGATCTAATACAGCAACAGCATCCGGTATTTGTTCTTTAGGCTGATGGTGATCGCAAATTATCACATCCATTCCTAAATTTTTTGCATATTCTGTTTCTTCAATTGCTGTGATACCGCAATCAACAGAAATTAAAAGAGAAGTATCCTTAGATTTAACGGCATCAATCCCGGCAGTTGAAAGTCCATACCCTTCATTTAATCTTTTAGGGATATAATAATCTACTTTAGCGCCGAGTTCTTTTAGAAACATATAAAGTAAAGCGGTAGAACATGTGCCGTCTACATCATAATCACCATAAATACAAATCAATTGATTTTCAGTTATTGCTTGTATAACACGTGTGGTGGCTTCCTCCATTCCGTTCATGAGAAATGGATCATGAAGCGAATCTAATGTAGGCCTAAAGAAAGTTTTTGCTTGTGTGAAATTATTAATGTTTCTTAGAACAAGAAGCTTAGATAAAACTTCAGAAATGTTTAATGAATCGGAAAGAGATTTAACAGCATAATCATCATTAACGTCCTTAATCTTCCAACGTTTTTTCAACATAAATTACCCACTGTACCTGTCATCAGACAAGTTTAGATAATCATAAGAACAAAAAACAGATTAATCATATAAGCCGAATTCTGTAATCCCGTTTTAGTGGGACGGCAATTATTTGTCTCGATCTCAAATTACTTTGAGATTCCAGCGGTCTACCCGAAAGCCATCCAAAGCGAACAACTTTGTCCTGAAAAACAGGAAGACTTTCCTATTTGACCTTGCTTCAGACGGGGTTTACCAAGCCCCTGATATTACTATCAGGGCGGTAGGCTCTTACCCTGCCTTTTCACCATTGCCCCGAAAATTTCGAGGCTGTATATTTTCTGCGGTACTTTCCGTTATTAACCTGTTGCCAGGTTAATACCCGGGCGTTACCCGGCGTCTTGTTCTGTGAAGTTCGGACTTTCCTCCATCCCGATAAAATCGGGATAGCAATTGCCATAATTAATCTATTTCTTTATTCTATAAAATTAAAATCGTAAAGCTATTCCACGATTTTTGCCAATTACTTGTTTAGTTAAACTAAATTTTTTCTTTGTGTAAATATAATAAATAAGTTGACTTAAAACAGGGTTAAAGATAAGATGGGGTTGTGAGATTTAGAGCAAATGAATAAACGAAAATTTTTTTTAGAAAAATATAAATTCAATTTGCTAAATGTGACAAAATTTGTCATATTTAAACCAACAATTTTTGTTTTTATTATGCAGCTTACATTAACCGGGGAATATGCAATAAGGGCGATGATTCATTTAGCTTCCGGAGATGAAGAAACGGTTTTTCGTATCTCTGAAATATCCTCATCAAATGATATCCCGGAAAAATTTTTAAGAAAGATAGTTTCCCAATTATCTTATGTGGGTTTGATCCAATCTCAAAGAGGAATTGGCGGCGGAATAAAGTTAGGAAAGCCCGCTTCCTCAATTACCCCACTTCATATTATTGAAGCAGTTGAAGGGAAAATGGCTTTGAATAAATGCTTAATTGATAAAGCATTTTGTTCAAATGATAGGTGGTGTACTGCCCATACCATCTGGTGCGAAGCTCAAACTAAGTTGAAGGAAATACTTTCCAGTAAATCTATTGAGCAGCTTCATAAAGAAAATGAAGAAAGAAAAAAAATCATTTATAAAAGCAAGAGTGCTTAATTCATATCTAAAAAAAATCAACAAAAGAGGAGATAGTTAATCATGGATCCTGTTTTATTAGCTCGATTTCAATTTGCAATGACGGTCGGGTTCCACTTCTTCTTTCCTCCATTAACAATTGGTTTATCCTGGTTATTAGTTTTGGTAGAAACTATCGGTTGGAGAAAGAAAGATGAAATTTATGTTGCAATAGGTAAATTTTTCGGAAAGCTGCTTGGGTTAATATTCGCAGTTGGCGTAGCAAGCGGTATAGTAATGGAATTTCAGTTTGGTACAAACTGGGCAGAATATTCTAAATTTGTTGGCGATATATTCGGTGCGCCTTTAGCCGCTGAAGGCGTGTTTGCATTTTTCCTTGAATCAACTTTCTTAGGCTTGTATATATTCGGGCGTAATAAAGTTTCAAAAGGTGTACATTGGTTCGCATCATTGATGGTTGCCGTTGGAGCTACAATCTCTGCATTCTGGATTATTGTAGCAAACTCATGGCAGCAAACACCTGCCGGCTATGTAGTTCAAAACGGCAGAGCGGAATTAACTGATTTTTGGGCTGCAGTTTTTAATCCATCAACACTTCCCAGATTTTTCCATACTGTTGATGCGGCATTAATTTCCGGTGCATTTTTCATGGCCGGAGTTTCTGCATATCTTGTTTATAAAAATAAAGGTGGTGAAATTGCAAAGAAGGCTTTAAAAGTTGCGGCTATATTTGGGTTAGTTGTTACATTGCTTGAAGTCTTTCCGTTTGGTCATATTTCAGGACAGCAAGTTGCTAAAACTCAACCTGAAAAGTTTGCAGCGATACAAGGATTATATACTTCTCAAGATCATGCAGCAATTGCAATTTTTGCTTTTCCAACTACACCACCTCCACTTCTTAAAGCACCGATTGAAATTCCGGGATTACTAAGCTGGCTAGCATTTGGCGATGTTAATGCTAAGATTCAAGGAATAAATGAATTTCCGAAGGACGATATTCCACCGTTATTCTTAACTTTTGTATCATATCACAACATGGTTGCGCTTGGGATGCTGTTTATTCTAATCATGGTCATTGCTGTTTACAAATTATATAAAAATACTTTGTGGGAGAGTAAAAAATTCTTAAAAGTTTTAATGTATGCCATTCCTTTTCCCCTGTTTGCCTGTCAATTAGGATGGATTTCTGCTGAAGTTGGAAGGCAGCCCTGGATTGTTTACAAACTGATGAGAACAAGCGATGCGGCTTCGGTTACTGTCGGTGCGGGGGAAATTATTTTTTCAATAATCTTATTTGGTTTAATATATATATTGCTTGCATCCGTTCTTATTTATCTTTTAACTAAAAAGATAAAACATGGTCCCGATGAACTTACAGGGAAGGAGGTGCTGTCATGATTGATTTAAACATAATCTGGTTTGTACTTGTTGGTGTTTTAGTAATAGGTTATGCAATACTTGACGGTTTTGACCTTGGTGTTGGAGTTCTTCACTTATTTACAAAAGATGAAGAAGAAAAAAGAATAAACATAAATGCTATTGGCCCGGTTTGGGATGGCAACGAAGTTTGGCTGTTAACCGGCGGCGGAGCTTTGTTTGCAGCTTTCCCGATTGTATATGCAACCGTCTTCAGTGGATTTTATTTAGCATTCATGCTTTTATTAACTGCATTAATATTTCGTGCTGTTTCTTTTGAGTTCAGGAAATACATGGTTACTCCGAAGTCAAAAAAATATTGGGATCTTGCTTTTGCTTTAGGCAGCTTGGTTCCGGCATTGCTATATGGTGTTGCTATTGGTAATGTTATGAGAGGGCTACCGGTTGAATTGAAAGACGGCCATATTTTTTCTTCTATAACATTTTTAGGATTATTAAATCCTTATTCAATTTTAATTGGACTTTTAAGCTTAGTCATGTTAACGATGCATGGGGCAATATATATGACTTTAAAAACCGATGGAGTTCAACAGGAAAGAATGATGACCTGGGCAAATAAAACCTGGATTGCATTTGTTGTACTTTATCTGCTTGCAACCCTGGCAACTTTCTTTACAGCGCCATACTTATTTGATGGGCTTTTGAAGAATTTTCTTTTCTGGATATTATTCTTAGCTATGTTTGGTTCAATAGTTTATATTCCGATTGCATTAAAGGCCAACAAATTCGGAAAAGCTTTTGCTTCATCATCAGTAATGATTGGAGTTGTAATCTTGATATTTGCAGTTAGCTTGTTCCCAATGCTAGTTCCATCAAGTATTGATTTGGCAAACAGCTTAACAATTTACAATGCATCTTCTACTCAAAGAACATTGTCAACAATGTTGATTATAGCTCTTATTGGAATGCCGTTAGTAATTGGATATACAATTTTTATTTATAGAGTTTTTAAGGGAAAAGTTAAGCTATCTGCTGATAGTTATTAAAAAGATTAAATTACTGTAGAAAAGGGCTGTTGCTGAAAATTTGTTTGGTAGCAAAAATTAAGCGGCGGCCCTATTTTATTTTAAAACTGAAATTTTATTAGACATACTTTAATACATATAAATTTTTATTTGAGTATCTTCTTCACCAAAATTTCCCAAAATATTAATGACCTAATTTAGGAATTCATTTAAATGATTAAGACCCTTATTATTTTATTGTTTGTTAGTTCAGTTGTTTTTTTATCTGCTGAAAACTTAAATAAGACAAAACCCATGGAAGAAAAGCCGACATTATGTATAATTGGCGGGACCCCGTCAACGGATAATATTGTTAATCAAATATCTGAAGAAACAAAAGCAAAGTATAATATTATCTCATTCAACCGTCCGGGTTTTGGTGGAACGCCAAATTCGGTAATGAGTAAGCAAAAATTATTTAACCTGGCTAAAAAAGCCGGATTGAAGAAAAAAAGTTTTGGTATTATTGGTATTAGCGGTGGCGGTCCTTTAGCTATACTTATAGCAGATGAATTTAATATATCTCATTGTGGCATAATAAGCGGTATGGTATCGAAACCAGCATATTTTGCCTATGCTGATTCCACTTTCACAAAACCATTAATGAGCAGTGTTCTGCATGGATTTGATGCATTTAAAAAAAAAGTTGAATCTTTTCCTAGCGTGGAAGAAATAATCAAGCAAGCTGAAAGCCCCAAAGATTTGGCAATTAGAGGGAGTTTCGATGAACTTAATTTTATCTTATCTGATTCGCTGTTTACTCAAAAAGATTTTAATTATGTAAATATAACCTGGTGGCATGGCGAGAAAGATAAAAATGTTGCTTTAGAGAGTGTGAAGTTTTTTTTAAAAATTTTAAAAACTCCGAATTGAAGATTATCCCAAATCAGAGTCATGCAATTGATGCCAGAATATATGTTGATAAAATAGTTAAAGAGTGGGAAAATATTTCAAAATGATTTTGCTTTACTAGATTATTTAACTCGATAATGCCTGATGATTCTATTTTTTATCCTTTTACGTACCGACATTTTGAGTCGGTACGATGGATAAAATAGAATTTAATCCTCAAAAGATTCGGAAACTTCCTGAGAAACTAAAATCCTTCCGCAGTATTCACAGAAAAACAAACGGTTGTTACGTCGTATTTCAAGTTGTCTTTGTGAAGGAACAATATTATGGCATCCGGAACAAGCTGACCTTCTTATCGTTGCAACAGCTTTCCCTTTTTTTGCTTTTCTTATTCTCATATAAGCCGAATAATCAGGCTTTTTAATTTTCGCAGCAACTGTTTCTCTTTGTTTTTTTAGCTTTGATTCTTCTTTTTCGTTTGTCTTTACAATCTCTTTTAAATCAGCCTGCTTAACCTTTAATTCGTTATTTAGTTCTTCAAGCTGCGGAGTAATTTCTTCAACTTCCACACTTAACTTTTGACTCAAATCTTCAAGCGAAGTATTTTCTGTTTCCAGCTTATTTACCTGCTCTTCCGTGTGGTCAATTTCTTTTGTCAGCGCATCATACTCTTTGTTGTTTCTGACTTGGTAAAGCTGAGCTTTAAATTTTTGCTGGCTGGCTTTTAATTTTTCTACTTCTTCTTCGTTATCTTCTCTTGTCTTTAAAGATTCTTTGCGTTCCTTTTCCTTTTCTGAAATTTCAGCTTTCAAATTTTTTATTTTATTTTCCAAGGCTTCAACAGCATTTGGAAGATCCCCGCGCAATTCTTCCAGCTCGTCAAGCTGGTCATCAATCAATTGCAATTCATATAGGGTTTTTAATCTTTCAATCAATTTATCTATGCTCCTTAGTTGTTATAAAAAATTATCGGGTTTGTAGAACCGCTGTACTTATAAATATTTGTTTTGATTTTTTTATTCATTAATTGTATAAGTTTTTCTTCAACTGCTTTTAATGAATGAATCTCGGTTTCAAAATGTCCGGCATCTATTAATAAAATTTTAAATTGGGCGTCCTGGAAAGTATGATATTTTATATCGGCAGTTATAAACGCATCAGCATTTTTTTGAATGGCTCTATTGAATAGGTCGCTACCCGAACCTCCGCATACAGCAACAGTTTTAATCTTTTTGTTTTGCCCTTTCGCGTAGCGCAGATTTTTTGTCTTCAACTTTCTTGAAACGTACTCTAAAAAATTTTTTTCGGTTAATTCATTTTCAAGAATGCCAATTGCTCCGCTTCCATACGCAGTATTTTCATTTGCAAGAGGAATAACATCATACGCGGCTTCTTCATAAGGATGAGCGCTTATCATTGCATTAATTACTTTGTTCAATATTGGTTTGTTAACCAATACTTCGAATTTAACTTCGTCAACAAATGCTAACTTTTCTCTTTCACCTATTGAAGGATTAGATTTTCCCGAACCTTTAAATGTTCCGGTACCGCTGCTTCTAAAGCTGCAATTGGAATAATTGCCAATCGCTCCGCCGCCTGAATTAAATATTGCTTCGGAGACTTTATCTACATAATCTGTAGGAATATAGACTACCAGCTTATATTGTTCTGATTTAATGCTTTCAAGGAATTTTATGTCTTTAAGTTTTAGTGTTTTGGCAAGTTCGAAGCTTACGCCGTCTTTTGTGAAGTCTAAATTGGTATGCGCCGAATAAAGAGTGATTTTGTTTTGAATGAGCTTTTCAATTATCTGTGAGTGTTCGTCATCATCAGTGTTGATACTTTTCAGCGAATGAAACAATAAAGGATGATGACTAAATATAAAGTTACATTTCTTTCTTATAGACTCATCAACAACGTTCTGCGTTACATCAAGGCAGAGCATTATGTTGCTTACCTTTCTATTAAGAGAGCCGATTTGCAAACCCACATTGTCGCGCTCCCATGCTATGCTTTTCGGTGCCCAATCTTCAATATGTTTAATTATGTCGTTACCGGTCATATCAAAAAAAAATGCACTTCTTTTTTAATTGGAAGTGCATTTTTATAAATTTTTGCTCTGATGCTTTAAAGCCGAACTATGAGCTAAAATAAGGTATTTTAATTTTTTGAATTTTATTATCATATTAAGTTTCTAAATATATGTTTTTCCTTGATAAATGACAATAAACCCAATATTAAATAATTCTTAAGAAATTTTAATCTAATTTTTTAGATTCCCACCCAAACTCTATTAAAAACATTAACTCTAATTATTCCACAATATTAGGCTGGTTCAATCCAATTATTATCTTCTTTGATTAAATCTATTAAAGAATCCACTGCGTTTGCCATAGGAAGATTTCGTCTAACAATATCTTTCCCCCGGTAGAATGTGATTTTTCCCACACCGGAGCCGACATAGCCATAGTCAGCATCTGCCATTTCTCCCGGGCCGTTAACTATGCAGCCCATGATTGCAATCTTTACACCTTTTAAATGTTCGGTTCTTTTGCGAATCATTTCAGTAGTTTCTTGTAAATCAAATAAAGTCCTTCCGCAGGATGGACATGCAATATATTCTGTTTTGGAAATCCTCGCTCTTGCTGCCTGCAAAATTCCAAATAATATTCTGTTAGTTATTTTTTGAATTGATTCATTTTTGTTAACGAATGAACGAACATACATATTAGAATTATCTTCTTTAGAAATATTTTTCACATCGGCCCAAACTCCATCGCCAAATCCATCAATTATTAAAGCACCAAAATCAGTGGAAGAAAAAAGTCGAAGCTCATCAAGAGTTACGTTTTCATAATCTCTTTTGATAATTACAGGATTCTTAATTGAATTATCTATCAATTCAAAAAATGCTCTTCTCTGTTCAGGCATAGCATGCGAGTTATTTGTCCCCAAGATAAAAACAACAGTATGGTCGTGTTTAAGTTTATCAAGGAACTCTTTCGTTAAAGATTCGAGCGTAATTCTTATAAAATTTAAAGCATTGTCTTTTTCGTTTGAAGATAAATATTCTTCAGTAGTAAACAGCGGAAATGAATTTGATTTATTTTTTACTTGTTTCCAGGTTTCAAAATCATAAATGGATTTCAATCCGCGTGGAATATCAAACTCAACATTATTATTTCCAAAGTATATAATATCAGCCGCGCTGTCGCTCATATTCCATTTATCGGTTGGTTCATTGTATGAGTAACCAATATCAATGAAATCATTATAAGTGATATTTTCTTTGGAACAAAAATCAGCAACTACTTGAGGCACATTGTGAGCACCAATTCCATTTACTTCAAATGATTCTCTTTTAGTGTAAATGAATGGGTCGAAGGGTGGGTCTTCTATTGGTTTTATAAATTTATGTTCAGCTCTGTTTTTATATCGGTTAACCAAATCGATTGCAACCGGAGCTTCAAACTCAGGGTCTTCGGTTAATGAAACTCTAACGGTATCACCAATACCGTCCTCAAGCAAAGTTCCAATACCCAGCGCTGATTTAACTCTGCCGTCTTCACCGCCTCCGGCTTCCGTTACGCCAAGATGAAGAGGATAACTCATTCCTTCTTCTTCCATTTTATTAATGAGAAGTCGATAAGCTTGAACCATAACTTGCGGATTGCTTGCTTTCATGGATAGAATAATTTCATGGTAATCCAGGTCTTCACAAATTCTCACAAACTCCAATGCTGATTCAACCATTCCAAGCGGAGTGTCACCATAGCGGCTCATAATGCGGTCGGAAAGAGAACCATGGTTTGTTCCGATTCTCATCGCCGTTCCGTATTCTTTACAAACTTTAACTAAAGGAGTAAATTTATTTCTGATTCTTTCAAGCTCGGCTTCGTAAGCATCATCTGTATATTCTATATTTTCAAATTTTTTTCTATCTGCATAGTTGCCTGGATTCACGCGAACTTTTTCAACTATTCGAGCAGCAATTTCGGCAGCATTCGGAGTAAAGTGAATATCAGCAATTAAGGGAACAGTATATCCACGAGCTTTTAATTCGTTTTTTATGTTTTCTAAATTTTGTGCTTCTAATTTACTTGGTGCAGTTATTCGTACATAATCGCAGCCGGCATCAACCATTCTAATTGTCTGCTCAACTGTTGCAATGGTATCCATTGAATTTGTTGTGGTCATGGATTGAATTCTAATAGGATTATTTCCACCGAGAGCAATGTTGCCCACTTTAACTTCGCGGGTTTTATAGCGTGAATATTTAGTTAAACTATTGCAGTATCTTTTTATTGATTTAACGGTTTCAATCATAAATTCGCTTAGCTTATGATATAATTACAATGCTCTCTTTAAAAATGACTATTCGAATTTTCTTAAAGGAATTTTATTGTCATCAAATATAATAAATAGAAAATTGTTTGGGAAGGTGAATCATTTAACCTATTGCGAAAAATACATCAATTAATTTCATGATAATATTGCGTATGCATTTTAAATAATGAATCTTGAAGAAATTCATAACCAACCTTCCGTTTATGCAGTTCATATAAAAAATCTCCTACAGAACTTTTCCACCAATATGAAATCGGCTTGTCTTTTAAGAATTCCACATTTCTAATTTTATAAAGCTGAATTGCTCCTTTACACATCGGGCAAGGCTCAAAAGTGGAAATCAGAAAAAGCGAATCTCTATTAAGGCTCATGAATTTTTTATAACCTAATTTTTTCAAAGCATCCGAGATGGCATTTATTTCAGCATGTCCGGCAGCGTTATTATTTTTTAAAATATCATTATGGCCTTTTCCAATAATTGAATCATCATAAATAATAACCGCTGAGATTGGGACATCAAAAGAAGGAATGGATTTTTTACCCAGATGAAAAAAGAGTTGAATCAATTTTAAGATTTAATCCTTTGTTTTTATGGAAGGTGTAAAGTTGTGATTGAAAAATAAAAATCAGAAATGCAATTGATATAAAAGAAATTATTGTGATTAAAAGAATCTTTTTCTTCACAATGATTTCAATAGAAAGGTTAACAAATAATTTTAATCCAAGGGAATGGTTTAATTTTATTTACTGTAAGATACTTTTTAAATTTATGAAATTTTAATGAGTTGATTGATTCATAGTCATATATTTTAATCCATTCATTTCATTCCAGGAATGATGAAAATAAAAATTCTTCATCTCCGGAATCCCAATCTCTTGATAATAGTTTTCAGTCCTTCTTCTTGCGGATTTAATTTCTGACTCACTAATAAATTGGACTGTCAATAATGTGAATTTCCCCGCCTGGTTTTAAGAAATAAAATAACCTATTTAATAAAATGTTCAGATTATCAAAATATTGAATAGCACTTGCAATAATTATAATGTCGAAAGATTTTGGAAAGAAAATGTTATCAGCGATGTCTCCATAAATAAAAAACAATTTATCATTATGACAAAAAACTTTTGCTCCTTGTTCAAGCTCTTTCATGTTTAAATCAACTGCGTAAACATCATTCCCGCTCCAGCTTGAGATAAAATTTGATAGCCATCCATTTCCGCACCCCAAATCAAGTATGTCAATATTTTTTTTATATTGCAGAACATATTTCAATAAATTGCGAAGAGATTTTTTCCTTACCTGCCATTCATAATAATGAGGATGAAATACATCAATATCAGGCAAAGAGATTAAAGTTGAATCATCATAAATTCTTTTTTCTTTCTCGCGCACAGTTAAATATAAATTTTCTTTGTTATAATATTCTTCAGGATTTCCTAAAAAATAAACATTATTCCGAATGTTAATTATCTTTTTCTTTTCTATAGAAATCATGTTATTTAATTAAGTTTTTTGAATACTGCGATATAGTAATCGCTTATAAAAGAGGAGAAATAAAAATTCTCCAAAGCATTATCTATTTTATCTAAAGCAGCTGTTATCATTTTGTGCTTATTATACCAATATCCCGCTGGCGGCGGTGGCGCAAAAATTCTTAATGCTTTCAATTCAACAAGTGAAAAATTTTCTGCAAAAGATTCTTTTAATGTTTTAGGAGAGTAATAATTTACTTTAATGGATTGTCCGCCAACATTGGCTAAAACATCTTCTTTAACCAATCTTCTGAATGCTCTCTGCTTATTGTTTTTGAAGAATAATAAAAATTCCCACAAGTTAAAGCTTGGCATTACCACTGCAATGAAGTATCCATGTGAATTTAGGAGTGAATTTATTTTAAGACTTAATGCATTTAAATTTTTAATACAGTTTAATCCCCCAAGGTTGGATAAAATCAAATCAAATTTTTTATTGTTTAAAATATTTAAATCATTTATATCAATATTTCTAAACTCAACATTCAAACCAAGGCATTTACTTTTAGCATTTTCAAGCATCTTATCTGAGAGATCCGTTGCTAAAATATTATAACCATTCTCAGCAAAATATTTTGCGTCGATTCCGCTCCCGCAATTTAATTCAAGAACTTCAGCAGGCGGAGTAACAGTTTTTAAAACAACTTCATAATATTTCTGCCGCATTATTTGAACTGGTTTGTTGGTTAGCTGAAGCCTGTCATATTCATCAGCCATGTTCCCGAAACCGATATTTATTGCTTTAATGCTTGCTGTATTCATGTCGGATTGTTTTGTAATTTGAATGATGATTCTTCGTGACCAGCCTGTCCGTTAGGTTGTTTTAAATATCGATTAATTCTAATTCTGAAATAAATGTATTTTAATCTATGATAAATTAAATGGAGATATTTTCTAATTTCTTTTTTCTTAATAATCTGAAACATCCTATATTCAGAATGAACCAGCCTGTGAAGCAGTTTATAAAAGTTTCTTTCGTAAGTTCCGTGAAAAATCATATCAAGGTCATCCGAATCTTTCCAGTTCGTTTTACCTTTAAATTCATTTTTTACCCGTTCATAAAATTTTGTTCCGGGAAGAGGATAGGAAACCGAAACTCCAATATCATCCGGCAGGCATTTTTTAATCATGTTTCTGGTAAGTACAATGTCTTCCCAAACTTCACCAGAGTAACCAAACTGAATAAAGAATGCTATCTCCATTCCAGCTTCTTTAACTTTAGAAGCGGCATCAAATATTTGTTCAACGCCTGTGCCTTTATCCATTGCATCTAAGATTTTTTGACTCCCTGATTCGGCGCCAATCCATATTGTTGTGCATCCTGTTTCTTTCAATAAATCGATAGTGTTTTCTCTCAATAATAAATCCGGCCTTGATAAACATTTGTAAGAAATTTTAAATTTTAATTTTTTACATTCTTTAGCAAACTCTTTCAGCCATAATGGTTTTAAACCGAATATATCATCGGTTATCCATAAATGGTCGATTGAATATTTGTCTTTTAATTCCTGAATTTGAATGGATGTTGTAGATGGCGATTTAGATTGATATGAGCGCCCGTACAGCGGCTTTGCGCACCAGTTGCAGCTGTAAGGACAGCCCCTCGTAGTGGATATATTTAAAGAAAAGTAACCATGATTTTTTAGCCAGATATCTCTATAGCTTTCAATGTCAACAAAACTGTAATCAGGTACTGGCAAAGTATCCAGGTCATCAATAATTTTTCTTTGAGGTGTTATATAAATTTCATTATTATTTAAAAATTTTAAGCCGGGAATACTTTTTTTTAGTTCATTAAAAATGTTTTTGTCAAAAGCCTCAACGGTTTCCTTCAATGTAATCTCACCTTCTCCATAAATGATTGCACTGCATCCGGCATTTAAGTAATGAGTTGAAAAATCAGTTGCATCAGAGCTGTAAATTATTGTAGGAATGGAAAAATGCTTTTGCCTGCTCAATAAATGAAACAGCAGCATCCCGCATATTTGAAAGGCACATCTTTGTAAGATAATTAAATTCATCATCATAAATTAAAAGTAAATCCGGGATTTGATTTTTAATTGTTTCGATGAAATCCTGAGGGCTTTGACTTAGCATCGCATCATAAAAAATTATTTCATGTCCAAGCTTTTTTAATAGTGTCGCTGCTATTAAAGTACCTAAAGGCGGATATGGCATATTTTTTTCAAGCTCTTTGAGGTCAAGGATTCTAAAATATGATTGTCCGATTAAAATTTTCATTGATTTATTAAATCAAATATTGTTTTGTTTCAAGGGCATGCTTTTATTAAATATTTTTCTTAAAACATTTGTTAATTCTATTTCTTCTTCGTGAGCACAGTAATTTTCCCATGCCTCATTAAAAGCATTCAATGTTTTTATCCTATGGTCGTTAGTATGAAGCTTGATACAATGATTATTTAAGATCAATGATTCCGGGTTACTTTTTATTTTATCTTTATATAAATACTTGTAAAAAATCATCAGCATTTCATTTAAAGGCTTGAAGTAAGAATAAATCTTAACTCCAGTTTTTGCTTTGTTTATCGCCGGCAGTTCAAAGTTTGGATAAAATTTTTGAATCCAATTATTTGCTGCAAAAAATTCGTTTAACAGATTTTTATTTTTAAAAGGAATAAGTGAAATGATTTGGTTGGCAGTGTATAGGTCTTCAAAATTATTAATTAAAAGATTTGTCTCATCAATTAAGTAATTGGCACAAACAATTTTTCGTGCTCTAAAGATTTTTGAAATTAAATGAATTAAAAAATAAGATATAAAAACAGTATTGGGTTTTGTTATTATAAACAAGTCAATATCATCATGATTGCTTAACCCGTAGTTTGCTGTGCCTCCACTAAATGCGATAGAAGGGATAAAAGGGATTGATTTTAGGATTTTTAAAATCCTCTTTGCTTTTTTTAAATTAAGCTGTTTCTGGTTTCTATCATAATAATTCAGTTGAATATTTTTCAAAAAGAAATACCCATTCTTGAAATCAATTTTATCTTCTTCAATAAGCTCGAAAAGAATTTTACTTAAATCTTCGTCACTTAATTCTATATCAACAATTTGTCTTTTTAAAAGCTCGCTTTTTATTCCGCTGTTAAACAATGCAGAATATAATAATGTTTTTTTAACAGCTTGCTTTGCAGTGTATGTTTTGGGTGCGTTAATAAAAAAGTTATTGTTTTTAAATTCCAAGCGCTCAAGTATATTTACCGTTTGTTCTTTCATTAATTCTTTTGAATACTTTATATCATAATTCATCTTATGATAAACAAGAGATTTGTTATATAAACTGCTTAATCCATTGTTAAAGCTGATTACTGAAGTCAAATCAAAAGTAATAGATTGCGGCTTGGAGATTTCTTCCATTGCGGTATTTTTTGAGCACAAAATTGGAAGCCGGTTATGCATTGCTTCTAATATTGGAAAACCAAAACCTTCCACAAAACTAGTATGCACAAACCCGTTGGCGTTTTTATATAATTCGGATAATTTGTTTTCACTTACATATCCTAAAAATTCTACATCAGGATGATTATAATATTTCTTGAAAAGATTTTTTATTTCCTTAGTTTTAATCCAAAACTCTCCAGCTAACTTTAACTTCATGTCTAAGTAATTTTCATTTTTCCAGGCAACAAAATTCTCAACCAAAAAAGGAATATTCTTCCTTGGTTCTATATGACCAACATAAAGAAAATAGGGTTCGTTTTGATTTGCTTGTCCATTGGGCAGGTAAGGATATTTGTATTCACTGATTTTATCATTTAAATCATAATATCCTTGAAGCAGAAAAATCTGTTCGCGAGGAATATTTAAATATTTATTAATTTCATTCTTGGAAAATTCACTTACGGTAATAATCAAAGGCTTATTTTTCAAAGTATTTTTCAATCGAAATTTATAATAGTTTACAAAAGACTTTGAATAAAAATGAGGATGTGAAATAAAAGAAAGGTCGTGAATTACTATTGCTGCTTTTCCGTTGTAATTAAGCGGCATAAAATAATTAGGGAAAATCATATAATCGGGATGATAATTTTCAATATCACTTTTAATAGAATTAAGCTGATACCAATTTCTTTGTATTTTATTTAAAAAAGTTTTTTTATGAACGGAATTATTTGAAGGGAAATGTTTAACTTCTATATCAAGTTCGGCTAAGGTTTTTATCAAGCATTTTATGTACCTGCTGGTACCTGTTATTCTTTTATTTAAGGAAGAGGTTTCAACTCCGACTTTCATAAATAAATATTCCTTAATTTATATCTGAGCAAATTATTTCTTATCATTAAGTCGTTTTGAGCAAAATTTAGGTGCTATTTGTTTAGTATGTAGAACTGTAATTTTAGGGACATTGAGGTTATTTTTGTAAGTGGAAATTCAATAGACCACGGATTTAACGGATTGGGCGGATTTGCACTGATTTAATAATCCGTCTAATCAGTGTTCTATTTTGTTTTAATTTTATAACTATTTATTGATTTAGATTGAAATTTTTTTTTAATGAGAATTTCAGAAAGAAAAATTGAAGAAATAAGATCTGCAGTAAACATTGTGGATGTGATTTCCGATAAAGTTACTCTTCGTAAAAGAGGAAAAAACTTTTTAGGATTATGCCCCTTTCACAATGAAAAAACTCCGTCATTTACAGTCAGCGAAGACAAGCAAATCTATCATTGCTTTGGCTGTCACAATGGCGGCAACGTATTTAAATTTTTAATGGAATATGAAAAAATTTCTTTTGTTGAAGCTGTTCAGGAAATGGCACAGCAAGCAGGAATTAATTTGGAATTTGATGATGAAGGTGCTGAAGAAAGACAAAGTGAACAGGAAGTTCTTTATGATATAAATTCAATTGTAGGAAGATATTTTTCAGATAACTTACGTCTAAGCGATGAAGGTGAAACCGGAAGAAAATATTTTGAGAAAAGAAATATAAAAGATAAGACTATAAGAGAGTTTGGACTTGGATATTCTTTTTCTTCAAGAGATAGTCTTGTCAATCTGCTTTCCGAAAAGAAAGTCGATTTGGAAAAAGCATTACAACTTGGACTCATCGGCAAAGCGAATGACGGAAGGTTATATGATAAATTTTCAGGTAGAATTATTTTCCCGATTTTTTCTCCGCATGGAAGAGTAATTGCATTTGCAGGAAGAATCTTAGAAAAACGGGAAAACGCTGCAAAATACTTAAACTCACCTGAATCTATAATTTATTACAAAGGCAAAATCTTATACGGACTTTCCCATGCCAAAGATGAAATAAGGAAACAGAATAAAGCGATTCTTGTTGAAGGCTATATGGATTTGATTTCACTTTATCAAAGCGGAATTAAAAATGTAGTTGCTGTTTCCGGTACAGCTTTAACAGAAGACCAGGTGCAGCTTCTTTCACGCTATACAAAAAATGTTTTTCTTCTATTTGATGCAGATACTGCAGGAATAAAAGCCTCAATGCGAAGCATAGAACTGCTGCTGAAAAAAGATTTTGAAATTAAAATCATTTCGCTCCCACCAGCCGAAGACCCGGATTCCTATGTAAATAAATTTGGCAGGGAAAGTTTTGAAGAACAAATCGACAAAGCGCAAAACTTTCTTGAATATCAAACTGCATATTATGAATCCCAAGGAATGTTTAATGAACCTGGAACAACAGCAGAAGCAATTAGGGAATTAGTAAAACCGATTTCTTTAATTAATGACGTACTGAAAAGAAGCCTGCTGATAAGGTCCATTGCAAGACAGTTCAATTTGAGAGAAAAGTTATTAGAAAATGAACTTGAAGTAATATTAAAAAAATCTTCCCAGCAGTCTTTTGCACAATCCCGTTTAATGGAAAGCAAAGAAGTAGATAAAGAGATATTAGAAATCTCAAAAAAAACTTCTATCAATCCTGAATTAATTATTGTTGAAAAAGAATTAATTACACTTTTATTTCAAGGCAACAAAGAAGTCGTCGGTTTAATTAAAAGTAATATACATCTCGATGATTATAGGATATTAATTCATAAAGAATTAGCATCAATAGTATATGATGCTTTTGATGCGGATGAGGATATTATTCCTTCAGCATTGATTGAAAAAATAAAAGAAAATACACATCAATTATACTTATCGGAAATTTCTGTTGAAAAGTACTCGATTAGTTCACGATGGGAGAAAATTTATCCCAGTGAACCTCAAAATGAAATTATACTTAAACAAACTGAATCTGCAATCAAACTTTTTAAGCAGAGATTCCTTGATATTGAAATTGAAGAAAATTTTAAAAAAATATCTTCAAGTCAAAATGAAAAAGAGACTATGGAATTGTTGGAATTTGACCGTGAATTAAAAAATGAAAAGAAAAATATTAATAATTTGGATATTCATTTTAATTAAAAATATAACCGGCACAGCATCATGACTATTGAATGTAGTAAAAAATCGTCCGGTAAAAACTGGTAGAAACATTCTCTGACCTCCAAAACCAATTCACAATATAATTTTATATTAACTTTATCATTTGGGAGATTTCAATCTTATTCCGGACTATCTAGAGTACTATATCATTTTTAGAAAATTATTGTTGAATTAATAAACATTTTTACATTTTTATAGAAAAATTTATCGTAGTTATACCGATGTTTTAAAAATATCTTTTATTTAGTTTCCCTTCCAAATGTTTGCTACTATGAATTAAAATCTGCCGCCTCATTTTAATATTATGCATAGAATTAACTAGAAACAAGCTTTTTCTGCAATATTTAGATAGTTGATGATATTAGAAAAGGGCTGAATAATTGAATATTCTGGAATTAGAAAATCAGAAAACAATTTTACAACAAAAATTAGAAGAAACTTTTTCTTGCCGTAGAAAGCTTATCTACATTTCGGATTTTTATGATTTATTATTGTCTTCTACAGATTCTGCCCAAATAGAACCCTACATTTTTGAGTTAATTGAGGAATATTTATTGTGCTTCGAACAATTCGAAATTAACGGAATTCATCCCCAAATAACTTCTCGTATAATTACCCAGGCAAAAAAGTTAAAATCATATGAATTTTTGCAGGACTATTCTGAAAAAATTACCCAAAATATAGATAGAGCAGAAGAAGACCAGAGAAGGCTTAAAAATATTTTAGAAGGAGAACTGAACAATAGTCATGCAAACGGAAAAGCATTCTTTCCCGTTCTTGAAGATTGTAAAATAGAAGATGAAATTAATTTTGGAACGCTTGAAAGTATAACGGTTATAATAAATTTAGCCCAAAATGAGACTAAATTTATTATAGTTCCTAGTGGAAAGGAAATTGAATCGAGGATCAGTAAACAAATTAAAACCTCATGGGAAACGGCTATAGAATTTGTTAAAAAATATATTCGAAAATTAAACCCAAATCACGAAGTAATAATCAACTTTGATAAAAGAATAGGTGATTATGTTGGCAACTCTCTCGGTATAGCATTAACAATTTCATTTATTGAAAAGTTACTTTCATTTTATAATGCTAATACTATTGTAAACATAAATAAAGGAATCGCATTTACTGGAAGTAATGATGCCCAAGGTAATATCAGAGAAGTTTCAAAAGAAATTATTCAAAAAAAAATTGAAACCGTATACTATTCCAGCGTAAATACGATTGTAGTTCCTGAAGCTGACCAATTTGATGCAGCAATGAAATTAAAGGAATTGCAAAAAGAATTTCCCAAAAGAAAATTAAAACTGATTGGCGTAGAAACTTTTGATGACATATTAAATAGGCGAAATCTCGTTAATATAAAAAAACAAAAAGCAGCTATACGGGCTTATAATTTTAGCAGAAAAAATTGGGCAAGCTTAACACTTCTTCTTATTCTTGCAATTGTTGTAGCTGTGTCGGGTTTAATTGATTTCGATACGAACCCGGCAATACTTTATAATGATGGTTATATGCTTTATGTAAAGAACAAAAATGGGAAGGTGTTATGGAGTAAAAAAACTATCTTTGATTTTGCAGACGAGGATAGAAGAGATGAGATTAATTTGACTCAAAAGATAGTTGATATAAACAATGACGGAGTAAATGAAGTTATTTTAACTGGAGAAGATTTACTTAAGACGAAAGATGAAAATGATTTTTTAAGAGTAGCTTGTTTTAATAATAAAGGAAATCTGATCTGGAGATATAATTTTAGGGATAGCATTCTAACAAAACAGGGCATCCCGGAGAGAAGGTTTAGAAACGAACTAATAGATACAGTTACTGAAAATGGAGCGAAAGTTTTATACGTATATTCCTTGCACAATATAATCTATCCTTCTGCAGTTTATAAATTAAACTTGTTAAATGGCGAAAGACTAAATGGAACTTTATGGTCCCAGGGCCACTTTGCCGGTGCTTTGATAGGTGATTTTAATAAAGATGGGAAGAAAGAACTTGTAGCTGTAGGAATAAATAACGGCAGCGAAAGATGTTTTATGCTTTCAATAAACTTAGATCAATTGGATGGACAGACCCCTACCCTGGATAACAATTATTATTATCTCAATAAAAAGACTAGCATATTTTAATAGGTATATACTCTTACCAAAGTCAGATTATAATGACTATTATGGACAAAGATATAATGTTATACCAAGGGGAAGCCTCGTTTATCAAGAGGATATAAATAAGTTTGCTTTTACAATCGAGAACGGGATTAGGGAAGACCCAAAAATTAAAGGCGGATATGTTATACATATTGATCCGGCTTTTACAGATATTGATATTTTTATTGGTGATGCTTTTCAAGTAAGACGTGATTCACTAGTGGCAAGAGGATTACTAAAGCCACCATACACAAATACAAAGGCTTTTATTAATTTACTGAAGAACCAGGTTAGATATTGGAATGGGAGAAGCTTTGTTAAGAAAGAGGAATTTAAATGATCGCAGCAAAACTGTATTCTTTAAGTATTCTTTTCCCTTTTTCAGGTATTAATTTTTATTTTTTCCCAGTAAGCAGAAGGAAAAATTGAACTTACTGCCGATACTTAAAAACCTTAGAGACCAATCAATTAATCAAAAAGAGATTAATTTTTTAGTGGAGAAGTCCTATAAGATTTCCATCCAATACCTGCGCATTTACCAGACAAAGCTTAGTAAAATTCTTAAGCAAAATGACTTAACTTTAAATGATATTGCTATTGATGCAATTGCACCGCTTTTTCAAAGAGATAAAAACAATGTATTTTTTGTAATTAAAAAATCATTTAACAATTGGACTCCGCCAGTTCTAACCGAGGAAGATGCGTCTTATTTTTTTTGTAAAATTATAACTAAAAATGCAGAGCAGCATATATCAAAATTATTAAAAAATTCAGATCCTTTTTTTGCAAAAATTTTAGATTCGATAAATTATTTTTTACGTAAGGAACAATATTGTAAAATAAATTATCTTGGACATGTTTATATTGTTGAAACGGATATAGATAAAATACCTGCTAATATAATTGACAATGAACAATTTGAAAAACTTCCTGCAAGCTTATTTATTGAACAAAAAACCTTGCTTAATAATTTGTTTAATTACTTGCGTAAAGAAACTAATTTTTATCCGGCAATTCCTTTAAATCAGCTTGTACAAAAAATCAAAAATCTAAAAGTTTCAATAAGCCATATTGAAGAATATACGAGTGGTATTGTCAAAACACTTGAAATAAATGAAAAAGTTAACAAGGGCCTTAAATCTGCAAAAGAGCTGCTGATTTCAACATATTTAAATAAGAATAAATTAAATAAAAACGAGACCAAGAATTTTGAAAAAGCTTTGATGGATATTTCTCAAGACTTAAAGGATGGGGGGATAAATCCTGGACTTTATAGCTATTTAGATAGATATTTTGTTGATTTATCACGTGATTACTATGATAAAAATTACCACAATATTATGGAATATTTAATTAGAGTGATGAAACGCACAATAGCTGATGAATTTGACAAATAATAATATTGTATTTTTCGAATAAGGATTTTTTAAGATTATTAATTAATTAAATTAAAAAGTTGGTAAAATTATTGATTAAAACATGGAAATAACAGAAAGAGATATTTTTAATTTTGTTTTCTTCAAAAGCTCGGTTTCTTCTGAGAAGATTAAATTTATCAAAGAAAAAAATGAATTTTCCACCGGGATTAAATTTTATCAAGCTCTGAAGGCTGCAATCGGAAAAAATATACCCGTTGAAGTTAAAAATAAACTGAAAGAAAAAATACCTGCTTATAATTCTTTAATTTATATACTCAATCCGGTTAAGGATAAAGTTAGAAAAAAAAAAGTAACAGACTTAATCCTCGCTGCTGACTCCCCAAAAATTAAATCAAAAATGACATCTGCTACTTTTATTGATGATGAAAAACATTATTTGATTAAACTACACAATTTTGAAAATTCTGCTAAAATTTATGTATTCTCGACCAACGAAGAACAAATTAAAAATTATAAGATAATCATTCGTCCTTCTAACAGAATATATGAACAGACAGACAATTCTAAACCGCTTTCAATTGATTTTCCTATTGAAGCTTCAAGCATAGAACTTCAATTTAATTAACAATATTATCATTTCTTTTCATTAAAGATTTTCATTAATTATCTTTCACCTTTCGTTTTTTAATTTAAGATATTATAATGTACCGTCAGGCGAAAACCGGCAAACAATTAATTGAAATACTTCCCGATAAATGTGATTATTACGGCTGCTGTGTTGGCTTATGCCCAGTTTATAATAATTAAAATAGTAGTGGCACTAACATTATCATACAGTTAGTAAATTATGCAAAAACAAGAACATTGTACTTTAAGTTAAAAATAAAAGTGGAGCAGCCTGAAGTATCATTGGCTTTATCTGCGTTGTTTGGTTCCGGTTATATACAGCGATGCCGCTTTGGCTTACCCTAACTTTTCAATTTTTTAATTTATTTAGAATTCATGCGTTTCCGGTTTCGCTGTAGGTAAAGGCTTCTGGCGATGCATCCATGGCGTAGTCTTTCTGTACATTTAATTTGTTTCCTAAATATTTTATCATTTTATCTAATAACTTTAAATGTTTTTCAATATCCCTATGAGATAATTTTACAATAGGCGTATTGTTAAATTTTTCATTCCAAGCATATTCTTCATCCGATAATCCGTATTTCATATAATCTCCTGCAAAAGAATTAAATTAAGTTTTCATTTTCTACTCGGTATTGCATGGATAACTAAGTGATGAAGCTGTCTTTGATGCCTTATAAATTTGGTTAAATTGTTTTGTAAAATTAATTATCAATTTCCATTTGACAATTTATTATTCAAGTTCTGCGATAGGTGTAAACATTTTAAATGATTTTTATTGATTTTAAACAAAGCATCAAATCAGTTTATCACAAGTACCCGTTTGCTCTCCATAGACTATTTCAGCGATTTATTAAGGTCATAAGTATTTAATCAAACTCTATACCTAAAATTTTATCATAAAAAACAATCAAATAGTAGTGCTGCTAATATTTTAGAAATTATTTAGTACGTATATATTTCGTGCATTAAAAATATCTTGCAGTAAAAAATTATTTCTCATGAATAAAGTTTGAGAGAAGCGATATATTGTATGGGCTTTATTTAGAATGTTCATTTCTTTTCATTAAAAATTTCATTACTTATCTTTAATCAATTGATTTTAAATTTAAGATGTAATGTATCGTCAAGCTAAAACCGGCAAACTATTAATTGAAATACTACCTGATAAATGTGACTTCTGTGGATGCTGTGTTGGAGTATGCCCTGAGGATGCAATTGAATTAAAAGAAGCAGAAATATTTATAATTGATCCACGATGTACCAACTGTGCAAAGTGTGTTTGGAGCTGCCCGATTGAAGTGATAAAATTTAATAAAGAAGGAATCCTTGAGTAACTAGTCTTTAGTTAAAAGTCTACAGTTTTCAGTAAAGAGTAAAATTATTTAAATAGATTGGAACTTAATAATGAGTAGTTTCCGAGATTTGATAGTTTATCAAAAAGCATTAAAGCTGGCTTTGAAAATTTTTGATCTATCTAAGAAATTTCCAAAAGAAGAATTATATTCACTTACAGATCAAATTAGAAGATCATCACGTTCAGCCTGTTCCAATATTGCTGAGGCATATAGAAAGAGGCAATATAAAGCACATTTTGTAGCAAAAGTTTCAGATTCGGATATGGAAAATAGTGAAACTCAAGTTTGGTTGGATTTTGCTTTGGGCTGTAAATATATTACAAAAGATATTTATGACGAATTAAATAGCTTGTCTGAAGAAGTAGGAAAAATTTTAAATCACATGTTAGATAATCCTGATAAGTTTAAATAAGAATACAAATGTATTTTAATACGGTATTTTATTGACTGAAGACTGAGAACCATTAACTGCTTACTTGTGATTGATAGAATGATAATAATAAAGTTAACTGAAAATTAAATGATAACATGAAGAATCAGTACGACATAATAATAGTAGGTGCCGGTCCGGCTGGCTCAATGGCTGCAAGATTTGCCGCTGAGCAGGGTGTTTCTGTTATGATGCTTGAGAAAGATAGGGATGTGGGTTATCCTGTTCGCTGCGGCGAGGCAATAAGCAAAGCAGGAGTTGAAGAATTTATTAAACCTGATCCTAAATGGATTACTGCACACATAAGTAAGTTTTCATTTAACGCTCCTAATGGTGATGAAGCCATTCTGGATTTCGGTGAAGCCGGCTACGTTTTGGAAAGAAGAATTTTTGATTATGAGCTTGCTAAAACAGCTTCAAATGCAGGGGCAGAAATTTTAACTCGTGCCTATGTAAATGGATTACTGTTTGAAAATGGAAAAGTAAGTGGAGTTAAATATGAATTCCGTGGTGAACAAAAAGAATTAAAAGCTAAAGTTGTAATTGCTGCAGATGGAGTTGAGTCTCGAGTTGGACGATGGGCAGGATTAAAAACTCATATTGATTTCCGCGATATGGAATGCTGTGCTCAAATTACAGTTGCAAATATTAAAGTGGATGATAAAACACTTTATTTTTATTTTGGAAAAGAATATGCCCCCGGCGGATATTTTTGGATTTTCCCTAAAGGAAATAATACAGCAAATATTGGGCTTGGGGTAGGCGGAATGGTTGGGAAAAAAAGATCTGCGCTTTCTTTTTTAAATAATTTCATGGAGAAAAATTATCCCCATGCACCGATATTAACTTCGATTGCCGGGGGAGTTCCAAGTGCAATTACACTTGATAAAATTTCTGCGCCTGGAATAATGCTTGTAGGTGATGCTGCAAGACAGGTGAATCCATTAAGCGGTGGCGGAATTGCAAGCGGTATGATTGGCGGCAGTATCGCCGGAAGGATTGCTGCAGAAGCCATAAAGATGAACAAACTTGAACATATTTTAACTTATGACAAAGCCTGGCATGACAGATTAGGCAAACGACATGAAATATTTAATAGATTGAAAAACGGAATTTATAATTTCTCAGATGATAAGTTTAACAAGATAGCGGAGTCATTTAAAAAAGTTCCTTATGAGAAACGAACACTCGGTAAAGTTTTTATGACTGCATTAATAAACCAACCTTCACTATTAGTTGATGTTGCAAAGGTTTTTATTATTTAAAAAGCTTCTAATTTAATTGCTTTAACTCATCTATTTTAAAATCATGATATAAATCATTATTTCAATTTCGTTTACACTTAACTTCTCGTAAGTGCTTTCTATTACTTGCAATTAAAAGAAAAAATTTTATTATGTAGCATGTTTCCCATTTTTATTGACACACTATGAAAAATATTACCGCAATCGGCGAAATTTTATTCGACGTTTACCCAGATAAAAAAAAATTAGGCGGTGCACCGTTTAACTTTATTTATCATATTATAAATCTAACCGGCGAAGGAAATTTTGTTAGTAAAGTTGGTAAAGACGAGCTTGGGAATGAAATACTAATGTTCTTGAAAGCTCATAATATTTCGTCAAAATATATCCAGGTGGATAATGATAATAAAACCGGCGTTGCAAAACCTATCCTTAATGAAAAAAAAGTTCCCGAATGGGTTATTGAAAAAGAACGCGCTTATGATTTTATCGAAAATGATTCTAACCTTTCGAATCTAATAAATAAAGAAACAATCTGTCTATATTTCGGCACACTTGCCCAAAGAGAAAGTGTTTCACGAACTACAATCCAATCTTTCTTTTCAAATAACATTAAGCGTTTTTGTGATTTGAACATTCGGCAGAATTTTTATTCAAAAGAGATATTAATAAAATCATTAAAAGCGGCAGATGTTTTAAAATTAAATACTGATGAAATTAAAATAATCAAAGCTGAACTTTTTGATAGTAAAATCAATCTAAAAGAATTACCTAAGAAAATCATTGATGAATTTAAAATTGAATTGCTTTGTTTAACAAAAGGCGAAGACGGTGCTGATTTATTTAAAGAAGATGAAAGAAATTCTATTAAAGTTCCGGCAGAAAAGATAGTAGATACTGTAGGTGCTGGAGATGCATATGCTTCAATTTTATGTTTAGGCTATTTAAATAATTGGGAATTGAAAAAAATAAATGAACTTGCTTCTAAATTCGCAAATGAAATCATAAAAGTTAACGGTGCTTTACCAGAAAATGGCTCTGTCTATTCACACTTTAAAGAGAAAATGAGATAATAAAAATGCTGTTTAATGAAAAAAGATTATATATACAGCTTTACAGTTTGCATGGACTTATTCGCGGTCACGACCTTGAACTTGGCAGAGATGCTGATAACGGTGGGCAAACCAAGTATGTCTTAGAGTTGGCAAAGGCACTGAGCGAGTACAAACAAGTTGATAAGGTTGAGCTTGTAACCCGTTTTATAAAAGATAAAAATGTTTCCCCTGATTATTCTCAGACGTTTGAAAAAATAAATGACAAGCTAAGCATTGTTAGAATCAAATGCGGTGGAAACAAATATATGCGTAAAGAGCTTTTATGGAATCACCTGGAGGAGTTTGTTGATAAAAGCATAAAACATATTAAATCTTTAGGAAGGTTTCCCGATGTTATTCACAGTCATTACGCTGATGCCGGTTATGTTTGCAGCGAGCTGACAAAATTTTTTGGTATTCCGTTTATTCACACAGGACATTCACTTGGAAGAGACAAATTACGCAGACTTTTAAACCAAGGTGTCCCAAAAGATGATATTGATAAAAGATATAAAATAACTCATCGAATAAAAGTCGAAGAAGAAATCATTTATTATGCCGATGCAATTATAACCAGCACCAAGCAGGAAATTCAAAAGCAGTACGGAGATTATGAAAATACTAATATGGATAAATTTATAGTAATACCTCCCGGTGTAGATTTAGAAAAATTTTATCCTTACAATTCCAAGGAAGGCGCAACGGATGAAGCAGAAAGATTGAAAGGTATCTTGCAAGCAAAGCTCCTTAAGTTCTTTGTTAATGTAGATAAGCCATTAATTCTTTCCGTATGCAGGCCAGACAAACGAAAAAATATTTCCGGGTTGATAACTGCTTACGGTGAAAATAAAGAACTTCAGGAAAAAGCCAATCTTGCAATATTTGCCGGTATACGTAAAGATATTCAAGAAATGCCGGATAATGAAAGGGAAGTGTTAACAGAAATTCTTTTGCTAATGGATAAGTATAATCTTTATGGAAAAATGGCAATTCCAAAACGACATGATACAGAACATGAAGTTCCGCAGCTATATCGAATTGCTGCTGAAACAGGCGGAGTATTTGTAAATGCAGCTTTGATTGAACCTTTTGGCTTAACACTAATTGAAGCTGCGGGCAGCGGTGTTCCGGTTGTAGCTACCGATGATGGGGGTCCGAAGGATATAATCGCAAATTTGGATCATGGTATTTTGGTTGATGTATATGATTCAAAAAATATTGCTGCGGCACTAAATAAAATCCTGAGCAATAATAAAGTTTGGCACCAGTATTCGGAAAACGGGATAAAAAATGTTAAGAAATATTATTCATGGAAGGCACATACAAAAACATATCTTGACGAGGTAGATAAACTTTTGAAAAAAGAATTAAAAAAGGAAATCACTTTTGCCCCAATGGGGCAAAAATTATTTAAAATGGAAAAGATGGTTGTAACAGACATTGACCATACTTTACTAGGAGATGATGATGCACTTAATGAATTTGTTGAGTTGTTAAAATCATTTCATTCTGAGATGGGTTTTGCTGTTGCTACCGGTAGAACTGTTGATTCTGCATTTAAGGTGCTTAAAGAAAATAACGTACCGATGCCTGATGTAATTATTTCTTCAGTAGGCTCTGAGATTTATTACAACAATATGAACGAATTAATATATTCAAAAGGCTGGGATGCACATATATCTTATCAATGGCACCGTGAAAAAATAGTAAATCTCTTAAAGCAATATGACTTCCTTCAATATCAAGAAGAGGAAACACAAAGGAAATTTAAGATTAGTTATTATACATCTGATGTAAAAAAGAATTTAGAATTAGTTCGGGAGACTTTAATTAAAAATAGAATTAAAGCAAATATTATTTTTAGTCACGGGCAATTTCTTGATATACTTCCTTTTCGTGCTTCAAAAGGTAAAGCAATAAGATACCTTTCTTATAGATGGAATGTTCCTTATGAAAATATATTAGTAGCCGGTGACTCAGGCAATGATGCAGAAATGCTTAAGGGAGAATTATTGGGAGTTGTAGTTGCCAATTATAGCAGCGAATTGGAACAATTAAAGGGAGGGAAAAGAATTTATTTCGCCGATAGAAAATATGCCGGCGGAATTGTAGATGGAATTAATCATTATAACTTCTTAAAAGATAGAGAGGAGAAAAATTTTGAGTGACGGTATTGAAAAATTATTGGAAGAAAACAAGCGTTCTCTTTTTAGATTTTTAAATAAAGTCTTGTACAATTCAAATAAGCTTTATGTAAAAGGAAATTTACTTGAAATTTTAGAGGAATATAAAGAAAGCTCTGAAAGTGAAGAAGATGATAACCACGATGCTATTGAAGAAATTTTAAGAAAGACTAATGAAGCGGTTTGTAAAGGGAATTTAACCTATTTTGAATTTCGCGACCGCATTGGTCATGCCCAGCATTATTTGTTCGGCCTTGAAGATTTATACTATGAAAAAATATCACGCCTTGAGTATCTTAAATTAAAAGAGGAGTTTGTAAATCCTGATGGCGGGAACGATATATTAAATCTTAACTTTGAAACATTTTATGATAAGTTTCCCAGTGTTAGAGAATCGAAAAATATTGGTAAAGGGGTTGAGTTTCTAAATCGTTACTTATCAAGCAAAATGTTCACTGAACCGGATAAGATTAGCAAGGCATTGTTTGATTTTCTTTTTGTTCATAAATATAAAAATCAACAGTTGATTGTAAATGATAGAGTAATTGACTCAATCGATTTAAGCTCTAAAATAGATAAGGCTTTGAATTTTCTGAAAAAAGAAGAGGATAACGAACCGTATTCTTCATTTAAACATAAGCTGCAGGAATTAGGCTTTGAGCCGGGTCTTGGGAATAATGCCGGTACAATTGTGGAAAGTCTTGAACAATTGGATACATTATTACATTCGCCGGATTATCAAGCGCTTACAGAATTTCTTTCGAAAATTCCTATGATATTTAATATTGCAATAATTTCCCCTCATGGATATTTTGGACAAGAAGGTGTGCTTGGAATGCCTGATACAGGCGGTCAGGTTGTTTATATTCTTGATCAGGTAAAAGCATTGGAAAGAGAAATAACTAAATCTCTTCAAAAAGCTGGATTGGAAGCAAAGCCAAAAATAATAATTCTTACAAGACTCATCCCAAATGCCGGTGATACAAAGTGTAATCAAAGACTTGAAAAAGTTCATGAAACAAAAAATACATGGATACTAAGAGTCCCCTTCAGAGACTTTAATAAAAATGTAACTGACAATTGGATTTCAAGATTTGAAATTTGGCCTTACCTTGAAACTTTTGCAGAAGATGCACATAAAGAATTATTAGTTGAATTCGGCGACCGCCCTGACTTTATTATCGGAAATTATTCAGATGGAAATATGGTTGCATATATGCTTGCAAGAAAATTCGGTGTTACTCAATGTAATATTGCTCACGCACTGGAAAAAAGTAAATATTTGTACAGCGCTTTATACTGGAAAAATATGGATGAGCATTATCATTTCTCTTCTCAATTTACTGCCGATTTAATTGCAATGAACACAGCAAATTTTATTATTACTTCTTCATACCAGGAAATTGCCGGGACTGAAGACAGTATAGGCCAATATGAATCTTATGTTAATTTTACAATGCCTGAATTGTTTAGAGTAACCGGAGGAATAAATTTATTTCATCCAAAATTTAATATTGTACCGCCGGGAGTTAATACAAAAATATATTTCCCATACAGCAATCAAAAGAAACGTTTGAAAGAAACAAGGGAAGAACTTGAAGAACTAATCTTTAATAACGCAGATGATCCGGATGTATACGGCGAGCTTGAAAATCCCGATCTTGTTCCTATTTTTTCATTAGCAAGGCTTGATAAAATTAAGAATTTAACTTCTCTTGCCGAATGGTTTGGTAAATCAGAGGAATTAAAAGAAAAAGCAAATCTAATTATCGTTGCCGGTAAAGTTGATGCAAATAATACCAGTGATGGTGAAGAAAAAGAACAAATATACTTAATGCATGATATTATAAATAAGTATAATCTTCACAATAAAATAAAATGGATAGGCAAACTTTTCAGAAAAGACCAAACCGGCGAGGTGTATAGAGTAATTGCAGACCGAAAAGGAATATTTGTGCAGCCGGCATTATTTGAAGGATTTGGTTTAACTGTACTGGAAGCAATGCGCAGCGGTTTACCTGTTTTCGCTACTTTTTATGGTGGCCCTTTGGAAATAATCGAAGACGGCAAATCCGGTTTTCATATTGACCCGATTAATGAAAAAGAGACTACAGAAAAAATTCTTACGTTCCTAAAAAAATGTGAAAAAGATAATTCATACTGGGGGAAAATTTCTGAAAGGGCAATTAAACGGGTTGATACAGCATATAACTGGGAATTATATGCAAGCAAGTTATTATCATTAGCTAAGATTTACGGCTTTTGGAAATTTACAACAAACATAGATATGGAAGAGATGAACGCATATCTTGATGTGCTTTATCATTTGTTATACAAGCCCAGAGCTAATAGGATTTTGGAAAATCATATGAAAAGGTAAATATTTAATAAAATAATATATCCGAAGTTTAGTTCCCGCCTTTTTACGGCTTTACTCTTAAATACTGAATACTGAATAAATTATTTTTATCAGTCCAAACTTTCTTTACATCAAAGTAATCTGATGCTAAATCAGCAAAACTTTTTAATGTATATTTATATGAATATTCTGTTAATATGCTCTCTCCCATTTCAAAGTTAATTATTGTCCCGCCGAGATGAACTTTCTGATTAACTTGTGAAATTAGATGCATTTCAATTCTACTTTCCTTTTCATTAAAAAAAGCAAAATGCTTGAACAGATTTAAATCAAAATCAGAATCTAGTTCTTCATTCAGCCTTTCGAGTATATTTAAATTGAACATTGCAGTTATCCCTTTTTTATCATTATAAGCTGCTTCAACCGTATTAATGTCCTTTCTTAAATCAATTCCTATTATTAAACCGCCGTTGCTGCCGCATATTTTTGCTATTCGTTTTAAAAAATCTTTTGCTTCATGAGGTTGAAAATTCCCAATCGTTGAGCCGGGATAATAAACAGCTACATGGTCATAAGGTTTTTCTATTTCAGGCAAATCAAAAACTTTTGTATAATCTGCGGCTAAAGGAAAAATATCAAGAATGGGATAATCATCTTCTAAAATTTTTGAAGATTGAATTAAATGTTCAGTTGATATGTCTACGGGAATATAGCCTGCAAGTCCGGGAATATTATCCAGCAGAAGCCTTATCTTCAAACTGCTGCCGCTGCCTAATTCAACAAGCATCGTTCCTTCTCCCAGTAAAGCAGACATTTCGGAAATATTATCCTGCATAATTTTAATTTCTGTTCTGGTGGGATAGTATTCTTCCAATTCACAAATTTGGTCGAATAGCTCAGAACCTTTTTCATCATAAAATAATTTACTTGGAAGCTGTTTCTGTTTTTTCGTTAATCCTTCAATTACTTCTTCAAGTATATCGCTTTGTGTAAGCTCTTCGGTTTTTACAGTCATTGTTTGTCTTTCTTTTTTATAAGAAGAAAATTTTAATTTGAATCTTTCGCTAATCTAATTCCCATAAATTGCCAGCGGGCATTTGGCGGGAAAAAATTTCTATATGTTTTTCGAATATGTGTTTCGGAAGTCGCACATGAACCGCCTCGCAGTACTAACTGGCTGGACATGAACTTTCCATTATATTCGCCTAAAGCTCCAGGTAATGTTTTATATCCTGGATAAGGTGAATAAGAACTGCGGGTCCATTCCCAAACATCACCGAACATTTGTCTTAAGGATTTTTCACCATTATTATTTTTAAGTGCTGTTGGATGAAAATTTTGATTCTCAACAAAATTACCTTCGATTTTTATGTTGGAAGACGCTGTTTCCCATTCTGATTCGGTTGGGAGCCTTACTCCGGCCCAATGAGCAAATGCATCCGCTTCATAAAAACTAACATGACAAACAGGCTCATCCGGATTTACCTTTTTATATCCTGTCAAAGTAAAATTCCACCACTCGCCATCTTTCTTCTCCCAGTAAAACGGAGCTTGCCAATTTTCTTTTTCCACTGTTGCCCAGCCATCTGAAAGCCATAGCGGTGCATTTTTATAAGCACCGTCATTTATGAATTCAATGTATTCTTTGTTTGTAATTAATCTTGTTCCAAGCTTGAAAGACTGGACAAACTCTTTATGTTTTGGGGTTTCATTATCATAGCAAAAAGATTTATCATCAAAGCCAATTTCATAAACACCTTCATCAAAGTTTATCCATTCCATTGGTGGAACATCATTATTTAAAATTGAATTATTCTTTTCAATGTAAACCGGGTTTAGGGGGTTAACGGAAAAAACATGTTTAATATCTGTAAGCAATAATTCTTGATGCTGCTGTTCATGGTTTAAACCAACCTCAACGACAAATGAGAATTCATTAAAAATTTTTTCATCACTGTTTTCAAGAAAGTCAATCATGTTTTTATTGACATATTCTCTGTAGTCATAAACTTGTTCTACTGTCGGCCTTGATAACAATCCTCTATAAGCTCTGGTATGTCTTTTACCAACTTGAACATAATATGAATTAAATAAAAAATTATACTGCGGGTGAAGTGATTTATAATTTTCACGAACTTTACTAAGAATGAATGCTTCAAAAAACCAGCTGGTATGAGCAAGATGCCATTTGGTCGGACTAACATCCGGCATTGATTGAATAACATAATCTTCTGTTACAAGGGGCTTGCACAAAGTATGAGAAAAATTTCTTACGGACTTAAATCTTTCTATTAAATTTTCCCTGTTTATTGTTGGAAATGAAGGTTCAATTATATCAACTGAATCAGGTTGATTCTTCATTGAGTTACCTCAAAAATTATTAATTAGTGGATTTTTTTGTGTAGACATTTCAATGCTAAGAAATAATATTTATTTAATCAAGGTATTTTACATAATTGGGGTCAAATATTGTAAACTATTTAGTGAATGTGATTTAGGTTAAAAAATGTTTTAATGCTTAGTTATGTGATAAGCTTAATTCAGTAATAAAAAATTTATTGAAAGATTTGAGATGTCGAAACATAATTCATGAATAATAAGGGATTTTTTATGAGACCTAAAATTATTTTATATACGATAGTAGTTGTTCTTGTAACATTTATAGAAACTTATGCGCAGTTTTCACCGCATAATAAAAAAACCGGGTTCGGAATAATTGTCGGAGAACCAATTGGACTAACATTAAAGACTTGGACAAATAGTGAAAACGCTTTTGTGTTTGATTTAGGTAATTCTTATTTCGGTGATTTAAGATTTGATGTTGACTATTTATGGCATTTCAATGCTTTTCAAAGTCGTATTGTAAATCTATATGCCGGGCCAGGAGGAGTATTAGGATTTGGAGAAGGAAATGGCTTTTGGTATAAAGGGAAATATCATCGTACAAGCAGTGATTTAGGCTTGGGTGTAAGAGGTGTATTTGGTATTAATGTAGTGCCAGAAAAAACACCACTGGAAATGTTTTTTGAAATGGGAGTGTTAGTCGGTTTAGCTCCCGATTTTGGTTCTTCTGTAGATGCTGCCTTGGGAATGAGATTTTATCCTTAGTGAATATTCTCAAATAAACCCAGTTTCTTAAAGAAACTGGGTTTATACAAACATAGAATAAAGTCTACTGAATTATTCTCGCTAATCCGCCCCAACGGCTGTCTATTTTAAAATCAAGCTTTTCAAAGAATGACTTAAGATAAAAATGTGTGGTTAAAGTTTTAACTCCGTCAGATTTTAATCTCTTGCAAAAATCTTCAATCAACTTGTTGCCAAGATCTCTTCTTCTATACGGCTTAGAAATATCAATTCCTTCAAGATGGGCAATATTCATATACTGAAGCTTGTAGCATAAACCTCCTACTATAGATTCATGCTCTTCATTATCCGTAATTATTAAATATTGTAAAGTTTGCTCTATCTTCACCGGGTAATTATCAAGTATAAAAAGCTTATGAAGATTTGCAATTTCAAATGCTGAGAAAGGTTTCCTTATTGTGTAACTTAATCCAAAAGAATCGCTGACTTCTGTTTTCAAAATAATTTCTTTTTCTTTTGAATGTTCTTCAGTTATTAATTCAAATTTTTGATCAAGTGACGGGAGTATTAGTGTATTAAGTACACGTTTGTCATTTTCTTCATTTAAAATTTCATGTAGTTCAACTAATTCAATTCGGTTCACAGCTGGTTCATCAGGATATTTAAATAGAGAATCAATCAATTTAGCCATAAGCTGTTTCACTTCGTCAGGTGCCGATGAGAAGTATGTCTCGCCGTAGAAAATAAATTTACTTAACTCCGGATATTTATCGATCCTATATAGTGAAACTAAATTGTTAAAGAAAATTTCTTTTGCCTCTTTTGTAGATGCAGAGTTTTGTTCCATAAAGTCATTATAATTTTTTATTGCGCTTAATATATAAGAATCAACATAAGGCGAATTTTTCCTTTCAAGCAGATAGTCACCAATATTTATTGTCAATTCACTTGAAGAAAATTTATTAATATTGTTTGATAATTCTTTAAGGAACAAACATCCTTCTTTTTGCCCTAAAGCCTCAAGACAGGCATCAAATAGCCAGCTTACTTTTATTAAGCCCCGTGTTGACGGGTAATGGGCGTAAGTCTGCTGGTAAAAATTATTGTAAAGATGAAGAATAAATTCTTGAGAGCTTTTATATTTTGTCCATCCGGCAATTGAAATAATTAAAGCACCTTTCTTGAAATGATTTTCAGGAACAACCGCATTTGAAGGAGAAAAATTCCCTGGAACAACAGTGTAGTCGCTTCTTTTTAATACTTTAAAAAAGGCTCCAATACCACGGATGAACAACAGCTTTAATTCAAATTCATAGTCCTTCTTTTTAAATGATGAAAGATTTGAATTCAACATTCTAATTCTTTCCCAAACATTAAGGTCATTAACAAAAGCAAATGAAATAACACCAAGCTTGGAGCGAAAATTTCCAATATGAGGAAGCACGGACAAGCCTTCTGTGCTGCTGGAAATTTTAATCATCAAATAAATTGTTTCTAAGACTTCTTTCCTGGTTATATCCGGTTTTATTAAAATAATCAAATCGAAATGCCGGTAGCCTTTTGTGTTAATACTTATTCTATAAAGAAATCTATTTGAAGAAGCTGAAATTGTTGAGATAAATATTCCTTCGTCGAGAACTTCTTTTAAATCAAAATTTGACTGGTGGAATATTAATGTGAAGGATTCCTTTAAAAATGTAGAACGGGATAATATTTTTTCAATTCTTTTCATTTCTTTTTCAGTAATATTATCCTGGTAAACAACTTTCTTTTTCCAGTTAGCAGTTGATTTTTCAAATTGGTTTAATTGAAATCTTGCCTCCCACCATTTTGACAAGCTTATTAAAAATTTCAGAAGCATAGCTTGAAAGTGCATTGTCTTTTTTATGAAGAATCCACGAAACTAATTCTAATCTAACTTCCGAATATGATGAAGGATTTTTATGAACATAGTTGATTAGCAAGTCTATTATTCTCATAAATTGTTGACGGGTCTGCTCGTTTGCCGGCCATTTCAACCCTTTCCTGTATGCTTCCAGTCGCTGCCTGAAGGCTTCAAGATTAAAATGTTCAATATTATCTTTAAAAATATTTTCAATAACTGTTTTATTAAGAAAAGGCAATCCTGAATTAATAAACGCCGGAAGATATTTGTTGTAATCAATATCGGGTTTACTGAAGAGTAAAATTTTGTACGCTTTGCTTCTAACACTAAATTTTGGATGGGTTGCAAGTGCTTCGATTCTGCGGCTTAAAAGATTGATAATTTTATGTTCACATTTCAACAATAGCACTTCCAGCTCATCTAAGGCTTCTAAAATTTCTTTCTCATTTCCATACAAGGTTTGAATAATGTCTGAATTTAATTTTTTAATCCTTTCATCAAACTTTCCAGTATTTTTTAGTTCAAGATTTAAAGGAATAATATTCTTATGGTGCTGGATAAAAACCTGGGAAGATATTCCGGCGAAATCATAATCCCACTCTTCTTTGCAGATAAAAAATTCAATCAGCTTTTTGTTTCCTAACCAGAGTATAGGCTGAAGTATAAAAATAGAAAAATCTATTTCATGTTTGTTGAGTACATATTCAAAGTCACCAATTTTTATATGGTTCGATTGTTTTATCTTTTTAATTAAAAGCTGAGAATTATTAACTCTATTTATTAAATGATTCTTTTTGCAAAGCAAATCATTTTCAGTTATACCTAAATCTTTTATAGCCCAGAAAGGCACAGAAATTTTGATATCATTTAACTCAAACTTTAAGCTTGATTTAGTATAAAGGCTGTCGATAATTTTGCTGAAGTTTGCTTCAATTACTTTTCTTTTAAATGTCCCTTTGGTAGTAAGCTCGCCTTTTTGTTCTTCGAAGTTTCTATCGATAATGACATATTTAACAATTCTTTCGTAAGGGTTTAGACTTTCATTCACAGTAGAAATTAAAGTGCCGAAATAACTCTTTAATTTATTTTGAGATTCAGCTTGCTTAATGAAAGGCTCATTAAAATCCGGTACAATTAAAAGCGAATTATAAGGCTTCATATCGCCAACAAGAAAAGCACGTTTCAGGCCGGGGATATTTTCAAATTTTTTCTCAATAAACGCTGGTGCTATTGTCTGTCCCCTGATGTTTTTATAAATGTCTTTCACTCTATCAACAATGTACAAATATCCGTTTTGATCTTCAGTAAATAAATCACCGGTGTTTATCCAGTATTCATTTTCAACATGTTTGTTTATATCGTCAAAATATCTGGCAACATAAACTCCGCTAATTTTAAGTTCACCTACTTCACTAAATTTATATTTTATTCCGGGTAAAGGTATTCCAACAGAATCTTTAACATAATGATCGGGAGGAGTCATGCTTATTCCTCCAGTTGCTTCGGTCATTCCAAAACCGCTAACTAAAGCAACGGAGTGCGAATTAAAAAATTTGAATACTTTTGGTTCAAGATAACCGGCAGCAGAAATTCCCCATCGTAAATTTTTTCCGACTAATTTTCTAAGCGCCTCTTTTTTTATGCTTTTATCAATAACATTCTCAACAGAACTAAGGGCATGTTCATATATTTGTTTCCAGCGTAGAGGGATGCTCACAAAGCCTGTGGGATTAACTTTGTTCATCAAAGTGATTAATGAATCAATATCATTTTTCCCGGCAAATACATAAGTGCCTCCCCAATAAATCATTCCCATCATTTCAAAATACCTTCCGAATGTATGGAACAAAGGAAGATAAGAAAGTAAAACTTCATTTTTGCCTACTTCAGGCAGAGCCGCTCCTCTTGCAAATCTTTTTGTAATTAAATTATAGTTAGTGAAAGCTAATCCTTTGGGAGCACCGGTACTCCCTGATGTGAACATCACAGTCGAAATTTCATCATGCTTAAATTTATTTCTTTGAGATAAAATTTCTTCAGCTTCCTTATTTTTTATTTGAGAGATAAAATCATGGAAATTTATTATAGAATCCTTTTCCTCTTCGTTTGGTAAATAATTTCCTGTAAAAATAATTTTGAAAGAATGAGATAATTTCTCGCGGACTTTTTTCAGCAATTCAACTCTTTGAATTGAATCAGTAATCACAATATTGAAGTTTATAAGATTGAAAATGTGTTCAAGATTTTCCTGACCAAAATGAATGTGAAGAGGAGAAACGAAAATGTCATAAGATAAGCAGGCAATATCGCAAAAAGCACCTTCAATTGAATTGTCCATGTAGATTGCCGCTTTTGGTATATCAGTAAAATGATAAAATGAAGCAGCAATTCTTCTGATTTTTTCTTTTACTAATTTATAGCTGTAGTCATTTTTTATACTTCCTTCAAAAACAGAAAACAATGTTTTATCCGGATGACTTTCAATCCTTTGATTTAGCATATCAAGCAAAGAATAATTTGACAATCGAATAGATTTAAATGCAGTTTCAGCCCATCTGTAGCGTTCCCCCCTGCTGTTTAAGCTGGTAAGAAAAAACGTGTTTCGTGTTAAACCAAGGTATTTGTGCCAGACATCTTTAGAAATAACAATGTTTTCTTCAACTAATTTTTCTGCAAGATTTAAAAGTGAAATTGAATCGAATTTTTTTGCATTTTCTTTTAAAGCAATTTCGAGCTCTTCAATGTTCTTTTTAAATAATAGTTCTATATTTGTATTCATAAAATTTTCTCCACTGCAAAAATAAGAAAAAGTAAAGAAGCAAAAATGAATTAATTATTTCATTAACTGTGATATTATTAACAAAATTAATTTTTTACTTAGCTTATTGATGATGGTGTAATTATTTTTGACAAATTATTTATAACTACAAACAAAAAATCTATAACAATAATATTCAAATAAAAGGAGAATGCTATGCCAGTTAGAACAGCTAATGCCGAATGGCGCGGAAATTTAAAAGAAGGTTCAGGAAATATTAGTTCGGAATCCGGCGTATTAAAAAATGTTGCTTATAATTTTGTATCGCGTTTTGAAAGTGGAAATGAAACAAACCCGGAAGAATTAATAGGAGCTGCACACTCTGCCTGCTTTTCAATGGCTCTTGCAAACGGTCTGTCCGGCGACGGATTTAAAGTTAATTCTATCAAAACAGTTGACAAAGTGCACATCGAAAAAGTTGATGGCGCATTTAAGATTACTAAAATAGAAATTAATACTGTAGGCGATGTTGAAGGAATTGACGCTGCTAAATTTGAAAAGTATGCCGGGGATGCAAAGGCAGGCTGTCCTGTTTCAAAAGCTTTAACCGGAACAGAATTTATTTTAAATGCTAAATTAAAATAAAGTAAATATTCTTTGCCGTTTTTCATAAACCCAATTTCTTTAAGAAATTGGGTTTATTTGTTTGTAAACATTTTAAAATATCAAGCTAATAATTTTTTATAAGCATCATTTCTATTTATGTAAGTTCTTACATATGAGCATGAGGGAATAACTTTTAAATTATTTTCTTCTGCATATTCCAGTCCAGCTTTAACAAGTGATGCAGCAATTTGTCTGCCTCTTTGTTCCGTCGGGACGTAAGTATGAATCATATTCATTGTTGTGCTGCTAACCATAATGTATTCAAGGACGGATTCTTTACCTTCATTAATAGTTGAAAATTTACTTGCATTTTTATTGTGTGTAACTTTGTATTCCATAAAAGTCTGTTTTTTTAAAAAAATAATTCTGCTATCTTAAAATAGTTAATAAAACGGAAGAACTGAATTTATTAAATAACAATTGATGGTTACTATGCGAAAAACTGTTCTGCTCTTTTTACTTTTTATACTCTGTTTACAACAAGTTGTCTCTTCGCAAAATAAAAAATTAACACTTGAAGAAATATTCAATACAAATATTTTTAGCGGCAAAACGGTTGAAAATATTCAATGGCTGCCAAATGATTCTGCTTTCACTTTTACAAGAACGAATTTTCAAAATGGCTTAAAAGATATTTATATACATTATGTTAATCCAGGCAAAGAAGAATTAATGGTTTCATCCAACGAATTGATTTATGAGCAGCGTCCTATTAATATGAGCACCTATTCTTGGACCGCCGATGGAAAATATTTGTTAATTACCGGCCCTCAAACTTCTATTTGGAGACATTCAATCTATGCTCCTTATTATTTATTAAATGTGAAATCAAAAAAAATCTACGCGCTTTCAGATAATGATTTATATTTAAGAAATGTGAAATTATCTCCGGACGGTAAATGGGTTGGATACGTAAGAAATCATAATTTATTTATTAATGAGTTGTCTACAAACAAAGAAATTCAATTAACAAATGACGGCAGCAGAAATATATTGAACGGAGAATTTGATTGGGTTTATGAAGAAGAGTTTAGTATAGTTGACGGATGGAGATGGTCGCCTGACAGTAAAAAAATTGCTTTCTGGAGGTTGGATCAAACTCGTGTAAAGAGCTATTATTTAATAGATGAAATGGATACATACAATAAGATTTATCCATTAAAATATCCTTACGCAGGAGAACAAAATTCAATTGTAAAAATAGGAGTGGTAGATATTGATTCAAGAAAAACAACATGGATGGATTTAGGGGAGAATTATGATATTTATATTCCAAGAATTTATTGGACAAACTCGGACGGAAAACTAGCAATTGAAAAATTAAACCGCCGTCAAAACAAAATGGAATTACTAATGGCAGATGCAGATGATGGTAAATCCAATGTTATTATTACTGATACTGATTCTTGTTGGGTAGAAAGTGAGCATGATATAATTTTTTTAAAGAAGAATGATAGGATTGTATGGACATCAGAGATGAGCGGTTATAATCATGCTTATCTTTATGATTATGACGGCAAATTGATAAACCAAATTACATCCGGGAACTGGGAAGTATCGGATATAATTGGAGCAGATGAAGAACATGATCTTCTTTATTTTGACGGCAAAAAAGATTCGCCTATTGAACAGCAGCTTTACTGTATTAATCTTGATGGAACGAATTTAAAAAGATTTCTAAAAATCATGGCTGGTATGAAGCAGATTTTTCACCAAACTACAAATATTTTATTCAATATTCTTCCAATGCAGAATCACCAACTCAAGTAACACTCAATAAAGCAGACGGAACTTTAATCAGTATGCTTGAAGAAAATAAAATTGATGCTGCAAAAGAGTACGGCATAGTTTATCCCAAATTTATGAAGGTTAAAACCAGCGATGGTGTTGAACTAAATGCTTATATGATGAAACCTGTTGATTTTGATTCAACAAAAAAATATCCGGTAGTAGTTTTTGGTTACGGCGGGCCGGGTTCACAGGAAGTTGTTGATAGGTGGGGATCTGCAAGTAAAAGCTCAAGCTTTAGCAGAGATTTTTTGTGGCATAATTATATGCTTCAGCACGGCTATTTAATTTTTTGCATTGATAATCGCGGCACTGGCGGAAGAGGGAAAGCATTTAAGAATTTGGTTTATGGTGACCTTGGCAAATGGGCGGTCAATGATCAAATAGAAGGGAAAAATTATTTAGCTTCTTTGCCTTATGTTGACAACAAGAGAATTGGATTTTGGGGATGGAGCGGAGGGGGTTATCTTGCTTTAATGCTGATGACTAAAGGTGCCGGAAATTTTAAAGCTGCAATTGCAGTTGCGCCGGTTTCTGACTTTCATCTTTACGATGATATCTGGACTGAAAGGTATATGGGGTTGCCAAATGAGAATGCAGCCGGTTACATATCAGCCAGTGCATTAACATATGCAGATAAATTGGAAGGCAAGCTTTTAATTATTCATGGAACCTGGGATGATAATGTCCATTATCAAAATACTTTGCAGATGGCAAACAAGCTTGAAGAAAATGCAAAGCAGTTTGATATGATGCTTTATCCCAATAGAAATCACAGCATTTGGGGAGGTTTAACAAGACTACACCTTTTTACAAAGATGACGGATTTCTTTTTGAACAATTTGTAAGAGATAATATGTCTTGAATTTGTCAGATATGTATGACTCAATTCTAAAGAATTTTAAACTTCTACCTTACTTTTCTTAGCGTAAGAAAAGTAACAAAAGAAACAGGCACTTTAAAATAAATTCTAAAATTGAACTTCACATATTATATCCTGTCTTTTACCTATAAAGAAAAATAACTCAGTCGCCAGTCGCCATAAACTTTTTTCAGCATAGCCAAGCTCCTTCGGACAGATTTTTCTTTTTGTGTTATCATTCTATATATAATTATGTCAGGCAGTTCAATTTTTAACGAATTTCTTTTAATGTGCTAACTATAGGAAATGTCATTACATTTATAGTTCTATCATTAATTTGATAACACTTTATTTTTCATGGAAACAATTTAAATGGATGACATTCTTAAAGCCCTCCCCTTGGGAGGGTTTGGGTGGGCTCTTACACATTAAACAAAAAATGCATAACATCGCCGTCTTCAACGGTATATTCTTTTCCTTCGACCCGCATTACTCCGGCGGCTTTACAAGCTGCTTCTGATTTATAATGAATATAATCTTTGTAGCTAATAACTTCAGCGCGAATAAATCCTTTTTCAAAATCAGTGTGGATAACTCCAGCAGCCAAAGGAGCTTTCCAGCCTTTATGTATTGTCCAGGCACGTACTTCCTTAGGCCCGGCTGTGAAATAGCTTATTAAGCCGAGTGTGTGAAATCCGGTCCTGATAATTTTTTCTAACCCGCTTTCTTTAACTCCATACGATTCTAAAAATTCAGTTCGCTCATTATCTTCCAATCCGACTAATTCCTCTTCAACCTTTGCAGAAATTTTAACAAAGTCGGAGCCTCTTTGATCGGCAAATTCTTTTAAGTTTTTAGTGTAATCATTGTCAGTGCTTAATCCGTCTTCGTCAACATTAGCACAGAAGATAGTTTTTTTAGCTGTCAAAAAACCGACTTCCTTAAAAAGCTGTTTTACGGTTTCCTTTTCTAAATCATGATATGCTGAAGCAACGTTTCCTTCATTTAAAAGCTTTAAAATTGATTCGGCATCTTCCAGCATTGCTTTTGCAGCTTTATCGCCTTTAGCCATTTTTTGAAGGCGCTCAATTTTTCTTTCAAGAATTTGAACATCTGCAAGTAGAAGCTCTGTTTCAATTACTTCAACATCTCTAATTGGATTTATACTGCCGTCAACGTGAACGATATCTGGATGGTCAAAACATCTTACAACTTGAACTATTGCTTCTGTTTCACGAATGTTTGTTAAAAATTGATTGCCTAATCCTTCACCTTTGCTGGCACCTTTTACGAGACCGGCAATGTCGACAAAGTCCACAGTTGCATTTACTATTCTTGCTGGATTAACAAGCTTTGCAAGTTCTGCTAATCTTACATCGGGAACAGGAACGATTGCTTTGTTTGGCTCAATTGTACAGAAAGGATAATTTGCAGCTTCGGCATTTTGTGCTTTGGTAAGTGCGTTAAATAAAGTTGATTTCCCTACATTTGGCAGCCCGACAATTCCAATGCTTAATCCCATTAAATAAAAACTCCGATAAAATGAATTCTTTAATCGTCAAATATAAAAAGAATAATTGAGATGATGAATGAATATGTAATTTATTAGTAAAACACACTGCTATATTTATAAATTGGAAAAAGAAATTGACGGAATGTGAACTGTATATTGATGAAAATTAAGAACATGGATTGTAAGGATGTTCAATTGAACACCCCTACTTCCCAACTATATTTTAATTCTCATTTGCCAGGAATGAGTAATTCTTTGCATAATAAAGCATCTCTTCTGTAAAGTCATCAGGATATTCAATTTTAACATCAGCTATCTTTCCATCTTTCATTACCGGAGTTAATATTGGATTAATAAATCCTTTGTAAGGCGACACACCTAATTTTGCATATCGTTCTTTTGTTTCTTTTAATAGTTTCTGGTCAACAATTACTCCGTATTTTTCAATAATATTTTTTGCACCTTCATAATCACCTTCTGAAGTGATGCGCTGCATTTCTTTTAAAAGCTGGCCGAATAATTCTCTTAATTTTTTATAATCATTTATTACAAAGTATGTTTTGCCGTCTCTTATTTTTTTTTCAATTACATTATCAGGTTTGCCTTTTTGAAAAGCCCAATTTGCAATTAGCTGACGATCGCGCATGTGAGATTCTTCCAGGTTGTTTCCGATTTCTATTCTTCTTAATTGAAGCTGCAGTCCGTTTCGGACTTGATAAATATACTCGGCTTTATATGCTTCATCATTCGGCATTACTCCAATATCAATTAATTTCTGATCAGGCAGATAATAAAGAGCAACAAGATCCGCACGTGCTTCTTCAATTGTTGAAGCATAGTTTTTTAAAGTTTGTTTTGGCGTTCCAACTCCGGATTAATTTGTCCTGATGCATGGCCGATTACTTCATGCAGATCTGTGTGAAGATCGCTGGTAAGTGTTTTATATTTATTGAGTAAATCAGCATCTTCTTGTGAATAAGAAAATTCTTCATTTGCGCCGGAAGATTCTGCTTCATTATAGGCATGAACTATGTTTCCAAGATTAACAGATTTAGAACCGTACTCTTTTCTTATCCATGTAGAGTTTGGTAGGTTTATCCCAATTGGGGTTGATGGAGATGCATCGCCTGATTCAACAACTACTGTGATTACTTTTGCAGTAATTCCTACTACATTTTTCTTTTTAAATTTGTTATCAATTGGTGAATGGTCTTCAAACCACTGAGCCTGATCACTGATTGCTTTTATTCTTTTTGTTGCCTGTTTATCTTTAAATGATACAATGGATTCAAAAGCCCCTTTATGCCCTAACGGATCTCCATATGTTTCAATAAAACCATTTACAGCATCAGTTAATGAAGTTGTATCGTCAACCCATTTTATATTGTAATCATCCCAAACATGTAAATCGCCTGTCTTATAATATTCAACTAACTTCTGAAGTACCTCTTTTTGCTGTTCATCTTCAGCAACGGTAACTGCCTTCTCAAGCCAGTAAACAATTTTTTCAATCGCCGGACTGTACATTCCACCAACCTTCCAAACCTTTTCAACAATCTTTCCATTTTCCTTAGCAAGTTTGGAATTCAATCCATACCATATTGGAGTTGAATCATTTTCATTTTCAATCTTATTATAATAATTCTCTACTTCTTTTTGAGTTAAATTGTCACCGTAATAATTGTTAGCAGAAGTTTTAATTAAATCATCTTTAGGATCAAGATTAACTCTTTTTGCATCAATCTTGGGATCGAAAATAATCGGGGTAATTTTATGAAGAAATTGATCAACAGTTTCACCTTTTGTTAAGGGAAGAGTTTCTGGGGCAATGCTTTTAATAAGCTGAGTAAAATATTCTTTTGAACAACCAGGCAAAAACTTTGTTGAAGCGTAATGATGATGAATCCCGTTTGAAAACCAAACACGTTTTGTATAGACCATAAATTGTTTATAATCATCAATGTTCCTATCTCCAGAATAATTATTTACAATTGCCTCAAGTGTTCTTCTAATTACTAAATTATATTTATAATTCTGATCATAAATAATATCCCTCCCTGAAAGAGCAGCTTGATATAGATAATATAGAAGCGTTTTTTGCTTTAATGAAAGTTCGTTAAAGCCGGGAACCTGGTATCTTACTATTCCAATGTCGGCAAACTGTTCTGTTAAATATTTAAAATCGCCTGATTTATTCATATCACTTTTTTCTTCCTTTTTATTATTGCATCCCGTTAAAATAAAAACTGTGAGAATTACAGTTGAAAAAATTTTTAGTTGTTTCATTGTTAAATAAAAATTGTTGTAAAATAGTTAAGTAATTTAAAAATAATTGACAAAAAGTTGGTAATAATTTTGGGGGAATTTTTAAGTATATATTTTGATTAAAGCAAGATTTGAGATAATGATATTTTAATTTACAAAATATTATTCATTTTCAAGTCTTTCACAAACTGCTCATAAGTGGTAAACTGTGTTCCGCCCCAGCCCAATTTTTTTGCGCCTTCAACATACTCTGGAATATCATCAATAAAAAAATGTCCGCTAGATGGCTTATGAGAAAAAGCCTCAGCGGCCCGGTAAATTCCTTCTTCAGGTTTTACACTTCCAATTTCATAAGATAAAATCAGCTTGTCAAAATGCTTAAGAAAATCATAATGGCCCCAGCCGTATTTTCGATGAATTGAATTTGTATTGGAAAGAAGCACCAAGGTATATTTTTCTTTCAATTTTGGCAGCAATGAAACAACATCTTCATTAACCCAAAATACTCCCGAATAAATTTTACAAAATGTTTCAGCATCAATTTTATTTTCAAGTACATTCAGCATTATTTTAATGAATTCTTCTTCGCTTAATTTACCGCTTTCAAATTGCCTGTGAATGTTATAATTATTTTTGTAGAAGTTCATGAACTTCGTCCCAAGATTTTTATCAACATCATTCAATCGATTTATTAAAATATTATAATCAAATGGCAGTTGCACATTACCAAGATCAAAAACAATTACTGAGAAATTATTATCCATATTCGTTATCTACTTTTTTTAAGTATTATTGAAATTAAAGAAAAAATAGAACACGGATATCATGGATGCGACTGATTAACGCTGACCTGAGATTTGATATGTTTTTTATCCGTGACAAACTGCCTAATCCGTGTCATCAGAGGTCTATTGATTTTTAATTTTGATTCGGTTCTAAAAGTAAAGCAGCCACGAAATCACTTGTGACTGCTTTCCACATTGTCGTCGAAAATGAAAACTTATTTGCTATCAACTTCAAAATTTTTATCCGCTAAACCGGTATTTACTTTGATAGAATCAACTTTAAATTCAAATGACTGCCTTCCCATACTCTGATTTATTGTAAATGGATATTTAACTCCATCTACATCTTTATAGTTGCTATATGAATTTTCTTGAGTAAAAGTACCTTGAGGTGCTTCAATAGGTTTTAATTCTTTAACTTTTAAACCTGTTGCGGCATCATAGTATTGAGTCCATTTGATTCCATCCGGTAATTCCAACTCCACTTTGTATGCATCTTTTCCATCAACTTTTTCCATACCCTTTAAGGCTGCTTTAACATTATAGTGATTTAAATCCAAGTATAAGATTCATGGTTGCTTCTAATTTTAATTTTTCAAGATCCTTGCCTGTTAAATCCTTACTTTGCCCCCCTAAATCCATAACACCTTTATCACCATTGAAAATTATTTTTTGATGCATTGCCCCGGCTTCAATATCCTGATAAAGCTTATTTGGAGCTTTTTGATAAGAAGTAATTGAAACATTTACACCTTGCACTGCAGCGGACATAACAGTAGTTCTATCGGAAATATTAGTTAGATTTTTTCTTCCGCCAATTGCATCGATATATTTATCGATAACATCCTTTGCGGTTAATCCTTCAGGCAATTTCATAGCAGATGTATCTATTTCATTTCCATATCTATCATAGAATTTTTCAGGCCCAAATACTGCCAACTTCTTTGCAACATCATCAGCGTTTCCTACGACTAAAACATAGGCGTTGTTTGGATGAATATATTTATCTGCCATTGCTTTTACATCGTCAACTGTAACTGCTGCAACATTTTTCAAATAGTTTTTATAATAATCTTTGGGGAGATTATATCTTTCTTCGTTTATTGCAAAGTTGGCTATTGTCTGCGGGCTCTCAAGAGAACGAGCAAAGCCGCCGGTTATATAATTTATTGTTGATATGAAGTTCTTTTTCAGAAACTTTTTCATCTCTGATCTTATTCATTTGAGCAATGAATTCCGTTACAGAACTATCAGTTACAGAATTTCTTGCCTGGCATGATGCATCAAAATTGCCTACTAATCTATCGGAAGCAATAGAGGAACGGGCTCCGTAAGTAAAAGCTTTTTTCTCTCTAAGATCTTGCATTAATCTTGATGAAAATGAACCACCTAAAATTGTATTCATAACACTTACAGGAATAACATCTTTACTGTTTTTTTCAAGCTGAACCGGGTAAGTAATATGAATAACAGATTGAACTGCATTTGGCCTATCAACTATCGCGACCATTCTTGTTGACGGAGGCTGTGGTGTTTCATATTTGAATTTGGGAATATCTTTCTTTTCCCAGCTTCCAAAATATTTTTCAATTAAAGGTTGTGCCTCGTCTTTATCAATATCACCGACAATTGCAAGGTAGGCTACATTAGGGTGAAAATAAGTATTGTAATAGTCTTCGCACATCTGCAAAGAAATATTATTAACCGTTTCTTCAGTCATTGGTTCGCCATAAGGATGATCTAATCCATAATCCAAAGCATTTTTCACATTATGGGCAATTGCATTTGGCTCATCTTTTTCAGATGCAAGTTCCTGAAAGAGTTTGTTTCTTAATTTTGTCTAATTCTTCCTGCTTAAATTTAGGATGCAAAGCGACATCTGAAAAAATCTTAAGAAGTACTTCAGTATGTTTCTTTAACGATGAACCGTAAACGCTGGTAGACGAAGTTGACAAGCTTGCTCCAATAAAATCAACAGCTTCATCAATTTGATCTTTAGTCATGGTTGTTGTCGCTGTTCTGAGAAGTTCGCCTGCTGCAGCTATATAACCTGCGCTGTCTCTTTCTACTATTGGGTCTCTGTCTATGATCAATGAATAAGAAACTTCAGGTACTTTATCATTTTCCACAATGAAAACCTTTAATCCGTTATCAAGAGTGAAAGATTCATATTCTCCAAGTTTAATTTCCGGTGCTGGTCCTGGTTCCGGCTGCTTTGTCCTATCTACCTGGCTGAATGCAGGCAGAGTAATTAAAACAAAAAATAATGCTGTTAATATTTTATGCCGAAAGCATGAATTTACATTTTTCATTTTATTTCCTTTGATGAAAAATTTTCCAAAAACTTTTAATTTATAGTATGCTCATTTACTTGCCTGAACATGATTTAGGAAGATAGTAAAGAACCACTCTATTCTTTTTCGCAAGATATTTTTGTGCTGCTTTTTGAATATCTTCCCTGGTAACAGCCATATACCTTTCGAGTTCTGTATTAATAAGATTTGTATCTCCGAAATATACATGATAGGTTGCAAGAGCCTCGGCAATTCCTTCATCAGTTGAATGGCTGGTTACAAAATCATTTTCAACCTGGTTGCGAAGCTTTTGAAATTCTTTTTCAGTTATAAGTTCATTTTTGGATTTGTCAAGCACAGTTTGCATTGCAGCTTCTAAGAGAATCAGCTTTTACACCCTGGTTAACTATACCGTAAGTTATAAACAACCCGGGATCTTCGAGAGCAATTGGAAAGGCTCCTTCAGTAACCGCTTTTTGTTCTTTATCAACGAGATCCTTATAAAGCCATGAACTTTGTCCTTCGGATAAAAGGGTGGTTAGCATATTTATAGCATAATAATCTTTAGTGCCTTGAGCAGGGATATGGTAAGCTTCAATTACTGCAGGCAATTGAATATTATCAAAAACCGTATCACGAACTTCTGCTTTTTGAGGTGGTTCAACTTCTGTTGGAATATGCATTTTCTTTGTACCACGCGGTATTCCAGCAAAGTACTCTTCTATTAAATCCTTGGCATCATCTTCATCAATATCACCGGCTATTGATAATGTAGCGTTGTTCGGTACGTAATATGTTTTATAAAATTCTCTAAATTCATCAATAGTTGCTTTATCAATATATTGAACAGAACCAATTGGGACCCATCTATAAGGATGAACCTTGTATGCATGTGAAAAAATTTCTTCAAAGAAAGAGCCATAAGGCTGATTGTCATATCTTTGTTTTCTTTCTTCCTTTACAACTTTACGTTGAGTTTCGACACTAATGCTGTCAACATTTAAATGCAGCATTCTTTCTGACTCAATCCACAAACCTAGTTTTAATTGATTTGACGGAAGCACCATGTAATAAAAAGTTCTATCAAATGAAGTGTTTGCATTCAATGTTCCTCCGGAGCCAAGAATCAATTTATCTATTTGTCCTCTGGGGATATTTTTTGTCCCGCTAAACATCAAATGTTCAAAGAAATGTGCAAAGCCTGTTCTATTCGGATCTTCATTTTTAGAGCCGACATGATATGTAGTTGTAATTGCTACAATAGGTGTGGAATGATCTTCGTGAAGGATTACATGCAGTCCGTTATCAAGATCAAATTCGGTGAATTCAATTTCCTTCTGGGCAAATGATATAGAAATCCCGAGGAAGAAAAAGAAAATTGAATATATGAAACTCTTTTTCATTATTTGTCCTTTTTGAATTCTGGTTATTAATATAAAAACAAAGTTAATATTATTATTATTACTATTAAATACATAAAAAGGTATTCGCTGATTTTTGTATGATAAAAATTTTTCCACTTATTGATGAGATTTTTTATAAAACTTTTCAATAAATAGATATATCTATTTTTTTCCATGCTGCAAGCAATTATTTTTGGAAGTAAATTATTAAATAACTTTCCCGGGAACATGAAATTAAATACAATCCTTTTCACTATTGTTATATCTATTTTTATAGTTAAAGCAGTTTTCCCCCAGGATTATTTTATCCGCGGTTCAGTTAATGCAGCAGAAACAAACGAAGCTTTAAGTTATACGAATATCAGGATAGACGGGACAACCCAAGGTACTTCATCAAACAAAAAAGGCGAGTATGAAATAAAAATAAAAAAAGGGAAGTATAAGCTTATAGCTTCTTATATTGGTTATCTCTCCGATACAATCTTAGTAGACGCAAATAGAAACCTGGATAACATTAATTTCAAATTGAAGGAATCAAAAATAGAGCTGCCGGAAATCGTTGTTAGGCCAGGAGAGAATCCTGCTCTTGAAATTATCCGCAAGGCAATTGCAGAAAAGAACAGAAGAAAATCAAAAATAAAAAGCTATGAGTTTGAAGCTTACACTAAGGGGTTATTATTAACTCAGCATGATATTGTTGCCGGAGATAGAAGTGTAACTGTTGGATTAAGTACAGATACTTCTGCATTAAAAATAACCGGCATTCTAGAAAACCAAAGCAAAGGATTTTTTAAATCGCCAAATGATTATAAAGAAGAAATAATCGCCCGAAAACAAAGTGCAAATTTCCCACCGACTTTGAATGTTATTACAGGTGGAAGATTAATAAAAAATTTCTATGATGATGAAATTAATTTTATTGGAAGCGGTTTGCCTGGGCCGATTGCTGATGACGCTCTTGATTACTATGATTATTACATTGAAAATACTTTGGCTATGAATGATCAAACCGTATATCAAATTTACATGAGAACAAAAAATTCAAGTGATCCCGGATTTAAAGGGGACATATACATAACTGATAAAAGCTATGACCTAATTAAAGTAGATTTACAATTGAACAATGCTGCAAATCCCGGGGGAATATTTGATACGGTGAACGTGTTTCAACAGTTTAATGTTTATGATGATTCTGTTTATATGCCTGTTGATTATAGAGTTTTTGTTAAAGCGAATTATTTAGGCATAGCAAAATTCGGTTTTGAGCTGAACAGCATATTATATGATTATAAAATTAATCCGAATTTAAGTAACGATTTTTTTGATAAAGCAGTAATTACAGTTTTGCCAAATGCCGATGATAAAGATTCTACTTATTGGTTAAATGTGCAAACTATTCCAAATACTCTTGATGAGCAAAAAGCATATAAAAGAATTGATAGCGTAAGCAATATTCCGAGATCATTTTGGGATGATTTTTCTATACTTTCTACCAGATTAGATTTTACAGATAATTTTTCCATTAATGGCCCTTTAGGTTTTTATCACTTCAATAAAGTAGATGGGCATTCGATTGATGCTAATTTTTATCTTGAAAATATGTTTAAGAAAAGAAGCAATTCATTTTTAAAAACTTCTTATGGTTTCGGTGATAAAAAATTTAAATATAATTTTGGAATCAGAATATCTATTGGGAGATTACCGTACTTATAATATTTCATTAAATGTTTTTAATAGAACAAGTGTTCTTTTTGGAAATCAAAACAGCATTGCCGATTTTGGAGCTACCTGGCTTGCTTTATTATTTAAATATGAATTTCAGGATTATTATTATTCAAATGGATTTAATTTTAATATTGGGGGAGAAGTTTTCCCGGTTTTAAGTTTAAATCTCGGCTTTCAAAATAGAACAGACAAGAATGCTGCCATTACTTCTAACTTCAGCTTTTTTAAGAAAAATAAAAATTACAGGCAAAATCCATTAATTAACGAAGCAAAGTTAAATACTGTTACAGCCGGCTTTAATCTTGATTTTAGGGATTACATTGAAGACGGATTGTTTAGAAGAAGAATTTTTTCAAATAAATCATTTATTTTAATTAATGGTGATGTTACGATATCAAATAAGAATTTACTTAACAGTGATTATGATTTCACTACTTATAAACTGCATGCTTCAGGAAGATTAAATTCATTTGGCTCAACTTCATTAGGATATGAAATTCTTGGTATCTATAACCAGGGAATAATGCCGCTTCAAAATTTACATTCATTAAATGGAAATATAGAAGTTCTTTCACAAGATTTTTCTTTTAGAACATTAGATATTAACGAAGTGGTAGGAGATAGAGTCGCAACATTAAATCTTGAATACTATTTCGGAAGTGAGTTATTTAGGATATTGAGAATTCCGGGTTTGAAAGATTGGGATTTTCAATTAACAGCATTTTTAAATTCTGCAATATGTCGTGTAAGCGGCGGAACAAAATCAAATCTGCTTTCGTCTATTAATTCGTTTGACCATCCATTTTATGAATTAGGATTTGGAATTGGTCAAGCATTGCTGCCTTTTCAATTGGATTTCGCCTGGAAATTGAATTATAGAGGCAACAATAATTTTGTAATTGGACTTAATACTCCAGTTTTTTAATTTTTCTCCACCAAAGGCCATTGCATGTGAAGATTCTTTTTGCGGGCATTGCATGCGATGGTTTTTTATTTTAAATAGTATTATATAAAATAAATTATGAATTTTTATAAACCCAATTTCTTCAAGAAATTGGGTTTATTGAGATTAAATTACACAATTATGAAATAATGGTTTAAAAAACAAAAGCGCTCTTAAAAAGAGCGCTCGAGAAACGCAAAATAACCAAACACCTATTTTATTAGCTTTTCGGTTTTGCTTCGCTAACAATGATGCTTCTGCCGTTCAATTCTGAACCGTTTAAAGCTTCAATAGCTTTGCTTGCGTCAGCTTCGTTTTCCATTTCTACGAAGCCAAATCCTCTTGACCTGCCGGTCTGTCGATCGGTAATAACCTTGGCAGAAACAACTGTACCATGAGATTCAAAAGTAGATTTCAAATTCTCATCAGTTACCGCCCATGGAAGACTACCCACAAAAAGTTTAGTGCTCACGAACTTACCTCTAAAAAATAAATAAATAAAACAATGCGGTTTTTAATCCGCACGAAAAAGTTACAATTATTAATTATGAAAACAAAATGGATTTTTAAGAAAAAAACGTAACATTTTTAATCAAAAAATTATGTGTGATGCAAATCATGTTTGAAATTTCTATAAAAAGTGATTTTTATTATTCCATATTGCACACTTTCATATAAACAAATATTTAAGTTTTTCGCACATTACTTCTCATTTTAATAATAGCATCTTCTTCGTCTGTATAAAATCTCCTGCACTTAATTGATAGAAATAAATACCGCTTGATAATGATGACGCATTAAACTCAACTTCATATTCACCAGGTTGCTTTGATTCATTTACAAGAGTTGTTACTTCTCTTCCAAGTACATCATAAACTTTCATAGTAATTAACCCACCCCTAACCCCTCCAAGGAGGGGATTGTTTGTAGTTGGGATTGTGTATTTTATTTTAGTTGATGGGTTGAATGGATTTGGATAATTATTACTTAAGAAATAAGAAGTTGGTATTTCATGTGTCTTTTCTTCTTCGACAAAAGTTACACCACCGTTGGTCGTTTTTAATATTTTACCATATGCTCCAACTGCCCAGCCGATCTCATTGTCAATGAACCGAACACTTTGTAACTGTTTACTTGATCCACTAACAAGTTTTATCCAATTTAATCCACCATCAGTTGTCTTTAATATTAAACCATATGCTCCAACCACCCAGCCGATGTTGGTATTCGAAAAGTATACGGAGCCTAAACCAGAATTATCAGGCACACCTGTTACTTGGGCCCAGGTATCTCCACCATTTGTAGTTCTGATGATTGTTCCACTGGTATCAGAATAATCTAAACCTACAGCCGTGCCGTTATTTGCGTCAGTAAAGTAGACACTATTCAAAATCACAGTGGTTCCGCTTGATTGAGGTGTCCAATTTGCACCCCCGTCTGTGGTTTTGAGGATTGTACCATTTTCACTAACAGCCCACCCTTTATCTGCATCAATAAAATAGACATCACTTAAAATAGATGCTATTCCGCTTGATTGTTGAGACCAGTTATTCCCACCGTTTGTAGTATGTAGGATTATTCCTTCCTCACCCACAACCCAGCCAGTTGTTGAGGAAATGAAATTAAGCGACCTCAAGTCAATTGTTGTTCCGCTTAATTGAGGTGTCCAGCTCTCCCCCCCGTCTATGGTTTTGAGGATTTTACTTCGATAACCAATAACCCACCCCGTATCTGCATCAGTAAAACAGACATCGTATAAATAAGCCGCTATTCCGCTTGATTGTAGATTCCAGTTTTCTCCACCGTTAGTTGTCTTAAGAATTACATCACCAACCCCCCACTCCCCACCGACAACAATTCCGTTATTTGTATCGGTAAAGAAGACACCGGACAAATACTTAGATGTTCCGCTTGATTGAGGAATCCAGTTAATGGGGGGCGTTAAGAGAGTAGCATATTCCTTAGGACCATCCAAATACAAATTCATCGAAATGCTATCACGGCATAAAGAGAAAAAGTATGCTGAACCTGGCTGAATATTTGATGTCGGTTTTATTGAATATTCCAGCTCATATTTAGAATTCTCCTCTCCAAATAAATAATAATTGTCCACTTCATCAAATGTAATAGTTCTTCGATATAAATATTGGGGAGTGTTTTGAGACAGCAGTTGATTATCAAAATATGACATTGTGTCCAATAAATACTGTGAGGCTGAAATGAAGAACTTTCCTGTATCTAAGTTGTTTATAGGAGTCCAAAGGAAATTATCAAGATCTTCGGTATAAGAGAGTGAAATATTCTCATATACGTTGTATGGACTACCATATATACTTTCTATCCTAAGTCTTATATTCTCATATTCAGTAAGTACAACTGGAGTGTTTAAGGAATCTTTCCAGTTTGCGGTGTAGACATCGCCATCATCATTCCTCCAACGCCAGTTACCCTGCGCAGCACCGTATGCAAATGTAATATCGCTTAAAGATAAAATCACCAAAAAGGCGAGTACTATTTGTGATGTTTTCATATTATTTCCTCCTTATGAAAATTGGAAAAATTGTAAGTAATAAATAAAAAGGGATAGTGTAATTTTTTATTTCAGAGTAAACAGTTGCTTTTGAAGATAAATGGGCTTTACAATTTATTATTCTTGCTTTGTTCGAAGGTGGAAGAACTTCAACATCACCGTCACTGCGAATAATACCGACCAATCCTCTGTTACTGTTAACGATAACATCTCTCCCTGCCATAACGGCTTCCATTCTTGTAATATAGAAATGATGCATCATCAGCGGAGTATTTTCAAACCAGGCATCATTACTCATCAACACCAATAAATTCGCTCCAGCTTTGATGTATTCAGAGTACATTTCCTCGGATAAACTTTCATTACATATTAATACTCCTATTTGTGCCTTTCCACTTTTGATTACATTCTGCATTTTCCCTGGGAGTATGTTATTATATGTACTTGACCGTATAAAAGGAAGAACTGATAATAAACTGCTGCTAAATGGTTTTTCCAAAAAATCGAGCAAAATAGATTTATCATACCTATCTGTTATTCTACCATCGTTTTTAATAAGATATGCTGAATTATATACAAGATTATTATCCTGTGATGAAGGTGAGAAAATACCAAACAGGTGATCTGTCTTTGAGTGATGCGTAATATTTAACACTCTTGGAATGAATTGATCGTCAGGTTCAAATTTCCATGGAATAGCTGTCTCCGACCAGATTATGAGATCGGGATCATACTTTACAGCTTCTTTATTTAATTTAAAGAATACATTCGCAAGTGAATCACCGGTAAGGTTATTCCACCGTGTTTCAGCAGGAATATTTTCGTTGAGAACGACTGCATTGAATTTATTATCAGATATTTCATCATTTGTTATGCTGAATAAATAACCTCCTACAAAAAAGACTACGATAACGGTTATGGAAGTTTTTAATAGTACAATTTCTTTTCTAAGTAGAAATTGGCATGTGAGATAATTAAAAAAGACAATGAAGAAAATAATTATATAAAATCCACCATAAGCTGACCACTGAATGGCCCAATTATTTTGAGCATGTGTAAGAGCAAGATTATAATGTAACCAAGGTAACCCAGGAAAAAGCTTTAACTTAATTAATTCGAGCAGCACAAAGAGTCCTGAGATTGATATACCGGCAAGGATTAAGTTTTTTGAACGATGGAGCAAGAACATATAACCCATTCCAAATAAAGCGAAGCATAGTGAAAAGTAGATAACTGCAGCACAATAGAAAAGAAGGGAATAGAATGTAAACCCGCCAGAATATTTATTTGCAATAGGGATTATCCAATAAAATAAAATGGTAGCGATGATTGCTCCGTACAACAAACCATAAAGAAATGATTGCTTTGTATTTGCTTTTTCAAGGATGTAGAACAATGGTACTAAACAAAACCAGGCAAGGTAGAATTGCAGGAACAGATAAGAAATACCTGTTAATATTCCACCTATCAATAATATGATGATAAATGACTTCTTTCTACTAATATTACTTTTTTGATTTACTGACTTTTTAATTTAAAATCCATTTACGAAGAATGTATACCTGCTAATTGTCTTCATTACTCTTCCTATTGAGTTTATTAAATCTATATAACCTCTTGTTACCAAGAGATTTGTTTAATAATTATTTTATCAAAATCATCTTCTTAGTTTGTATAAAATCTCCTGCACTTAATTGATAGAAATAAACCCCGCATGGTAAATTGCTTGCATTAAATTCAACCTCATATTCACCTGGTTGCTTTGTTTCGTTAACAATAGTTGCTACTTCACTTCCCAATAAATCATAAACTTTAAGTTGTGTTATAGTCCCGCCCTTGAAAGTATTTAGGGAGGCGGGTATTGAGTATTTTATTTTTGTTGTTGGGTTGAAAGGATTAGGATAATTTTGTTTGAGTTCAAACAAAGATAAAGAAGGTTGATTAACATTTCCAATTGAAGTAAAAGTTCTTTGAAAAATGTGTATATATTTTGCCGCATTTTCTGTGACTAGTAAATATTTCCCATCAAGACTAATATCAATACCGCACCAATTGTCTGATGAACACTTAAATCCGTTCATTATTTCGGTTACATCTCCACTTTGAGGATCGACTTTGAGTACTCTTCCTTTAGTTTCTAATATATACAAATCCCCGGCTACCGAGTCGTATGCAAGACCAATGGGAGAAGTTAAAGTATCTTTAAGAAGAAATTGTTTTAATACCCCATTTGAATCAACTTCAAATATGCGGCCCGGCTTTCCTTCCCCTTCATCAATTATAAAAACAGTAGAATCTGAAATAGCTACATCTACGGGATTAATTAATGTCCCGTTATCTGTATGAAGCGGCCATTCGTTTTGAGCACTGTCTGCTGAAAATACCCATATTTCATCCAATCCAGTATACCCTCGATCAGCCACTACAATTTGCCCGGGGACTAAACCCTTTCCATTATAGTTTTCTGGAACGATTGCCATTCCAATCGGATCATCATCGCCTGAATGAAATCCAGATACCCAGGTCATTCTTCCTGTGCTGTTTAATGGGGTATAAAAAATAGATCCGCTGTAGTCTTCTGCATGGAAGATATCTCCATCACGAGGATCTATAAAAACCGCGGCCGGCCTATCGGCAGAACAGATAAAAACAAGGCCGCTATCAGAAGAGTATTTATATACACCATCCTTAGCGGTAGATCGTTGCACAAAATATATTGCATCATCGATGGGATTATAATGTGCAGAGTGAGGATTGTTTGCTAATACAGAATCAACCTTCACCCAGACAGTATTGCTTTGGCCGATTAAAAGTGGAGCAAATAAGATTATAAGTAAAAATATTTTCATATTTCCTCCCAAAAGATTTGTTGAAAACGATATTATTTAATTAGTATCATTTTCCTTGTTTGAATAAATTCTCCTGTCTTTAATTGATAGAAATAAACTCCGCTTGGAAGTGATGATGCATTAAAATCAATTTCATAAGTACCTGAGGGTTTCTCCTCGTTAACAAGTGTTGCTACTTCTTTTCCCAGAACATCATATACCTTTAGCTGAAGATAAGTATTGCCATGCGTTTCTAAATTTGGAATCTCATATTGTATTCTAGTTGTTGGGTTGAAAGGATTCGGGTAATTCTGAGATAAAAAGTATGAACTCGGTATTCCATCAGTTTCTTCTTTTATGTCTGTAGTACGTGTTCCTATTACAAACCAAAATGGAAATGTTGCACCAATAACATAATCTTGAGAATTTCCAGTACCTTCAATCATATTATCTTTTAAAGGCATTTGATTAACAATATCCCAAAGATTATTACTTTGATCATATCCTGTAGCATGGTATGCGATCGTTTTATCATCACCTGAATAGGTTGGAAATCCAATAACATTTAATGGTCCGGCAACATTTCCCGCATCACCAGAATTAAAGTCAGCAGCCATTACATAGTCTTCACCAGCATTTTCATCTACATAATCAAATGTGAAATGAATAGATGATGTTTTGGAGAATGATGGATTGCCTATATCAATTCCTTCTGCCATTGGAGGAAAAACTGTTCCCATTTGTCCGTTGCTAACATCTAACATATTAATCGTCCAGAAACTTAAAGTATCACCATTAGCATTTTTAATCTCGTTATATGAATCGAATAGCAAATATCGACCTGTCGGATCAAATGAAAGTGCATCTGCATATAAAGCAGTTCTCGCATCGGGTCCATCGTATGACTGGGTAACAATCTTAAAAGTTGCACTTAGATTATTAACAAAGTCATAGTAATAAATCGTTGTATCAGCATATATAGAAGTAAGTGCTAGGCTGCTTAAACCCGGCCCAATAGCCACACTCCACCACACTCCTTGATTATCTAAAACTTCCTCTGCGGGATTATTTGGATCAGCAGACAGAACCCGTAAATTGTTGTCTTGATCTACAAAGATAATTACTCCGGAACCATCGGAAACAGCAGGCCTATTACCAATAGGAGTTGTACTTAAAGGGAAGAAATCATTGTTAGATGCAATTTGAGTTTTAGCCATATATAAAGAGTTTGGATCATTAGAATCCGTATTGACCATAAGTATCCAATTATCTCCATCAATTGATGATGGAGGAGGCGGGGGTGTGCCTGAGCCTTCAATAACACCAACTGCATCCCAGGCATTTTTTACTGCATTTACTTGATTTGATGAAGCGCCATATAAATCAGCTGCAGCATTTATTGTAGCAATTCTTGCATCAATAAATTGTGAATTTCTAGTTAGATAAACAGTCAATGCTCTATACCAAATTTTGGAAGCATCACTTCTGCCAATAGATGTTGCAGCAAGGTAAAAAACGTGGTTTGGAATTCCACTATTAATATGTACACCGCCATTGTCTTCTGTAGTATTTGTAAATTCATTCATATTAGCTGGCTGCCAGCATGCATCATTAATTGATGAACCTCCGTTATGTGGATCTGCCATATCTCTTAATGCTCCGGTAGGAAATAAATTTAGATCCTTAACTATCATTTCTCCAACTGTCCAGTTGTTAGCATCTGCTGTTACACCTATAACATCCGACATAGATTCATTTAAAGCACCGGATTGGCCTTGATATTCAAGTGCCGCAGAATATTGTGTTACTCCATGAGTCATCTCGTGTGCAGTTACATCATAAGCGCCCGCTAGCGGTTTGAAAGCGCTAGCACCATCTCCATAACACATGAACTTCCCGGACCAAAAAGCATTTTCCATAGGCTGGCTATTTTCCGTTACATGTATAATTGAATAAATAGTCATGCCTTTGTCATCAATAGAGTTTCTACTAAAATTATCACCATAAAATTTATATGTTAGAGTTCCATTATAATGAGCTGATACGGCTACAGGATCGGTCCAATTATTATCAGTTGTAGTCTGGAAATAAATTGGATTTTCGGATGAAAGATCTTTATTGTCAATGTCTACAACAACCAACGCACCTACTGGATTATCCGGCAACTGTGAATTAGCTGCATCGAACATAGGTTGAGATGCATCAATCATATAATATTTATCACCAATTTGATATGTTCCAAAACTTCTATTAACTCCATTAAGATCTGTTCCTGTTCCAGTTGTTGCACCATCATAGCAAATATTATTATAGTAATTAAGAATGCCGCCATTAACTGCATCAATAAAATAATACCAATCTTGGCTTAACCCTTTTCTCACTTCAACAAACCAGGCAAGATGAGGAATTTGTAATTGGTCGCACCAAATAATTTTCTTTGCAACTGGTCCCTGATAGTCTAATATTGATTTTATTTTTTGTGATAGTTTTTCTTCAGGTATTCCGCTGTTACTAAATGCAATATCAATTGCTTTTTCAGATGATATGTTTTCCTCAATACTTGAAATATTAGATGGAGTTGGAACAAATCTTCCATTTAATGAAATGACTCTTCCATTATTGTCTAAATGTAAAACAACTTCCTTTCCCCAGACCTCTAGTCCCTTGTATTTTTGAGTAAACTTAAGATGAGTAAGTTGAAGATTATCCTTAATTTGACTTTTTAATGCGAATTCAGAATCCGGGTCTTTAATTCTAATCAAATCTTTTTCTTTTAATAAAAATGATTTTGCATTATTAATTAATTCTCCATTTGAAGCGGGTCCTTGCTGTTTATTAAGCCGAGAATTTGTTTTTAAGAAAATAGGCATACCTGATTCTTTATCATATACAACTTCTTTATTTAGTAAATTTGAGTTAAAATTTAATGATAGTAATTTTTTGATTAGATAGTTGATTATTTGAATTAACAGTTGCGGCCGCTTATTATTTTGATTCTTTAACAATCCTTTTTTTTGTATTATTTCTTTTAGTCTTTGGGCAATATTTTCAGACTTATTTTGCTGTTCAGTCACCAATTTATTTTTATTAGGCGGCGGAGGCACTTTAACTACCTTTTTAAAATGATTTTGTCCCAAGCTTACTTGAGTTAAAATTAAAAAGACGATAATTATAAATTTGTAAAAATTTGTTTTCATAATACGCCCTCCGTATGATTACTATTTAATATTATTTAATTCTTTTATTAAAATTCTATATGCTGGTGGCATATCTTCCGGTAAATCTGATTTATTAAAAGATATGTTATTTTCTTTATCATTTAGGTTAATATTTAGGTAAGTAGTATAATTTCCTGTAAAATCTTTTTGGTATCCAAAGATTGTAGAATCATTTAATGTATTACAAATCTTTTCTAGTTGTTCATCTTCTACCTTTACAACTTTGGATGTTTCTCTTTTGCTGCCGGGAATTTGTTTCCAGAAAGTTGCATTACCTAAGCTGTCAATTGTTAACCCTTGTGAACCTCCTGTTATTCCCCCGCTTGAATAATATTCGATATTTAATTTTCCAGTTTTTGTACAAAGATTACTATCTGCACAAGAATAGAGAAATATTAATCCTAAGAAAAGAAAGATAAGATTAAATATATTTTGAGTAGGTTGTAGTGAAAATGGTAAGTTCATTTATTTACCCTTCATATTTTTTATTTAAGTAATAACATTTTTTTTACAGAGGAAAATTTCCCTGCATTTAACTTGTAAAAATAAACTCCACTAGGCAGTGCAGAATTAAAATCAATATTTTTAGAATGGAATCCCGCAGTTTGAAATTCATTAATCAGTGTTTTTACTTCTTGGCCAATCGAATTAATAATTTTTAAGGTTACATTACTGCTAACCGGCAAATAATAACTAATTATTGTACTTGGGTTAAATGGATTTGGGTAATTTTGATAGAGCTTAAAATCAGAAACAATTTCATTTTTATTATTTACTGATGTAAGTGGAAATGCAATTAACTTGTGTAGTAATATGTCTGTTCCATCATTAAGGTGTAAAATTAAATCAGGTCCGTAAGTTCCTTCCATAACAGGCCCGTCAAATTTCAATTGGCCATATGATTGTTGATTTTTTAATAGAGTGCCTTGTACCGACCAATTATCCGGATCAACTACTTTATCATAGTAACCGCCATATATGACTGAACCTGCAGCCCAAAAGACATCTGCATTTTGGTATTGATAGTTTGTTCCGTTAAAACTACCAGAACTGTTATTTATTATTTCAGTATTCTCCACAAATGAACTATGTGTTACTGTTATTTGCTATCTGCTTAATATATTGTTCATTAATATTGACCTGGAAAGTGCCGCTGCTCGAAGTGCCTGTTGCCTGCTCACGATAGGTATAAAATGCATATCCGTTACCAATATCATAATCAATATTTCCGTTGTGATTAATATTTAAATTCATAGTTTGGGAATTAAAGAGATAAGAACCCTTTATTGTTCTTTGCCAATATATTATTCCATTTTGCGGGTATGTGTAGCTGTAAATTCTTATATCTACATAATCTTTTATAAAAGCGTTAAAGTCCATTTCGTGAGACCATTTAAAATCCTCTTCATCTCCATCAGTATATCCGTCAATGGAATAAAATACAAAGACGACAGAGGAGCCATCATTGTAATTTAGAATTAATTTATCTGTAGGATTTGATGAATAAGCTCCAGTTATCAGGATTCGAAGAACTTTGGATTAGGGTCCCTGTTGTTGTTTTACTACCTGTTATGCCGCTTGCTTCCCAAACAGCATCAACGGCTAGCGAGATAGCATCTGTTGATAATTGAGTAATTTCATTTGAAGATGCAAAAAGATATCGACAAATATACGCATCATCTTGAGACCTAATATTTGGAGAAATAAATAATAAAAAAAGTAATAAAAGTGGAAATGAGGATTTCATAAACTATCTCCTAATTTTGTATAAAACCCTAACTATTAATTTTTATAACAAAAATTATTTTTAGTTTCGCTGCACTTTCCAGTTATGAACTATAGTCGTTTATATTCAATCACAAAATAAAAGCAGCAGAAAATGGTAAACATTAAGATCTAATGCATAACATTTTTTATTCAATACTAATTTTAGAAATGAAGTATGATATATAATTTAGATTTAACATATGACTCCACTTCAATAAGTTTTGTCACAAACAATTATGTTAAATGATTCAGGAAAGTAATTCGGAATGTTATCACTGTAAATTAATCAAGATATATGCACAGCAATTTTAACTCTCTCGGATTAAAATGACATCAAATATATAGCGAATATATTTTCAGAAGTCAAGAAAAATAAATTTGACAAATAATAATTGTTGTTTAATAACAAATAATAATAAGTACATCTTCGCTATAGAAAAGGGTCCTTATTTTAATAATATCATCTTCCTTGTCTTAATAAATTCTCCTGCTTTTATTTGATAGAAATAAACTCCGCTTGAAAGATATGCTGCATTAAATTCAACTTCATATTCTCCAGGCTGCTTTGCTTCATTTACAAGAGTTGTAACCTCTCTTCCCAATACATCATAAACTTTTAATTGTACAGACGAGGCATCGCCTCGTCTCTACGGAAGGGATGGAGTATTTTATTTTTGTTGTTGGGTTGAATGGATTGGGATAGTTTTGTGATAATGAATAATTAGTCGGATAATCATTAATTTGTTCAACACTAACTTGGGAACCGAAAAAATATTCTAAAGCATTATCCAAGTGCGCACGCCAGCTTCCCCAACTGTGTGCTTCATGCCATTCTTTCCATGTCAGTTCATAGCCTTTAGTTAACAATTTATCTCTAAAATTTTGTCCATCGTTCATTATCTCTGCTTCATAGGTTCCCCAATCTATATACCATCTAATTTCTTTTTTTAATCCATTTAAAACAGAATAATAAACCTCATGAGTTTTGGGAGAATATGAAGGAGAGAATAATCCTGCTAATCCAAATTGGTCTGGATGGTTATAACAGATTTGCGTGGAAATCAAACCACCATACGAAAGCCCAATCATTGCCCGGTTACTTGGATTTTTTATTGTTTTATAAACTGAATCGATATGCGGCATTAATTCATCAATAATGAATGATTCAAATTGTTGTGTTTTCGTAAACGCATATTCACTATCTCTTTCAACCGGAGGAACAAAAACACCAATGATCGGCTCTATCTTTTGGTTTGCAATTAAATAGTCCAAAACATTTGCTGCACTGCCAAGTGTTAAATATTCCAGCCCATCATGAAATAAAGCAACCGGAAAAGTATTATTATCTTGAGCTTGATAGTTAAAGGGCAAATAAACTTTTATTGTACGCGTATTTTGAAGCAATGTACTTTTATATGAAAATGTTTCCAAAGTGCCATGTGAAATGTTTGAATAGTATTTTATTTCCGGCGGCTGTATATAATTTGGCATTGCTAACTCTGAATTAGGGCCAAATCCTCCACTAACCTTATTTGGATTTAAGGGATCAAGAATCCAGGTAGTCCTATTTATAACATATTGATAATCTAACCTCGCATCCGGCTCGTATTCAGCTTCATAGTACCAAAAATTAGTGCCACTTAATTTAGTCATTGGATACGCTTCTTTTAGCCAGTTGTTTGCATCCCCGGGGATGTTTACACTTGTTGCTGTTCCTTGATATACATAATAGACTATGGAAGTATCTTCAATAAATGGAAAATGCTCAGTAGAATTAATGAAACTGTCGATAACTGCCTGCTTATTTCCAATTGTCGAATTTACTTTTTCTACAAATGCTTTAAACCTAGGACCTTTCAATTCGATATCCATTTGAACTTTTAGAATTACGTGGCCGCCGTAAGCGCCCATATCGTTGCGGATAGTTCCTCTTGAAGGGAAAAGCGCATTACCTAAATTATTAGGGTCTTCAATGTCATTAAACGATGAATCGGGATTTCCTGCGTCAACACAAGGGGAAGTTGAGTTCAGATAATAATTAACCGTATCAGTAAAGTCAGGATTATTATTTATGTTACCTGTACCAGAATAACCTCCTTCTATATCACTATAATTAATAGTCACTGTACCTGAAAGCTGTGGATTTGACGCAGCAGTATTTCCCCACAAAATAGAATTTGATATGGCTGGGGACCATCCTCCCAGCGAAAATATACCTCCTGCTTGACTTCCTGTAGCTGTATTAAAAGCAACTGTATTATTTACTAATAGAGGAGGCTGCAAACCAGCTATGGATTTAATACAACTAATACCACCTCCAACAGATGATTTATTTCTTGCAATAACATTTTTTGCAATAATAGAATTACTTCCATCACTTAAATTAATTCCTCCTCCATATGAACTATTTTTACCTTGGGCGATATTATCAATTACTATGTTGTTATAAAATTGTAGAGATTGGTCAGTCGCATATAGATGCAAACCTCCTCCATAACAAGGATATTGATTACAATTAGGGGCAAGAGCTTTATTACGTGCAATAAAATTTCCTGTAATTAAAACGTTTGAGAAAACAACACCTATTCCGCCACCATTTGCGTTCCAATTTGTTGCATTTGAAATTGCAGTATTATCAGTTATAGAGTTGTTTAATAACCTTGTCCCTGAACCAGCTATGAAAACTCCTGCTGCTCCTGCCTGAGAAATGGCACAAGTGATTTTGTTATTACTGATAATATTGTATTCAATGATAGAATTTTCACCACAAGAAATTCCCCCACCGAAGGAATGGCTTAATGTTGTTCGAGTAATTTCATTACCAGTTATTATATTATGACTGATTCGACAACCTGTACTTGCTGCAATACCTCCTCCACCTTTATCATATGTCCCATAAAATTCATCATATACAATTATGCCTGTACCGCCGGTAATTGTGAATCCGCAAAGGACTGAGTTAGTATCTTCACCACTATTAAATGTTACAACAGAAGCGCTATCCGGATATGCTGGTTTGCTTCCATTAATTATTGTTTTTGATATATGAGAAGTATCATCGTCAATTAAATAGTGGCTAGCAACAGTTATAGCCTTGCCTCTGAAGTTTATATTTTCATAATAAGTCCCTTCCTTAACTAGAACAATATCGCCATTGTTCGATGCATTAATCGCTTCTTGAATTGAAGAATAATTAGTTGGAACTAATAAAGTATCATCTGAAAATATTTCGGAGGTTGCGTATCCTACTGCTCCAGCTGATAATGTTGATCCGCCCAAATACCACATTTTATAAAAATTATTTGTTGAGTCATAAATGACAGCAGGGAATGAAACAAAAGCATTGTCCCAGCTGCCGGAAGTTACGTCTATAAGAATAGAAGGATTCTTTGTCCAGGGCCCTTCGAAATTTGAAGATGTTGCATAACCTATACGCCAGTCCCCAAAAGCCCCACCTGCATATAATAAATAGTATAAAGATGTATTGTGATTGTAAACCACACTGCATGGATTTATTCTAGGAGTATCCCAATCGCCTGCTGCACCTACATCAAGAATTGGATTTGGAGATTTTGTCCAATTGCTTCCGTCAGGTGAAGTTGCAAACCCTCCTCTATAATATGTACCATCAGAACCACTGTAAATCATTTTAAACGTACTTCCGTCAAAAACAACTGGTCCCGGAGCAACTGATACATCATCCCATTTTCCATAAGCTCCAACATTTATTACCGGGTTAGTAGGGTCTTTAGTCCAACTGAGGCCATCTAAAGATGTTGCATGTCCGACAAGTTCTAAATTTCCATTACCTCCTAAATACCACATATGATATACGGTGTCAACTTTAATTACCCAAGGGAAATATACATCCATATTATCCCATGAGCCTGAACTCCCCAATTCTAAAACAGGGCTATCATGTTTTGTCCAATTTAATCCATCAGAAGAATAAGCGTAACCTATACGAATATAAGAACCATTTACTCCTCCATACCACATTTTGTAAATACCATTTTCAAATATTATTGTTTGTCCGGCTATACCACCGTTGTCCCATTCTCCTGGTTGGCCAGGTTCTAAAACCGGGGCGCCATATTTAATCCATGATGTTTGAGCTAATGTGCTGTTAAGAAATAATATGTACAAAATGAGCAAAAGCATTTTGAAATATTTTTGAAATTCATTGTAACAAATTGGCAGTCTCATACTCCTCCTTGTAATAATTATTTTTTTAATATCATTTCTTTATTTTCTAAATAATTGTAGGTTTTTAGTTGATAGTAATAAGCTCCCTCTTGTAATAATCCAGAATTAAATTCAACTTCATAACTTCCGGCATTTTGTTCTTTATCAACTAAAGTTTCTATTAACTTTCCTTCCGAATTATAGACGGACAGTTCTACTTTTGTTGTATAGGCTATACAGTATTTTATTACTGTTTTATCTTTAAATGGATTAGGATAATTCTGACTTAAAAAAAATTCATTAGGAACCAGATGATTTGTAAAACCGTTTTTTATTTGGTTCATGTTTTATTCCCTATGTACAAATACATAAAAAATGATCTTTCAAGAGATACGATTTTATGGAGCGGATTTCTATAAGATTTGTAGTTGATTTTTACAAATTTGTCTTCAATAATTGAAAACGGAAAGGAAATGACTAATTTTGGTTAATTTTATGAAGGTATTGGGAAGGAGAGATACCAAATTGTTCTTTAAAGCATTCTGTAAAGTAAGCAGAACTATTAAAACCAACTTCCAATGCAATTTGCGATATATTTCCAAATTTCTTTTCCATTAATTCAGTTGCTTTTTGTAGCCTTATTCTGCGGATCAATTCTACTGGGGATTCGCCTGTTAATGAAACTAATTTTTTGTGCAACAATGAACGGCTAATAAATAATTTTTCAGCAAGTAATTCAACACAAAATGATTCCGAAGATATGTTTTTAGATATTGTGTTTACAACTTTATTTAGAAATTCTTTATCTAAATTATTAACCTTGGAATCATCTAGTTCAAGCAATCCATGCTTTCTAAAATGATCGTGGATTCGTTTTCTTTGCTCAATTAAGTTTTTAATTCTCTCGGCTAATTCATTAGGTTCAAAAGGCTTCATGATATAATCATCCGCTCCGATTTTAAACCCATTAATCTTATCCTGGCTGGATGCTTTTGCTGTAAGTAAAATTATCGGAATATGACTTGTTCGTTCATCAGATTTTAACTTTTCACAAAGTTTAAAGCCATCCAGCTTCGGCATCATAACATCACTTATAATTAAATCCGGAATTTGATCAATTGATTTTTCCCAGCCTTCTTCACCATTGCAGGCTTCAGTAATATTAAAACCATTTTCTAAATTTTGTTTGATGTAGTTACGTACATCATAAGTTGTCTTCTATTATCAGTAAAAGTGGTTTACCATTTTCACTTATAAAATTTAATTTATTATTAATAGTTGATTCTTCTGAAATCTGTTTAGAACGAATATTTAATAAATTGTCGTTATCTGAATTAATAATTTCTTCAGGCTTTAAATGATCTTTACCCAATGGAATATTGATTTTGAAAGTTGTTCCTTTCCCTTCTATACTTTCCACCTCAATAGTTCCTTTATGAAGCTCTAATAATTCTTTTGTAAATGCCAATCCTATCCCTGTACCTTCATATTCCTTGTTATGAGCATGATCTACTTGATAGAAACGGTCGAATATCTTAGCTATTTTTTCTTTTGGAATTCCTACACCGGTGTCACTTATACTAAGAGTGAAAAAATTATCTTTGCTCTCTGCCTTTACTATGATTCTTCCTCCCTCGGGAGTAAACTTAAACGCATTAGAAAGCACATTATTAATTATCTTCTCAATTTTTTCTTTATCAAAGTATACAATAATTTCTTCTTCACTTGTTTCAAATTTTAAAGTGATATTTTTTCTTTCTGCATAACTAGTAAATGAAATTACAATAGTTTTTAAAAAGGGGATTATATTTTGAGGAGAGGTTCTTAGCTTCATATTTCCGGATTCAAGCTTAGAAATTTCAAGAAGCTGGTTCACTAAGTTTAGCAATCTTTTTGCATTCTTATGAATCACGCTTAATTTTTCTTTTGATCTTTTCTCTTTGGTTTCATCAATCATCTGTTTAACAGGGCCGAGTATTAAAGTTAAAGGTGTTCTAAATTCGTGAGATATATTTGTAAAGAAACGTGATTTTAATTCATCAACTTCATGAAGCTTTTCTGTTTCAAACCTGTTCATCTCATATTCGTGTTTAATTTTTATTCTTTTCATCTGCATTTTCCAAATAAAATAAATTGTGCCGAAGAAGAACAGAGCAAAGAAAGAATATGCAAGATTTGTTTTCCACCAGGGTGGGGTAATTATAATTTTAAGTGATGCACCTTTTTTGTTCCAAACTCCATCTCTATTTGAAGCTAATACTTTAAAAATATAGTTCCCGGGACTAAGATTTGTATAGGTTGCATTTCTTTGATATCCAGCGTTAACCCAATCTTCATCAAAATTTTCTAAAAAGTATTTGTATTTATTTTTATTCGGCTCACTAAATTGTATCCCTACAAAATCGAACCGAAGATCATTTTGATTATAAGGAAGTGTGATTTCTTTTAACTCGGAAACAATGCCCTTTATATTTATCTTTTCCTCAGGCTTGTTAAAAAGAGATATTTTAGTGATAATTGTTTTTGGCGGGATAGGGTCATCTTTAATACTATCTGCATTGAAAATTACAATTCCATTATGGGATCTGAATTTACTGTTAATAAAGAGCATAGTTTCATTAGGGCCTTTACAATGACTATGTGAATATGGTAAGAAAAAATTATCTGAGATACCGTCTTCTTTTGTGTAGCGTTTTATGATTTTGGTTGTAGTGTTGAATTTGAATAATCCGTTATCTGTTTTTAGCCACAAATTGTTATTATTATCTTCTAAAATTCCCCAAATTGAATTGGAGATCAATCCATCTTTCCTGCCGAAACACTCAATTACTTTATTGGTTTTCCTGTCAAATAAATTCAAACCGGTGTAATAATCAGCTATCCAGAAATTACCATTTTTATCTTCATAAATTGATAGCACACAATTGAAACCACAATATTTAAATGTTTCGGTTTTCCTTTCAAATTTATTCAACCCACCGAAGTTTGTTCCAAACCATAATGTGCCTTGACGATCTTCATAAAAAGAACGTGCACTATTATTTGTTAAACTTGAACTATCATTGGGATTATTCTTGAATTGAGTTAGTTTATTTTTTGTCAAATCATATTTGTAATATCCATAGCCGTCAGTTCCTATCCAAATAAACCCAAGATTATCCTGATGCATTAATAAAATAATTTTATTTGCCAAGTTTACAAGCTCATTCGGATTATTAAATAAAAAATGATGAGAACCGATTGTAGGGTTAAATTTGATTAAGCCTTTACTGAATGTTCCAATCCATATGTTTCCAGACTTATCTATAAAAGTTGTATATACATTATCTTGTGTAATACTTATTTCGTTTTGAAGATAATAATTGAATTTACCATTTATCAAATCATACTTTTCTAATCCTTGATGTGAAACTAACCATATAAACCCTTTAGGATCGTATGCTAATGAATTAGCAGTGGTATTATTTAAATTTGTAAAATTATAATGTTCCTCAAATGGTAGCTGAAATTTTATTTTTCTTTTGTCCCATTTCCATAAACCCAATCCCCAGGAACCTATCCATATGATATTCGAACGGTCTCTATAAACACAAAATATATGATTACCATAACTATTTTTAGAAACATCAGGATCTATTGTATAATTCTTAAAGGATTTAGTTTTTGTATCAACACAAAACATACCGTGTGCACCAGCATAAAATCCACTCAAAATTGAACCATTTTTGTCTTCAACAATACCGCCCATTGGCATATCACGCTTGGTAAAACGCTCTTCTTTTTTTATTGGGAATTCTATGTAAGAATTAAATACTTTTTTTTGAGGATCGAGACTGCATAATGAATGAAATGAAGTCATCCATATAATGCCATTACTCGATTTATAAAGTGACTGTATCCATCCAATTTTTTTATTAGGATTAATAATATTATTAAACCGATATTGTGAGAGAGTTTTATTATTTAAATTAAACTCCCATAAACCATCCTCCGCAGTACCTAACAAAAGATTTCCGATAAATGAATCTTCAGTTATTGCATTTACGCAAAGATTTTCAAAATAAGATTTTGATGATTTATAAACTTTTTTATCTCCATACCTAAAATAAAAACGTGTGAAGGTTTCTTTTTTAGTGTTAAATAAATTTAATCCTTCAGCTGTGCCTACCCAAAACTTCCCAGTATGATCTTCATATATGGAATAAATTTCGTTACTATTTACACTATTTGAATCTTTAGAACCATATCGATAAGATTTAAATGTTTCGCTAGCTCTATTAAATTTGTTTAAACCATTTAATGTACCTATCCATAAACATTGTTTCTTGTCTTCAAAGATTACTGTAATTCTCCTTCCGCTTATACTGCTGTTATCGTTTTCTTCAGGCTGAAAAATTTTCATTGAATAACCATCGTATTTTACCAAACCGTTTTGTGTCCCCAGCCATAAATACCCAAGATGATCTTGAAGGATACAAGTTACACTATTCTCAGGTAGTCCATCTTCAATAGAAATATTTTCAAATACAGGTGTTATAAATTTGGGATTGCTGCTTTGCGGAAAGGATTCTGAGCAGAAAGATATAATTATAAATAAGCAAATAATAAAATAATTTATTATCTGATTGCGCGTATATTTTTCCCAGGTCATATGCCCCTAAAAAAATAATTATTCATTAAATAAAAATATTTGGGGTAGAATATCTCGGACTGGATTTCAGGAACACAAATGTTAATAAACCCCTAAAAGAAAAATACTGGATTAATTTTATGACATTAAAGAGATAAAGTCAATAAAAATTTAATTGTAAAAAATAAAATCCCTTTCCACAGTAAATTGATAAAAGACAGGAGGAGAGGGAACAAGTAATAAAAGTTTATCACTTCATTAAAATCATCTTCTTCGTTTGAATTAAGTCCCCTGCTTTTAATTGATAGAAATAAACCCCGCTTGGAAGTGATGTTGCATCGAATTCAACTTCATAAGTTCCGGCCTCTTGTTCAGCAGTAATTAAATTTTTTATAGGATGTCCTTTAGCATTAAACACCGAAATATTTATTTCAGTTTTATAAGGCACGCAGTATTTTATTTTTGTTTTATCTTGAAATGGATTTGGATAGTTCTGACTTAAAAGAAACTTCAAAGGAATCATTTCATCATGGTTAGTGCTTTTCACAGCATTCATATTATTCCCTCTTTTTTTTATTTGTACAAGAAGAAATAGAAAATCATTGAACATATTTATAACTTTTAGAAAAGTATTATTCTATAACAATTAGATAAAAATCTATCAATTTTGTTCATTAAAATTGCCCGGACTTATTTGTCCGGGCTGGATTGGTATTTAATTTATGTATTTGAAAAACTTAAAATAGAAAGCTCATAAGGCTACCATTCTTGATTACTCATTTGATATGAAAATTCCCCATTTCGCATGGGAAAAGACTTGCTCCATCCCAGTGTGCTCCCCAGGGAGTATCAAATCCATTAATGAAATCAAGAGGATCTACATTCCAAAATACCTCAGCTTTCTCTCTGGTATCAAGATAAGGTATCCACCAATTTTCAAAATCAGGCGCCTTTCCATTATCTACAATTACGTAGCATTCATATATATCAAGCTGTTCAGGTACTGTACTGTTTTTTATCTGACCTCCAATGATAGCAACTGTCCCATATCCTGGAACGTCATAATAAACTTTCAATGATAAAACATTTCCGTGCTCTTTAGCTTGAAATAAAGATTGCATGTTGATTTCATATTGCCCATCAACAGTACCATCTGCATATTCACGTGCAGTAAAAGTACTTACAATTATTTTTCCTTCATACTTCATGTTTCCAGAGCCCACAACCTGATGGACAACGCGACCTTTTTTATCAAGACTTACCGTAGGACTCTGATCTGTCGGCGCTACAGGTGATGGTGATTTATCAGCGCAGCCTATGAGGATTAACCCCATGAAAGAAATAAGGACAAGTATAAATTGAAATTTTTTCATAGAAATGTTTCTCCTTTTAATTTGTTTTTATTCATTCTCTATTTATAATCTATAGCATATAGAGCCTATTTATTTTTAGGAACAAGCTGTAATTTAAATTCTAATTTATCATTCGAACCATCATCGTCATTTCCATGGTGGACGAACCTAAAAACAAAATTAAGTTTATATAATTCTCCGTTTTGTCCTTCAAGTGTTCCATTAGCTTTAAAACCATAAGCTGTCGGCATTATGATGGTCCTGTTCATAAGCAAAATAATCATTATCTGTGGCTGTAAAATGAGAGAGGCCGGTAGCCATTGGTTCGTGACTACATATAAAGTCACGCAAATTTCCAGATGAAGGGTTAGTTTCAGTTTGCCAGATCATAGCTGTGTAATCATGTGCTTTTTCCAGATCAATCATTCTTCGAAGATTTGGGTCTGCATTTGGAAGATAGAGTTCTTTAACGTTAACTATATCAATGCCGCCTTCAGAATTGCAAAACTTAGAAATATCATTAATGCCAAGCGTAAGTGCTAATCCAGCATCATCATCATAAAAGAAATAGAACCATATTAGCCTCATATCTGATTATCGATGCCCCTTGCTCGGAATTTTTTTGTAACGAAACATCGTTACTAGTGGTTTCATTAGTTTCCACTGGAGCTATTGAGTTTGTCTGAACATCCCGTTATTAGGAGTCCGAAAAATGTTATAAGTGCAAAAACACAAAATAATTTTTTCATTGAATCTCTCCTTTATAGTTTTTAAATTGTTTCTCTAAATAGCTTTAGAGAAGTAGTTAATTAAAAGTTGCTTGATCATGTGCATTAGTCTATCAAATGGAAATATCATTATTGTTATTTTCAATAATTGAAAAGTAAATCTTGATCTCTCTGAAGGGAAAGAGATCAATATTCTAGTATTGCAAATAATTCGTTTATATAATAAATGTTTGATTTTTGTTATGCTATAACAATTGTGTAAGAAACTATAAGAATTGTGGAATTGAGCTAAAAAACCAGCCTTCAAGGTTTTTTTATTCGAGAATCATAACAGATGAGACAGTATTTTCAAAAATTTAATTTATAAGGATGTTGATTACTTTGAAGGTTAGCTAAATCGATTATGAAATTGAGAAGGGGAGATACCAAATTGTTTTTTAAAGCATTCTGTAAAATAAGATGGATTGTTAAATCCAACTTGAAAAGATATTTCTGTAATGTTGCTGGAATTGTGTTTAATTAATTCTGCAGCGTTATTCAAACGGATTCTTTTAATTAATTCACCCGGCGATTCACCAACGAGAGCAGAGAATTTTTTATGTAAGAGCGATCTGCTTACTGCCAGGCTTTCAGCAAATTTTTCAATGCTGAAATCTGGATCAGATATGTGGTCTTTAATTACTTCCATTGCACGTTGTAAAAACTTTTGATCCAGCGAAGTGACCTTCTGTTCATCTATCTCGAATAAGCCATGTTCCTGAAAATGTCTGTGAAGTCTTTCTCGCTGTTCAAGAAGATTTTTGATTCTTGCTTTTAGTTCTGCCGCTTCAAACGGCTTCATTATATAAGCATCGGCACCGGTTTCTAATCCTTCAATCTTATCCTTAATAGTTGCTTTTGCGGTAAGCAGAACAATCGGAATATGACTTGTTTGTGAATCAGTTTTGAGAGCATTGCACAATTTAATTCCATCCATCTTCGGCATCATTATATCGCTAATAATTAGATCCGGAATTTGTTCAATTGATTTTGCCAAACCTTCTTCACCATTACAAGCTTCAAATATTTTATAATGATTTTTTAAGATATCAATAATGTAATTCCTAACATCTGGATTATCCTCAATTATTAACAATGTTGGCTGATCTAGGATTTCGATTGATTCCAATGTTAATTGACGGTTATGACTTTCAATTATTATAGATGAATCCTCAAATTGAGGAATGAATTCCTTTGCTGAAGCTGTTTCTGTGTTTAAAGGATCTTCAATAATTTCTTCCGGAAGTAAATGATTTTTCCCTACTGGCAGAAAAACTTTAAATTTCGACCCTTTCCCTTCTTCACTTTCAACTTCAATTTTTCCTCTATGTAATTCAACTAACTCTTTTGTCAATGACAGTCCAACTCCGGTTCCTTCATATTCTTTTGAAAGCTGATTATCAACTTGATAGAATCTGTCGAATATTTTTTCAAGCTGTTCTTTTGGAATTCCAATTCCTGTATCAGAAATTGAAACTTGAACCATGCCTTCTTTAAATATTTCATTACCGGTTTGATTAACAGACTCAACTTTTACTTCAACATAACCTCCTGAAGGTGTAAACTTTAATGCATTCGATAAAACATTGCTTATTATTTTGTCTAATTTATCTTTATCTAAATAAAGGAATAATATTTTTTCATCCATAAAAAATTTTAACGTGATGTTTTTGCGGTCGGCGAAGGATTGAAATGAAGAGACAATTTCATTTATTATAGTAACTAGATTTTGCTTAGTTGTTTTAAGTTTCATATTCCCGGATTCAATCCTAGAAATATCAAGAAGCTGATTTGCCAGCCGGTTTAACTTTTTTGCACTTCTGTGAATGAGTTTTGCGTTCTCCTTTACCTGTATATCTTTTGATAATTCTAATATTTGATTAGCCGGGCCTTGAATTAAAGTAAGAGGGGTTTTAAACTCATGTGAAATGTTTGTGAAGAAACGATTTTGTGCCTGCTGTGCATCCTGTAGTAGGTGAATAGTTTTAGATAATTCCCTCTGTGCATTTCTAAGTTCAGATGTTCTTATTTCGACTTTGGTTTCCAAATTATTTTTATAATCTGTAATTGTTCTCAAAACCAAAGCATCATGAATGGAAATATTTATAACAGGCAGTAAATAATTTAACAATTCTTCAGTTTCCGATTCATACGAAGCAATTTTTGGTTGAATTAAAAGTTCACCAATCTTGTTTTCATCAATTTCTATGTTTTTAATTATAGTTTTTGAATTCTGATTTTGAACTCCACTAACAGACTCAATTTCAAATTTATTCATTTCTATATCTTTTGATAATTTTACTTTGGCAAATACAAATTGTGCATCGTTTATTAAGGTTGTGGTAATCTCATTTAAGGTTTTTTTGATATCAAGATTTTGTTTAATTGATTTGCTAATATTGTGAGCGGTGTTTAGTTGTGTAGCTTGTTTTTGTAAAATTCTTTGTGATTCATCTAATTCATTATATTTTTCAAGTAATTCTTCATGTGATTCTGTTAGATCTGAAAATGCTTTTCTTATATTAAATAACCACCTTATGTTTTTCTTTATTCTAAATAAGGCACCTTCTTTTTCCCAAGAAATATTATAAGTAGCGCCTTGATCTATTAAATCAAAATTTATCCTAAAATTTTTATGTCCTATTAATTTGCCCAATTCAGACCAATAACCTTTATTCAAAATGAAAAATTCCGGACAAGATGGATAATTATTTTCTAAATAAAGTTTTACAAAAATATTATTCTTTCTAGGGAATTCTATTTCATGCTTAATGCAAGATATCATCATATCACCAATTTTGAACACTTGTTTAGCTAAAATTCTGGAAAATTTATTAGAAGAAAAAAATATCATTCCAGCAAGTATTCCTTCAGGGTAAATTCCGGGTTTAACATGAAGTCTTCCAATATTTTCGAATTCATTTAAATCGAAATATGTTCTCAAATTTTTCATTATTTTCAAAAAGTTATCCCATTCTATACGTTCATGTTTGTTTGTCACATATTCCTGATCATATGGAATGTTATAAATTATATTCTCGAAATTAATATCTCTTTTTTTACAAACCAAAAAGACAGCTTGTAAAATTTTGCAGGAAACTTCTTTTTTGTTATTAGAATTTAACATTTTGAATTTCACATAGACTTTTTAAGTCAGAAATAACTTTTAGTAAAAGATATGTTTGAACAATTTAGAATTAAGTGAAATGATATTTCCCCGGTCATAAATTTCCCGATAACAATTTGTATAATATAAAAAACTGTTTTATTCTTGAATAAGACTATGAATTACTTTTTAGGGAGTGCTGTATCTCGAAGAAAAGGTTTACCTAACAGAATTTAATAAACCCCTAAAAGAAAAATGACAAATTAATTTTATTACATTAAAGAGATAAAGTCAATAAAAATTTTTAAGTATCGTTTTTTTAGTTCAAGGTGTTTTATAAACATAATTTGATTACATTATAATTGTTTAATATTCACAAATGTGAACTTGGGGACATGAAAGCTTTTTTATTTACACTCTTAATTCTTCCTCAAATTATTTTTGCACAAGCCTATGAAATTAAAGGTAAAGTGTTAGACTCTGAAAATGATTCGACTTTAGCTTATACGTCAATATTATTAGCAGGCACACATCAAGGAACAGTAACAAACCGGGATGGAATTTTCAAAATTAAATTACTGCAGGGTGATAACACATTAATTACCAGGTATGTGGGTTATAAAACCGATACATTAAGAATTAAAATTCCTAGTAAGGCCCAAATTATAATTAAACTTATAAAGCGACCAGTACTGCTTGCTGACGTAGTTGTTACGGATGAAGATCCTGCTTATAGGATAATCAGAGAAGCTATCAAAAGGAAGAGAATTAATATAAAAGGATTAAAGAATTTTGAATACAATGCTTACTCCAAAAAGATTTTGAAATCATCAGATGAGATTGCTCTTATAGAAGAATCTTTTATCAAAGGTTATAGTAAAATACCTGAATGGGAAAAGGAGTTCATCTTAAAAACACATAAATCTGAAAATCAGAAAAAGAATGCTGGAAGTATGGATGTAAGTGTAAGCGACAAGTATTTAATTGATTTTTCAAAAGATACTTTGAGTTTAATGATGAACCAGGTTTATTTGCCTTTGGCTGATAATGCCTTTGATTATTATGATTATAAATTAATAAGTACAATTGAAACAGATAATGCTCCAACATACTCAATACAGGTTATTCCTAAATCAAAAATTCAACCGCTGCTGGAAGGAACAATTCAGATTGAAGGTGAAAATTATTCTATTTGTAATGTTGATTTGCAAGCCAATAAGGGAATAAGGTTTCCATATGTTCATGATCTTATTTTAGAGTTCAATCAATCGCTGGGGAAATACGATGGATACTGGCTGCCGGATTATGTTGAAATGCAAGTATCACTAAGCTTAAACCTAAGCGGGCTAATTGGAATTGATAAAATTTCATATCATATGACAAATATTATTTCAAATTATAAAATCAATCAACCTATACCAGACTCAATTGAAAACGCACGTCATTCAAAATACGGCGGCTTTACAGCGGATACTTCAAAAAATTATAAGCCGCCTTTAGAACTCGCTGATTCGGAAATATCATCCTTACGCCCAATCCCGCTTACTAATTCAGAAGATTGAAGCATTTGCTACACTTGACAGCACAAAGACGATTGAAAAAATAATAAAGCCCACCGGCTTATTATCGGGACTTATTCCTGATGAGCCGGAAGAAAAAGATACTTCGGGTAACAGTGTATTTGGTAAAATTACAAGTTCGGTTTTTAATTATGGCTATTTAAATATAAACAGAGTTGAGGAATTTACATTAGGAGCAAATTACAAATCAGATTTTCTAAAGAATAAAATCAACCTTAAAAGTTATCTGGCTTATTCGTTTGGAGTAAAGAAACCACTTGGTTCAATACAAGTCGGTTATAACCTTAAAGATTTTTTCTTAACTCAAATTAATTTAGGATTATTTCATTCCGTAAATATATGGCAAAACTATCAGCCATATACAAATCTAATTAACTCTGCTGCAGTGCTCTTGGGATTTGAGGATCAATTCAATTATTATTTATCATCAGGATTCTCTGTTCGGCGTTAATAAAAACTTAAGTAAAAGTATTTCTACTTCATTAAATTTTATTTCAGAAAAACAATCATCATTAAAAGAAAATAAATATGTAAGCATTTTTAATAGAAATAGATTTGTAAGAATTAATCCGGAAATAAATGAAGGCTTTGATAGAAGAATTCAGTTATCGTTTTTAATTGGCAAATCACCTTATGATTTAGAAATTATTCCTAAAAACTCTCTGCTTATTAGTGCAGATATTTCTGATAAAAAACTGAATAGCGATTTTAATTATTTAAAATTAAACTTTGCGGGCCAGTTAAGGATAAAAACTTTTTACAAAGAATTATTTTTATATCCTTATTTATTGATTAATATGGAAGGGGGATACATAAAAAATGATTTTGGAATTCAGCAGATGTTTTCTCCGATTGCATCTTTAGGTCTTTATTCACCGGCAACATCATTTAAAGGATTAAAGCCTTATCAATTCGTTGGGGATAAAATGATGGCAATGCATGTGGAAGAAAATTGGAGAACAATAATCTTTCAAGCATTGGGATTGGATTTTTTAACTAACTTAGAGCTTGATATTATTACGGGTGTAAGTGGTGTTCGAATTTGGAATGATGCAAAGTATTTAAATGAATTGTCTCAGCGAAAACCATATTGGGAAGCTTATTTCGGCATTTCAAGAATATTGGCAATTTTAAGGCTTGATTTTTCTTATAACTCTTTAAAGATTTTTAATACTACACTTTCAACTGCAGTAGTGTTTTAATGAATTATAAAGCAGCCCTAATAATTTATTAGGGCTTGAATTTTTGCATGAATTCTACTGAACAAAAATCATTTTAATAAAACCTGTCCTTCAAAGATTTATCGAAGGAGGATCATCTTTTTTGTTTGAATAAAATCTCCAGCTTTAAGTTGATAGAAATATACTCCGCTTGAAAGATTTTTAGCATTAAATACAACTTCGTATTTCCCAACAGATTTTTCCTCATTAACTAAGGTTGCAACTACTTGCCCAAGAATATCATATACTTGCAATAATACTTGAGATAGTTTAGGTATTGAGTATTTAATTTTTGTTGTTGGGTTAAACGGATTTGGATAATTTTGCTCAAGCTCAAAAGAAAGTGGTTTGATTGTTTATTCATCAATTCCGGTTAAAATGACTTTTGTTGAATCAGTCCAGTAAACAAAATCATTAGAACTAATTTCAAATTTTAATTTAAAATTGCCGGGAAGTTTTGAAATATCATAATTAACATTGAAACCAGATTTTGAGCTTACAATTGAATTGGGAGCGATGTCGTTTAATTCTAATTTTCTAGGATAGCTTGCAATTATAATTGAGTCTTTATTTACTATACTTATTGAAACATTTTTTATTGTAGTTGCATTTCCCAAATTTTTAACATATGGTTTTATATTTGCCCAACCATATCCGTCAACATTATAAGAAACACTATCAACAATTAAAGGGCCTGCTGATGTAAATTTTATTGTATCATAATAGAAATTCGAGGGTATATCAATTCCACGTTGATATAAAATCATTTTATAAAATTTTTCACCAGCTTGATTAATTTGAAAGCTCCCTGTAAATAATGAATCAGTTTTGTTTAATTTTATTTCACTTAATAAAGAATCATCTTCTTCAAATATCTTTGCCGAAACTTCACTAGTATGGTTATCTGGATTTTTTTCAATGGCTGTTATTTTAACGGTATCTAAAAATGGATGAAAAAAAATCTTATCTAAATATGCATCTGAAATGAAAGGCGGATTTTCAATTATTCCTGGCCCCCATGCATAAACTAAATTAGAATATAAATTTTCTTCGGCCAAGGGAATTATTTCTTCCGGAGTCGGCCAAAAACGAGGAACCAACTTCCGGGGTAACTGCGAATAATTTTATTTTTTACTGAGGTTACATCGCCATACATCCAATCAACTGCATTACCGTTATGTGCATATGGCCATATATTTTTATAATTATTTAATGTACTTGCTAAAAATATTAAGTTATTAAATGTTGTAGAATCAATTGATTGCTTTTCTTCATATCCCCATGGCGGGACAACAATGTTACTAAAAGTATGGTAATTTACCGCAACTTTAAAATTATGATTTATACAAAAATCTCTTATGGCTCTTGTTTCCGGTTCAGAAAAAGCTTTCACACCACGATAATCAAGGCTAGTTGAATCAGGGCTGGAACCAATATCATCATATCCCCATTTGTATCCAAAGTTGCGATTTAGATCAACTCCAAAGGTGCCGCCACCGTCATCCCTTCTATTCTTTCTCCATTGACCACCACCATCCGGACTTAATTGTTCATTATAAACATATCCGTCAGGATTAATCACTGGCACAAAATATAATTCACGGTTGTTAACTAAATAAGTTACCTCCGGGTCTTTCCCATAATTTTCTAGTAGGTAATACATGAAATAGATAACCGTCTCCATTCCTTCAGGTTCTCTAGCATGAATTAATGAATTATAAAAGACTTGCGGCTCATCCTCATTGATATCTGGATTATCAGAAATTTTTACAGCCCATATTGTTCTCCCCTCAATCGAAGAACCAATTGAATCTTTTTTTGTGATAAGATTAGGGTATAACAATTTCATAGTATCTAATTGAGCAACTACCTCATCAAAAGTATAAAATCCTCCCATGCTTCCATATCCAAATACGGAAGTCTTATTTGATTTACTAAGTTTAAGTTTTTCCCGGCTTAATTTAGTACGTTTTAAATAGTCTTTAGTTACGTCTTCAATCAAAATATTAAATCTATAACTTGTTTTTTCCAGCTTGCTGATCTGAAGGCTATCTAAAATTACATCAAAATAATTATTATAAACCTTAATATGATCAAAGCCTAATCCTTCTTTTTGTAATTCAACAATGTCCGATTTATTATTAATAAATATCCTTACTTCACTAACTTTATAATAAATACTTGGGGACATACTTTTTGTCTGGCTAATTATGGTATTTACAATTACAAAAATTAATAAAACAGTTTTGAATAGGATATTAAATTTCATTTTGGTTTTCCCTTATTAATCTCTAACCATATTAAAGTAATATAGATAAAAGTTTTGAAGACACTGAAAATATTACCCCGAAGAATTAAGTAAGTATAATTTTACTTGTATACATCTATAAATTATGACTTAACCAAATAGTTTTCCATCCAAATTAGATTGACCTTGGTTTTTATTAATAGCTTATCTTACATATTAAGAATATCGATCGGTTAAATATTAAAGATAAAATTTAATTTTTAAGGCGGGATATTTACTTGAAAATATTCTTTACAGCATCAACCAAATTTTCAACCCCAATAATTTCAATTCCTTTAGATGCTGTAATCCCCTTTAAATTATTTTTAGGAATAATAATTTTTTTGAAACCAAGTTTTTCAGCTTCTTGAATTCTTTTTTCAATATGTCCAACGCTTCTAACTTCGCCGCCTAAGCCGACTTCACCGATTAATACAAATTGATTATCAACTATTTTATCCAATAGACTTGAAATGATGCGCAGCACACAGCCAGATCAACAGCGGGTTCGGCAATTCTTACTCCACCAGCCATATTTAGAAAAACGTTATTTGCTGAAACTCTATATCCACCTCGTTTCTCAAGAACAGCAAGTAAAATTGAAAGTCTTCTTTGATCAAATCCAGTTGCCACTCGCTGTGGATAACCGTAATTAGAAGGTGTAACCAAAGCCTGCACTTCTAATAATATCGGCCTTGTTCCTTCCATGCTTGAAGTTACAACCGAACCGGAAGTTTCCCGTTCTCTTTCGCTTAAAAAGATTTCACTCGGATTTTTAATTTCAATTAGACCTTCTTCGCGCATTTCAAAAATGCCGATTTCATTTGTGCTGCCGAACCTATTTTTCTGCGCTCTTAATATTCTAAATGAATGCTGCGAGTCTCCTTCAAATTGAAGAACAGTATCAACAATATGTTCAAGCACTTTTGGACCGGCAATCATTCCTTCTTTAGTTACGTGTCCGACAATAATAACACAAAAATGTTTTTTCTTTGCTTCATCCATTAAAAGAGCAGTGCATTCTCTAATTTGTGTAATTGTGCCTGGAGAATTTTCAAGTTCACTTCTATACATGGTTTGAATGGAATCAATAACTACAACCGACAGGTGTTAATTGACTTATTGCGGAAAGTATTACACTTAAATCTGTTTCTGCTAAAACATAAAAGCTGTCGGATTTAATTTTTAATCTTGAAGATCTAATTTTAATTTGCTTTGCAGATTCTTCGCCGGTAACATATAAAACTTTTTCATTTATTTTTCCGGCAGCCTGCATTACAAGTGTTGATTTTCCAATTCCCGGGTCACCGCCAAGCAATGTAACAGAACCGGGCATGAATCCTCCGCCTAAAACTCTATCAAATTCATTTATGCCGGTTTTAATTCTTTCATCTTCGGTGGCAGTGATTTCGTCTATTTTGTTTACTGAAATCTTTCCTTTATAGCCTTGGTTTTTCTTTTGTTTGTTTCAATTATTTCTTCGGTGAAAGAATTCCAGCTATCGCATTCAGGGCATTTGCCTACCCATCGAAGTGATTCGTAGCCGCAGTTGGAACAGATATATTTTATTTTTGTTTTCATAAGGAGTTTTACCACTTAGACACTAAGAACACTTAGTCACACTAAGTTTTATTCAGCTGGAAGCTTTGAAAATTCTTCTGTTACTAAAGGTATTAAACTTTGAGTTATATTTTCACAATGAAAATTAATTAATAAACCTTTTGGCTTTCCAGTTAATTTTAAATAAGAAAGTAATTGTGCTTTATAAACCGGAATCATTATTTCTACAGCTTTTAATTCAACAATAATTAAAGCTTCAACAAGTAAATCAAGAATTAAATTTGAACCTAAATCTTTGTCTTTATATTTAATTGGAACTGGAATTTGCTTAAGCACTTTTAAACCATTTGAAGAAAGTTCTTCAATCATACAAGTTTCATAAACAGATTCCAACAATCCCGGACCTAAATTTTTATGAACTTCAATTGCACAACCAACAACTTTGTAAGAAATCTGGTTTATATATTTTTGAGTTATCATTCCCTCTTTCTAAGTGTTTCTTAGTGCACTAAGTGTCTAAGCGGTAAAGCTGGCTTTCACTTCTGTTTAAAATTACTTCTTCCACTTTTTCTAAAGCAATAGGAATTGCAGAAACATCTTTCCCTCCGGCAGTTGCTAGATGAGGCCTTCCACCACCGCCGCCGCTGACAAGCTTTGCAAGTTCCCCAACAATTTTTCCTGCACTAAGTTTTTTCTCTTTTATCAAATCATCTGAAACAACGCAGACAATTCCTACTTTACTATTATCAATTGTAGAAATTAAAACACCAATTCCGTTTTTAATTTTAATTCTTATTTCATCTCCAAATGATTTTAATTCATCCATAGTTTCTGCATCAACTTTGGATTTATAAACTTTTATTCCATTTACATCAATTGGATTTTTAATAACTGAATCAAGCTGTCCCAATTTACTTTGAAGCTTCAATTCATTTATCTCTTTATCCAGCTTTTTCTTTTCTTCGATTAGTTCTGCAATTTTGTCTTCTGATTTTTTTAGATGGTCTATCTGGGAATATATATAACTTTCTATTCCAAGTCCTGTAACAGCTTCAATTCTTCTAACTCCGCTTGCGATTGAAGATTCGCTGATGATTTTAAACAACCCAATTTGAGATGAATTTTTAACATGAGTACCGCCGCAGAATTCCATACTGAAATCGCCAAACTGAACTACATTAACCTTGTCGCCGTATTTATCACCAAAAAACATCAACGCGCCCATTTTCTTTGCTTCATCAAATGGAACATTGCGGTGATGCTGAAGCTGAATATTCTCCATTAATTTTTCATTCACCAGAGATTCAATTTCTTTAATTTCAGTATCACTTAATTTTGCAAAATGAGTAAAGTCAAAGCGAAGTCTGTCAGGCCCAACATACGAACCAGCTTGATGAACATGAGTTCCCAATATTTTTCTCATTGCTGCATGAAGAAAATGAGTGGCGGAATGATTTCGCATAATATCCCAGCGGCGCTTTTCATCTACTTCTGCAAAGACTTCCTCACCAGGTTTAATAATCTTATTCTGCTCATTTTCAATAACATGAATAGTATTGTTATCAACTTTTGTAACATCAATAACATTGAGTGGAGTTTTATCAATCACCAAATTTCCAAGGTCGTCTATTTGTCCGCCGGCTTCAACATAAAAAGGAGTTTTGTTTAAGATGACGAAGATCATTTCCATTTTCTTTTTTATGTCCGATAATTTTAGAGTTTGATTTCAGTTCATCATAACCAATGAACTCTGATTTTTTATCACTTACCAATTCAAAAGAATTTAAATCATTCAAAGAGATATTAACAGATGCAAATTTTTCTTTTGAAGCTTCTCTTCCGCGTTTACGCTGTTCATCCATCAATTCATTAAAACCTTTTTCATCAATGGAAAATCCTTTTTCTTGTGCCATAACATTTGTTAAGTCAACAGGGAATCCGAAGGTATCATATAAGTTTAAAAACATCTTCGCCTGAAATTATTTTCTGATTTTTTTTCTTTTAAATCTTTTACTACTTCATCAAATAAGCTCTATTCCTCTATCAAGAGTCGCGTTAAAATTTTCTTCTTCAGCAAGAATTATTTTTTTAACATAATCTTTCTTTTCTTTTATTTCCAGGAAAGACGTCGCTCATAGTTTTAACAAGCACATCAACCAAATCAAAGAGAAAAGGTTTTTTAAGATTTAATTTTCTTCCGTAGCGAGCGGCTCTTCTCAAAATTCTTCTGAGTACATAACCGCGCCCGTCATTGCCGGGAACTGCACCGTCAGCAATCGCAAATGTTAAAGTACGAATGTGATCCGCAATTACACGCATAGCAATTTGATCTTCTTCTTTCTCGTATTTAATTCCGGATATTTTTGCAACTTCATTTATCAAAGGCATAAAAACATCAGTGTCATAATTTGAAGTTTTCTTCTGTAAAACTGCGCATACTCTTTCGAATCCCATTCCGGTATCGATATGCTTTGCTGGAAGCTCATGAAGCTTTCCGGTTTCATCCCGGTTATATTGAATGAAAACTAAATTCCATATTTCAATACATTCAGGAGTTCCTGCATTTACAAGTTTAGGATTGTCATAATCGTCGCTAACGTTAATATGAATTTCAGAGCAAGGGCCGCAAGGGCCGGTTTCACCCATTTCCCAGAAGTTATCTTTCTCATCAAACTTTAAAATATGTTTTGGATTTATGTCCGTTTTAGTTTTCCACAATTCCATTGCCTCATCATCTTCTCTAAAAACAGTTGCCCATAATCTTTCTTTAGGGAGCTTCCATACTTCTGTTAAAAGTTCCCAGCCCCATTCAATAGCTTCTGCTTTGTAGTAGTCCCCGAAAGACCAGTTGCCAAGCATTTCAAAAAAAGTATGATGATAGGTATCATGCCCGACTTCTTCCAGATCATTATGCTTTCCACTTACACGAATGCATTTTTGAGTATCTGCGGCACGGGAATATTCACGCGTACCGGTTCCTAAAAAAACATCTTTAAATTGATTCATACCTGCGTTGGCAAAAAGTAAAGTCGGGTCATCAAATGGAACAACCGGTGCGCTTGGAACTATTCTATGCTGTTTACTTTTAAAAAAATCTAAAAATTGTTGTCTTACCTGCCTGCCGGTAGGCATGGTTTCAGTTGATGTCATAATACTCTCTAAAAAATAAATATTGTTTATTGCATTTCAGATACTGATCACTAAGTGAAAAGTATGACTGCAAAGATAAGAAATTAAGATAAAAGCATAAATCCTTTTACGCTGGATTAAATCTTAATATAATAAAGAGAAAGGATAAACCTGGAAGGGAGGGTTAAAATAAAAAACCCGGCTCGTAATTGAGACCGGGCTTTCATGTCACATTAGTTAAATATTAGTTTTCGTTTGCGGGTACTAAAAGGTCTTCATCGATTGCTTTTTTTAAGCTCTCTTTTGGTAAAGCACCAACAGCCATTTTCGGCTGGCCTTCCATAGGAATGAAAAGAAGCGAAGGTATACTTCTAATTCCAAATGCACCTGCTAATTCTTGTTCTTCATCTGTATTAATTTTATAAAAATTAACTTTGCCATTGTATTCCTCGGAAAGCTCATCGATAACTGGCCCAACCATACGGCAAGGACCACACCATGGTGCCCAAAAATCTATAATTGCAGGAACATCACCTTGATATTTCCATTCCTTATTGTTTTCATAGTCAAATACTTTTTCCAAAAAATCCGCTTTAGTTAAATGAACTGTCATTTCGTTCTCCTTGTTTGATTTATATTATTTAAAATTCCAGGAAACAATTCCGCCTTTTAAGTTAGCGGTATTAAATCCGTTTTTCTTCAATATAGATGCTGCATTTATACTTCTATTGCCTGTCCTGCAATAACAAATAATTTCCTTGTCTTGATATTTTTTTAATTCACTTGAACGTCTTCTCAGCTCGTTTAAAGGAATGTGAACTGAACCTTTAATTTGCTGCGCCGACCTTTCAGAAGAAGTTCTAACATCAAGTAAAATCGCGTTTCGTGTTTTCTTTACTACTTCGTTTGCTTCGCTTGCAGAGTACTGCTTGATTGATTTTGTTAAAATCATTCTTCTTACAAAATTATAAACTATTAATCCTGCTAAGAGTATAAGTATAATCTGAAAAAAATTCATTTAATTTCTGTTTTTTTTAATAAAAATAAAATAATTTATTTACAAAACATGTGATACATAATATTTAAAAAGGATTCAGAGCGGTTTGGAGGAATTTTCTAAATGTGATTTATTAGATTTGTGTGAAATTAACTTAGTTTGATTCTTGTATCTACAATAGAAAGTGAGTTACCGGCAGTTACAATTACCGGGTTAAAGTCAAATTCGCTGATGTTAGGATTATCAAGCATCATTTGTGCGCATGACTTGATTAGCTGTTTAACTGGAGCTAAGTTAACGGGTTTTTCGCCTCGAACTCCACCTAAAATTTTTCCAATCTTAGTTGAAGTTATTATTTCGTCCATATCTTCGTCAGAAATGTAAGCCGATTTTAATGCAGTATCATCAAAAGTTTCAACATATTTCCCTCCGGTTCCAAACATAATCATAGGGCCGAAATTACTATCTCTGAATCCGCCTATGAGCAATTCATGTTTACTTTTTATATAGGGTTGAATTAAGAATTTCTCAAGTGAAATATTATGTTCTTTGAAGCTGCATAAAATTTTCATTTCAGCTTCAAAAAGCTTTTCGCGGTTTTTTATATTTACACATACCCCATTGATATCGGATTTGTGAACTAATTCTCTTGAAATCCCTTTTAGAACTAAAGGATAAGAAATTTTCAAATCATTTTTATTTAAAGAACGGCTATCAACTAATAGAGATTCAATTACCGGCAATTGATATGTCTCGGCAAGTTCATTTACTTCTTCTATTGAAAGAAATCTTGAAGAGCCTTGAATATTATTTTGTCTTTTCAGTTGAAGATATTCTCTTTTGCTTTTTCTGTTTGAGTAGAAGAACATATTGGAAACCGTAGAAACAGCTTCTTCAACACTCTTAAATAATAACTTATTTGTAGCGGATCCACTCTTATACTTTTCCCAAAACTCAGGTAACGGCATTACCACTTGAAAAATGGGTTTGCTGACATTAATGGAATTAACTGCCTCAATAACTTCAAATGCTCCAACCATAACAGGTTCGACAAAAACTGAAATAACTACATCGACATTTTCATCATCGCATAAAATTTCGTTCACACTTTTAAAAATTTCTGCTGTAGCTGCCGGTAAAAGGTCAACCGGATTTTCTGCACTTCCTTCCGGATGAATAATTTCTTTTAATCTTTTTTTAGTACTGTCATTTAGTTCTGCCAACTTTAAATTATTTTTTTCAAGCGAATCGACAGTAAGGATTCCATAACCTCCGCCGTTAGTTACTACTGCGATTCTGTTTCCTCTTGGAAGATTGAAATTTTCAAAACCTTTGGCTGTGTTAAATAGTGCATCTAATGTTTGAGTTCTAATAATTCCGAATTGATTTAATACAGAATCAACAACTTTATTATCGCTTCCTAAAGCACCGGTGTGAGATGATGCAGCTTTCATCCCTGATGAGCTATTCCCGGCTTTTAAAATAATTACTGGTTTTTTTATTTCACCATCCGCAAAACTTTTAATAAGATTTTCTCCATCAGAAAAACTTTCAAGATAAAGGCAGATGGTTTTTATATTATTATCTTCCTCCCAAAATGCGAGTAAGTCATTTTCGCAAACATCAGCTTTATTGCCTACGCTTATGAAATGGGCAAATTTTATTTCTGTATTTCTAAGTGAATTTAAAATTGCAGCGCCGATTGAGCCGCTTTGGGATAAAAATGCGATGCTTCCTTGTTCAGGTTTTTCTGCAACAAAAGTAGCGTTCAACTTAGTTTTATCGAGAGTGTTAATTACTCCCATGCAATTAGGGCCTACCAGTCTTGCTCCGGCTTTTTTAATTTTAGATAGAATTCTGTTTTCAAACTCCTCGCCCTCTTTCCCGGTTTCTCTAAATCCCGCGGTGATGAGTATAATTGATTTTACATTTTTCTTTAGGAGGTCATCAATAGATTCTTCGACAAATTTTTTGGGAACTGCAACAATGGCGAGGTCAATTTCTTCATTTATTTCAGAAATAGATTTGAAGCATCTTTGATTTAGAATTTCATCGGCATTTGGATTTACAGGATAAATTTTCCCTGTATATCCGTATGAAATTATACTTTTTAATAATTCATAACCAATGCTTTTTGCTTTGGATGATGCTCCGGCAATACAGATTGAAGAAGGGTAAAAAAAGCCGGACAAAAGAGATCCCATTAACACTTCCCTATAAATATTCAGATAATACCCCTATAAAAAATTCCAACATATATGCCATTTTATAAGTTATTATTTTGAAAAAAAATAGCGAATTTGAAATAGTGTTTTTCAAATGTGGAAAATTCAATAATAAATCCAGAATATTATTCTTATAATTGAAAACCAGCGTTGCAGATAAGAGGTTAATTTGCTTTTGTAAATCGAAATTCAAAACTCACGAAACAAGGCCGTTTATAGAATATTAATAATCATATTAAAGTTGCTTAAATTATTTTATCGATAACTTTTTTTAATTTGGCTAATATATTTTAAAATATATTTTGCTGTTGTCGAAGTAGAGATTTTAATAGTATTGTAATGAATTTATCATTTACTTTTTCTAAAAATGTTTATATAAAATTTGCAGTATTTCTTTTATTTTGATTTTATTAAGTCAAAATACTTTTGCGCAGAGAAATTATTTTTATACCAACAAACCTTATGGCAGCGAAGCGCTTTTCAATCCAATTACTCTGTTTATAAATGGCGGATATGATGTAACCCAGCTTCAATCTGTTTCAAATAGAATTGGCCAGCCTTTATATGGACGGCAGCTTCATACTGTGCTTAGCAGCCTTGGTGATCCTTTTCATACTATTTCCGATTATGGATGGAACCATTTTCTCCGTACGGAATTTTTACCAATAAGCTTTACTAAAAATGATATGCAATGGGTGCCGAATTATCAGCAGCATTTAATCGGCAGCGGGATGTTATTTACTGCAATGAAAGAATGGTACCGAATGCACAACTTTCCGGCTCCATGGTTTTTATCTGCAGTTACTTTAATGTCGCAGCATCTTTTTAATGAAGTTATGGAGACGGGCCCAAGCGAGGTTAAAAGCGTGGATGAAATTTCAGATATTTATATTTTTGATTTAGGAAGCATAGTTCTTTTTAGCTTTGATAATATAAATGAATTCTTTCATGATAAATTAAATCTTTCAGATTGGTCATTGCAGGCGGCTATTACTTTACCTTATGGAAGAGTAAATGCCGGGCAATATTTTTCAATGAAATGGAAACTTCCTTTCTCGGATGAGTACTCATTATTTTATCGTTATGGAATGGGTGCCTTGCTTGGACTATCAAAAAAAATGAATTTTGAGGACAATTTGTCTGTTGGTTTTGGATTTAAAACGAAGCATCTTGTTGATATTGATACTGTTTACCGACAAAGAACGATTGAAACAAGCTGGCATGCTGGAATTTTTTATGATAGAAATAATTCTCTGCTTGCATCATTAGTTTTTAGTGGAGTTAAAGAATATTTTTGCATGGCGGATATTTATCCGGGAATAATTAAAATAGGCAATTTCTCACCTGGAATTTGGGCAGTATTTGGAAGAAACGGCGATAGCATGTTCGGTTTTACAACCAGGTTTGTTTTTAGTATTGGTTATGAAGTAAACGCTCTGCCGCAATGAAAGGTTTAATTTGAAATATACAGATCACATAGAACATTACAAGCTTGATGCTGAGTATTATGATTTTTTTACTTACGACAAGTTCATGGAACAGGAACACAGGCGCAGGTATGAATCAATTTTTAATTTGCTGAAGGTTAAAGAGAATGAAACAATTTTGGAAATTGGTTCAGGAGCTGGGCATGCATTAAAGCACATTAAGTCGAGTAAATATTTCCCGCTTGATGTTTCAACGCATAATTTAATTAAGATAAAAAATAAAACAGATAAAAAAGTTTTCCCAGCAAGCGGAGATGTTTTTAATTTGCCTTTTCCCTCAGAGACTTTTGATTATATAATTCTTTCAGAAGTTCTGGAACATTTAGATGATCCGCCTGCTGCATTTAAAGGAAATTTTTCGGGTATTAAAAAAGGGAGGACGTTTTCTTGTTTCGGTTCCTTACAAGCAAATAATAACATATCAGATTTGCATTCACTGTAACAAGCCTACTCCTACTTTAGCTCACCTTCATTCATTTGATAAAGAAAAACTTTCAAATATGGTGAAGGATGCAGGATTCAAAATTATTAAAAGCTACAAATTCTTAAACAAAGCTCCGCATAGGCTTCATGTTTATAGAATGTTAAAATTTCTTCCTTATTCACTCTGGAAAATTTTGGATTCTTCAATTACACTTTTACTTGATAAGCCTTGCTCGATTATGATAGTGGGTAGTAAATAGAGTTATATTTATTATTGAAATATTTTATTTATTAAATTTTTCTACACTCAATATTTATTAAATAATGATAATTGGAAAAATAATTATTCAAACGGTTTATTCTAATTACATTAATTTATTATTATTAAAAAGAATTTTTCATAACAATAACAAATCTTTTACAATTCAGAGGTTTTCATGAAATCAATTTCATTTATAGTGGCTTTAACATTTTTTATTTCCGTTGAAGCTTTTTCACAAAAAGTATATAAATCACGGGATGAAATTCCCGCTAAGTATAAATGGGATTTAAGTGACATTTATAAAAATTGGGACGAGTGGAATGCAGGTATGCAGGAAGCTCAGAAGAAAATGGATGAAATAGTTAGTTATAAAGGGAAATTGAAAGAGAGTGAGTCCAATTTACTTAAAGTTAATAAGTTAAATGATGATTTGGGAATCTTATTTTTTAAAGTATATCAATATCCTAGCCTTACTAGAGATACAGATACAAGAGATCAATCAATCAATGCTAAACTGCAGCAAGTTCAAATCATGTTTGCTAAGTTTGGTACCGCTACTTCATGGATAAATCCGGAAATGCTGCAGATTCCCTGGGATACAATGAAGGTATGGCTTCAAAATCCTGAGTTTAAACCGTATAAGTTTGGAATTGAAGATTTGTATCGTCAGCAAGCACATGTTCTTGATGAAAGTAAAGAAACAATATTGTCATATTATACACGCTTTAATCAAACACCCACTGATATTTATTCAAATCTTTCTACCACGGATATTGATTTTCCTAATGTCACTTTAGCTGACAGCAGCGAAGTTCAGGCAACAAACGGTAACTATGGAAGGATTTTAGCAACAGACTATAATCAAGATGACAGAAAAAAAATATTTGAAGCACATTACGGAACATATAAGAAAGATGAAAATACTTATGCAGCTATTTATAATGCAGTTTGTCAAAGTGCTTGGGCAGCAGCGCAGGCAAGAAATTATAAATCATGCCTTGAAGCTAACTTAGATGGTAATAACATTCCGGTTGCTGTTTATGAAAATCTTGTAAATACAGTAAAAGCCAATACCGAACCGCTAAAAAAATATAATAAACTTAGGAAGAAGATTCTGGGATTAAAAGAATATCATAGCTATGATGGTTCTATTCCATTAACAGATTTCAATAAAACCTATCCATATGAAGAAGCAAAAAAATGGGTACTAGCATCAGTGAAACCATTAGGAGAAGATTATCAGAAAAAATTAGCTACGGCACTTAAAGGCGGATGGATTGATGTTTTTGAAAATACCGGGAAAAGATCCGGCGCATATTCAGCTAGGGTTTATGGAGTGCATCCTTATATGTTGCTAAATTATAATGAAACTCTTGATAACGTATTTACACTTGGTCATGAACTTGGTCATACAATGCACACCTTGTTATCATATGAGAATCAGCCTTTTGCAACATCAAATTATACAATATTTGTAGCGGAGGTTGCTTCTACTTTTAATGAAGATTTGCTTCTTAATTATCTTTTGACTCAAACAACAAATCCAAAAGAAAGAATAAATCTTTTACAGCAATCAATTAGTGAAATTACAGGCACATTTTATTTTCAAACTTTACTTGCGGATTTTGAATTGCAAGCACACAAATTAGTGGAAGAAGGCAAGCCTGTAACTGCCGAGGTTTTGGATAATATTGCAAAAGATTTATTCGATACTTATTATGGAGATGCTTATGATAAAGATGAATTATTAAATAGAGTTTGGGCAAGAATTCCTCATATATATAGAACTCCATTTTATGTATTTCAGTATGCAACATGTTTTGCTTCATCTGCAAAATTATATAATGATGTAACTACCGGAACTGACGCTGAAAAAGAAGCTGCTAAAGAGAGATATCTTAATCTTTTAAAATCTGGAGGAAACGATTATCCAATGGAGCAATTGAAAAAGGCGGGAGTTGATTTAACCAAGCCGGAAACTGTTAATGCTGTAATTACACAGTTTGGAAAATTAGTTGATCAGTTAGAAACTGAAATTAATAAATTAAATTAACTTAATTTAACTTCTTACAATTTAGCCTCATCTAATCCTTTTTTAATTAGTGGAAAAGATGAGGCTGATTTATAATATAATTAAAATCGGAAGAGAGTTTATTAGAGTTAATCTTCCAGCGTAAAACCAACCTTTATAATTACCTGCCAGTGCTGAACTTTCTCATCTTCAATATGAGCTCTTGTATCAATTACCTGCAGCCATCTCATATTCCTAACGGATTTTGACGCCTTGGCTAATGCATTTGAAACCGCATCTTCAATACTTGTTTTTGATGATCCGGCAAGCTCAATTAATTTATAAACATGATCACTCATAATTATCTCCTTTAATGTTTTTTTAGAAAAGATTGGATAAGAATAATACTAACTAATAAAATTAAGTACAACCAAAGGAAAAATTTTTGTGAGAGGAATCTTTCCCATTGGCATTAGTTCAACATTAATTTGCTTTATTATTTATTGTTGAAGAATTTAAATAAGGTCAGAAATCAAATATAAGTTAAAGTATTCATCTCTTAATAATTTTTGTTAAATTTGGGTTCTCTTTTCCAAACCTTTCTTATGAAATAAAATGAGCGTAGAAAAAGTTCGAACAGAAATAAAAAACCACTCGAATAAAGAATTAGCAAAACTGCTTCAAAGATTCTTTAAAACCGGTCCAGGCGAATATGGTGAAGGCGATAAGTTTGCCGGCATAAAAGTGCCAGTATCAAGAAAAATTGCTGTCAGCAATTCAAGTTTAACTTTGAAGGAAATTCAGCAGCTTTTAAAATCCGAAATACATGAAGAGAGATTAATTGCTTTGCTTATATTAGTTCATCAATTTAAGAAAGGTGACGAAGCACAAAAAGAGAAAATATTTAAATTTTATATTAGAAACACTAAGTACATCAATAACTGGGATTTGGTTGATTTATCTGCCCCGCAAATTGTAGGGGCATTTATTGTTGATAAAGAAAAAGATATTTTATTTAAATTTGTAAATTCAAAGAATCTCTGGCAAAAACGAATTGCTGTGCTGTCAACTTTCAGCTTTATAAAAATTAACCGTTTTGATGAAGCTTTAAAGATTTCGGAAATATTGTTAAATGATAATCATGATTTAATTCATAAAGCAGTTGGCTGGATGTTAAGAGAAATCGGCAAACGAAATCTAAATGTTGAAGAAAAATTTTTGAGAAAATATTATAAACAAATGCCGCGGACAATGCTGCGTTACGCAATTGAAAAATTTCCGGAAAAGAGAAGGCAGCAGTATTTAAAAGGAACAATCTAAAAATAATTAGCTGTTTAAAAGTGAACCGTTAAAACTGTAATACAAATTCACTTTTTAAGTTAGGAGTGTAACCGAAGGTAAACAAGGTGTCATTTCGAGGGAGTCTTCGACTGAGAAATCTTTTAAAACGTAGGATTTCTCCCTTCGGTCGAAATGACAATTGAACCTTTGAGTCAGCCTCTTAATAAACTCCTAACAGGCAAAAGTAACTGTTTCAACAGTTTTTAACTTAAGATTAAAGAAAGCATTAAAAGATAGATTTGATGAAATATTTAAACTCTGTAAATAGGCTTGGTGATGGGATTCAAATTACAGTTGGAACTAACAGCATTGTTAAATCTTTTCCTTTTTACGAAGCATTAGGATTTACTAAAGTTGCAAGGAATGCAGAATCATACAATTGGCTGCTTCTTACAGACGGACTAATTAAACTTCTTCTCCATCAAGACAAGTTTGCCGGGATTGGCTATTTTGCGGATGACATGGATAAAAGAACTTTAGAGATGAGAAAAAACGGCTTTAAATTTCTTTCTTATAAATTAAAGCTCAATCAATTTTATGAAGTGTTTAAAGATAAAAATGATTTCCATGTTAGTTTAATTAAACAAAATGTAAATGAAATGTATAAGCCGGAAGGTAAATCTCATTCAAACTGCGGTAAGTTCAGGGAGATAAGAATTATTACTGAAGATATTGATTCTTCAGTAGAATTTTGGACAAATCTGGGTTTTGAAAATACACAAGAAAATAATGGCTCGAAAAAATTTGCTGCTGTGGAAGATGGTTTAATGAGAATTGCTTTTTATTTGCCACGAGTACTTGATTATAATTTTGTCGGACATGCAATTACTTATTCATCCAAAACAATTAATCAAAAAATAATTAACTTAAAAAGCAGCGGTATTAATTTTATCAAAGAAATTAAAGATTCCACCGGAAAGATAATCGAAGCAGTTGCAGTTTCTTCTGAAGGTCAAACCTTTCTTTTTACATCTAACGTTGAATAACTAATTATAAAAAATAATTTTATGAGAAGACAAAGTATTGACCCGGTAGGGTTGGGTGAAAAATATTCAAAAATTACAAGACGTGTTATCAACAAAGACGGTACTTTTAATGTTGAGAAGAAGGGAATATCTTTCAGCTTTAGGGATGCTTACCAGTATTTAATAAATATTACCTGGCCAAAGTTTTTTGTTTTGATTTTGCTGTTATATTTTTTAACAAACCTAATTTTTGCAACTCTATATTTCATAAACGGATCTGATTATCTTGTTGAAATAAGAAATGGCAGTAATGCTGATACTTTTTTTAATGCTTTCTTTTTTAGTGTTCAGACTTTAACAACTGTTGGATATGGAAAAATAGCCCCGGTTGGATTATACTCAAATATTATTGCTTCAATTGAAGCTATGACGGGACTAATGTCATTTGCTTTGATTACCGGCTTGCTTTATGGAAGATTCTCACGCCCTTCAACAAGAATTTTGTATAGTGAAAAAGCAATCATTTCTCCTTACAAAGATATAAATGCACTGATGTTTAAAGTTGCAAATCAACGCAGAAATAATTTGATGGAACTTGAAGCAAGGATGCTGCTGGTATTAATTAATAAAGCTGATAATAATTTTAACCGGCAATATTTCAATCTTAAGCTTGAGAGAACTAGTGTTTATTTTTTCCCGCTGACCTGGACAATCGTTCATCCAATTGATGATGATAGCCCATTTAAGGGGATGAAGATTGAAAATTTGAAAGCCATGTCGGCAGAAATATTAATTTTAATTAAAGGTTTTGATGATACATTCAGCCAAACAGTACATTCAAGATATTCATACACAATGGATGAGATTGTTTGGGGAGCAAAATTCACACCTTCTTTCCATATTGAGAATAACGGAGAAATAATTTTTGATTTGAATAATGTCCACAATTATGAGCTTGCCGAATTAAACTCTTGAAATAATTGTAAATTTTATCATAATATCTTTCATCCAAATTTATTAATTTTGAGTCATCAAAATAATAAAAATGTGAAGGGGCTGATATGACTACAAAACAAACTATAGATACATTCTTAAGTCTGCAAAAAATTGCTGTTGTCGGAGTTTCACAAAATCCTAAAAAATTCGGGACTCTTTGTTATCATTTCTTAAAAGACAACAATTACAATGTTATTCCCGTAAATCATAATCTCAATGAATTTGATGACAAAAAATGTTATCCAAATTTATCCTCTATTCCTGAAAAGATCGACGGAGCTTTATTAGTTGTTCCCGGGGAACAAACAGAAAAGATTGTTGAAGAAGCAAAATTATTGGGAATTAATCACATCTGGATGCAGACCGGTGCAGAAACAAAAAAGGCCATTGAATTTTGTGAAAAGAATAATATTAATGTTGTTCACAATGAATGTGTTTTTATGTTTGCTGAACCTGTAAAAGGCGCACACAAATTTCATAGAGTGATAAAAAAGATTTTCAGGAAACTACCGGCATAAAAAATGTGGTATCACAGTGGGTAAAAAAGCTATTGTTTCAATAATTCAAGAAACGTAAGTTTGATTTAAAGATTAACTAATATTTTTACGGAGATTGAATATTAAAAGGAGTTTCATGCAGAGTAATTTTTACATGATTTTATTTTTAAGCTTGTTATTATTTATAATTGGCTGCAGTGAATTTTCTACACTGGATAATAAAGACAAGAATAATCCTGCTGTAGTGAATAAAGTTTTAGCTATTGATGTTGAAGCAGATTTTAGAAATGATTCGGTAAGTGTTGCATTAGATGATAGTGTTTTAGCCAAACAACGAATAACAACAAACTCTACTTTAAATGCTGCCTGGTTAAGCGGCCCGCATGAATATCCGGAAGGAGACCATACTTTAACTTTTAAGATTTTAAATCTCAATAAAAGTAAATCACATCAATTTACCTTAAGCGATACTTTGACAGTTAGAGTAAATTACAACCGCACCAGCGGCGAAATTTTATTCCAAGACCATGATGGATTGATTTTAAGAAGATAAAAATTTATTAGGGGAAAATAATCTCAAAGTAAAAATGGGGAAGAGAAATGCATTCTATTTTTTATAAGCGGACTTTTGTTGTTCCAATTCTTTTATTATTCCTAAATTTGATTTTTTATGGTTGCTACTCAAGTAGAGAAATAACTTTAGATATTGATAGCAAAATCAAGATTTACAAAATAGAAATGGTTGATGGTAAGAAAATTGATTTTAAGGATAATGAAGTTGGATATGCATTTAAATATAAAGATAAAATTATCAGTATAGGAAAAAAAGGAGAGATAAAAGCATATCAGATTTCTGAGGTAAAAAAAATATATACAGAAAAATTTGATTACGTTAAAACGTTTTTCTTTGTTATTGGAAGCGCAGCAGTTTTATTTATTGCCTTTTTCACTTTATTGGGAATTCAATTACAAGATGGGGGATTTGGATGATAATTATAATGGATAGTGTATTTTAAGCAATTTAATTCATTGCGTCTAATAGGGAAAAATAATGAGCAAATTTTATTGTGATCGAAAATTTATTATTTCAATAATTATTTTGTTCTTAAATTTAATGTTTTATGGCTGTTACTCACAAAGAGAAGTAACCACAGAAATGGAACAACCAATCAAGATTTATAAAATAGAAATGCTTGATGGAAAAATTATAGACTTTAAAAATAATGAATCTGGTTTTGGTCTTTTATCAAATGATAAAATTATTAGCAAAGAGAAGAGCGGGGAAGAAATTACATATCAGGTTTCAGAAATAAAGAAGATGTATACAGAAAAATTTGATTACATGAAGACGTTTTTTACTGTGGTTTGGGGTGTACTGTTTTATTAATTGTATTATTAGTTGTATTATTAAGCGGAACAATGGTGGATTATCGGGGGGATAAAAATAATTTAATTTATTAGTAATATTCGTATTATTTTCCATTGCTTTATTTAATATGACTAATTAATAAAGCTGTTATAAACTCGAATAAAGTTAGGATTATTTAGAAAAAGAAATATATTTTATTAATCTATGATTCAGTTTTATTTGCTTTAACCCTCACATCAAGTTTGTTGGTTATTTTATTCTCCGACATTTGAAGCTGAACATTTACTCCGGGTTTTTTTAGTTTAAAATGATAGGCTGAGACCGTGTCAACTCCAAATCCTTCTAAGATTGATTTAGAAATTAAATCACTGACATCATTTCGAGCAGCCTTTTCACTATTGTATGATATGGTTGCTTCCGCCTGGTAAATTCCTTTATCGTTAGAAACGAATATCATACTGTTAGAATCAGTTTTATAAAACATGCAAAGCATAGCAGAATTGCTGTTGTCTTGATGAACTGGCTTTCCGTATTTTTTAATTACATCCGATTGCTTTTTCCCGATAAAGTTGTGGACATTAATGTCCTGGCCAAATGAAGAAAATGGGAAAAGAAATAAAACACTTAGCAAGACTAATAGTTTGTAATTTTTCATAAGATCCCCAGGTATAAAAAATAAATATTAAAAAAATAATAAGATATTGTGTGCTCGGTATAAAACCGGGAAAGTAAAAGCGGAAGTGAAATGTTTTATAAACATCTTCATCATATTTGCCTAAAAGGCTGATAAATACTATTCAAATATCGCTTTATTTACAAGGATAATCAATGAAATTCAAAATGAAATTGAGTTTATTGCATTCACTTTAAATTAAAGTTAAACTTGTTTTATGAATTAAACATTTTTAGAAATTATTTTTTAAAATTTTAAATATGAATTGTAGTGGTCTAAAATTTTAACCCCCTACTATAAAACCAAAAATATTATAACGTATACAATATTGGCATCTCAAATAAAATACGATTTAACTTTCTATCCATTGACAAAAAACAGATGGAAAGATTTTGAAGAATTGTTCGGGCCGCGTGGTGCAGTTGCCGGCTGCTGGTGTATGTGGTGGCGGATTTCAAGGGCAGAGTTTGGAAAGCAAAAAGGTGATGGAAACAAAAGAGCAATTAAAAAAATTGTAAACAAAAATGAAGTGCCGGGAATTTTAGCTTATGCTGATGGTAAAGCCGTTGGATGGTGCTCAATTCAGCCCAGAGATGTTTTCCCAAGGTTAGATAATTCACGAGTTTTAAAGAGAGTTGATGATAAACCAGTTTGGTCAATTGTATGTTTTTTTATAGCAAAAGGATTCCGTAAATCCGGAATAAGTGAAGAACTAATTAAAGAAGCTGTTAAACATGCAAAAAAGCTTGGGGCAAAAATAATTGAAGGTTACCCTACAGAACCTAAAAAACAAAAAGTTGCAGATGCTTTTGTCTATACAGGATTTTATACATCGTTTAAAAAAGCAGGATTTAAAGAAGTTGAAAGAAGGTCTGAAACAAGGCCGATTATGAGATACTATATTAAAAAGTAATACTAAAAAATTCCGAACAGTTTCAACGCAATTACAAAAATTGCAGCCATTAAAAACATTCGAATAAACCTTTCTCCTTTTTTAACAGAAAGTTTTGCGCCCCACCAGCCTCCTATCATATTGCCTGCGGCTAATCCAAGTCCCATAATCCAATTAATATTTTTTGAAACAATAAATACGATTAATGCAGGAATTGTATAAATAAGCACAATAAAAACTTTATGCATATTTATATAAACAAGATTTAATTTCATCAAATATTTTAAGGAAGCCATCAAAATAAAACCAACTCCCACTTGAATAAATCCGCCGTAAAATCCTACAAAAATCATTGCGATGTAAGCCTGCCAGCTAATTTTGTTTGCTTTATTTACTGCCACATTATTTTTTGTTGGAATAATCATCGTAATAATTATTCCGATCATAACTACAGCTAAAATTTTTTGAAATAATTCATCTCCGATTTTAATAGCTAATAGAGCTCCAATTATGGACCCTGGCAAAGTAAGAAGAGAAAGCTTTAAGCTGATATCAAACTGTTTGTAATTTTCTTGTTTGAAAGAATAAACAGCAGAAACATTTTGAAGGAGAATTGCGATTCTATTTGTGCCGTTTGCTGTGGCAGAATCTAAACCTAAAAATATTAAGGAGGGTAAAGTTAAAGTCGAACCGCCTCCGGCAGTAACGTTCATAAACCCGGCTATTAAACCAACACCGAAAAGAATTAATATTGATAAGTAGTAAGGCAACTATAAATTGAAGCTAGTAATTAAAAATAATTGTGAAATTCAAAATAACAAACTGCAAATATCAAATAAGTTCCAATGTGAAAATTTCAAGCTCAAAAATAATTTTGTCATTTGTGATTTGTCTTTTGATGTTTTAGAAGGTGACCAAAAAGTAAGTTTGTATGTCAAATTGAGCTTGTCGAAATGTAATTTTGTATTGAATTAATATTCTTCGACAAGTTCAAACCGAATAGTTGCAAAATTAAAATACTTTTTGGGCATCTTCTTAGTTATTTCTTCTTCTCATACTTAAATGTTTGGGCAAAGCTTCATCTTCAAACTCATCAAATTTTACATGCTCTTCATAAAACATATTTTCGGTATAATCAAGTTTTGATTTGCCGTTACCATTTTTATTCTTATAAGTGCTGATAACAGCATTCAAAGCAGCCTTCAAGCTGATAATTTCTTTTTCAATTTTTTCTGTCGGAAAGTCGTATTTGCCTAAAGCATAATTTCTGATCTTATTAAACAACTGCTCTGCTGTACCTAATAATTCTTTGCCTTTTGATTTTGCTTCTGATACAAGTACTTCACGTCTTTTTTCTGCTTGGATTTGATAATACTCAATTTTATCAATTAAATCTCCTCGCAATTCTCTGCCGGTTTTAGGCGATAATAAAAATGTTAATGCGCTTCCAGTAATTCCGCCAAGTATAAAAGCTAATAGCACATTGTCTGAATTATGTTTTTCTTCATCCATAATGGCTCCCAATTGTATCATTTAAATCTAATTTTTATAAATGTGTAATAATGTTAAAACTTTAAATTAAATTAGTCAACACTATGCAAAATCTATTACTTAACAAAGTATTTTTAGATAAACTATTTTATCAAAAAAAATAAATGGCCTATTGAGTTAGAGAATATTATTTTCTTATATTCTTTTTGAATTCTGCTAAGTTATTTTCTTCGTCAAGTTCCAAAGATCAATTGAAATAAGTTCTTTTTAACCGAAACTCAAAAGATATCTTTCAATACTGTATTATCTATAAAAAGTTATTTTTTAAAATGAAGAAAAAAGAAATAAGAAAATCAAAAGCACTTGAGGTTAAAAATCAGGCTTTTGATGTTTATCTTGATATTATTTTTGAAAACGGACTGCTTTTCATAGTTATAAAAAATAACAGCAATAATCCTGTATTTAAAGTTAAAGTAAAATTTAATAGTAGAATTTTAGGAGTGAACGGTTCTAAAGAAATCACTTCACTTAAGCTTTTTAAAAACATTGAATTCTTAGCTCCGCAAAAGGAAATAAAAACTTTTTTGGATACAAGCGAATCATATTTCAGCAGAAAGCAGCCGACAAAAATCATGACTGAAATATTTTACAAAGATATTCAAAATAAAAATCATGAAGTTGTTATTAAACACGATTTGGAAATATATAGAGACATAGGATTTATAATTAAGAAATAAAAATAAGAGTCGGGAGGTAATATGTCCGAGTATCCTTTGGTTTCATTACACTTTCAAGTTCAATGGGGCGGTACAAGAATGGGATTTACAGAAGTTTCAGGTTTGTCTGTTGAAACTGAAGTTATCGAATACCGCGAAGGTTCAAGCCCGGTTTATTCTTCTATAAAAATGCCTGGAATTCCAAAATATTCTAATATAACTTTAAGACGAGGTATAGTTAAGGGCGATAATGAGTTTTTCAATTGGTGGAAAACTATAAATCTGAATACAGTTGAAAGGCGCGATGTGGTAATTTCTTTATTGAATGAAAATCATGAACCGGTTGTTAGCTGGAAAGTTAGAAATGCTTTCCCGGTGAAAATTGAATGTAGTGATTTAAAAGCGAGCGGAAATGAAGTTGCAATAGAGACTTTAGAAATTGCTCATGAGGGATTAACAATTGAAAATGAATAGAAGGTAAGTTTTATCTGGAGAATTTGAAAATGCAATGCGATGAAGTAAGATTATATCTTGAAAGTTATGTAAAGAATGAGCTGCCATACAGCCTCCATAAAAGGATTTTTAATCACATCAGTAATTGCCGCAATTGCAGTCTTGATGCAGATGTGGTGAAATTAATTTATGGCGATTCGCAAGTTAAAAGCCATACAGATTCTTACGTAACAAAAAAACATGAAAAAAGTTTTCATAAAAACAAATACAGCAATTATGGTTTGTATTCTTTTGATGATGAATCATTCAATCCAAAATTTAATAGTGATTCATTAACAAGAATTAAAGTTAGAAAAAATAAAGATGGTAAATTTATTATTCTTGCTACTATTTTAACTGCCGTGCTGTTTGCTGCTGTTATTGGATTTTTATTTTATAATCATGAATCTATTGCATACCTTTCTATCGATAAGCTTTACGGTGATACTTTTATTGGTTCAAATAAAATTGACAATTACGGAATGCTGAAACCAGGAGAATGGCTCAACACAGAAGACGATTCTAAATCAAGAATTAAGCTTGGTGTTATTGGTGAAATTGAGGTTGAGCCTTCAACGAAAATTAAATTGTTAAAGCTGAATAATTCAGGAAATTATTTTTATCTTCAATCAGGAGAAGTTAAAGCATCAATTTGGGGTCCCCCCGGGCGATTATTTATAGATTCTCCTTCTGGTGAAGTTATGGACTTCAGTTCAACTTTTAATTTCCGGGTTAATAGCAGCAATAGCAGTCTAATAACAGTTAAATCAGGGTGGACAGCTATTCATTTTAATGATAAGTATGTAATAATCCCGGCAGGAAATGAATGTAATATAAATAATGAAATTGGAATACCGTTTAATATTAATTCAACAAAAGAGTTTAAAGAAAAGTTAAATGATTTTGAAAACGGCAAAACTGTGGCAATCACAGAATTAATAAGCAAAGCAAATAAAGCAGATTTGATTAGTCTTTGGTATTTACTTATTCCTTCATCTCAAAATGAACGTAAAGAAATCTTTAATAAAATAAAACAGCTTGATCCAAAAGTGAAAAAAATAGATGCAGAAAAAATTCTAAGCCTTAATGAAACTGAGATGAACTTGTTATGGGAAACTTTAGGGTTTGGCGGTCATGATTACTGGAAGATTCTTCGTTCAACTATTTCTTCTATGAAATCTTTAAAAGAGATGTAACTCACATTAAGTTGAATTGCTTAAATTTAATTTAGAAAAAATTAGATAATGATTTATGTAGTAAATTCAGAATAATCTAATATTTCAAATTATTAATTATGAAAGTATAAAGGAAGTTTATGGCGGATGAAGTACAGCTTACTGCAACAAGAATATATAAAGTTACGAAAAATTCCCCTGTATATATTTCGATAATAATCGGCAATGCAAATGTTGGAAGTACAGTTGTTTACTACAAGGATGAAATGATTGGAGGAGATACCGGCCAAATTGAGAAGCTTCCTGTTGGAAATGAAAATGAAACTTTGAAATTTAATCTTCTTAAATGCACTACGAAGGTGAAAGATATTAATCCATCAACTAATAAAACATATCGTTACTTATTTACTTGAAGGTGGAGCTAAAGACGAAAAGTTTGAATTCACAATTGATGTAAAGCAGGAAGGCGGGTATGCCGTTTATTCCGTTACTTTTGTATTTGTTTAATAAGGGATAAAATAATATGAAAATTAAAATACAATTCTTAAAAACATTTTTTTCAATTTTAATAATAATAGTTTTAGTTAATAACATTGTTTTATCACAAGATCTTGGAAAAGAGTTTCCTTCATTCAATGCTTTAAGAACTCCAACTTCACCAGCTTTTACTGTTTTGGGAGTTGAGCCAAATTCAGTCGAACGTCCGAACACTCCTTCTGCATTAGCGTTATCTCTCCAAAATTTATCAAGTGATTTTAAAAGTCTTGCCAAAGACTTTGCTGTTGAAGTGAGCCCTTATTGGCTGATGGGGGCACCAACTTTAACCTGGCGTGAAGATGCAAATAGAAATTTATTTGAAAGTATTGCCCGTACTTTTACAATATCGGCTGCTACTGCTGAGGTTGGGGGGGCTTTATTTCCAACAACAGGCTTATCGGCTGGAATTCGCATGTCATTTGTTTCTGGCAAGCTTAGCAATACAGCAAGAAAAAATCTGGAAACCATGGAAATGACTCTAACAAATGAAGCTAAAATATTTGCTTCATTTCAGAATAAAAGAAGGAAAGATTTAGACAGTGAATATCAAAAACAGCTTAAAGAAAATGAAGGCAATTGGAAAAAGATTGAAGATATAACTTACGTTTATAATTCAGCTGTAAACAATTTAAACCAGCTTATACTTGAAGACCCGGAATACCAGGATTCGATTGATGCAATAAGAGAAAAAGTTCAAAAATACGCAATCAATCGTGAAGGATTTTTTCTTAACCTTGCCGCTGCCGGAGCATGGGATTTTGATAATGGTATTGTTGATAAAGGCCATTTCAACCGGGTTGGAGTTTGGCTTACTCCGAGTTTTGTTTCCAGCTCATTCAGCTTCTCTGCTGTGGTTAGATATTTTCATTATAGAGTTGCAGTGATAACATTGATTTTGGCGGAAGGCTATGTTTTACAAAAAACAAATATGCTTTTTCAATGGAAGGTGTGGGAAGAGCGGCATTAAAATCAACTTCTTCCAAGTCAGAATTTAAAGCTGATTTATCTATTGATTATGAAGTCTTTAACGGCACTTGGGTAAACTTAACATTCGGAAAAGACTTTAACAGTGCCGATCAAAAAAGTTTAATAGCAGCAGCAGGAGTTAATTTTAACTTTAATTCGCCTAGATTTTCTGCGAAATAACAATAAAGTGATTCAAGTATTAGAGATTTGGAATAATAATTATTAAATAATCTTTAATTTCCAGCATTCCACAATTCCATTTCCCCAACTTACGAAAAATAAATTAAATCAAATCCAATTATAAATTTCTCAATTAAGTTAAAGATAATTCAGTTTTGAAAGAGCGAGTAAAATTTTTAATTTTGCACCGCACCCTTAGCTCAGTTGGTAGAGCATCTGACTCTTAATCAGCAGGTCGCCGGTTCGAGCCCGGCTGGGTGCACAAATTTAGCCTAAAAACGCAACAAACCGACTGATTAAAAGTCGGTTTTTGTTTTTTAAGCTATTTTCGCACTGAACAATTTTCTCTGCCATTTTGTTAAGTGTTCTCGTTTCATAATCAAATATTATAGAAAGGAGAACCAGATGTTTCTATTCAAGAGGAGAGGATATTATCATGTAGAGTATTTTGATGAAGCTGAACAAAAAGTGAAGCGAGTATCTACAAAAGCTAAAACAAAAGCTGAAGCATTAAACTATATTAAAGATTTTGAAAAATCTTTAAGTAAGAAAAGCAAACCTGAAAAAATCACCCTTAAAAAATTTATTGAAGAATATGAAAACTTTATATCTATCACTTATTCTTCAAATTATTTACGTTCAGTGTAAATTGTCCTTTAAAATGTTACTTGCCTTTTTAGGAGTAATCAATACCTTAGAGATATCAAACCAAAAGATATTGAAAGGTTTTTAAATTATACTTACACAAGAAGTCAATCAGCATGCAATTTATATTATAGAACTATTAAAGCCGGCTTTTCTAAAGCAGTCAATTGGGGTTATATTCAAATAAATCCGGTAAAGAAAGTAAAAGCTCCTAAGCTTGTCAAAAAATTACCCAAAATAATGACGGAGGAGCAATTGCAATTAATTTTAAATGCGACAACTAATCTAGATTTCCGGAGGATATTTGTTTTTGCTGCATATACGGGAATGAGATTAAATGAAATTCTTCATTTACGATGGAAAGATGTAAATCTAAATGACAAATTTATTATAGTCGCTAATCATAAAACTTTTACAACAAAGAATAAAAAAGAAAGAACTATTCCGATAAATAATAAAGTTAGCATTATTTAAAATGAACTAACTAAATAATGGCAAAAATAATTTTGTATATGTATTTACTAATCAATTAGGGGTAAGATTTAATTCTGATTTTATAAGTAAACAATATAAAAAGGCAGTTCGAAAATCTAATGTTGATGAATCACTCCATTTTTATTGTTTGAGACATTATTTTGCCAGCAGGTTAGTTCAAAAAGGTGTTTATTTATATGTAATAAAAGAATTACTTGGTCATGAGGAAATAAAAACTACACAAATATATTCACATTTAGTAAAAGATAATTTAGTTGATGCGGTTAATTTATTAAATGATTGATTGTGCTTAAACATGCAATATTTTTTTTGCGAAAAATTTTAATCTCAATAGTACTTCTTCGAAAATAATGTGTATTATTATTGTGAATAATTAGCAATTATTGAGTAATACTAATAAATATTAACAGGAGCAATCATGAACAAAATATTAAGAGTGGTTTTTATTATTTCTATTTTAACTTCAATTTCTTATGCTGGAGGAAAGAAATACGGTAAAGACATCACATTAAAAGAAAAAACTAAGATTTCTGATATTATGAAGGACCCCAAGAGTTATGTGGGTAAAAAAGTTTTAGTTGAGGGACCTGTTGTGGATGTTTGTGACAAAAGAGGCTGCTGGATTGATTTAGGAAGCGATAAGCAATATGGAAAAATGAAAGTAAAAGTTAAAGATGGTGAAATTGTTTTTCCTATGGAAGCAAAGGGTAAAGATGCTTTAGTTGAAGGACAGGTTTATGAAATTAAGATGACAAAAGAGCAAGCACTTAAAGCGGCTGAACATGAAGCAAAAGAGCATGGTAAGAAATTCGATCCTGAATCGGTTAAAGGCCCTGTTACGATATATCAAATAAAAGGACTTGGTGCAGAAATAAAATAGTAGTTTATCTAAGAAACTTTTCAAACTTAGACTAGCCTTTAAAATATTTATTGAATTGACAAACCTGTCAGTTTATTATTTTGCAAGATCGAGTAATTAAGGGAACGGACAAAATTGTCTGTTTCTCTTTTTATAAACTTTTATAGATAAAAGATGAAAACACATTGGCGAAAATTTTTGAGGGATTGGCATAGGGATATTGGTTACTTAGCAACAGGTTTAACAATTGTCTACGCAATTTCTGGTGTTGCAGTTAACCACACAAATGATTGGAATCCTAATTACGTAATTGAAAAAAGTGAATCAAAATACTCTCCAATGCCTGATAGTATATGGAACAAAGAAACTGTTATAAATGAAGTTATGAAAGTAACAGGCAAGAAATTTAAAATAAAAAATACATTTCGCCCTGATCCTAATACTATTCAAATATTTGCAGAAGGAAATACCTTAACTGTGAATAATAAACATGGCATCATTTCTCAAGAGATTGTAAAATCTCGAGCAGTTATTAGAGAAACAAATTTTCTTCATTTAAATAATCCGAAAAAAGTATGGACTTATGTTGCAGATATTTTTGCGGTAGCGCTAATATTTCTTGCAGTTACCGGATTATTCTTAGTAAAAGGTAGAAACGGAATTAAAGGAAGGGGTGCCTGGTTAACGACATTAGGTTTTTTAATTCCAGTAATATTTTTGTTGATATATTATTACTAAATATTTAGATATCTTTATGCAAAAATAAATTGTTTACATAAAATTATCAGACGGTTTTAAATACATTTCTATTAATCTAATCTTTTTAATTTTTCTGGTTTTTAATTATCAAAAACCCTTTTAATTGCAGTGCTAAGATCAGTGCTATATTGATAATAATTATACAGAAAAGATTATCATTATTCACCAATTAATAAAATATTTTTCAGTTTATGCATATTGTTTTCATAATTGAAAATTATATTTTGATAAACGTAGCAATTTAGAATGAATTCATTTAATATTAAATGGTATACATTTTGTCTTAACTTAACTGCGTATGTATCTAACTTTGTGACCACCTTGTAACAAATTATCTGATCCGATTTTAAAACTTTTTACTGAACTAGAATTGTTGACGGGAATATGGAGGGATTTGATAATTCCGTTATTTTATCTTTAGTTCAAAAAATAAAAGAAAAGGATGAAAGTGCATTTAAGGAGTTTTTTTGCTTATTGCAGCCATCCATCTATTATTTTTTGTTTAGATTTACTTCGGATTCAATTGCCGCTGAAGATTTAACTCAGGAAACCTTTATAAAATTTTGGGAAAATGTTGAAGTTCTCGACATTTCACTTTCCCCTAAATCATATCTTTATAAAATCGCAAAAAATTTAGCACTTAATTTTGTAACCAGAAAACCGCCAGTGAATTCTTTTGATGAAGCTGAGAATGCGATTGAATTTATTAGTAAAAATAGCCAAACAAATTATGATTCTATTTTCTTAAACGATGAATATCAAAAGGCAATTAATACTCTTCCAGAAAGATGTAGAATGATTTTTATATTAAGCCGTTTTGATGGCTTTAATTATTCTGAGATTGCTACAATATTAGGTATCTCATTACAAACCGTTAAAAACCAGATGAATAAAGCACTTTCTATTTTAAGAAAAAAATTAGCCTCTCATCTAAATTGACTTTGTTTTTGTCTAATAGTACTATTTTTATTTTTAAGTGTATTACATATATCCTTACTATTTATTTGTCATAAAAAGATAACTTATAGTTTCCATAGATTTCGTCGAACTAAATAAAACAATGGAATTATTCTTATTAATATCAATCATTACGTTTTAGAAATTTATATTCAACAGCTTTTAACATAATATTAGTTTTCTTCTTAATTATTAACATTTGAGCTTTACCTTTAGTTCTTTCGAGTTGTAATGAAAACATTATTCTCAATAAGTATTTTTATTGTTTTTCTTATGTCTTGCAAAGAATTGCCGCCTTCAGAAGTTGAAGGAAATTCAAAATTAGAACTATCGGCAATTTGGGATACAGCTAATAACGACAGCATGCCTACATATACAGCTCTTAGTAATGCTCAAGTAATTTTATCCTCGGAGTACGGTGTCCAGATTAAACGGACCGACAACAACGGCAGATTAATTTTAAACGGGCTTCCATCATCCAAATATAGCATTTCAGTTAGAACGCCGCATCCTGAAGATCCAGGCATTCAGCTTGTTGGCAATCTTAATGATGTTGAAGTTATTTCAGGTAAAACAAGCAGTGATACTATTATTGCCAAACCAATTTCGAATACCGGAATCGCTATAAATGAAATATATGCATGCGGCTCAAGCAGTAATGGTCTAAATTATATTTACGATCAATATACTGAATTATATAATGCCAGCGATAGTACGAAATACCTTGATGGAATGATGGTAATGAGATTTTCCGGTAACAGCGCAGGTAAAGGTGCCGGTGCAGATGAAGGTGATGATGGGGATATTGATGGGGTAACTTATGCATTTAAATTTCCAGGTAAACCCGGGGAAAAAAACTATCCTTTCCCCCCGAAAAAATTTCTAGTTCTAGCATCTGATGCAGTTGATCATAGAAATGTATCTTCAACAAGTATTGATTTAAGCCATGCTGATTGGGAATTTTATAACCAATATTCATCAACCGATATAGATAATCCTAATGTGCCTAATTTGATTAATATGAGATCTGATAAAACATCCGATTTCTTAATTGGTTTAATCGATGATATCGTTGTTGTTTCATCAGGTATAGATTCTATTTGGTCAGATGGGATTGATATTACTACTGTAATTGATGGTGTTGAATTCCAATCCAAGTACACATACTTGAAAACCTTAGATACCCAAATTGATAGAGGGATTATCTTAAGTCCTCCAAAATTTAGCGGAAAATCTATGCAAAGGAGAGAGCCTGGTGTAGATACAAATGACGGAACATTGGATTGGGAAATTACTGCACATTCAACGCCAGGATACCAATAGAATGTATTGCCTTAATTAAGAAAGTACATTTTAGAAGTTCAATTTCTTTTATCAAATAGTACTATTTAATATTTATTGTGTATTAAATATAGTTGATTATTAAAAATAATAGGTTATGAAAATACCTCCAGAAATTATAGAACCTCAATTTATTATTAGATATATAACAGACGATTTATCTCCAGAAGAAAAAAAATCTCTGGATAATTGGCTTGATGAATCAGATGCTAACAAAGAAGAGTTTGGCAACATCGTTTTATTATGGGATAGAATTGAGCATGCTGCTGTTCCAAAGTTGCCTGATGTGAATCAACAGTGGAATAATATCTCAAATAGAATAAGTAAAAAGGAATCTTCTTTAAAATCTGATTCTATATCTTTCCAAAGAACTCCTTTAAATCGTAGAAAGCAAAACACATGGAACTGGGTTTATAGAGCAGCAGCTATTATAATTATATCCGTAGGATTTATTTTCCTTTATAAAAATTACAACCATGTTGAGTCAGCTGTGGCTCAGAAGAAAGTTGAGATAAATAATCCAGTATCAAGAGAATATCATCTTGTAACGCATAAAGGCGAAAGAATTACTTTACCCCTTTCAGATGGGTCTATTGTCTATCTTAATTCTGATAGCAAGCTTTCTTATCCTAATGTTTTTGATAATAAAGAGAGGGTAGTTCACCTTTCAGGCGAAGCATACTTTTCTGTAAAGCATGATAAAAGCAAGCCTTTTAAAGTTATCAGCGGCAACACAGTGACAACTGTAACTGGTACCGAGTTCAATATACTTAACAGAAATGATAGGGTAATTGTTGTTGTTGCTAAAGGCTCTGTTATAACTTCTGATTTAAAGACTGAACAAACAGCGAATCTTGTTAGAGGTGAGATGGCATCCTTTAATGCAAGAGGAATTTGCACAAAAACAAAAAATATTAATCTAAGTAATTATTTAGCATGGAGAAGTAATAAATTATTCTTCTCAAAAACCCCGCTTCAAGATGCTATGCATGATATTGAACGTTATTACAATGTAAATGTAGTATTTCAGTCGGATTCAGTTAAAAGAAAAACTATCTCAGGTACTTTTGAAACTGAGTCTCTTGATAATGTTTTATCCATTATTAGTCTAGCATTGGATATAAACATTGTTCACAACGGAAATAAAGTAATAGTAAAATAAAATCAATTTTAGATTTTTTCTATTTCGGATAATAAAGAATGTTCAATTCACTACAGAATATATTCAAGATTATTCTAATTCTTATCGTAACATTTAATGTGCAAGTAATTTTTGCGCAAGACGATGATCTAGATACGGTAACAGGCGAAAAGATAATAGAAGATTCCAACAGCTCCACCAATGATTTTATATTCAATAGCTCGACTGGGAAATATTTTACTACACTTGATGTCCCTGTTACAATAGATGAATCCGGGAAAAATTTAATCGATGTTATTAATTCAATTTCCAAAGCTACGGGTGTGGTTTTTATTTATGATGACAAGCTGCTGAATATTAATGAGATTAATATTGAAGCCCGCGATAAAAAACTTTATTTAGTGCTTAAAGATTTATTATCTCCATACGGAATTAGCTTTTATGAATACTCCTATGGAAGAATTGCGCTCGCAAAGCAGGATAAAATAGATGAAAGAACAGGAAAAATACAAGGTTATATAAGTGATGTAAATGGAGAAATGCTGATTGGCGCTAATGTAATGGTGAGGGAGCTGCACATCGGTGCGGCAACAGATATTCGGGGTTATTATTCAATTACAAATATAAAACCTGGAGAATATATACTAGAAGTTTCCTATGTAGGTTATGAGAAGTTTCTAAGGAAAATAAAAATAGGTGAGGGGCAAACATTAAACCAGAATTTCCGAATAAAACCTGCTGCATTTCAGATTGGCGGTATCGAAGTTGTCGGAACAAAAGATCTTTTACCAAATGATGTAAGAACAAAAACAGAAATTAATAGCGGTGAAATTGAACATTATCAGGCATCCAGTTTAAAAGATGTACTTGATCTTGTTCCCGGTATACAGAAAACTGATAATCCGGGTTTAGGTAAAACATCACAGATCGCTATACGAGGCGATGAAGGAGATAACCTTTCTGCTTTCGGTACATTAGTGGTTGTTGATGGTAGCCCGATTTCCAATAATGCCAACCTTCAGTTTGAAGCAGCAACGGGCTCAGCATTTGGAAATAATACTATGAATCGGGGTATTGATCTAAGAACAATTCCGGCTGATAATATTGAATCAATTGAAGTTGTTACTGGGCTTCCTTCTGTCAAGTATGGAGATGTTACTGAAGGAGTAATTAATGTAAGAACAAAAATTGGGGCAATGCCAAATAGACTAAAAGTTAAAAACAATCCGGATACTAAAGAAGCAAACTTAGGCGGCGGGTTTTTGTTAGGGCAAAGTAGCAGCTTGAGCTATAATTTAAACGCAGCCTACAGTGAAAGAGATATTAGAATAACCGGTGATGAATATACTCGTTTTACGGGGCAGGCTGTTTATTCAAGTAATGTTTGGGATAACACATTAAATATTAATAATAAATTTTCTTTCCAGGCAGCATTAGATAATCAAGAGCCTCAAGGCGATTTACAGCAATCCAAGAAATACAATCACGGATATACTCTGGGATTATCATCGTGGGGGGCATACAAATCGATTGATGAAGTGTCATCATTAGATTACAACATATATTTAAGCATGGAAAGAAAGAACTCCATGAAATCAAAGCTTGTTCAGTCAGATTTGCGTGTATTGCCTAGTGGAGATACTGTTTCGATTTATTTGGGAGAAGTTAGGACAAGAGGGATCGAATGGAGCACCGGCGGCAGATTAGAATGGAATAATATTTTTTACACCGGAAACTATATTCATAAAACACTTGTGGGTATTGAACCGAAGTATGAAGTGAATACTGGTGACGGATTAATTCTCGATTCCCTTTTTAATTATTATGGTTCAGAATCCGGGCAAAGATCATACAGTTTTGACGATATCCCGGGACAATTTCTATTAAGCATTTACGGTGAAGATAAAATTACCGGGCACTTCCTTTTTGATTTTAATTTGATAGGCGGATTTAGATATGATATGTACCGTCCGTATAAATTTAATTTATCAGGTTTATGGGGTGATGGTGATTTAGTTCAATCTTACCAAGGGTCTTTTTTTAATCCGCGAATAAATTTGATGGTATATCTATCAAAGGATAACCAAGTAAGATTGAGCGCTGGAACAAGCTCAAAGTCTCCACCGATGGCACAAATATATCCTCCCGAAGATGTTTTTACTTGGAGAAATCCAGTGACCGGTGACAACACCTATTTCCGCTATAATCAGTGGGTGCCTAATCTTAGGGGTTACCGTGAAGCACAATATGAAATCGCTTTTGATCAAAAATTTTCAAATTTAATCGGAACATCTGTTTCATTTTATTATAAAAACAGATCAAATGAAACCAGGTCACAAAGTATCCCGGTATTTGCTACAACTACCTCTAATGAGCGAACTAATTTTTATTATATAGACAGCTATTCAATTAATCAGAATGTTGGTAAAACCATAAGCAAGGGTGTTGAATTTTCATTTAGGACAACTAAGATTAAACCATTAAACATGTCCTTTCAATTTGTTGGCGCTTACAGCCACTTAAATAAAACTTCTTCGGGTTATTCCTATGATGCTACTCCCGATCAAAGCCTTGGTCAATATTCAAACTATAATGTTAATATATCTAATGCTGATACAGTACTAGGAATGCTTTATTCTAGAGGTGAAGTTTGGAGCGATCGTTTACAGCTTAATTATTATATTAAATATACTCACCCTGCACTAGGACTGTGGATTACATTAAGAGCTGAGCAGTTAGTATGGGAGAAAAACCAAGACTTTGATCATGAACCAATAGATTTTAATGTGGCTGGGGAGTCAGCTATATTGAATTATTTATTTGATCGTGAAGTTAAGATAAAGCCAAATAAATGGCTGTTAAATCTAAATATTAGCAAATCACTATTTTCTGGCGCAGAGGTTTCTTTATATGTAAATAATTTTCTAGATGATCCTGCACTAAGACATTATAATATATCACGTACTACAATACATGATGAGGTTCGCAACCCCTCACTTTCTTACGGCATTGAATTTAGCATGATTTTAGACAGATTATTTAAGGGGGGGAGATGAAAATATTATATACGTTATCAATTTTACTCTTATTATCTGTAACCTGTTGTAAAGAGTCTCCACCCTCAGCAGTGGAGGGAAATTCAAAGCTGCAATTAAAAGCAATCTGGGATATAGCAAACAATGATAGCTTACCTGATTATCAACCCTTAAAAAATGCTAAAGTGATCCTTTCCTCTGAATATGGTTTGCAAATAAAACAAACTGATGAAAACGGTATGCTGAATATTAATGGTTTGCCCTCTTCTATTTATGCAATTTCGGTTAGAGTAAGTCATCCGGATGATCCAAATATTCAATTGGTCGGAAATTTAAAAGATATTGAGATTGTTTCCGGTAAAGTTTGTTGTGATACAGTTATTGCTAAACCTATCTCTAGTACTGGAATTGCAATAAATGAAATTTATGCCGGCGGGCCCGTAAACAATTTCTTTTATTTCTACGACCAGTTTATAGAAATGTATAACGCAAGTGATAGCGTTAAATATCTTGATGGTATGATGATAATGCGTGTATCAGGGAATAATGACGGCAAGGGTTCTGGCGCTGATGAAGGAGATGATAATGATATTGATGGTGTAACTTATGTATTCAAATTTCCTGGGAATCCCGGAGAAAAGAACTATCCTTTCAATCCAAAACAGTTTATAGTTTTAGCATCTGATGCAGTTAATCATAAAAATACTATTTCTACCAGTATAGATCTTAGTAAAGCAGATTGGGAATTTTATAATCAATATTCTTCCAATGATGTTGATAATCCTAACGTGCCGAATTTAATTAATATGCGGGCGGATAAAACTGTCGATTTTTTAATTAACTTAAGTAGTGATGTAATTGTGCTTTCATCAGGTGTTGATACTGTTTGGTCAGATGGAATAGATATTTCCACCATAATAGATGGAATAGAATATCAATCGAGAGTTAATTTATCAAAAACACTAGATAACCGTGTAGATAGGGGCGTTGTGCTTAGTCCTCCTAAATATGGTGGTAAATCGATGCAAAGAAGAGAGCCAGGGGTTGATACTAATGATGGAACGTTAGATTGGGAAATAATTCCCCAGCCCACACCAGGCTATCAATAATAATTTAATATTAATTGGAATTTTTTAATGAGTGTAAAAATTAAATGCGAAAATATTTGTTGCTGCTGTGCAAAAACTATTAGGCGGCAAATGACAGCATTAAATTTTTATTTTTTGATTTTGGCAATCATCTGCTTGCCCGGAATATCTGAATCACAGTCAATCCGCAGTTTAAGCATGGGCGGGATGTCTTTAATAATTAATGATAAAGAAGATGGTTTTGACCCATTTTATTTTGATGGAAATCCTGCCTGGCTAAATCAAGCTGAAAATGATACTTGGTTAAAAATCGTGCCTTCTGTGGAAAATAATTGGGGTGATTATAAAAAAGCTTATTCTCCCCAAAGCTCTTCATTATATGGTTTAGGATTCAAAGGAGTAAAAACTTTAGGAGATAAAGGTACATTCTTAGGAACAACAAATTATACTTACGAATATAGAAAGGATGTTTACCGGACACTTGAATATAATCCGTATGCAGGTGAATCATTTTTCTTTTCAGATACAACCACCGGCAATGTAAGATATGACGGTCCGCAGATTGAGTTTATGTATAGCTGGGAATTACTGCCGGACTTATATGTTGGAGCATCTGCTAATTATCAAATATTAAATGGATTAAAAAAACAATATACCTACGCGGAAACTACTTTACGCAAATTTGGGGGTCGTGTTGGACTGGCTTACAAATTATTAAATAACCTTATTCTTGGAATCGATTTTACAATAGATGATATTCAAGAAAAGATTGTCTCTGAAGATGTCAACCAAATGGATGTGGAAATTTATTATTTCAGAGGAGAAACGTATTCTATATATAAAAGAGGTTCCCCCGTTGAAGAAAAGCTGAGAACAAACGGAAATGCTTTTAGCTCACAGCTTTACTGGAAACCAAATAAATTTTCAGAAATTGGAATCGCTGGAGATTATTCAAATTCCAGGATGAAAATTTTAGTTCCCTTTTCGATTAGTTCAACTAGTTCAGGTAGTGAATCTTTTGACGAATACCAGGATGGCTATTCATCGTTAGACAGTTATAAATTAAAAGTAAAGGGGAGGTATGAAATATTACCTTCATTAGTTGCCGGACTCTCATTTGATTATTCAAAAAACAACTCCTGGTCTGAATATACCCCAAAAAATTTATTACTATGGGAATGGAATGTTAAATCAACCTCAATAGGACTTGGGCTTTCATATAATATTACAAATTCTTTACTGGGTGGGATTGAATTTAAATTTTCAAAATTGAATGCAGACTCATCAAAATATATTGATGGTCGTTTTTCAAATATTAGTTCTAATGATAACCTAATTAAACTTGGTTTTGAGTACGAATTGTTTAATGATTTTTCTGTACGTGCAGGATATAACTATGGTATTCTCGGCCATGATTTGATTAGAGGCGGCAAGAATGTTTCATACAATATTATAACTACCGGTGCTGAGATTAAGCTTTCAAATCTACTTAAAATTGAAGCTTTGATTGGCTACTCAAACTATAAACCTGAAAATATAAACAGCAAGATAAGAAATAATTTAACCGGTCAGGTTGTAGTAACAATTTATAATTTCTAATTAAAAAGAAAATGCATCTTATTTATTATAAGAGGAGTACTAAATGAAAAAAAGTCTACGGGTTTTAATTATCCTAACTATTCTTTTTCTCTATTCACAAATGATTTACTCTCAAACCTGGAGAAAAGCAGTTTCAGCAAATTATGCGGGATTTAATGGGATAGTCTTCATATCTGCAACAACCGGATTTTGTGTTGGGGATTCCAATTCTGTTAAAAAAACTACTGATGGGGGAAGTACTTGGAATATAAAATATAAAGCAGATGGTTCCGGCGCAATACGCGACGTATATTTTACAGACTCCAATAATGGTTTTGCTGGGGGAGATAATGGCTTATTTGCAGCAACATCTGATGGCGGTGAAAACTGGACACCAATTACTGTAACAGACGTTACAAATTCTATTAGATCTGTTTTTTTTAGTGATCAAAATAAAGGTTGGGTGCTTGCTGATGTTGCTTCAGGAAGCGTAATAATGATGACCACAGACAGAGGCTCATCCTGGTCACAAGTTTTAAGTACTACTAATGATATGAATGATATGTATTTCAGCGGGACAAATGGCATTGCAGTTGGCAAAACAAATGCCGACCTGTTTTACACGACCGATGGAATAAATTGGAATCAAAGCCAGGCTGTGTCGTTAGGAGGTTTTAATTATACTCGCTCTGATATTAGAGCTGTCTATATGACTGATTCACAAAACGGTTATGCGGTTGGTTGGGGCTCTATCGTTGGTTTACAGCCAACCATTGAGCTGAAGACTACCGATGGCGGAGCGACATGGACTTACTTAACTCAAGCAGAAGAAAATAGGAGATATGAAAATTTTTATTGTGTTTGGTTTAAGGATGTAAACAATGGAATTGCGCTTGGTGGAGGTGCGAGAGGGACGGCTATAATTAAAACTTCTGACGGCGGACAAAATTGGATTCCTATTTCAATTCCTTGCGGTGCGACGATGTATAGCATCAATGGAATTGGCGATAATGTTTGGGCTGCTGGTAATGATGGCGCCATTCTAAGATCAACAGATTTTGGGGATACCTGGGAGCTACTAACAGAACTGCCGGGAGCTAGTATTTACGCATTACAATCTGTATCGGATAATATTATATATGGGGCAGGTTATGATGGACTGTTCATAAAATCTACTGACAAAGGAAATACCTGGAAAGGTTCGTATGTTAATGTAAATGGTGTTTGTCCGAATATTCAAGGGATATTTTTCTTAAATGAAAATGTTGGTTTTGTATCAAGAAGTTATGGCATGGTTTGTAAAACTACAGATGGTGGAGATAGTTGGACAGCAGTTATTCCTGATACCTTAAATACTACGGCGACAAATTATGGAGTTTATTTTACCGATGAGAATAACGGAGTTGTAGTTGGTAAAGTTGCTACTAGTTCAGATGTTATTTATAAAACTACAGACGGTGGTCAAACCTGGGATATGAAATTAAACACTTTAAATGCAAATGCGAGAGCAGTTGCATTTGGAGATGCAAATCACGGTGTAATCGTAGCGGAGAAGTTGAACAGCGTTTATACTAGTGATGGCGGAAGCACATGGAATGCTTCAACATTTAATTCTGTCCCTTCTGCTCTTTCTTCAGCAAACTTAAAAGACGTAGCATTTTCTGATGCTATGAATGCTGTTGCATCAGGTACAGGAATAATTCTTAAAACTACAGATGGCGGCGCAAATTGGGATTATGTTGATGTGACTGATTTAGCTGAGGATTTAGCGGGAGTTATATTTAAAGGAAAATCAATAGGTTATGCAGCAGGGAAAAAATCATCTAATCCAAAAAATATCGGTGTTTATCAAACTACTGATGAAGGCGCTACATGGACAAACATTGCTGATACATCAGTAATAAATACATCGGAAAATATTTACGATGTTGCTATTGACAAAGATGGTTATCCTTGGGTTTCTTGCGGAAATAGTAAAATATTTACTACAGCAGAATTAACAGGGATCAATGATAATAATAATCTTATAACTTCATTTAAACTTTCTCAAAATTATCCGAATCCATTTAACCCAACTACTAAAATTAAATATTCAGTTCCGGTTTCTGGAACTACATTAGTGCAAAATGTACAATTAAAGATCTTCGATGTACTTGGAAGAGAAGTTGCAACCCTTGTTAATGAAACAAAAACAGCAGGTGAGTATGAAGTTAATTTTGATGGAAAAAATTTATCGAGCGGTATTTATTTCTATCAGTTGAAAACCGGGGGCTTACAACTTACTAGAAAAATGATTTTAATGAAGTAAAAAATCTGCAGGCGTTGTTTCTACTGCGCCTGCAAATACTCTTATTCAAATTAATGATGCAATTATGCTGGCAACGCTTTAAAAATTTAGAGTGTTTAGAAGAGTATGTTCTTAGTAAAAAAAATCAAAAAATAAAGGTTAAACTAAATGGAATATGTTGTTGAAGTAAATAATCTTACTCACTACTACGGCAGGAAAAGGGTTTACGAAAATTTAAATTTTAAAATTAAAAAAGGAAGTATTTTTGGATTACTCGGTAAAAACGGAACTGGAAAAACTACTACCATTAATATTTTGAATGGATTTCTCAAACCTAAATCGGGAAACTGCTTAATTCTTGGTGAAGATTCGTACAAAATTTCTCCTGAAACTAAATCACGCATAGGGTTTTTAATAGAGGGTCATATTCAATACTCATTTATGAATATAAAACAGATAGAAAGATTTTATTCTAAGTTTTATCCACGATGGAAAAAAGAAGTTTATTATGATTTAATGTCCAGACTTAAAGTTCTAGAAAATCAAAAAATTTCAAAAATGTCTTGCGGTCAGCGCTCTCAAGTTACACTTGGGCTTTTACTTGCCCAGGACCCTGATCTTTTAATTTTGGATGATTACACAATGGGATTAGACGCTGGTTACAGAAAGCTATTTCTAGATTTCTTAAGAGAATATGCTCAAGCCGAAAATAAAACAATTTTTATTACTTCCCATATTATTCAGGATCTTGATGGCTTTCTTGAAGACTGTGTAATCCTCGATTATGATGGCGTTGTTCTTCAAATGCCCATTAAAGAGTTCCACAATAATTTTAAAATGTTTCAGTTTTCTATTAACAATGAAAATATAACTTGGGCAAAAGATGATGTAGTTAAAAACTTTGAAACAATAAAAAACAAAGTTTCACTTTATACTTTTAAAGATGATGAAACTGTAAAGAATTATTTAAAAGATAAACAAATACAATTTACGGATTTCCGGAATGTTCCAATGGATCTAGAAACAGCCTTTGTGGGCGTCACCGGAAAATATTAAAAGGAGAAATTAATGTATAAATCACTTGCTTATAAAGAATGGCTGAAAATCAGATGGGCAGTGCTGGGAGCTCTTATAGTTGAACTTGCCGTTCTTACCGGATTGTTCATTCATCTGAGAGCGATTATAGAGTTTAATAAAGCTAACGGTGTATGGACCTACATTGTATTTAAAGATTACATGTTCTTTGATCAAATAAAATATATACCGCTGTTAGTAGGAATGGCAGTAGCTATTTCTCAATTTTATCCTGAGATTCAATCATCACGGTTAAAATTGACACTTCACCTTCCACTTAAAGAGAACAACACCCTTCTATTTATGGTTCTTGTAGGCTTTATACAGTTGTTAATTCTCTTTATCATCTTTTTCGTTATTCTCTATTCAGGGAGTACTTTAGTTTTTCCAGCACAAATAACTTATGCGATGTTTCTTACATCTTTGCCTTGGATTCTGGCAGGCTTTGCTTCTTATTTCATTTTAGTAGTTCTTATGGTTGAGCCGCTTTGGTCAAGAAGAATAATAATTGCTATAGCCGGCGTAAGCTTTCTAGAACAGCTTATGATGAAAGAAGGTTACGGTGCATTCAAATCGGTATTACTACCGTTTACAATTATAACACTTCTATTAAGCTTTTTGATCTTACTTTCCGGATTCCGTTTTAAGAGAGGTGCAAGATGATTATTGCTGCAAAAATTGCCAGGTATATGCTAGTTGCATTTATTATATATACGGTTTCCATTATCATCCCTGAATATTATAGCTTGGCTTTTGATAAGTCTGTGCAGTCAACAAGAGTCTTCTTTAGTCCTATCAAGAAAGACTTTCTTGAAACAAAATCTTATAATCATAAATATCAAAGGTTTGATGCTCAAGGGAATATATTATCTAAAGAAGAATTTGAAAGCCTTACACCTTTCTATAGTTATAGACAATTGTTTTATAGAGGAGAACTGCCGGATTCAGTGAACGGAGTTGCTGTTGATGCTCACATTATTAGAGATAATAACTTCTTTTTGGCTATCAGAGCAATAAATATCAACAAGTATCAAATTCAGCTTTTCCCACTATTAGAATCAAAACCTGACGGGCCAGACTTAAATATGCCGGAAGATTTTTATAGAGTCACAAACAATTTGAGCTTTATAAATTGTGCTTCCAATAAAATTAAATCAACGCTAAGCGATGAGTTTAATACTGAACTTGTAAAAAATGGATTCTCTTTTCCATCAAAAAATATTTTTGGCAACCCATCTACTATGAAGCCATTTGATGATGGATATTTCATTGTAGATAGTAAAAATAATTTATTTCATTTGATGAGGATTCATAATAAGCCTTACTGCAAAAAGGTAGAATTACCTGAAGGAATAAAAATTAAATACATATTAGTTCAGGAACTGGAGTTAAAAGAATTCCATTGTATCATGGTTACAGAAGATAGTCGTGTTTTCTTGGTGTTATTTGATAATTATAAATTGGTTGAGCTGCCTATTAAAGGGTACGACTATTCTACAATGAAACTTGAATTTCTTGGCAATCCTTTATACAGACAAATTAATTTTTTAGATGATGGAAAAGTAAATTCAGTTGTAACCGACAGAAATTATAAGATAATAAAAACCCACTCGGTTAGCTGGGAAACAAATGAAGATGCAGCAATGACTAAAATTTTCAAGTATGTATTTCCTTTTAGTTTATCTTTATCTGAAGATAACAGCGCATACATAAACTTTTATTTTAAATATTCCGGCTGGTCTTTTCTAGTTGGAAATATAATCTCTCTGATTATTGGTCTAATCATATTTAACAAATACAATAAAAGAAAAAAATCTACCCAAATTATTGATTTATTAATTATTGCTGTAACCGGTTTATATGGCTTGATTGCCACAGCATTGATAAGAGATGAGAACTAATTATGCTAGTATAAAGCATTGTTAAAGAAGATATTTTGAATCATGTTAAGTATTATTCTAAAATAAACGAAAGGAGTCCTCATGCAATTTTTTACCAGAAGCATTAAGCTCGCTATTGTTTGTATATTATTAGCTGTTGTTAATATAAAAGCACAAACACCGAGTTTAACTTTGGCAAAAACATTTGGGGGTACGGATCGTGATTATGGAAGTGCAATTGCTGAAGATGCTGTAGGAAATATTTATATAACCGGAGAGTTTACCGGAACAGTTAATTTTGGTAATTCGGTTACACTTACAAGCCAGGGCAATGTAGATTTTTATGTAGTTAAATTTGATCATGATGGAAAAGCATTATGGGGACGAAGCGGTGGTGGAATATTAACTGACCGTGGTTATGGAGTCGCAATAGATGATGCAGGAAATGTTATAGTAACAGGGCATTACTATGGTAGTTCAACTTTTGAGAGTAAAACAGTTGTCAGCTCAGGGAATTTAGATGCTTTTACAGCTAAATATGATTCTGCAGGAAATCTTATATGGCTTAAAGAAGGAAAAGGTACCTCTCAAGTTTCCACCAGGGGTATTGCTGTAGATAAAGATGACAATTATTACATAGTTGGTTACTTTGGAACTAGTGGAAAGCTTACTGTTGAATTTGATACTTTAACGCTTACTTCAAATGGACAAAGAGATATATTCTTAGTTAAGTATGATTCTGCAGGAGCAGTAAAGTGGGGTGTGAATGCCGGAAGTGCAGTTTCTGGGGAAGAAGCAAAAGATGTTACTGTAGATGATGCCGGCAATATTTATATGACAGGAATGTTCGTTGATACAGCATATTTTGGTTCTAATATTGTAATAGGAGATGGCGGGAGCGATATTTTTATTGCTAAATATAATCCTGATGGAAAACTCGTATGGGTTAAATCTGCGGGAAGCCATGGAGATGATATAGGATATGGCATTACAGCGGATAACGCTGGTCATATATATTTATCTGGCAGATTTGATAGTACAGCAACTTTCGGCACAAATGATTATACAACTCACGGAGATTATGATGCTTTTATAGCAAAGTTAGATACCGCCGGAAATTTTATTTGGGTAGATAATTTTGGAGGTACAGGGGCAGACGTCTGTGGTGCAGTCAAAACTGATGCTGCTGGATACTGTATTGGTTATGGTAGTTTTAACGATGCTATAGATATTGGTAGTACAAACTTTGTCAGCTCAGGGTTGGATGATATTTTCTTTGTTAAGCTCGATCCTGATGGTAGTGTTATTTGGGCTAAAGCAGCTGGAGGAAGTGATAAGGATGCTGCTAACTCGCTAGTTATTGAAAGTAACGGAAATGTTGTATCAACCGGATACTTTAATCTTAACTTTTCTTTTGATGGTCAAAATTTTACTTCTGTTGGCAAGCAAGATATTCTACTTTGCAGATTAGGTTCAACAGTTCTTCCTGTAGAACTTTTATCTTTTAAATCCTCTATTTCAAATGGTAACGTGCGTCTCGCCTGGTCTACTGCAACAGAGACAAATAATCTAGGTTTTGCTATTGAAAGAAGTACTGATAAAAAAACATATAATGTTGTTGGTTTTGTTAAAGGAAATGGTACATCAACAAATAAGAATAATTATTCTTTTACTGATGCAGTTGTTTCCAGCTCAAAATGTTATTATAGGTTAAAACAAATAGATTTTGATGGAACTTTCAGCTATTCTTCAGAAATCGAAGTTGATTTAAACCAGCCAGTACAATTTGAAGTTTATCAAAATTATCCCAATCCATTTAATCCGACAACAAGTATCGCTTTTGATTTACCAATAGCTTCAAAGGTTACAATTGTTGTTTATAATAGCATTGGAAAACAGGTCTCCGTAATTGCTAATAAAGAATATTCTGCCGGAAGAAACGAAGTAAAATTTGATGCTTCTAGCTTATCAAGCGGTGTATATATTTATAAACTAAATGCAATTAGTAAAACGGGTTCAGTTTTAAGCAGTATTAAAAAGATGATTTTAATACGTTAATTATTAAAAAGGGAAATTACAGTTTAAAGTATTTAAGTGATTTTTTTAAAAGTAGATAAATTAAATATGATTGATGCGGTTTGCTGTTATAACAGCAAACCGCTTTGCTACTTTTATCTTAGAAACGTTAATCGGGGAAATATATGAAAAACAAAATTCGGATTCTGATTCAATCAATATTCCTGGGTTTAATTGCTTATGTCGCAATACGCCCGGTCTTTGACCCAAATTATCTTGCTGACTTTGAATCATATTGTCCATTTGGGGGTTTGTCTTCTTTAGGGAGCAAACTAAATCAGGGCACAATGTCCTGCAATATGAGTGAAACTCAAGTGGTTTTAGGAATTGGCTTACTGATAGGAGTATTGTTAGTAGGTAAATTATTCTGTAGTTACGCCTGTCCCATTGGTACAGTCAGTGAGTGGCTTGGCAGGTTAGGTGATAAACTTCATGTAAGAATAAATATTCCTCAAAAGCTTGATCGTCCGTTACGTTCATTAAAATATTTGCTTTTATTTGCCACACTGTATTTTACGATGACATCCAGCGAGTTGTTTTGCAAAGAATTTGACCCATATTTTTCATCTGCCAATTTATTTAGTAATAACGATATTGTGCTATACTTTGCAATTCCTGCATTTGCAATTACAATTCTTGGAGCCGTCTTTTTCAAATTATTTTGGTGTAAATATCTTTGCCCGTTGGGAGCTTTAAGCAATATATTTCTAAATGTTATTGGTGCTGGGACAGTAATAATTTCATTTATAATTGCAAATGTTTTAGGAGCTGATTTAAGTTATGTGTGGTTGATTGCCGGGCTTGTTTTAGTCGGCATAGTGAACGAGCTTGGATTTATGCAGAGCTTTCTTATCACCTGTCCCTAAGATTACAAGGAATGTTGATAATTGTACTGACTGTAATTTTTGTGATACCAAGTGCCCGCAGGATATTAAAATTTCTCAATATACAAAGATCAATCATATAGACTGTAATTTATGTACCGATTGTGTTTTTTCTTGTCCTAGAAAAAATACTTTAATGGTTAGCAAAAAAAGAAATTTTAAACATCTTGCACCGGTTACTGTGATTATTTTTATTGCATTAAGTCTCGGTGTAGCCAGTAAAGTTGAATTTACTACCATTGCAGAAAAATGGGGCCATCCCAGTGATAGTAATAAATTAGCAATGTATGAACAAACCGGATTAAAGAATGTCAAATGTTACGGTAGTTCAATGTCACTTAAAAACAGTCTTGTTAAAGTTGATGGTATTTACGGGCTCGATACTTATGCTAAATCTCATACAGTTAAAATCTATTATGATCCTTCCGTAATTTCTGAAAGTAAAGTTAAGGAATCTTTGTTTACTCCAATTAAACAGGAAATAAGAAGATTTAAACCGGGAACAATAGATTCTTTATCTGTTTGGGAAGCGGGTGTATATGGACTGTTTGACGTGATAGACTTTAACAATCTCTTTTATACTTTAAGAGAAGATGAAGGTGTTTTCGGATTTGAAACTCATTTCGGAGAACCTGTATCAACAACAGTTTATTATGATGCTTTAAAAACAAATCCATCTAAAATAAAAGATCAAATAGAGAAGGATGAAATAGTAGCAAAAAAAGCAAAAGTTGAAGAGACCCTTGAATTGGATTTTAAAGTAGAAAATGAAGGTGTGAATAAAGGTTCTATTTCTATAGTTGATTACAAAAAAAGAATCTTTAGAACTTATGATAGAGAATTCAATGGATATAAAAAATATTCTGTTGAACAATTATCTGTGTTTATTTTCCCAATGCCCGAAGCAGCTTCACCGCAGCTTAGAAGATATTTTAGTTATCTGACCAGCCATCTTTCAGTTGATGACGGTATTGTAAGATTATCAACAAGATTTACAAATAAGCCAAGTTGTTTTATTTATTTCGATGAGTCTCAAACAAGTGTTGAAATAATTAAGGGAGCTTTAACTAAAAAGAAGCTTACTGTTTTTCTCAGTAATGCACAAACAAAAGATGTTGACAATCCATTTCACATAAAGCCCAACGGAATTGTTAAGAAAGCAGTAGATGTTAAAATTGATTAGAAGGATTTGTTCTGAAATTATTTCTAGGTAGTTAATTAATTATTCATTAAAAAGGAGGATGTTGATGAAAAAAATCACAACTATTTTCTTGTTCTTATTTTTGTCTTTCGCTGTTTCTGCACAGAATTTTGAGTGGCAATGGCAGAATCCAAAACCGCAGGGTGATGATTTAAATGACGTAATTGTTCCTGCAACTGGGGAAGTAATTGCTGTAGGTAAAGCAGGCGTTTGTATGAAAAGTAATGACGGAGGGGAAACTTGGACCGTTAAACATATTGATTCTCCAACTAACAGAGAAATAAAAGCAATTACTTTTATTAACGCAACAACAGGTTTTGTTTGTGGAACAGATGGACTTGTAATGAAAACAGAAGATGCTGGCGATTCATGGTCACCGGTTGATCCTGGTGGAGTTACGGAAAGTTTTTATGATTTAGAATTTTTTGATGCAGATACAGGGTATGTTGTCGGTGCACATGGGGCAATCGTAAAAACAACTGATGGCGGCGCTAATTGGAATTTATCAACTGCCGGCGGTACTAATTACAGTGTGGAAATTAGGGATGCTTCTACAATATTTGTAGGTTCTTCTTCATCAACTCTCGGTAGGTTACTTGTCTCAAAAGATTATGGAACTACATGGACAAACGTTACTGATTCTGCAAGTGGATTAGGATCTTCCGTGTACGCAATAAGATTCTTGGATGCGAATGTTGGTTATCTTATCAGTATTGGTTTATGGAAAACCACAAACGGCGGCGACAATTGGGTCCCAAAATCTACCGGCTTGGATGGAATTTTATATGATGTTAAATGTTATGATGCAAATACAGTTTACACTCTTGGACAAAGAGGTATTGTATTCAAATCTACCGATGCCGGTGAATCATGGAATGGAACAACAGTTACAACAGAATATTTAAGATCTATCTCTTTCGACGGTAGTAATCTTATAGTATCAGGGGATAACGGTACAATTGCGAAAAGTACTGATGACGGTGCAAATTATACTGATAAATTTGAGTTTGTTACACAAGAACTATTGAGAGAAGTTGAATTTATTGATGCAAATACGGGTTATGCTTGCGGAGGTTCAACTACTACTGCTGATAGTTTAGGGTTTTTATTAAAAACTACAGACGGCGGGGTAACATGGAATATGATGCCGAAAAATTTCACTTTCCAGGCTTATTCATTTACAATGCCTTCTCCAACTGTATGGTATGTAGGAACAGGTAATAATAAAATATTCAAAACTACTGATGCTGGATCAACCTGGGATGAACAAACCGAGCCAATTTCTGGAACAACTCATGATTTCTATGAAATTGCATTTACGGATATAGATAACGGTTATGCAGTTGGCGCATCGGGACATATAATCAAGACAACCGATGGCGGTGCTAATTGGAGTGAACTTACAAGTCCTTTTGGAACAAGTACTATTTATGATATGAAAATGTTTAGCCCATCAAAAGTAATCGCCATAGGAGCAAGTGCTAAAGCTTATATGACTATTGATGGTGGAACAAATTGGGATCCGTTAGATCTTGGCATTGCAGGAACTTATTTTAGTCTTAAATTCTTAAATGATGCTTTTGGTATTGCCTCAAGTTATAGTTCTCCTTCTCCATCTTTATCTGTTACAAAAGATAGCGGTAAAACCTGGACCCCAATGTCGCTTCCATCTGAGTTTGATGCTTTTGCAAGCATCTGGGGGATCGGAATAAAAGATACAAATACAATTTGGGTCAGCGATGTAAACGGCCATATTGGATATACAACAGATGGTGGAACTTCCTGGAATATTGCAAAATCAGTAACCGCTAACGGTCTCTATGAAATCAGCATAGTAGGTGATAATATGTGGATGGCCGGAGCAGGTGGAGCTATTATTAAAGGATACAGCAATCCTACAGTTCCTGTTGAATTGACTTCATTCTCTGCTAATATTTTTGATGGCAAAGTTAGTTTAAGCTGGCAGACATCTACAGAGAAAAATAATTACGGGTTTGAAATTGAGAGAATGCAAAACAATTCATCATGGCAAAAAATCGGATTTGTAAAAGGAAACGGTACTACAACTAACTCTCAAAGTTATTCCTTTATCGATAAAAGTGTTGACAACGGAATGTTTAGCTATAGACTAAAACAAATTGACTTTGACGGTACGTACGAATATTCAAAAGTAGTTGAAGTTAATTTTAACGTTCCCGGTGCTTTTAGTCTTGCACAAAATTATCCTAATCCATTCAATCCTACTACAATGATAAAATATAATCTTCCTGAGAAGGCTAATGTAGAATTGAAGGTTTATGATCTTACCGGTCAGGAGGTAATGACACTTGTAAATCAATTCCAGGAAGCTGGGCAGCATTTTCTTAATTTCAATGCTGCTGGATTATCAAGTGGTGTTTATTTCTACCGGATTAAAGCCGGAGAATTTTTTGCACAGAAAAAAATGATAGTGCTTAAATAAAATAATTAATGAGGCTGTCTTAATATTTAAGAGTTAGAATTCAGACAAGTAAAACACAATGCGCCCAATCTCAAATTTAGTTTTACTTAAACCTCCATCTAAGACAGCCTCAATTTTATTTCTGCTAATAAAGTAATTTTTTTGTTTTTATGAAATACGTTTCCGCAGTTTTAATATTTTTATTTGTTATCAACAGTATTTACGGACAAACTAATACTGGGATTTTTGAGGGGAAAATAACTAGTGATTCTGGTGAACCGCTGCCATATGCAAATGTTATTTTAAAAGAAACTAATAACGGATGTGCATCGGATATAAATGGAAAATTTAAAATAATTTCCAAGCCTGGTCTTTTTACGGTTGAAATATCTTATACCGGGTATGAAAAAGTTATCACTAAAGTACAAATCTCTTCAAATAAAATTATTGAAGAGAACTTTGCTTTAAAAAGTACTTCTTTTAATATAGGTGGTATCGAAGTTACAGCCAAAAGTGATTTTATACCGATAACTCCTGAAACAAAGACTGTTGTTTCTTCAGGAGAGATTGAACATATACAAGCTTCAAGTCTTTATGATGTTTTAAAATTAACTCCTGGAGTTGAAACTTCAAATCCAACTCTTAATTCAACTGAAAAAGCACAAATTAGAAATGGAGATGCTTTAGGGACTCAAATAATTCTGGACAATATTCCAATTACTAATAATGCTAATATGCAGATTGGAATTGGACAATCAACCGCTAACAGCGGAATTGATTTAAGAGCTATACCTGCTGAAAATATAAAAGAAGTAGAAATTGTAAGAGGAATTCCCTCTGTAAGGTTCGGCGATCTAACAGACGGCTTAATGATAGTTAAAACAAAAGCATCACCTGATCCGCTTCGAGTTAAAATAAAATACAATCCGCAGTTATATGAAACAAATGTCGGCGGAGGGACTAAACTTGGTGATTGGATTTTAAATGGTAATTTTAATTTAGCTTTATCACGAAGAGATATTAGAATAACAGGCGGTGGATATACAAGAATTGCCGCACAATTAACCTTACTGAAAGACGTTGAGGATTACAGTCTAAAAAATATTTTATACTTCACCCGCACATTTGATGATTATAAGGAAGTTCCTGGTTATGCTTTAAGAGAAGCATGGTACAACAAAGACATAAATTTAAAATATTCCGGTGAATATACACGTAGCTTTTCATCGTTACAAAAATTATCGTTTTTATTTTCAGCATCATACACAAAGCAAAATTCATATTACCAGCAGTTGGTCTCAAGAGACAATATCGTAATTACAGATCTTCAAGAGGATAATTCAATTGAAGGAAGAATTGTTTTCGGTTCATACTTAGGGCAGAAATATATTAAAGGCGATGTATGGAATATTTATTCTGATTTAAATTATTCTCTAAGATTATTTACCGGAAACATTCTTCACAGTTTTCTTTTCGGAATTAATTATAGAAATGATTTTAATAAAGGACAGGGGATTATTTTTGATCCTTTGTATCCTCCTTCTTTAACAAATACAACTCCGCGTTTAAGAACTTATGATGATATTCCAGCGTATCCGATTTTGAGTTTATATACCGAAGATAAAATAACAGGGAATTTTATAAAGCCTTTTACATTACAGTTCGGCGTTCGTTATGAATCATATCGCCCGACTGGGATAAACTTTAAAGGACTTTTAGGTAGAGGAGATTTTATTGAGTCTTATAACGGCAGCTTTTTAAATCCAAGAGTTGCTTTGTCATTCAATCTTTTTGAAAATACTCAATTAAGATTTGGTTATGGAGTAACATCAAAATCACCTCCGATGGGGATGATTTTTGCGCAACAAAAATATTTTGACGTTGTAGATACTGTTTCAGTTAAAAATCCGTCTTATCCGGACAGCAATTTTTCAATTATCTCGACGTATATTGAACCTCAAGCAAATGCTACATTAAAGGGATATACTCAGAGAAAATACGAAGCAAGTTTGGATCAACAATTTGATTCATTTGGATTTACGGTTACGGGATATGTAAATAAAACTAATAATATGTTTGATGCTCTTAGTCAACCAACAGCATATTTCAAAAAATCTTTTCCGGATTGGCCCAACCAATCAACTGCTTTTACTAAAGACACTATTCTTGATACGTATAATCAATATGCTAATAACGGATGGGAAAACGTTAGCGGTATTGAATTAATTTTAACTACAAAAAGAATTCCTGTCATTAATACTGTGTTTAGATTTGATGCTTCGTACATGTATACTGAAGACGGTAGCGAGAACGGATACAATATTTCTTCTTCCAGATATGTTCCGGAATTGGGATTAGACGTTATGCCGATTTATAATTCAATTGAATATTACTACAAAGATTTATTATTGAATTACCGGTTTGAAATTCAAGCTAAAGACTTAGGAATTTGGCTGACCTTACATTTACAGCAAAAACTTATTGAGATTAACGGAAGAAGACATTATGGCGATACATTGGCAATAGGATATTTTTCTAACACTGGTGAAATGGTGAGAATTCCTTCTGAGAAACAAGCGGACCCTTTGTACACTTCAATTAGAAAAGTTGTTCAGCCATTTGAGTTGCTAGAAGAAAATAAGCCAAATAAATGGTTAGTCAATTTGAAAGTAAGCAAATCACTTTGGAAAGGTGCGGCTATATCATTCTATGTTAATAATTTTTTCTATAATCAGCCGTTATATAAATTAGCAAGAAGTTCAAGCGCCTCACCAAATTATGAAAGAAGAAATCCGGATATTTTTTACGGCTTGGAATTTAGTTCATCTATCTGGTAAAGGTTTATGTCAACATTCAAAATGAAATTTATATACGCAAATAATTTTTTAAGGTTAACAATTTTTATTGCTATAACCTTGTTTTCATTAAAATGTAATAATCTTGTTGATAATAAGCCTTCGGCAACTGAAAGGGAGGTGACTTTTAAAATTGTTTTGGTAGATGATTCGAATTATATGCAGACATTATTTGGAACTGACAAAGTTAATAATGCTGCTATTACATTAACTTCTAACATGCTTAGAACAAATTACAATATAACTACAGATTCAAACGGAGTAGCTGAAATAACAGGAATACCATCTGACACATACTTAATTTCTGCAAAAAGACAGATGACTCCTGAAGAAATGAAAATTATTTCTGGCGTAGAAACAAATAATGTTAGGCTGACAAATATTAAGAAAAGAATTATTGAATTAAGTGCAGGTGAAATAACAACTGTAGAAGTGCCGATGGATATTGCTTTATCAGGGTCGCCATTAGTTATAAGTGAAATATATGCAAGCGGCCCAACAGGAGCCGGCCTTTATTATCACGATAAGTATATTGAAGTGTTTAATCAATCGGATTCGCTAGTCTATTTAGACAGCATAATGATTGTAAGAGTATATGCAAGTTCATACCTTGGCATAAATTATAGGGATGATCCTTCTTACGTTCATTCAAAAAGTATCTGGATTTTCCCTGGCACAGGAAAGGATTACCCATTAAATCCAGGAGAATTTGCTCTTTGTGCTGAAGACGCAATTGACCATAGAATGAATGCCCCAAACAGCGTTGATCTTTCAAAAGCAAATTTTGAATTTTATAAAGATGATGCTCCAGATGTTGATAATCCGGCTGTACCCAATATGATTAAAATTTATCAGGACTCAGGCAATGATTGGCTTATTGGGGGAGAAAAAGACGCATTGGTTCTCGCTAAGTTAAATGTGTCGGATTTAATTCCATATGGTGATGAGTTTTTAATTCCTTATACAAGCATTCTTGATGGAGTAGAATATTTAAAAGATCCAACCAAGTTAAGTGATAAGGTTTTAAATGAATCAATTGATGCCGGAGCAACTGGCGGAATTCAATTTTATACCGGCAAATCAATGGAAAGAATTTCAATAAGTAATGATGGAAGATTAATACTGAAAGACGACAATAATTCTTCTACGGATTTTAAAATAAACGAAGTTCCAACTCCAGGATATTATTAAAGCTCATGAAAAAATTTGTACTAGTTGTAATTGCTTTATTCTTAACATTAAATATTAAGATTTTCTGTCAGAAAGATTTTGAATACGAATATCCGTTTGAACTGATTTTCAAAAATCTTGACAGAGTTAATTCTTATTATGTTGGAAATAATCCAGCGAATCTTTTTGAAGATAAGGAAGAAGAGTTATTAACAATTCATTCCCTGTATAATTCTACAAGTGGAGATTTTAAAAGAGCTATTGATCCTGGCGAAATAAATAATTATCAGCTTGGCGCATATGGTAAAAAAAGTATCAGCAGCACACAAATTTTTAAAGGAAGTTTTGGATTTCAGCGAACCGAATATAATGATTGGCAGTGGTTGTTTACTAAAGACTATTCAAGTGGAAATCCTTTTTTAATAGGAAATACTACGACCGGTAATTCTAGATTTAACGGAATAATTATGAGTTCTGAATACTGCAATAAAATTACAGAAGACTTTTCTGTAGGGGCAGCATTAAGATATGCTGTTGATGAAGGATTAAAGGAAATTACGCCAAAACCTAGTTTCAAAGCATCGTGAATTAAATTTTAAGTTTGGTGGCGGATACACTATAAATAAAGAAATGTCTGCCGGTATTGTATTAAACGTTTATGATAATTATGAAAAAATTAATTATAGTCAGGATGATGAAGCTGTAAATCAGGAAGTTGTAATTATAAAATTTAGGGGTTTTGATTTCCCGAATGTTTTTACTAAAAAAGATGAAACCAGGTATTCATACAACAATGGATATTTTGGTGATTTAACTTTTCAGTATGAACTTGAAAATTTAATTTCAATTTCTGCTTATGCAGGTGGTGGTTTTCAAAAAACAATGATTAAGGATAATGCTAATAAACCATCTCCTGACGGCTTTTGGAAAGATAATGTTTACAGAGGAGGCATTTACGCTGTTAGCAATGCGTTTGAAAAACTAAAGCTTGGGTTTGCTTATAAAATTTCTAACAATAATTCGTGGGCTTCAAATCCAGACTATCAATCTACTTATATGGAAAATCTGTGGACTGATAATTCTTTTCTTTTAGGAGCACAATATCCTTTTACTGAACAAATAAATATTGGGCTTGAAACAGGAATAGATTTTTTCAAGAGGAATGATGACGATTACTATAGCCATGTTTTTTCTAACTCTCGATTTAATAATTTAAAAGCAAGTTTAGGGCTTCGAATATAAATTTAATGATTGTGTCTCCACTATGCTTGGCTTATGGATATTTAAATCAGACAATAAGTAATTCAAATCTTAATTATACTGAACAGTCTGATTACTTTACCAAATACAGAATTTTTGATTTGCTTTTTTATCAAACAAATTATAATCAGCATAATTTAACATTGATTGCTAAAATTAGCTCCGAAGCAGTGGGGAGTTTTAATATCTTCATAAATTATTCAGCAGCAAAAGCTAATAATTTTAACAACGGGAATGATATAAGAAAAAATTTCCAAACAGGAATTGAGTATAAAATAAAAGCATATTAATTATTAAAGAAATTAAATAACAACCGGATAAGAAATATGAAAAAGCTATTTATACTATTTGTTTTATTAACATCATTACAAATGAATGGCATATCTCAAACACTTAAAGTTCTTTCATCACCACAGATAAAATATTTGACTAGTGATATATTTTTTGTAGATGAAAATACGGGTTGGATTGTTGGGACAAATGGGAGTATTTATAAAACTACCGATGCAGGGTTGAACTGGACAAAACAAGTATCAAATGTTCTTTCAAATCTTACAGAAGTAGTTTTTGCTGATGCTAGTACAGGATGGGTTGGTTCAACAGGAGGAAGCGTACTTAAAACAATTGACGGCGGAGAAAATTGGACAGAGGTTAGTCTTAATACTGTTTTGCCTAAAGTTCAATTTAGCTATTGTGATGCGCTTTATTTTAAAGATGCCTTAACCGGTTTCGTTATTGCCGGACAATCCAAAAAGATTTATCTCCTTAAAACTACGGACGGTGGAGATAATTGGGCAGTTAAAGATTCTCTGATCGGAACAACAGCAAAAAGATGGTATGATATTCAATTTAGAGGGAACAACGGAGTATTAGTTGGTGATAAAAAAGATATTGAAAAATATTCTACGGATGGCGGTGAGACCTGGAACTTTTCAACGGCTATTAACGATAATTTTTTCAGAGATTTAAAAGCAGTACGATGGTTAAATGATAATGAAGTTATTGCTATAGGAGAAGGTAATGAATTTTACGGAGTGATTACTCCAATATACAAATCAACTGATGGCGGGATTAATTGGGTTAAGAAAAGTGGAACCCTTACTTTTAATAAATATGACAGAATTAAAGATGCTTACTTTAAAGACAGCCTTAATGGAATTGGAGTTGGAAGTAATGGATTCAGCCGTGAATACGTATTGAAGACATCAGATGGCGGAGAAACCTGGAATGCTTCATCACCTAATTTTGCATTTGGTTTAACTGCTTTGAGTGTTTTAGATAATGTAATTTATGCGTTGGGAACTAGCAGTCATGTTTTAAAATCAACGGATTTTGGAGATACCTGGCAATTAGTTCATCAAAAAGCTCCTTCATCAATTTACGGTATTCAATTTATAGGCGGCAAAGGTTATGCTGTTTCAAATAACGGGGACTTCTACTTAAACTCTGATGGAACCGGTAATGAATGGCAAATTATTTCAAGTGCTTTAGAGAATGAATGCTTTGCAATGAAATTCGTTACGCCGGATACAGGATTTATATTAAAAGAAAATGCTCATATAGTAAAAACAACGGATGGCGGATATTCTTGGAAAACAGTTTTGCCTGCCTCTGAATTTAGTTCCAGGAACCGCGTGGGGGGAATTTCATTTGGTGATTTAAATACCGGTTATGCCTGGGGAAGCATAGTTGATTATGGTGATTATTATATTTTCAAAACTACTGATCAGGGTGAAACATGGACCCAAATTTATAATATTGGCGGCCCCGGATATATTTCCGGCGATATAATTGCTTTTGATGCAGGCAATGCTGTGCTGCTGGGGCCAGACTTATGGACATTAAGAACTACTGATGGTGGTGCTACATGGGATACAGCTTCTATAAATAATTTCCCGGTTGGATTTGAGAATAAGGACTTTGAAGATGTTGCTCTGCTAGATGAAAATACAGCAATTGCTGTTGGGGATAAATTTATTTGCGAAACAACTGATAAAGGAGCAAACTGGAACTATATAAGTCATAACATTAGCGGAATTGATTCATCTTTTTATACTGTGACTTTTCAAAATAGTGATTCCGGTTATATAGGGTGTTTCGATGGATTAGTTCTGAAAACAGTTGATGGAGGCAAGAGTTGGGACTACGACAGCAGCTTAGTTGACCAATATTATCTCTATTCCTCCGCAATTACAGAAAATGGTAAATTATTTTTAGGAACATCGAATGGGAATATTCTTGGCGAAGAAACAACAGTTGGTGTTGAAAAAAATGATGAATATAATTCCAACTTCGTTTAGCCTTAAACAAAATTATCCGAATCCTTTTAACCCATCAACTATTATAAAATATTCGATTCCTTCTATTGGAAAAGGAGATATTAATTCCGTACAATTAAAAATTTACGGTATACTAGGAAATGAAATTGCAACACTTGTAAATGAAACAAAATCACCAGGCGAATATTCTGTAAGCTTTGATGCGGGAAAATATAACCTCGCAAGTGGAATCTATTTTTATCAGTTAAAAGCCGGGAATTTTATTTCAACAAAAAAAATGGTGTTACTAAAATAATTTTTTAAGATTTAATTAATAAAGGAATACTCATGCATAAGACTCTTAATATTTACAAAAAAAATATTAAAGTAATTTTTTTAATACTGTTTTTATTGTTTTCTAATGTAGCGCTTCAAGCGAAAATAAAAATTATTCAACCTATTCAACAACACTCGTCTTCATTTGCGATTATTGTTGACGATATGACTTATGAAAAAATTAGTGATGCAATAAACGCTTACCGCGATGCTGTTGAAAATGATGGTTTATCTACATTTATATTAGCTGATAAATGGAAGAATCCTGAAGAAATTAAAGCCGAAATTATAAAGTTATACAATGGGAAGCCAAAACTTGAAGGAGTTGTTTTTATCGGTGACGTTCCCATTCCTATGATTCGCAATGCTCAACACATGACTTCTGCATTTAAATTGGATGAATATAAATATCCGTACTTTGAAAGTTCAATTGCATCCGATTGCTTTTACGATGATTTTGATTTGAAGTTTAAATATCTGGAACATGATACTGTACATACACTTTCGTATTACTATTCAATGCTTCCCGATTCTCCCCAAAGAATTGAAAAGGAAATATACAGCGGCCGCATAAAACCATCCGGAGAAAAAATTAATAAATATGAAGTTATTAAAAATTATTTATTAAGAATTTCCAAACAGAAGAACGAACAAAATTTCTTAAAGAATGCTTTTGTATTTACCGGCCATGGTTATTATTCTCAATCTCTTACCGCTTGGGCAGATGAGAGATTATCGTTAGTAGAACAATTTCCTCAGCTATTTAAACCGGAAGGAAGAATAAAAAATCTTCAGTACAGCTTTAGCGACGATATGAAAAATATATTAAAGATTGAATTGCAACTGCCGGAAATGGATATGGCGATTTTCCATGCACATGGAGATGATGATCTTCAATTACTCTTAAATTATCCAGAAGCAAACAACGTAAGTCAAAATATAGAATCAGTCAAATTATATCTTAGAAATAAATTACGTTCTGCAAAAAGAAGACATAAATCTATTGGCGATGCTAAAGATTATTTCATGAAAGAATATAATGTCCCTGAAAGCTGGTTTGAAGGAGCGTTTAATGATTCAGTAACGGCAGCAGATTCACTTCTTGATTTTAGTCTTGATATGCATATTCAAGATGTTCGAAACATTTCTCCACAGCCTAAATTTATTATGTTCGATGAATGCTTTAACGGTTCGTATCATGAAAATGAATACATCGCCGGTGAATATGTTTTTGGTAAAGGTAAAGTTATTGCTGCTGAAGCTAACTCCGTTAATACCCTGCAGGATAGATGGGCAGATGAATTTATGGGGTTAATAAATGAAGGTGTAAGAATAGGTCAATGGCACAAGCTAAAGAATTCACTTGAATCAGTAATTTTAGGAGATCCCACATTTCACTATAACTTTAATTCAAAAAATAATTTGAATCAATTGCTGAATGCAAATAATCTTAATGAGTGGAAAGATTTAGAAAAAAGTAAAGATCCCGTAGTCCGGAGTTTAGCAATAAATATGATTTACAAAAGTCTTCAATCAAAATATGAAGATGAATTGGTTAGAATATACAAAAATGATCCTTCTCCAAATGTAAGATTACATGCTTTAAAATGTCTTGGAGAAATTGATGGAAAAGGTTTTAGAGAAGTATTAAAAGAATCAATTAATGATCCTTTTGAATTTATTAGAAGGTTATCAGCAATATGGATGGGAGAAATTGGTGATAGCGTTTATCTGCCTTTACTTGTAAAACAAGATATTCTTGATGAATCATCCAGGGTTAGTTTTAATGCAAGGAATTCAATTGGCTTTTTTAATAGCAAAGAAGCAATTGCGGCAGTGAATGATGTTATCAACAATTTGCCGGATGTTCCTTCAAATAAAGTCACAAAGGAGCAATTAGTTAATTCAATAAATCACAATGATTTTTGGCTTTACAAAGAGATACTGCCAACTTTGGAGAACGATACATTATCTATTAGAAAAAGAGTTCAGCAGGCAAGAACGTTTAGAAATTATCGTTTTCATGAAGCAGTGCCGGAACTAATTTCTTTAATGAGCGATCATAAAACAAATGTGGAAATTAGAACAGCTATTGCCGAGGCATTAGGCTGGTTTAATCTATCGATAGAAAAAAATAAAATTGTAACAGCTTGCGATAAAATTATTAGTAATAATAACGAGCCTGAATCGTTAAGGGCGGAGGCTGAACGAACAAAAGGGAGATTAATTACGGGGCTTAATAATTCAATAATTCCATAATATAATCGGAGTGTTTAATGAAGCTTTTTGGATTTTCAATATTATTTTTAATTTTAACTTCTCTTGCTGCTGCGCAGGAATTTAAGCCGGACGATGAGATTCCTATTGATAATAAAATTACGACTGGAGTTTTAGATAATGGTTTAAAATATTTTATAAGAGAAAATAAAAAGCCGGAGGACCGTGCTGAACTTAGACTTGTTGTAAATGTTGGCTCTGTTCTGGAAGATGAAAATCAGCAAGGCCTTGCACATTTTGTTGAGCACATGGCATTCAACGGCACAAAAAATTTCAAGAAAAATGATTTGATTAGTTATCTTGAAAGTATCGGAATGAAGTTTGGCGCAGATATAAATGCATACACAAGCTTTGATGAGACTATATATATGCTTCAAATTCCAACTGATCAGGATGAAACTTTGGATAAGGGATTTCAAATTCTTGAAGACTGGGCACACAATGTAAGTTTTGATGATGAAGAAATTGATAAAGAACGAGGAGTGATAATCGAAGAGTGGAGACTAGGCCGCGGCGCTTCTGCAAGAATGCGTGATAAACAATTTCCTATATTATTTAAAGGATCACGATATGCTGAAAGGCTTCCAATAGGGAAAAAAGATATTCTTGAAAACTTTAAGCACGAAACTTTAAAAAGATTTTATAAGGAATGGTATAGGCCGGATTTAATGGCAGTAATTGCTGTTGGAGATTTTGATAAAGCTAAAATAGAGAACCTGATTAAAAAACACTTTAGTAAAATTAAAAACGTAGAGAATGAGAAACCAAGGAAGTTTTTCCCCGTTCCGGACCAGGATCATATTTCGTTTGCTATGGCGTCAGATCCTGAAGCTACTAGCTCCGGCGTTAGTGTTTTTTACAAGTTGGGTATAGATAAGCAAGATAAAGTAAAGAATTATAAACAGAGGCTTACAGAACTGTTATATAACAGAATGTTTAGTTCAAGGCTTAGAGAGTTATCGTTAAAACCTAATCCTCCTTTTGTAACTGCTTATTCATCAAAAGAAGATATTATAAGAACAAAAGCATTTTACTATTTGGGTGCGTCAGTTAAAGATGGTGAAGTAGATAAAGGATTAGAAGTTCTGTTAACCGAGGCGGCAAGAATAAAAAAGTTCGGCTTTACAGAATCTGAACTTCAAAGACGAAAAGATGAATTGCTTAGATATATTGAAACATCTTATAATGAAAGAGATAAAAGTGAATCGGCAAAATATGCCGGCGAATATATTAGGCATTTCTTAGAAGGCGAGCCGGTTCCAGGAATTGAATACGAATATGAGCTTCAAAAAGCCATAATACCTACAATAACTCTTGAAGATGTTGATGCTTTATCCCGCGAGTGGATGAATAAAGATGATTGTGTAGTTTTGGTAAATGCTCCTGCAAAAAAAGGATTAGAACTTCCAAAAGAAGAAGAATTGCTGTCGGTTTTTGAAAAAGTTAAAAACAAAAAGCTTGAACCGTATATAGATGATGTTGCTGATCAGCCACTGGTAGAAAAAATTCCTTCAGCAGGTAAGATAATTAAAGAGGACAATGTATCAGAGTTGAATGTAACAGAACTGACTTTATCCAATGGTGTAAAAGTAGTATTAAAGCCTACTGATTTCAAGAATGATGAAATTGATATGAGGGCGTTTAGTCCCGGCGGAAATTCTTTGGTATCAAACGAAGATTATATTGCCGCAGCTACAGCTTCCCAATTAATTAATCAAAGCGGTGTAGGAGCATTTAATAATACCGAACTTGAAAAGAAATTGGCCGGCAAAGTTGTAAGAGTAGCTCCGTATATTTCTGAGCTAACGGAGGGATTTCTTGGGTCATCATCTTCAAAAGATGTTGAGACAATGTTTCAACTAATATATCTTTATTTTACTTCACCAAGAATTGATAGTTCAGCATTCTTATCTTACATTTCAAAAGTTAAAACCCTTGTGGCAAATAGAGAAAAAAGTCCTGAAGCAGCATTTAACGATACTCTTTCATTAACTTTAGCACAGTATAATCCAAGAAGATATCCATGGACTGAGAAGACAGTTGACAAAATGAATATGGAAAAATCATTCGAAATCTATAAAGACCGATTTTCAGATGCATCTGATTTCACTTTTTTATTAGTCGGCAGTTTTGATGTAGAAAAAATAAAACCACTTATTGAAACTTATTTGGGAAACCTTCCTTCAATTAAAAGACAAGAGAGTTATACTGATATTGGAATTAGGCCTCCTAAAGGTGTAATAAAAAAGGAAGTTCGTAAAGGAATCGAACAAAAAGGTTATGTTGATGTTACTTTTACAGGCCCTTTCGAATGGACTCAAGAAAATAGCTATTTATTAAAATCCATGACAAGTGCGGTTCGTATTAAATTAAGAGAAGTTTTAAGAGAAGATAAAAGTGGAACTTATGGAATTCGTATTTCTTCAACAGGGAAACACGCTCCTGATGAAGAATACCAAATTGAAATTTCTTTCGGCTGCGATCCTACAAGGATAAACGAACTTGTAGGTACATTATTTACACAACTTGATAGTATAAGAAATTATAGTTTGGATGAAACATATATTGAAAGAGTTAAGGAAATGCAGATTAGAGAAAACGAAGTTCAAAGAAAAGAAAATGATTATTGGGTTAAAACTTTAACCAGCTATTATTTTTATGATATGGATTTGTCTGATATTTATAAGAATGATGATAAAATAGAAAAGTTAGATAATGAAGAAATACAAGAAACTGCTAAAAAATATTTTAACATGAATAATTATGTGATGGTAGTTCTTTATCCAGAAAATTCATAAATAATTTTAAAAGAAATCCTAAAATAATATTTACTAATTAGGTCTCCATTTACAGGAAAGACTTAGGTCTTTCCTAAAATGGATAAAATCATTTACACAGATTATTTTACAGACTCAAATAATCTGGTTGATGCAGTTAATTTAATTTGAATTGGTAAACAATTTTTTAATCCAAAATAATTAAGCCTGTAATTAAAAAAATTACAAGCTGATATTTAATATATACTAGTTATATATATTGTTGAATAATATATTTCTTTGCTTCTTCAAATGTCATTCCTTCCTTCATTCATTTTCTTAAAATATAGGCATCCGGGCAAGTACATTCTTCATCAATACCCCATGGTCTGCTGGTTCCTTTTAATTTGCAGTAGTTATAATGCGGGTCTCTATTTTTTTCTTTGGTTGTTTTCGTAAATAATTTATTAAATTGCTCCGTTTTTTCTTTATCATCTTTTTCACGTCGTTCAATCATATTTTTTTAACTCGGATTCTGTTTTATTAAGAAATTCTAGGAATTCCGGTATTAAATCTTTAACGGCTGTTATATAACCAATAGTATAATTACAACCTTCTAAAATTGATTCCTTATTTTTTCTTCCTTTTATTGGATCTCCATCAACTGACCATTCATCGTCCGGCTGGCTTTTAGCTGATTTATTTGTTTTTGTTTGGCCTTCAATTTCTCCCTGAACAGACTTAAGTTTGTTTGTTAATATATCGGTTATTAGTACTTCTTTACTCATGATTGACCCTCCTCAATGGTATATAATTATTTAAAGTTGAATTATAATGAAGGGCTTAAATTTACTGTGTTATTAAATGGTATTTCAAATATTATGAATCATTTGACCAAACCGATTTTATATTGTAACAAATGAACCGTTTGGAGATTTTAATCAGTAAATAAATTTATACTTTAATTTTAATCAAGCCGCTCTAATAATTTATTTGCTAATGACAAAGCGAATTCTTTAAGTTCCTCAACGGTTATTGTAATAGAAAAATTCTCTGCATGATGTCTATCTAATCAATCAAATATCCTTACTCCTGAAATATCACCTTTCTCTGTTCGTTGCTCAATTAATCCATGGTTAATCCATTTCTGAAATGCCTTAATATATTTGTAAAGCTATAATCTCCATATTTTTCATAATCAATGTTTTCTCGAGTTATAGAATAGGTATTATCATTTAAATCAAATGTATAGTCCGATAGTACTTCAATCATTTGATCTTTTGGAAATGTGATTAATCCAAAACAACGGCAGTATATATTTCAAAAAGAGCTTGTGAGATAGGTTCATTTACTTCGACAAATCGTAGTTTCATTTGTCTTATATCTTCTTCTGCTTTGATAAAGGCTTCATTAAAAATAGGATCTGCTTCTATTTCTTTTCTAGAGCCTTCGGTTTTATAAGTAGCCTTTTTAAAATTAGTTTTAGCCCTTGCTATACGAAAAGCAAAAGTAGCATGATTATGCTGCGAACTTAACCGGCAATGATGATTTATTCTTCGATGTATGAGTTGAAATTTTTTTGTATTAAAAATTCTCGGTAAATATTAAAATTAGCTTTCTTTTGTCTTCTAATCCCATCTGTAAATTCGTTAACAATTCCATACATTTATCAATCTTCTTTGATATATCTAACAATATCTTTCTCGTATATTATTTTGCTGTTTCAATATTTCGGGGATCTCCGGTTGCAAGTAAATCGGCATATACCAAAATTGGATGTGTCATCCCGGGGTAATCAGTATCTTCAAAGTTCCAGAATTTTTTCATAAGTATCAGGTTACCTTTGGGATCTTTTTTTAACCTGTTCTTTAATGTAAATTCACCTTGCCTCTCGGTAATGTATATAGTATATATAAAAGGATTTAAGTAATTTATTAATCTTGCAGCAGCTCCTTCTCCTCCCCATAATGCATTATAATCCTTTAATTGTAAATTATTAATCTGATCTTCATTTTTCTGATACCTGTCAATCAAATATTTTGGTTTTAATTTATTTGGGTATAATGCCACCCGCGCATTTAGCAAATATTCTTTATTAGCTATTATATTTGTTCTAACATCAGTTAGCAAATTGAGTGTTCTATGGACGGTGCCAACACCAGTAATTGCACATTTTGCAATTTTTCGAATAGGCTCTCTTTCTAATCCTGGATTACATAGAAAGGCAAATATTACTTTTTGAGCTGCAACACTAAAGGTTTTTTTAGGTATTTTGATTTTTTATTCATCATCTAATCTATTCCCTTTCAGTTTTACAAACAAAGGAGGTACCTTTATTAGAGCATTACCTGCAGCATCAATGAAATTAATTCCGTTATCTTCAATAGTGTCCATTAAATTTGGGTTTATGAATTCAGTTATTAATAGAGTTTTGCCTTTCATATCCTTTAGCTGATTCAATACTATTCCCAATCTCACTTTATTAATAAATAGTCTGATTTCAACATTGAATTCAATATTGTAATCGTCGTTTTGTATACCTAGGACGGCATTGGGCATATTAGTGTTTTCATGAAAATGTAATGTGGTTCTAAAACCTGTTGCTTTTTCTAATTGCTTTACAGCTTTATTAACTATTTCTTTTTCTCTATTCATTGTTTTTGTTCCATGCTCACACGATTTAATTATTTTTGGAAAAAAAATTATATTTTAACTAAATACAACATTCTGTTCCAGAATTACTATTAATTATGAGCATGGAACAAGAATAATAAGAATGGATATTAATTTTGTATAAATTATATTCAAAAATATTTAAATTTTCATTGAACATTTTATAGTACATTCATAAATTATTTTTAGAATTTAGAAGTTATTTGAAGCATCTAGTGTGTCTCGTAATCAGCAGGTCACCGGTTCGAGCCCGGTAGGGTGAACAAAAAACCCGCCTAAATATCAATAAAAAATACAGTTAAGTATAATGAATGATTCTTCAGATATTTTAAATAAACGATTATACAATCAAGGGCTGACTAATAATTCTTTTAATACTGTTGAAGATGTCGTAAAATATTTTGGAGCAATTCAAGCTCAGGATTTTACAATGGTCAAATGGGCGGTTGGACAAAGAATAAAAAATTCTTCAGATGATTTAATCGAAAAAGCTTTTAATGATGGAAAAATATTACGCACTCATGCAATGCGCCCAACCTGGCATTTTATTTTGCCTGAAGATATTCGCTGGATTTTAACGCTAACATCTTCCCGCGTTAAATCCGGAATGGCTTCCGTCGAAAAAAAACTTGGCTTAGATGAAAAGATATTTAGTAAAAGTAACTCAATTATTAAAAAAATATTACGGGGAAATAAGCAGCTAACCCGTCAAGAGATTGCTGTGTATCTTAAAGAAGCAAAATTAATTGATGAGAAATCTCAAAGGCTAACTCATATTATGATGCATGCAGAACTTGACCAAATTATTTGCAGTGGCCCCAAAAAAGGAAAACAATTTACTTATGCTTTACTTGATGAAAGGATTCTTCAAACTAAATTGTTCAAACATGATGAAGCTTTGTATGAACTGGCAAAAAGATTTTTTACGAGTCATGGCCCTGCAACGATAAAAGATTTTGCATGGTGGTCAGGATTCACACTAGCTGATGCTAAAAAAGGAATCGAGTTAAATAAATCTTATCTGAAAAGTGAAACTGTTAATGGTAAAGTTTATTTCTTCAAAGACGAAATTTCATATTTAAAAAAGATATCATCAGAAATTTTCCTGCTTCCCAATTATGATGAATACATAGTTGGTTATACGGATAGAAGTGAAATTATAAATTTATCTTTTGTTAAAAATTTAGACCAACGAAATAATGTTTTATTTAATAATATAATTATAATTGATGGTCAGGTTAAGGGAACCTGGAGACGTACATTCAAAAAAGATATGGTGATTGTAGAAATAAACTCATTCATTAAATTAAATTCAACACAAATTAAAAGATTAATTAATGCTGTAAACAAGTTTGGGAAATTCCTTAACCTGCCTACCGAAATCGTTGGAATATGAAAACAAGAATTCTTTAATTCATTTCCCAAAGCTAATTTCAACATAAAATTAGTTGTTAATATATCATCAATACCCTTATTTGGTGCATAAATAAGAGGTTAAAATTTATTCCGGTTGACCATTTATATTCTTGCATATTCAAATAATAAATGCTAAGTTTGTCTAACTTTTTCGCCCTTTTTAGGGCGATTTTTATTTGTATGAATTTACGCGAAAAAAATATTGAGGAAATCTCAAAAAAAATCATAGAAGACAACAAATTTTTTTTAATTGATTTTGTTGTTAGGGGAAATCCAAATAATAGAGTTTTTGAAATATTTATTGACGGTGAAAAAAATATTTCTGCCGATGACTGCGCTAAAGTAAGCAGGGATGTAAATAAAGCTATTGAAGATAACCAATTAATCAGTTCTTCATATAGATTGGATGTTTCCTCTCCCGGTGTTGACAGGCCATTGATATATTTGAAGCAATATAACAAGCATATCGGTAGAAAATTAGAAGTTTCATACGCTCATAATGACTCAACAAAAAAAATTATAGGTATTCTAAAAAACATTGAAGCCGATAATTTATTTTTTGAGGTTAACAAACAGGATTTAATAATTAATTTTAATAACATAAAAAAAGCTAAAGTAATATTAAGTTTTACCCCTAAGGGTTGAAACTTTCTTAACGGAGGTATTTAGAAATGAACTTTGACATAGTTGAATCCTTTGCCCAGATGGTAAGGGAAAAAGGTATTGATAAAGATGTGCTCGGTGGGATAATCGAAGAAATATTTGGCTTGCTCGTAAGGAAAAAATACGGCGAGGAAGCAAAATATGATGTAGTAGTTAATATGGATAAAGGTGATATAGAAATATTCTTAGAAAGAGAAATAGTTGAAACTGTAGAAGATCCTAACCTCCAAGTAAGTCTTGAAGAAGTTAATAAAAAAGGAAACGATGAAGAACTTGATGTTGGAGATGATTTTGTTGAAAAGCTTCCTTTAGCATCTTTTGGAAGAAGATTAATTACTTTAGCAAAGCAAAGCTTAAATCAGAAGATTAGAGAAATTGAAAAAGACATTGTATACAACGAGTACAAGGAACTGCTTGGTGAAATCGTCGTAGGCGATATTTACCAGATAAGAAAAAGCGATATTCTAGTTAATCATAATAAAAATGAACTGCTCCTCCCTAGGAATGAACAAATTCCTTATGAACGATATAAAAAAGGTGAAACAGTTCGAGCTATAGTTAAAGAAGTTAAAAAAGGAAATACCGGCCCGTTGATAATTATATCAAGGGCTGATAATACTTTTCTTAGAAGATTATTTGAAATTGAAATCCCTGAAATTTATGACGGTATAATTGAAATAAAAGCAATCGCCCGCGAACCCGGCGAACGTGCAAAAGTTGCTGTTGAATCGCAGGATAAAAGAATAGATGCTGTTGGTGCTTGCGTTGGAATGAAAGGAGTTCGTATCCATGCTATTGTTAGAGAATTGAATAATGAAAATATTGATGTTATTAATTATTCTGAAGAACCGAATGTATTTATTCAAAAGGCACTTGCTCCGGCAAAGTTAAAAAGAATTGAATTGGATGAAGTTAATAGAAAAGCAGTTGTTACTGCCGACAGCGACCAGGTTTCTTTGATTGTTGGAAGAAATGGTGTTAATATTAGGCTTGCAATGAAATTGACCGGGTATGAAATTGAAATATTAAGAGAAGAAAAACCGTTTGAAGAATATGAAGAGGATATCGAACTTATCGATTTGAAAGATGAATTGGGCCAGGAGATTTATGAATTGTTAATAAACTCAAGATATGATACCGCAATTGAAGTATTGGCAGCCGGGCCAAAGAAGTTAAAAGAAATTGAAGGGCTTGATGACGAAAAGATTAACGAGATACTTGAAATAATTAAAGGACAATTTGAAGAAGAGGAATAGAATTTTATTTTAAGCAAAAAAGCACAAAGGCATTATGGCAGAAACGAAATCCAAAAAATTAAGAGTCTATAAGTTAGCTTCGGAAATTAATTTATCCGCAGAAAACTTAATAGAATTCCTGCGCAAAAAAGGACACGATGTAAAATCTCATATGTCTATGCTCACGGATGAAATGATTACGGATATAAATGATCATTTCAAAAAAGATATTGAGAAAGCTGAAAAGCATTATAAAAAAATTGCGGAGTTCCAGAAGAAACGTGAAGAGAAAACTGATAAAGATGAAAAATCCGCTAAGGTTGAAGGAGTAGCTGAAACACCTGTTGAAGAAGCAGAAGACGCAGAGTTCAGAAACTGCAGAAATTCCGGCAGAACAACCTGAAACAATTGAAGAAGAAAAAGAGATAGCTGCAGAAAAAGTTGAAACGGTTGATAATAAAGCAGTAGAAGAAGAACGGCTGAACAGCCTGAAACCACTAGGAGAAAAGGTAGATGCAAAAACTTTCAAAACTCCCAAAGAAACAGAGGCAGCTAAAAGAAAAGGCTTGACTGTAGTTGGAAAAATGGATCTTGGTGAAGAGAAAAAACAGGAAGCCGGAGAAGAAAAAACAAGAATTGTCCCAGCTACCGAAGCACCTAAAAAAAAGAAAAAACCAAAAGCACGAAAGAAAGCCGAAGACTCAACAGAAGAACTGCCGGCAGCTAAAAAGAAGAAAAGAGTTAAAAAGTTTGAGATTGACGAAAAGGATGTTAAAGCCGCAATTCGTAAAACTTTTTAAGCATGGACGATACTGTTGCTTCTGGAAGAGCAAGTGTTAGGAAAGAGAAAAAGAAGAGAACGTGAAGCTGAGGAAGAAAAACGGCTGGAAGAAAAATCGAAGGAGCAAAATAAAATTGTAGTTACAGAATTCATTGCCGTTAATGAGCTTGCTAATTTGATGAGTGTTCCCGTTGGCGATGTAATTTCAAAATGTATTGAACTTGGTTTGATGGTTTCAATTAATCAAAGACTTGATGTTGAAACTATTACTTTGGTTGCCGATGAATTTGGCTATGAAGTTGAATTTCAAAAAGAATATACTTCTGAAGTTCTGGAAGATAAACCTGATGATCCTGAAACTTTACAACCACGTTCTCCTGTTGTAACTATAATGGGACATGTTGATCATGGTAAAACTTCTCTTCTCGATTATATCAGAAGTACAAATGTTGTTGCAGGAGAATCTGGCGGAATTACACAGCATATTGGTGCTTATAAAGTTGATGTTGGAAATGGTAAATATATTACCTTTCTCGATACCCCTGGTCACGAAGCATTTACTGCAATGAGAGCCCGAGGTGCTCAGCTAACAGATATTGTTGTTTTAATTATTGCTGCTGATGATGCCGTGATGCCTCAAACAGTTGAAGCTATAAATCATGCTCAAGCTGCCGGTGTTCCAATTGTTATTGCTATAAATAAAGTTGATAAACCTGGTGCAAATACGTGATAAAATTAAGCAGCAGCTTGCTGATCGAAATGTTCTGGTTGAAGATTGGGGCGGCAAATATCAATGTGTTGAAGTTTCTGCTAAAACAGGATTGAATGTAGAAAATCTTCTTGAAGTAATTTTACTTGAAGCAGAAATACTGGATTTAAAAGCCAATCCGGATAGAGAAGCACGCGGTGCGGTTGTGGAATCAGAACTTGATAAAGGAAGAGGAATTACCGGAACCATCTTAGTTCAAAAAGGAACTTTAAAAATTGGTGATCCTTTTGTTGCCGGAATTTATCAAGGTAAAGTTCGTGCTATGTTTGATGAAAGAGGAAATAAAATTACTGAAGCTCCGCCTTCTACACCAGCTTTGGTTATAGGCTTTGAAGGTTCTCCGCAGGCCGGCGATACTTTTGTTGTAGTTGAATCAGATAGGCAAGCAAGAGAAGTTGGAATCAAGAGACAGCAGTTAAAACGCGAACAGGATCAAAAACAAGTACATCATATTACCCTTGATGAAATTGCAAAACAAATCAGTATTGGCGGAGTTAAAGAACTTCCGTTAATTGTTAAAGGCGATGTTGACGGTTCTGTTGAAGCACTTTCCGATTCTTTAATGAAATTATCAAATGATGAAGTTATTGTTAGAGTTATTCACAAAGGAGTCGGCGGAATATCCGAAAGCGATGTGCTTGTTAGCCGCTGCTTCAGATGCAATAATTATTGGATTCCATGTAAGGCCGAATGTTAATGCCAGGAAATTAGCCGAAACTCAAAAAGTTGATATAAGATTATATGCTGTAATTTACGATGCTATCAATGAAGTTAAATCTGCTTTGGAAGGATTGCTTTCACCTGTGCTTTCAGAAGAAGTTACTGCAACTGTTGAAATTAGAGAAACATTTAAAGTTCCTAAAGTTGGTACCATTGCCGGCTGCTATGTTCAGGATGGAAAAATTTCGCGTAACAGTAAAATAAGATTAATACGTGAAGGAATAGTTATTCATGAAGGAGAAATTGCTTCGCTAAAAAGATTTAAAGATGATGTTAGAGAAGTTGATGCCGGTTATGAATGCGGTTTAAATATTGCAAACTATAACGACTTAAAAGTCGGCGACATTATTGAAGCATATAAAATTATAGAAACAAAGAAAAAATTAGCATAAGATGAATTAATCAAATTGCGGTAAAGGTTGGTTTTTATGAGTCACAGAATTGATAAAGTTGAAAATTTGTTAAAAGAAGAAATCAGTTTAATCTTCTTGTATAAACTGCATGATCCCTCTTTTGGATTTATTACAATAACTAATGTTAAAGTTTCTCCGGATTTAAAGCTTGCCAAAGTTTATTTGTCTGTTTTTGAAAAGGAAAAACGTGAAGAAGTATTAGAAAAAGTAAATTCAAAAATGGGATTCATCCGCTCTGAGCTTGCCTCAAGGATAAGAATAAAATTTACTCCTGAATTGAAATTCTTTTTAGATGATACTCTTGACTATGTTGAAAAGATTGAAGATTTAATTAAGAAGATACATGAGAATGATAACAAAGGAAACGAGTAATTCTCAAAGAAATTGATTTTACTTCCGGTGAAGTAATTCTTATCGACAAACCTTTAAAATGGACATCCTTTCAAGTTGTTTATCAAATTAGAAAACATGCTGGTGTAAAAAAAGTTGGGCATGCCGGAACTCTCGATCCGCTTGCAACCGGACTATCTAATTATTTGCACTGGTAAAAAGACTAAAGAGATAACTAAATACCAGGAGTTATTTAAAACTTATAAAGGTATAATTACTCTTGGTAAAAAATCTTCTTCGATGGATGGAGAAACTGAATTAGTTGAATCTGGGAACACAGAGCATATTACTGAAGAACAAATTTTAAGGATTAGAGATAAATTTTTAGGAAAGATAGAGCAAATACCGCCGATGTATTCAGCTATAAAAATGGACGGGAAAACTCTTTATAAATTGGCCCGGAAAGGAAAGTCTGTGGAAAGAGAACCGAGAGAAATTGAAATAAAAAGATTCGATATTAAAATAGATTTACCGGATATACATTTTGAAATTGAATGCTCCAAAGGGACTTATGTTCGTGTTATTGCAAATGACTTTGGAGAAATGCTGGGATGCGGCGGTTATTTAAGCGGTTTGAGAAGAACCGCAATTGGAGATTACACTGTAGAATCCGCTTTAAAAATTGAAGAATTTATAGAAAGATTCTCTGTAACTAACAGTATTATAAATAATTAAGTGAAATTTAAAATGAGAAATTCGCAACTCAAAATGCAATTTCATTTTAAGGTTGTAAAATCTTATATTTACAAGCTATTGTAAATAGATAATTAAAATATGCGAATATTTGACAGTATAACCGACGTTAAAAAAGATACGAATACAACTTTAACGTTAGGCACTTTTGATGGTGTTCATATTGGGCACAGAAAAATTATTGAAAAGCTGAATGAAAAAGCACAGGCTCATAACGGCAGAAATTTTTTAATAACTTTTTCACCCCATCCGAGAAGTGTAATTGGAAAAAACTTCGGAAATAGCCTGTTAAGCACTCTGTGATGAAAAAATTGTTCTTTTAGAAGAATTAGGGATTCAAAATCTTTTGGTTATTAATTTCACCAAAGAATTTTCCCAGCTTACACCGGAAACATTTATCAAAGAATATATTATTGATAAAATTGGCTTAAAGGAAATTGTAATTGGTCATGATCATCATTTTGGAAAAGGAAGAGGCGGCGACGAATCAACCTTAAGAGAACTTGGCAAAGAATATGGTTTTGAAGTTACTTCTGTTGAAGCAGTAGATGTAAATGGTGAAACTGTAAGCAGCTCAAAAATTAGAAATGCTTTAGCTGAAGGAAATGTTCTTAAAGCAAAAGATTTTTTGGATAGATATTATTCATTTCACGGGAAAGTTATTGAAGGTGATAAACGAGGACGTGAATTAGGGTTTCCGACTGCAAATATTGAACTTGATGAAAAATTAAAAATGCTTCCTGACACTTGGGATATATTTCGTTGAAACAATTATAGGAAATGAAAAGCATTTTGGATTATTAAGTGTTGGAAAACGCCCGACATTTTATAATCAGGATCAATAATCCCTGAAGTTTATATTTACGATTTTTCAGATGACATTTATGGTAAAGATGTTACTATAAAAATTATTGAAAGATTAAGAGAAGAAATAAAATATAATTCGGCAGATGAGCTAATTAGTTCAAATGAACAAAGATAAATTTGCCGGGGTAGAATTAATTAAAAGATATAAAGAAGTTTTAGCAAATAATTAGTTCCGGTTTCCTGCTTAAAGCAGATAAATTCTGGAACTACATTTTATAATAAATACAAAAGGATCAATTAAAATGACTAAAGAAGAAAAGCTGGAGATAGTTAAAAAACACGGAGCGAATGAAAAAGATTCAGGAAAAGCTGAAGTTCAGGTAGCTTTATTAACACAAAGAATAAATGAGCTTACTTCCCATTTTGATGTTCATAAAAAAGATCATCATTCCCGCCGAGGCTTAATGACCATGGTTGGAAAAAGAAGAAGGTTATTAAATTATCTTATGAAAAAAGATATTTCCAGGTACAGAGCTATAATTAAAGAATTGAATATCAGAAAGTAAAAGGATTTTAAATGTTAGTAAAAAAAGAAGTAGAAATAAACGGTAAAGTTTTATCAATTGAAACAGGAAGATTTGCCAAACAGGCAAATGGAGCAGTTATGGTTACTTATGGCGAAACAATGGTTTTAGTAACTGCTGTCGCAGCCGAAGAGCCGAAAGAAGATTTGGATTATTTTCCGCTTGCAAGTTGAGTATAGGGAAAAAACTTCTGCGGCTGGAAAATTCCCTGGCGGTTATATAAAACGTGAAGGCCGTCCTTCAGAAAAAGAAATTTTAAGCGCCCGCTTAGTTGACCGTCCTATAAGGCCGTTATTTCCCGAACAATATAAAAATGAAACTCAAGTAATTGCATTGGTATTTTCTTTTGATGGAGAGAATGATGCAGATGTACTTGCCGCAGTTGGTGCTTCTGCTGCTTTAACAATTTCAGATATTCCTTTCGAAGGGCCGATGGCTGAAGTTAGAGTTGGAAGAGTAAATGGTGAGTTTATTGTAAATCCGACCCATCAGCAATTAAAAGAAAGTGATATTGAATTAGTTGTTGGCGGAACAGCAGATTCAATTATGATGGTTGAAGGTGAATCAAAAGAAATTAGTGAAGCGGAATTACTTGATGCTTTAAAATTTGCACAACAGGAAATTGCAAAAATTGTTCAACTTCAAAATGAATTACGCGAAGCGGTAGGGAAAACCTAAAAAGGAAGTTCCTGAAAAAGTAATTGACGAAGCATTAAAAAATGATGTTTATCAATTAGCAGAAACAAAATTTAAAGAGATTGTTTATTCCGTTCTTGCAAAAGAAGAACGAAGCAGCCAGAATAAAGCATTAGTTGCCTCTGTTAAAGAATCGCTTGCTGAAAAATATCCCGAACAGGAGAAAGTAATCGGTGAAATTCTTCATGATCTTGAAAAAGATTTGATGAGGGAAAGAATTCTTAAAGAAGGAATTCGATTGGACGGAAGAAATACAAAACAAATTCGTCCTATTACAGTTGAACTTGGGGTACTTCCACGAACACACGGATCAGCATTATTTACAAGAGGGGAAACACAAAGTTTAACCACTCTTACTCTTGGAACTAAAAATGATGAGCAAACAATTGACGGATTGCTGGAAGAATATTCTAAAAAGTTTATGCTTCATTACAATTTTCCGCCATTTAGTGTTGGTGAAGTTGGAAGAATGACTGGTGTCGGAAGACGAGAAATTGGCCACGGTAATCTTGCTGAAAGAGCACTTAAAATGGTTGCTCCAGCCGAAGATAATTTCCCTTACACAATGAGAGTTATATCGGATATTCTCGAATCAAATGGTTCTTCTTCAATGGCTACAGTTTGTGCCGGTTCATTAGCATTAATGGATGGAGGTGTTCCTGTTAAATCTCCTGTTGCGGGAATTGCAATGGGTTTAGTAAAAGAAGGTGAAAATTTTGCCGTGCTTTCAGATATATTGGGAAATGAAGATCATTTAGGCGATATGGATTTTAAAGTTGCCGGAACTGAAAATGGAATAACTGCCTTCCAAATGGATATTAAAATAAAGGGCATCTCATTCGAAATTATGGAAACGGCATTGGGACAGGCAAAAGAAGGGAGAGCACATATTCTTGGAATAATGAATGAAGCCATCAAAACTCCTCGTGAAAATTTATCACCTTATGCTCCTCGATTATTGACTATAAAAGTTGATGTTGATCAAATAGGTTTAATAATTGGCCCCGGAGGAAAAACAATACAAGGAATGCAGCGTAAATTTGGTGTGGATATAAATATTGAAGAAGACGGTACTGTTAGCATTGCTTCTCCAGATAGAGATAGTGCCGCTAATTGTAAAGAGTATATTAAAAAAATGACTGCTTCTCCTGAAGTCGGTGAGATTTATGAAGGAGTAATTACAAAGATTATGGACTTTGGAGCATTTCGTCGAAATTCTCCCGGGCAAAGAAGGATTATTACATATTTCCCAAATAGATAATAAACGTGTCAATAAAGTTACTGATTACTTTAAAGAAGGTGATAAAGTAACTGTTAAACTTTTAAAAATTGAAAACGGTAAATTTTCTTTAAGCAGGAAAGAACTTTTAAACGAAGAGAATAAGCAGCCTGTTAAAGAAGCATAAAAAATATTTTAAATGAACTATAAGTTTACATCGTTAGCGTTTAGTAAGTATAATTTAAATTTTGACTTAGTTTTTAGTAATTAAAAAAGGTGTGCTTTAATTTGAATTCTATTGAAACAAGATTAGAAATATTAATTCTATTTAGTTATTTCTTTCATTTTTTACAATTAGAATATCACGATTCTAATATTGAAAGAAGTGCACTGGCTTTTTAAAAATTTTTATATGAAATATTTAATTTCATCAAAAGAGTTTTTCCTTTATGGCAAAAGAAATAATAATCAATTCCTCTTCCACTCAAACACGCGTAGCAATTACGGAAGATGGAAATTTAGTCGACTTTTTTGTTGACTATCCTGAAAACCGCCGCATGGTGGGTGATATTTATTTGGGGAGAGTAGCAAGGGTTTTACCTGGTATAAAAGCTGCGTTTATTGATATTGGGATGAAGCATGATGCCTTCCTTCATTTTTCCGATATCGGGGAAGCTACAAAACAAATCCAGGAAATGATTGGTGAAGATGATTCCGATGTGGATGATGATGAAGATATCTGAAATCACTGCTAAGCCTCTGATTACGCCATTAATGTAAAAAAACAAAGAGGTGAAAAACCTGTTGTCCCCAGACTTAAAAAAGGCGAGGATATTATTGTTCAGATAACCAAAGAGCCTGTGAATAATAAAGGTGTTCGCGTAAGTTCGTCTGTTTCTTTCCCAGGTAGATTTTGTGTTTTACTTCCTTTTGACGGAAAAATCGGAGTATCAAAAAAAATTCAGGATTATAGGGAAAGAAGAAGATTAAGAGCAATTGCCAGGGGCATCCTTCCTCCAAGTTACGGATTAATAATTCGAACTGTAGCAAGAAATCAAACTGAAGAATGCTTTGCGTGATGATTTAAATAATTTAGTTAAAACCTGGGAAGGTGTTGAAGAAAACAATAAAATCAGAAACGCCGCCTTCATTGGTTTACCAGGATTTAAATACAACTTCCAGTGTTATTAGAGATTTGTTTAGTGCCGATGTAACCAAAGTATTTATTGATTCAAAAAAACAGTACAAGCAGATTAAAAGTTATGTTCAATTAGTTCAGCCGTCTCTTGCAGATAAAATTGAAGCTTATAAATCCGTCAAATCCAATTTTTGATTCTTTCAAAATAGAAGAACAAATTAAAACTTTGATGGGAAGAAAAGTCCCTTTGCCCAGTGGAGGTTATTTAATTATTGAACATACCGAAGCAATGGTTGTTATAGATGTTAACAGCGGAAGATATGCTAAAAATAAAGAACAGGAATTAAATTCGCTTAAAAACCGATCTTGAAGCATCAAGAGAAATTGCAAGGCAATTGAGATTGCGTGATATAGGCGGAATTATTGTTATCGATTTTATTGATCTTGAAGAGGATAAAAACCGCAAGAAAATTTTTGATGAATTAAAAAAAGAATTTAGAAAAGACAGGGCAAAAGTTTCTTTACTGCCAATGTCTGATTTTGGCCTTGTTCAAATTACAAGACAGAGGGTTCGCCAAAACATAATGCAGGCAATGAAAGAAGTATGTCCTTATTGCCTTGGCACCGGATTATTAACTAAGCATTCACATCTTGTTTATGATTTGGAGGAATGGCTGGGTAAATTTAAAAGAGTTATCTAAGCTGCGTTCAATAACAGTTAAATGCCATCCAAGTGTTGCTGAAAAGTTAAGAGAAGGGAAAATAAAATCATTAACCAAAATTCAATTTAAAAATCTGGTTAAGCTTGCATCTTGTTGAGGATGAAAGCATTTCTTTGGGACAATTTAAATTTTATGCTACAAAAACGGGGAAAGATATTACTGATGAAGTATCTTAACCTTGTAACCAATAAAGAACTTCAAAAATGGTTTTGACAAATTTCCAAAAGAGATATCAAAATTAAAGGGACGAAGGAAAACCAAATGAAAAAAACTAAATTCTATAATATTCATGAAAAACTTGGGGCAAAGATAGTTGAGTTTGCTGATTATTTAATGCCGATTCAATATTCTTCAATCATTAGTGAACATAAAGCTGTTAGAGATTCGGTCGGTGTATTCGATGTATCACACATGGGCGAAATTTTTGTTGAGGGAGAAAAAGCTTTAGATTTTATTCAATACATTACAGTAAATGATGCTTCAAAATTATTTGCCGGTAAAGTACAATATTCGGCAATGTGTTATCCTGATGGTGGTATTATTGATGACTTACTGGTTTATAAAATTACAGATACTAAGTTTATGCTGGTTGTTAATGCCTCCAACATAGAAAAAGATTTTAACTGGATGGTTGAGAATAATAAGTTTGGCAGTTGAACTAAAAAATTTAAGCGATGAATATTCCTTACTTGCAGTTCAAGGGCCTAATTCAAAAGACGTCATTCAAAAATTATTGGGTGATAATATAGACCTTGAGTATTACACTTTTAAAGAAGGAAAAATTTCCGGTTTAGATATGATTATTTCCCGTACAGGTTATACAGGTGAACTTGGCTATGAACTTTATTTTAAAGCAACCGAAAATACAGCTGAAAAAATTTGGAATGATTTATTTACTGCAGGAAAAGAATTCGGCATTCAGCCAATAGGATTGGGTGCAAGAGATACTTTAAGATTGGAAATGGGGTTTTGTTTGTATGGAAATGACATTGATAAAACAACAAATCCATTGGAAGCTGGTTTAGGATGGATTACCAAAATTAACAAAGAAGATTTTATCAGTAAAGATGAATTAGTGAGAATTAAATCTGAAGGATTAAAAAGAAAGCTAGTTGCATTTACAACTAATGAAAAAGCATTCCCGCGTCATGGATATGATATTACTATTAACGGTGAAAAAGTAGGAATAATAACCAGCGGAACTGTGAGCCCCATACTGGAAAAACCGATTGCATTAGGTTACATTAGTGTTGAAAATTCTAAAGAAGGAAGTAATATAAACTTTTTAATACGCGGCAAAGAAATACCGGCAAAAGTTGTTAAGCTTCCGTTTATTAAAAAATGAGGAGATTACGATAGGCTGTAAGTATGAAAGTTAATGTATTTTTTAATCCGTTAAGTGTTGATGAGCTTTTTTTTGCAGGCAAAACAACTGTAGTAATTGATGTATTACGTGCATCTTCAACTATAGTTGCAGCATTGCAAAATGGAGCGAGGGAAGTTATTCCTGTTTCGAGTGTTGAGTTTGCGGTTAAAGTATCGGGCGGAATGTTTGGCGGACAAACTTTAATGGGTGGTGAAAGAAACACAAAAAAAATTGAAGGATTTGCTTTAGGAAATTCTCCCCTTGAATATACAAAGGAAGCTATTGAAGGAAAGACGATTGTTCTATATACAACTAATGGCACAAGGGCGGTAGTTAAAGCAAAATTTTCAGAAAATTTATTTATATGCTCGTTCTTAAACTTATCGGCAGTGGCTTCTCATCTTATTAGTTTAGATAAAAATGTTGAAATACTTTGTTCAGGCAAGGCAAATAATTTTTCAATGGAAGATACAATTTGTGCTGGTAGATTAATTTCGGAACTTAATAAACTAAAAGAGAATATTGAAATATCTGATTCTGCAAGAGCCAGTTTAGCATTAAATAAATCCTTTGGCAAAAGTATTTTAAAAATGCTTCTGGAGACGGAACATGGTCAAATATTAAATGAAAATAATTTTGAAGAAGATATTAAATTTTGCAGTAAGCTTAATACAACAGATATAATTCCTTATTATACTTCTAATGTTATTAAAGTTATGCCCGTAAGTAACTTGGTAAATAATTCTGACAAGTAATTAATAAATGGCAGTCAAGAAGAAAAGAAATAATACAACCAAATCATCCAGCGGGGAAAATTATTTTACAGTCTCGGTTGAAAAGAAAAAAAAGATACTTGGATTTTTTTTAATTGTTCTTTCTGTATTAATACTCATCAGTATTTTGTCTTATTCAAGGAAAGATGAAGCTTTATTAAATTATCAAATCTCCAATCTAATTGATAATGGCGGGAAGGTTCATAATTGGCTGGGTATTGCCGGAGCCTACATTTCTATATTTTTTATCAAATCAACTATCGGAATATTTTCAGCATTAATCCCGATAATAATTTTTGCATGGGGATTAAAGTTTTTTCAGAAAATAAAGTACCGTACTTTAATCCACACCTCTAATTTTTTATTGATAATAGCTATAATATTTTCATCCTTTTTCGGGTTGTTGTATGCAAGATATGATGTGTTCTCAACTACTTATGAATTGTACGGTGCAATCGGTGACTATTTGGGGGATTTAATTGGAAAGCTAATCGGAGGGGTTGGAGGGATTATTTTTTTATTTGCATGCTTGATTGTACTATTGATAATAGCATTCGATATTAAAATTGAAAGTATTTTTGATTTCCTAAAACATGCTTTTTCAACATCGGTAGGTTCAATTAAAGACGAACTTGAAAAAAGTAAAGCTGAAAATGAAAGTGGTTCAAATTTAAATAAGATAAAAGAGCTTGGTAAAGAAAAAAAGAAGAGGAAAAAATTAGAAAAGAAAAAAGAAGAAGTATCTGCTGAAGAATTAATGGAAGCAGAAGCTGAAGATCAAACAAAAATAAGAATCATAAGAAAAGATGACGGAACGGCTAGCAAAAAAGAAGAGGAAAATATAGTTCTAAATGAAGAAGTTAAAAAAGTTGATCTTGAAAAGACCGGAGAAATACATACCAAAGATATTGATAGGGATAAAGAATTAACGCTGCCCGATAACTGGGAAGAAAAAATTGAATTCAAAAAGCCAAGTCTTGAACTGCTTGATTTAGCCCCCGAAGAAAATATTAAAGTTGCCGAAGAAGAGCTTACCAGAAATGCTGAGCTGCTTAAAGAAAAATTAAAGTTGTTTGACATTGCTATCCAGGATATTTCCGTTACTCCAGGGCCCGTAGTTACTTTGTATGAAATAGTTCCTGAACCGGGAGTTAAGATCAGTAAAATTGTTGGACTTGAAAACGACATAGCATTGGCGCTTGCCGCTAGGGGTATTCGTATAATTGCGCCAATCCCGGGAAAAAGTGCTATTGGTGTTGAGATACCGAATGCAGAAGCTTCTACTGTTAATGCACGCTCGGTTTTGAATAAAATATCAGAATCAAAATTCGAGCTTCCTTTAGCTTTGGGAAAAACAATCAGTGGGGATGTGTATTTCACGGATTTAACAAAGATGCCGCACATGCTTATTGCCGGTTCAACGGGTTCCGGTAAGAGTGTCGGAATAAATATGATCATTGCCAGCATGCTTTATACAAAACATCCTTCCGAAGTAAAGCTGATAATGATTGATCCTAAAAAAATAGAGTTATCTTTTTATAATAAACTACGTCGTCATTACCTTGCAGTTTCTCCAGATCTTGATGAAGAAATTATAACTAACCCGCAAAATGCTGTTCTTCTGTTAAAGTCGGTTGAATATGAAATGGAAAAAAGATATGACAAACTAGCAAAAGCAGGAGTTAGAAATTTAGTCGACTACAATAAAAAAGTTACTGATCCTAAAAGAAAACCGGCAGATACAGAAAGAATGAAGCATCATTTTTTGCCCTATCTTGTAGTGATAATAGATGAGCTTGCGGATTTAATGATTACAGCCGGAAAAGAAGTTGAAGAACCGATTGCACGACTTGCTCAATTAGCGCGTGCTGTTGGAATTCATTTAATACTTGCCACACAGCGTCCATCTGTAAATGTTATTACCGGGGTTATTAAAGCTAATTTCAGTGCGCGTGTTGCTTACCAGGTTGCAACAAAAATAGATTCGCGTACTATTCTTGATATGAATGGTGCTGAACAGTTGCTAGGCAAAGGTGATATGCTTTTTCTTCCAACTGGACAACCTAAACCTATTCGTATCCAAAATGCATTTATAACTACTGATGAAGTAGAAAAAATAACAAATTTCATTTATTCACAGCAGGCTTATTCAAAACCATACTTTCTGCCATCACTTTATGAAAAGAAAAAGGAAGCAGTGGCAGGATTTTTATCAGATTTAGATCCAATGTTTGAAGATGCAGCAAGAGTTATAGTCCGTCATCAGCAGGGGTCTGTATCGCTTCTTCAAAGAAGATTAAAACTTGGATATTCCCGGGCAGCAAGGATAGTTGATCAATTGGAAGAAGCAGGGATTGTTGGCCCTAATGACGGAAGCAAAGCCCGCACTGTTTTAGTTGAAAATGAAGAACAGCTTGAGACTATTTTACGTTCTCTCTAATCAAACCTTAAAAAAAGTCCCTAAAGAAAATTTAATAGTAGAGTAATGATTTTAATTAATTGGTCTGAAGAGAGGGAGGCAGGTAAATTTTAATACAATGGAATATTAAATTGAACAAAATAATTTATTCAATAGAAACTTGAGTATTTTAATTTAATATTTCAATTAAATTAATCTTCAAAATCTTCATAACATCCGGATGCTGATTCCGGAACCGGAATATAAATGGCATCTTCTTCTATTAGAAGATTCCAAATTTTATTTGAGATTTCTTTAGGGTTTAATAAGCCTTTGTTTAAAGCTTTTTTGTATTCGATCTCAATTATCTTTCCTATTTGCTGCCTTAGTTCTTCCATTGTTTCTCCTTTTATTTCTACTTAATAGTTTAATAAGAGTATGTAAAGACTAACTTTCATATTACAAAATTACATAAAGTATGCCACTGGAATATTATCTGAATATTATTTTTTCTGTAGAAAAAGAAGGTTAAAATGGGAGGAAAGTGTTGAAAATAGGATACATGGTTCAGTATGAGAACTGATCTAAAAAAATTAAAATTTTGAGACTAATAAAATTTTTTACGAGCAATTAATCATTCTTAACTAAAAATAATTTTTTTCGATTATAAAGTTTGTGTTAATCGTATCTTAATTTGCTGTATCATCTAATTTCATTTCAAATGATATTTCATATATTCACCAGATTATTTTTGTTTACTTATAGTTTTGGGAAAATATTTATACAATAATCTTGTTAATTTTTTAAAATTATTGGTTAGCAAATTAATGAAAGGAAAGAACCGGGAATAAAACCCGGTTTAAACTTTTATACATTCTTTTGATAAAGGCCGATCGTGTTCCCGTCAATATCATTTATTAATGCATAATATCCCATTGCAGGTATTGTTGTCTTTTCTCTATTTACTTTTCCGCCTGCTTCAACAGCTTTTTTTAACATTGTTGAGATGTCATCCACCTTTACATGAAAAATAGTTGATTCTCCTGATGCTATTTCTTTTACATTTTTTAAACCTACAGTGAATCCTTTATGCGTATTGAAAAGAAAATAACCATTACCAAATGGTTTAAATTCCCAACCGAATAGTTTGTGAAAAAATTCTTTTGACTTGTCTAATTGTTTTGAAGGAATTTCAACATGCGCAATTAAATCTGATGCCATACTTAACCTCGTTAAATGAATAAATTACTAAAGAAGATATAATATTTATAAGCTTGTTACAAATTTTAAAATAAATAACTATTAAGTAAATAGATGAGCAATAAAATCAAACAATTTTTATTAGACTTTTACCAGTGGCGTATTTTAAAATAAAAAACCCCATATATTTTGCTATCATACGAAAGTGAAACAAGGTTAAATAAAGTTTAGAATATTTGCTATATTCTAAATATATTTCAAAAATCATAAAAATTTGTTTCACTTCATTTCACTACATTTCCCTTTGTTTCAATATATTTTGTTACTATTTTGTTACTACAAATAAGAAGGTAGTAACTAAAATGAGTGTTAAACTAAGATCAAAAAAACTATCAGACGGTTCTGAATCTCTTTACTTAGATAAATACATTCATGGAAAAAGAGATTATGAATTTTTGGGTATTAAAATAAACAAAAATGATCCACTTAGGAAACATAAAAAAATACAGGCTGAAACAATACGAGCCAAAAGAGAATTAGAATCAATTGCTAATTATCATGACATTCCAAAATCTTTTAATGGTGACGAGGATTTTATTGAATTCTATAAGAGTCAATCCATTGACTCTGCTTTTAAATCCTCATTAAATGCCTTCACAAAATTTTCAAAGAATAAAATGGTAAATGAAAGATTACCTTTCAAATTAATTACAGAAAAACTTATTGAAGAATATAAAACATATTTATTAAAAGAATATAAAAACTCAACCGGCTGGATGTACTTAGTTAAGTTAAAGACAATTTTGTACAAAGCTGTTAGACAAAAAATAATATTAACAAATCCAGGGAAACATATTAGTATTAAACTAAATGAAATTGAAAAAATATATTTGACTTTAGATGAGTTAAAAATCCTTGATAATACAGAGTGTCATAATAATGAAATTAAGAAAGCATTTTTATTTTCATGCTGGACAGGATTAAGAATGTCTGATGTAATAAAATTAACTTGGAAAGAAATACAAGATAACAAAATAAATTTTAGACAAAAGAAAACTAAAAGATTAGAGTATCTTACAATAGGTGAGACCGCAATTAAATATCTATATCAAAATGTAAATAGAGATGAAATTAATTTAGATGATAAGGTTTTCAAACTAGGAGAAGGAAAAGCAATAAATAGGAATCTTAGGAAATGGGTAGAAACAACTTCGATTACTAAATATGTTACATTTCATACTGCAAGACATACATTTGCTGTTCTATGTTTAAGTCAGAGGGATTGATATATATACTTTAAGTAAATTGATGGGACATTAATCAGTAAAAATCACTGAGATTTATGCTAAAATTGTAAATAAAAATGTTGAAGAAGCTATAACATAAACTACCAATATTTTAATATTTTTAAAGAAATTATTTAAAAATTTTAGCCTAATCATTAATCTAAATTTTAATAAAATTATATTAAAATCAATTAGAAATAAACAACTTTTAATTAAATAATATAGTAAAATTAATTAAATATTCATTAAGATTTAATTAAAAATTATATAAAATAAAAGAAAAATAATAATAAATTTAACTTAAAAATAATCATTTTCCCCTATGCTTAAAAACTGCCTTTGAGTAAAGGAAACAAAGCAACCCCGAGTCCTACGAGCTTGTATAGGGTTGCTTTGTTTTCTTTACGACATACATTTAATTAAGCATAGGGGAAAAGAAGGTGATAAGCTGAAAAATGGAAATAGATATAAATAAATTTGAAATAATATTAAAGAGATGAAGAAATTCAAAGAAAAAAGATAAGAAGAGTTTAAAATTTATATTGAAAAGAAATTAGATGAAAAAATGATGGTAAGATTAGGATTGGTATTAATATTTAATGTATTTAAAGAATTTGTATTTAGATAAATATGTGAAACAAATAATTAAAAAGATTGATTGGAAACAATTTATGAAATATTTATATTAATTAAATCATTTTAAAAAAATTAATTCAGTATGATATTTAAATAAATATTAGATGGTTATTATAGTTTAAAATTTACTTGATATCTATAAAGATTGACAACAAATATTATCTCAACATTATTAAAATTAAATGAAAAATAAAAGTTAATTAAGTCTAAACGGTTAGAAATGATTTATTTAGATTAATTAATTATACAACTGTATTTATTATTAATATTGATAATTATTAAAACTATTGTTGACCTTTAAAGAGTATTGATGGTGATAGCGATGAAATTATAAAAAAATATGAATTGGGAAAAAATTATCGAAGGGTAAAGGTAATCAAAGAAAGTGAAAGAAAAATTATAAAAAAGTTAATAAAAAATATATTGAAGAATAAAGCAAAGGGATTAAAGCCATCATTAAGAAAAATTGCATTAAATTTATAGCGAGAACAGAATTAGATTAGACATGATAAAGAACAGGAAAATTTTTACAAAAGATTTGCATAAATATTATTAAGAAAGAAAAGAGAAATAAATAATCGATTTACCCACCGATTATGCGATAAAATATCGCTTCCTATAACGATACACACCTCAAATATAAATTAACTCCTGTGAAACAAAATTAACTGGAGTTAAACATGACATTAAAATCCATTACTAAAGTTTATAATTCAATAGAAGAATTAAAAACTTTATTCGAATCACAAAGCAGTGAGTTTTTAAATATAGATGAAGCTGCTGAATATTTAAAATTAAAAAAATCTTATATATATAATTTAGTTTATAAAAACTTAATCCCCTTTTATAAGCCCACAGGGAAAAAACTTCTATTTAACAAAGCAGAACTCATTGAATGGATAAAAAGGTCTAGAATCGAATCTATAGAAGAATTTGAGCAGAAATTTGAAACGATGCTCAACTTCTCTTGACAAGTAAGAAACAACTGGTGCAAAGATGAATGTATGATGACATCATTACAAGTCAAGAGGTATAAAGAAAAAAACATTTTTGAAAAATAGCAATTAAATTAAAGATTTGTTGAAGAAAATTTTCCAGAAGATAAAGGATTCATAAAAAAAATGATAAGACAAATTTGTTGTTCAAGTTATTTGGAAATTATAACTAATGGAAGTGTAAAAGAATCATTATTGTAAAGAAAAAACTTGTCTTGTTTGTAATTCAATAAGAGCTGCAAAATTTTTAGACAAATATAGAACGAATTGAGGAAAAGCTTTAAATATCATAAGGTTTTAAGTATAAGAAATCCAAATGATGAAAATCTTAAAGATGAAATTGATAAAATGTTTAAGTTCTTTAATCAATCTTCAATAAAAAGAAATCCAAGATTTAAAGAATTAAATAAAGAAATTAATTTTATAAGAACTTTTGAAACAACATTTAATTCAAAAGCTAAATCATATAATATTCATTTCCATAGTTTAATAGCTGGAGAAGTTGAGAAGAAGTAAAGGAATATGGAGAATTTATTAATAGAATATTGGTTAAAATATTTTGGTGAAAAGGCAAATCAAAGCTCAGTATTTAAAGAACCAAGAAAAATCTATATTAGAGAATTTTAAATATTTAGTAAAAATAAAAGATATTGAAGAATCAATATTTATATGTTATATAAATTTCTTAAAGTAACAGAAAATCGTTATTTGTTTACAGAAATAATTTTGAAAAACATAATCCAGATGATATTAAAAGAAACGAAATTTGATGATGTAGAAAATGAAAAATAATTACTTTTATTCATAATATAAATATAATTGGTTTGATGAAGAAACAGGAGAAATTTTAGTAACTGATGAAAAATGAAAAAGTATAAAAATGATTTGAAAGAAATGAAAAATTATCGAAGCTTAAAAAAATATTTTTCTAACTTATCAATTTAAACCTTCATTTCTTATATTTGTTTATTCAATCATAAATAATTGATTTATGAATTATATACATCTTGGCGATTGTCATAAAATTTTAAAAAATAATATTGCAGATGAATCTGTTGATCTCATTTATATAGACCCCCCATTTAACAGTAAAAGAGATTACAATATATTTTTTGACAGTAAAGAAATTCAAACACAAAAAATTGCTTTTGAAGATACTTGGACATTAATAAATATTCAGGATTCTCTAACTGAATTAAATACTCTTCAAACTAATAATCTTTATAAACTATTAACAACTTATGAAGAAGTTGTGCCACATGCATTTCCTTACCTTGTAATGATGGGATTAAGAATTTTAGAATTGCATAGGATATTAAAGAATACGGAAGTTTCTATTTACATTGTGATCCAACAATGAGCCATTATTTAAAAACATTTGTGATTTAATATTTGGAGCTGAAAACTATATAAATGAAATAGTATGGAAAAGAACAAGCATCATAATGATCCAACAAGATTTGGTAAGATAGATGATAGAATACTTTTTTATTCAAAATCTAAAAATTATTTATTCAATAGAGTTTACTGTTAAACATAGCAAAGATTATTTAAGTAAGTTTTATAGATGATGAAGATGAAAGGGGAATATATCAGACTAGATAATATGTCAAAACCAAAACCAGAGAGAGAATATATGTACGAATATAAAGGGTATAGCTTATCCGCAAAATGGCTGGAGATACCCGAATGAAACAATGGAAGAAATCAGGATGAAGGAAGGGATATATACACTTTCCATTAAAAAAGATAGATCATTTGATCTTACTAAAAGATAAGATTAAAAAGATATTAATAACAAAAAGGAAAAGTATTACAAATATTTGGGATGATATTCCAAGATTAGATTCGCATTAAATAGAACGTTTAGGTTATCCAACTCAAAAACCAAAGGCACTTTTAGAAAGAATAATTCAAGCAAGTAGTAATAAAGGAGATACAGTACTAGACGCATTTTGTGGCTGTGGCACTTCAATAGACGCTGCTGAAGGTCTTCATAGAAACTGGATAGGGATAGATATTAGCCCCATTGCAATTTCACTTATAAAGAGAAGATTAAAAGATTCTTATAAAACATCATTAAGTAAATTTGAAGTGAGAGGCGTTCCGGAAGATGAAGCCTTCTGCAATTCGATTATGGAATGAAAATCCTTTTGCGTTTCAAGATTGGTGGCTAACAGAGTTTGAAGTATTTTCAACAACTGAAGGCACAAAGGGAGCTGATAAAGGTATTGATGGAATTGGACAATATTTAATTGGAGAATAGTGAAACTATAAGAGTTGCATTTCAAGTTAAGGGTGGAAAAGTTCAATCAAAAGATATTGATGCTTTGATCGGTGTATTATCAAAACACAAATGCGATTTAGGAATATTCTTAACAATTGAAATGCCAACAAAACCAATGTTAGAAACAGCAACTCAACAAGGACTTATTGAATATACAGGATTTCAATATCCTAAAATTCAAATACTTACATTAAAAGATTACTTTGCAAATAAAAGACCTAAACTTCCCTCAACAAATATTACTTTTAAATCCGCAAAGTTTAAGGGAAAGAAAAGTAAACAAATAGATTTAGGAATTTGATTTTTATTTCAAAAGATTTTTTAGAGCATGTAAATCCAAAGGTAGAATATCATATATAGATTTATTTTTTGTTAACTGAAATTCGTTTCGATAGTACTTTTCAACATACTCCAAGACTCTTTCCATTAAAACATACTTATTATTTTTGAAATTAAATGGGACATCATTGTATTTATAATCTTTAATATTCTCCTGTAATTTTTTAGAACAACATTCTTTTTATTACGATAGTTCTTTGCGGTAAATCTTGTGAAAATGATAATTGTGTTATTGAATAGTCATAGAAAATGTTTTCTAAATTACTGTCTTTATATGTAGGATTTAAAAGAATTTCTTCAGAGTTATTATTTATTTGTCTAAAACCAAATGAAATAATTCTGTTTTTTATTAAATCAATATCACAGTAGATTCCTACTTTACCATTAGTAAAAGGTTGAAAGATAGATCTAAATTCAAAAAAATAATCTTGAATTAGACTTTCTCTTGTCTCTAGGAAATGTTTTGCTTTATCATAAACATCAGAATCAAGTAATTTTTTTTGATTGGTAGTGGCTAATGTATAGTATAAGTTGAATGATTCTAATTTTACATCAGTTGGTTTTGTTTTTACGAAAGATACAAATTCTTCTTTGTTGAATTTGTCAAACTTAATAACTTTGAATGCTACAAGGTAGTCTCTAAGTTTCGTAAAATAAAATTCAACAATTTCATCCCCTTTAATTTCACGTTTATTCAGAATATTCCACCGTAAATATTCATATAATATCCCCATGTCAAAATTAATTATTTTAATTATTTGTTCCATAGTAATAAACGGGGTATTGTGTTGGTAAAATAATTTAGCGATCTCAATTAAAAATACTTTACTTGTTGTTTTATTTGTGATTGGTGATAATAATTCATCAATATAAAGTTCATAAAGTTCTTTTATCGAGTAATTTAAAAATTCTATTTTTTTATTTGATGCATACTCAAAAGCTATTCTTAATAAAAATGGATTTCTTTTAAACTCTTGATATAGTGAGTTTTGAATTTTCCCATAGAAGTTATAAAAACTTCTATACTTATTAATTATTAAACTTAATTGACTATCTTCTAATTCACTTAATATTATTCCATTGTATTTATCTTCTTCACTTAGTGAAAAAAGTTCATCAGATAATTTTGTAAGCGTTCTATTATTTTTTACAAATTTTTTCCATTCATAAGTTTTACATGATAAAATTAGTTTTATATCTCTATTGTGAATTTGTTTAATAAAATCCTCTAGTATCACTATATCATTTTCCTGATGTCTTTCATCTAATCCATCAAGGAAGATATAGATTATACTTCTTCTAAATATTTTTAACAATCTTTTTATAGCTTCAAACTCATTGAGAATGGGGGAAATTTCTTCAGACCAATTTAGATCATTTGCAATGTTTGAAAATATACCGTTTTTGATATCTTTAAAATTATAGTAAAAGAAGGGAATATTTTTTGCGATCAAACTTTCTGCTGTACTGCACATCCAACAAGTTTTCCCCATGCCAGACATTCCAACTAAAGCAAATACTTTTTTTTTGCTAATAACAAAATTTTCGAAATCTCTTTTTAGTTTTTCTGGAGAAACATAAACATCGTCAATATATGTTTTATTTTTTTCTTCGATAGACCCCCTAATATTTTTTGTATTAAGCAGATATTCGTTTTGAATAAAATTCCTTAAATTATTTTCAGAATAGTTTAAGAAATTTGACATTGCTTCATAATAAATATCTATATCTAGCTTAATTTCATTTTTCTCACATGTAGTTTTAATATCATCAAAATGATTAATTATTTCTTTTTTATTAATAGTGTTAAATACTTTAATTTCTTTTCCATTTGTGACTAAACTAAAAGGTGCTATTGGATGGACTAATCTAGCATAAGAAATAGCTTGCTCAATATCTTCATTTGTTATTTGAATTTGATCTGATTTTATCTCTAAAACAAAAAGATTTATTCCTTGTGTTTTATCTTTTACTAGTATATCTAGTCTTGGGTTTAGACTAGTAGTTTCTTTGGTATTATCAATAATAAAAGTATTTCGTCCAGCTTTTATTGAAAAAGATTCTTCGAATATTAAATCAGTTTCAATAAATCCTAAATCTCTTAAAAATGGAAGAACTACCTTAATCTTTATTTCTTCTTCATTCATTATTATAATATAATATTAATTAAATTTCTTGTATTAAAACTTAAATAAAAATTTAGCGAATCAGTAGAAAATCATTTTGATTCTAAAATAAATGTAATTGCTAATTAATTATGATAAGATCAAAGAAGTTAAACAATTTCTTTGAATGAAGATTAAGATGAAAGGCTAAATAATAAATCGATATGAATTTCAGTGTTATAACAAAACAATTAACAATACATTTCAATATAACTTAATGTATAGAACATAATTTTTTAGTTAAATTTGTTACTATTTTGTTACATGATATATCTTAAGTTATTATTATAAAATAAGTTAGTAGATATAATAGAAATTTAAAATAAAAAACCCTGTCACTAAAATGACAGGGCATTTTTATTTGTTATTTGTGTTTGTTAATGAGCAGATCCATTAATGGTTAATGATTCTGAACCATTTGATCCACTCGTTAAAATTTTAATACTAACTGGCCTTGGAGCATCACTTGAATCAGTATCTGCTACAGAAAATCCAAATTGAGTCCATCTCTTGCTTTGAGTATCTGGTAATGTTACAGAACCGTCACCAGTTAACTTAACATTGTCACCATCTACTGTAACACTGATTGCAGTTCCACTTGTTAGCGGATTTCCGTTTTGATCTTGAACGATATATGAAAATGACTGTGAACCTAGATTGGGAATAGTAAAAGTAGATGGATTTACTGAGATAGTCGGGAGCCCTGAAAATAAAACCACTATTGAATCGGTTATAGTATTTGAGTTTTCATCAGCGGTTGAAGCTACTATGGTTGCAAAACCTGCTCCAAAAACCGGGTGATAAGGCTGCGGAGCTGAAGAAATTAGATTAACCGAGCCTATCCCTAAAGCATTTGTTTGTGTAGAACCATCAATTATCCCGCCGGTAGAAGTAAAGTATACTGCAGTATTTGGTCGTACAGGGTTTGCATACTTGTCTCCAACGTATGCTGTTATTACATCTGTTAAACCATAACGATTATATCCTGCAAAATTAACATAGGCAGGAGCAATACTGAAATGAGCATCATCCGGTAATCCGCCATGAATCGAAATTCCTACCGGTAATGAAGTAATTTTTTTATTTGCTAATTGGATCTCGGCAATAATTTGAACTGTTCCGGCTTTTGTTCCTGAAGTTAAATTCACTATTGCTTCACCATTGTTATTAGTTTTCACTGTAGTTGGGCTTAATTCTTCTCCACCACCTGGCTGCGCTCCGAATTTGAAATTTACATTCACAGTATGGTCCAAATCAATTGGTGTTCCTGCGGAATCTTGAACAACAAAAGTAATACGTGCTGTTTCTTCTGATCCACTTTGTTTAACACCAATAAATTCAGAAGACTGATCTTCTAAAAAAATACTTACCGGATCACCTGATGGAATAGTCCCGGTATTTTTCGGTACTAATTCAAATCTATCGATAGCTTTATCTTTTCCTGCTACAACATATACTGTGGTTGAGTCAGTAATAAACCCACTTTTAGAAATAACCAGCACTATATTAATGCTTGATGAAAGCTGAATTTCAGTGGCGTATTTACCTTGAGTGTCTGTAGCTAATTCTTGAACGTCTGTACCTGCGAATATAAGTACATCAGCGCCTTCAAGTGGAGAGCCAGTAACATTGTTTATTACTTGCCCTGAAATATTCGATGTAAGAGTTTGCGGGGGATTATCAGTGTTTCCAGTCGTTCCTTCATCTCCTATTACTTGTGAAGAACTATCTTTGCAAGAAAAAAATAAGAATGAGGATAAAAGCGTTACTATTATTAATATTAAAAATTTTGATGCAGCGGTCCTCTTCATAATATTTTCTCTAATTATTTTAAAATGTGTATGTTTTTCCAAACGAGAATATCAGAAAATTGGTTTTGATGAGGATTTTAGCAAGTATTGTACCGTTATTAATAATCCTTAAAATTTGTTGATTTTATAATGAGTTACGAGTTTTTGTAATTTCTACCAAAAATTAATTATGGATTAGTAAAAACTACACAATAAAGTAATATTGGATTATAAGTGAAAAGATAGAAGTGAGATTTCTGATTAGAAGCAGTAGAAAAGTTATAATTGGAATTCAAATTCCCTTTGTATCTCTTTTAATCATTTGCCAGATAGTGAGCAAAATAATTTGAATGTCTAATCCGAAAGTCCAGTTTTCGATATACCAAATATCATAATCGATTCTTTTTTGTGTTCTTCTTTTATTTTCTTCAATATCAGTAACATCACCCCGGTATCCATGAATCTGAGCCCACCCAGTGATGCCTGGTTTAACCCAGCTTCTCATTTTTAATTCATTTACCATTTCTTTATAAAGGTTATTAAAAACTTCTGTATGTGGCCTTGGACCGACTATAGACATTTCCCCTTTTAATACATTTATAAATTGAGGTAATTCATCAAAGTTTGATCTTCTTAAAAATCTACCGAACTTTGTTATTCTCGGGTCATCTTCTGTTACAGGCTGAAACTTTTCATTTTCATTTTCATGTTTCATTGTTCTGAACTTATAGCATTTAAAAATCTTGTCATTAACACCAATCCTTTTTTGTATAAAAAAAACAGAACCGCTGGAAGTTAATTTTATTATGACAGCAAGAATTGGAAACAACCAGGAAAGTATAAGCAAACTAACAATTATTGATACTAAAATATCAAATGATCTTTTAATAAATCTCCAATGAGTTTCTGCTAAAGGTTCATCCCTGACAGAAATTATTGGAAGATTCCCAATCATATTAATTCTGAATTTTTTAGATAAGAAGCGTATGTAATCCGGTATAATATTTACTCTTACAGCATGCTTGTTACAAATCTTAAGGATATCATCAAGCAGGTTTGAAGCATAAAAAGGAAGGGCAATAACAACTTCATCTATAGATTTGTTTTGTAGAATAAAATCCAGTTCATTTATTTTTCCTAAAAAATTTTGTTCACTTTTGTTTTCGTTGTCAACAAAGCCAAGAAAATTATAACCAAGCTCAATATTGCTTCTTATCATATTTGAAAAAGTCTGTCCAACTTCACCTGAACCTATTACAATTAAATTTTTATTGTTTTGTTCTCTCCCTCTTCTTTTATAGATAATTATTTTAAGGATTTCTATGCGAAGACTTATTATAATAATAAGCAAAAAAGTGTAATAAAGAATAAAATTTCTAGTAAATAAATCCTCTTTAAGTATAAAGATAAAAACGACTGAAGCCATTGCCTGAATTATTACAATCTTAACAATATTTGTGAATTGAAATGAATATAACCGTGAACCAAAGTCTTCATAAAAACTGACAACGGTTGAAGTAAAATACCACAAGAAATTTAAAGCCATTAAAAGAACTAACATGTAAGTTCTTGATAAAAGAATTTCAAATGGCTGTGCTAATGCAGCGGCAATTACAAAACTTATGTTCAGAAGAGCTAAGTCTAAAAATAATCTTAAATAATAAATAGATTTTCGGTTAGCTATCATTGAAAGGTTATCCGTAAAATTCTTTTACTTTTTTATCAATAAAGTTTTGAATTTTTTGCTCAAATGATTTTCTATCATATTTTTTAGCGCTACCGCTAATTGCCATTGAATCAAATTTGTCTTCATTATTTTCAAATTTCTTTACAGCTTCAATAATATCTTCAATACTTTGATTTTCAAAATGAATTCCGTTCTGTAAATCAATTATTGTCTCGGCTGTTCCGCCTTTATTTAAAGCAATTACAGGGGTACCGCAAGACAAAGCTTCAATCACCATAATACCAAAATCTTCTTCTGCTGCAAATACAAATGCCTTTGCTTTTTGTAAATAGCTTTCAAGTGTTTTTCCTGTTTGGTATCCAAGAAATTCAATATTTTTTCCGGCCCTGCTTTTTATCTTCTGCGAATCGGGACCGTCTCCTATAACAATTAATTTTTTATCGGGCATTTTTGTAAATGATTCAACTATCAAATCAATTTTTTTATATGGCACAAAACGGGAAGCCGTTAAATAATAATTCTCTTTATTTGATTCGCATTTGAATTTTTCCGTATCAACAGGTGGATATATAACTTCCGCGTCGCGATTATAAACTTTCTTTATACGCTTTGCTATATAATTTGAATTAGCAATAAAATAATCAACTCTATTTACAGATGAAATATCCCAAAGACGAATGTAATGAAGGATTGATTTAACAATAAATCCTTTAATTCCTTTTGTGAGATTCGACTCATTTAAATATTGGTGAGTTAAATCCCATGCATATCTAATTGGAGTATGACAATAACAAATGTGAAGCTGGTTCGCATTTGTTAAAACACCTTTAGCTACAGCATGTGAGCTTGAAAGAATTAAATCATAATTTGAAAGATCAAACTGCTCAATAGCATATGGGAACAATGGAAGATAATTACGGTGATTATTTTTCGCCCAAGGTAATTTTTGAATAAATGAAGTAGTGGTTTCTTTGTTGTTTATTATAACTTTTTTTTCTTCAGCATTAAGAAAATTAATTAAAGTAAAAATATCTGAATCCGGGTAAAGATTGACAAAAGATTCCAGACATCTTTCCGAACCTGCATAAGTAACTAACCAATCATGTACTAAAGCTGTTTTCAATATATTCTTTCAATTATAATTTATGGAGAATGTAAAAATTAAGTATTTTTTCTTAATTAAGCAGTGTATTGAGTAGTGTTTTATAATTTTCAATAAATACTGATAAGCTGAATTTCTCTTCAATTGTTTTACGTGCATTTTGTTGAATCGACACTAAATTACCAGAATCATATTTCTTTGTTAAAAAGTTTAGTCTTTCATATAGTGAATTTACGTTATTAGGCTCAACTAAAAATCCATTTACATTATTTTCTATGATTTCAGCCGGCCCGCCTATATTTGGAGCAACAACAATTTTATTATATCCCATAGCTTCAAGAACTGAATAAGGGAGAGCTTCCGGTATCGTTGTATAATTAATTACTATATCCAAAGCGCTGTAGATTTTATCCTTATTACTTTCGTAACCCATGAAATGAATTCTTTTCTCAAAATTATAAGTTTTAACTTTTGTTTTTAATTCCATGTTATAATTAATTGAATCTTCTTGATTATTAGAGTTTCCATAAATATAAAAATGAACTCTGGAATTTAAATGTATTATATTTAGTAGCGAATCTACTACCAAATCAATCCCTTTTATCCTGATAATTGAACCAACAATGCCAATTCTAATTTTATTTTCAGAATTGATATTTGGATTTGCACTTAATTTTGGTATTTCAATACCATTGTAAATAATTACAATTTTGTTAACATGCTTATCTCCTATAATTGAAATTATATTTTCTTTTACTGCCTTAGAAACGCAAACAAAGTTAGTAGAAAATTTTATAATTACTTTTAATAGTTTAGCTTCAAATGAATCTTTATCATAAATTAAATGTTGTATAACTAGTAGTTTCTTTCCCGTAATTATAGCTGGCAAAAGAGAAAGTAAAGCAGCAAAATTTCCGTTCGCAATTATCAAATCTATTTTATTTTTAAATATTAATACAGATAATGAAAATGCCGATAGTTTTATTTTATAAACAATTTTTAATATTGCTGATAGATCCCATTTGCTATTTATTTTATAAATTTTAGACAGATGGTTTTTAATAATAACATTAAAGTTGTTTTGCTTAAATATCTCAGAAGGTTCGCCTATTGGTGTTGCTAACAACGAACCTAAAGTCATTTAAATATTTGCAAATTTTAAAAATGAATTCTTCGCCACCTCCCCAGCTTTGCATAACTGAAACAAATAAAATATTTTTTCTATTTGTGTTCATTGGCGAATCTATATCTTAGATAAATAAGAAAGTAATTTGATCCAAGCTAAATTTAAGATATGTACTGTATTCCTAACTATTTTGAAAAACAATCCTTTGTTAGAATAAAATTTATATTTAGGTAGATTAAGCTTTCGTTTATTTGCCAGATACATTAATCTATCTTGTTTAGATTTTAAATCACTAGATGTCTGTGTGCCATGAATTCGATATTTAACAAGAATTCGGGGAATAAAATAAAAATCATCTAGCTCACTTAATCTAATCCATAAATCATAATCTTCAACAGCCTTCAACTGAGGATCTTCATCGAATCCGTTAACTCTATTTAATGCAGTCAATTTAACAACCACAGAAGAACAAGTGATAGAATTTCCTTTTTTTATTAATTCTTCTCGCGATTTTGCAGCTTTAAAAAGTAACGGTAAAACTTCAAAATTATTAGAAAAGATATTTGTCAAACCAAAGGTTACACTCATTGAATATACAAAAATAAGGTTTGGGTACTTATTAAAATATTTTATTTGTTCTTCTAACTTATCTTTTGTCCAAACATCATCACTATCAAGAAAAGCTACTAATTCACCCTTAGCGTTATTTATACCCACATTTCTTGGAACTGAGGGTCTTCCTGCATGTTCAATTTTATACAGAGAAATTCTGGATTCATTTTTTGATAATTCAGAGACGATATCAACTGTTCTATCAAGAGAGGAATCGTCAACTACTATAATTTCAAAATTTTGATAACTTTGATTTAAAACAGAATTTATTGCTTCTTCAATAAACTCAGCTGAATTAAAAGTCGGAATTATTACAGAAACAAATGGCTTATATGCTGATTTCATCTTATGTTTTTGTAAGTTCAAAAATACCGCAGCCGTAATTACAATTAAAATTATTCTTTATGTTTTGCTGATTCAATTCTGCGTTTTCAAATAAAATATTTTGATCATTTATATAAGAAAATGAGCTGACTAAATATTTATTTTCAAAAATTGCTAAAAGATACTGTAAAGAAAAAACACGATGTGCATCAAATTCAATTCGTTGTGGACCAATTGGTGTTGAAAAATATAATTTGCCATTCCTTTTTAATAGTTTATAAATATTATTTAATCCTTTTAAGTGCCCGTCTTTATCAATTTGATCGCCGTATCTGCCTAGTCCAAAATGTTCAATTACGTGCAGACATGAAACAGAATCTGCGTAATCCTTAAACTCAAAATTTTTACTCGTTAAATCAGCTTGAATGAATTTTACGTTTTTAATTACATTTTCTAACTTTCGTATATCAAAAACTTCTATCTCTCTAAAAGATGCGACATGAGCAACAAACCCGTCTACTCTTGAACCAATATCAATATGCCTATTTGGCGTGTTAATAAATATTTTATTGGCTACAAACAGATCTTGATGGAAATAATGAAGTGGTATAGAACCGGCGGTGTCATAGCGGTCATTAAGGCATGGGTGAAAGCTTCTGATTTTAAAATTATTATCTGAAATTAACTTTTTACGTAAATCGAAATAATTATTAATAAAAGGTAAAATTCCCTTGATAGAGTTGATTAATTTTTTAGGATAAAGCCCGAATAAATTAAAATAATAATTGATGATTTTGATAAACAATCTATGTAACAATCTTAGTTATTAAATCTTTTAAGTAATTCTGTGCTGAATGATCTTTTTTCGATCTTTCATATCCTTCATTAGCAATTGAATTGCGTAGTTCGTCATCCTTCAGATAAAACCTTATTGCATCAGGAATAAATTTTATATCTTCATAGACTGCAATTTCTTTATCTATTTCATAAATAAGATTGAGCCCGGGAACGTAATAACTCAATTGAAATCCACCACAGCCATTTATTTCATAATGTCTGCCTTTAACCTGCTCCTTTTTCTTTTTCAAGTAAATTAATTGCTTCAGATTTCTCGGTGATTTTAAAGTCCAAAGCAAAAATTGAATATCACCATGAATTGCATTGGAAAGATTTAGATTTATTTTTGATTGATTAAATATTTCAACTACTTGTTCTTGAGAAATATAATTAATATTGTTTCCCCAACCCCGTCCAAATACACTTACATTAATTCCATCATCCTCTAAATTCTTAATTATCCATTTCCTTAAAGGACTATAACCACCGACAAAACTTACATCATAAATCTTTTCTAGATTGAGTTTCTTATAAAAAGTTGAATTATAACCAAAAGGAGTGTAATAAACATTATGAATATTTTCTAACAAATATTTGCGGTACATGTAATAATCCGGAGTAGAAAAGAAGTTAAAATATTTTATCCAATGCTTTACATAATTCTGCCTCCACGGATCATCAAAAAAATAAACTAATGTTTTTGTTTTTTCCGCTAATGAGTGAATAATATTTTCATCAAATTCATTTTCGAACAAACAAAAAAATGCACAATCCGGTTCTTCATTAAAAATTAAATCTTTAAGTTTTTTATTCATTTTTAGTTTCCCCAAATCTTTAAACTCAGAATAAAAATCAAAAAGAATTATGCTGTCTATTCCATAAAGATCACATAATGGTAAATATATATTGTAGTATTCATATGAATAACCTCGCTCTTTAACTCCGTAATCATATTTCATTATTGATAGCACTATTTTCATTTGCGATTTAAGTTTCCGAATAATTAGATGTTATTATGCTTTTATTAACTAGAGCGATATACAAAACATAGGTTAAACCGATAATAATTATAGTATATGCAACACCGTTTAGTCCGTATAGATTAATTAATATTATGTTCAATATAACCGATACTACTCCGATGCTTATTTTAGGAATAATATATTTATCCGGTTTATTCAACGCTAAACCTAAAACAGTTTGTGCTTGACCGGTTAAAAATAATCCTGAGCCAAGACAAATAAGAGGCAGCAAGTTCCAATATACAGCGTAATCTTTATTACTAATAATAATTATTAATTCTTTGCCCCAAAAATAAGTTATTAGAGTTGAAAGAATTGATATTAATAAAATGAGAAACATATTTATTCTTATATAAAGTCTGCCGGTTAAAAGCTTTTCTTTGTTATTTAAGTCTGAATATTGCTGATAAATAATTGGCATTGCAAATTCGCTAATTATATTATTCGGAACTACTACTAAAGCATTTGCTAAAGCCATCATGATGGCATAAATACCGACATCAGAAGTAGAAAGATAATTCGCAATTATCCATTTTTCTCCATTTTGCTGTAGCCAACCGGCTAATCCCCATAATAAAAATGGTAGAATATATTTAAAAACTTTTGAGCGAATTTCTGCCTGCGTTTCTTTGATTGAATTGGGATTTAGTTTGCTTACTTTGGGAAGGAATTTTTTAAAGAAAAAATACTTCAGTATTGAGAAAAAGAATGTTATGCAAATGAGAACAATAAAAACATTTGTAATTGATAATAACTTGTTTAGAAACAAATATAATAACATCGCTATCACAATTATTTTTTCTGTTCCCTGTAATAGGGAATTCTCTTTTCTTTTTCTGATTAAGTTAAGTGCTGAATTAAAGAACTCATTTATCTTAAACGTAAATACGTAAATGCCTGCTAGAAAAAATAATAATGCTAATTCTTTCCAGTTAAATAAATATGCCGCAATAACTGAAACTATTGATAGAATAAACAGTGCTGCGGCTGATAAAATCAGTATTTTATACGCCAAATTAACAAATAGTTTTGTCGTATTTTTATCTGCATAATCGTAATAAAATCTTAAAAATCCTTGTTGAATAGGGCCGTAAAAAATTAATCCAAAAAAAGCAATCACTGTTAATACAAGCGAATAAATTCCAAAGTCAGAGGTACCCATTTTGGAGAGAATCTTCAAAATTGCAAACCCCAAACTAACAGTTAAAACTTGTCCGACAAAAACCCATCCTATTTCAGAGACCGAATTAGTTGAAATTTTAGAACGGATGCTCTGATATATTTCTTGAAAGTGATTCATCATTCTATTTGTAGAAAATTTAAATATGAAAGAGGAAATAAAGTAGGATTAAATATTAATTTAGAAATAGTTTTTTTTAAGACAGAACTCATGTATGACAAATTATATTTATTTTAATCAAATATAGATAAAAATATTTTGAATTTACTTACTTTCATATTGATTGTTCCAATTGGCAATCAGTGTTATATCTTTAATAAATTTAATGTTGAATTTATTATTTATTTAAAGTTTTTAACAAACGGATTAAATAGTGGTGGCTGTACCATGAAGCTCTCCTCAATTATAATTGCAAAAAACGAAGAGAAGAATATTGAACGTTGCATCAAAAGTCAGTTAAACTGTATGGATGAAATAGTTGTTCTTGTGGATAAAGATTCGAACGATAAAACTTTGGAGATTGTTAAGAGTTTTCAAAATGTAAAATATGAGATTACGGAATGGATGGGCTACGCTAAAACAAAGCAATATGCTGTCGGGCTTACTTCAAATGATTGGATCTTTTGGATTGATGCAGATGAAGCCTTAACAAATAATTTATCAGAAGAGTTAAATCAATTTAAAAATAGTAATCCAAATCAAGTTGCATATTCAATCCCACGCAAAGCGTTTTTCCTTGGCAAATGGATTAAGCACAGCGGATGGTACCCGGGAAGAGTTGTACGTCTTTTTAATAAAAACAAAGTAAAATTTGATGAGCGTGATGTGCACGAACAATTAATTTATAATGGTGAAAGCGGCCAATTAAAAAGTGATCTTGAGCATTATACTGATCCAAACATATTTCATTACTTCGAAAAGTTTAACAGGTACACTTCTTTAGCTACAAAAGAATTAGCAAAAGGTAATTATTCTTTTTCTATTGCTGATATATTATTGCGGCCTCTTTCAATTTTTATAAAAATGTTTTTTGTAAAAAGAGGTTTTCTTGATGGAATTCACGGATTTATATTAGCTATATTTTCATCTTTATATGTATTCACAAAATATGCTAAACTTTGGGAACTTAACTTGTCTGCTGAAAGACGGAATGTAAAAAAGGAGGGGTAATATGGAAACAAAGGATAATAATTCCATGTTGTTTATTCAATTGGTTAATCAGAACCAACATGTTGCTTTAATGTCGATGGGAAAAATTGAAAATCCGGTTTCAAAAAAATCAGAGAAGAATATTGAATATGCGAAGTTTGCAATTAATACTTTGGATATGCTTCACATCAAAACAAAAGGTAATTTAAGTGAATATGAAGAGAAATATATACAGGAAACAATTAACGAGTTAAAATTAATGTATGTTGAAGCTTTTAAAAAATAGGGACATAGTAATAATTTAATATTGTCTTATAAACCCAATTTCTAAGAGAAATTGGGTTTATAGTTACGATATAAAAATAGTTAATTAAGTAAACTAGTAATACTGAAATTAAAGGTATATAAAATGATAATTGGAATAATTGCCAACACAAATAAAAAAAATGCTGTTCAGGTTGTTTCAACTCTTGTTAAAAAGTTGGATAAGTCCGGGTTTGATTTTTTATTGGGCAATTCGTTAAAAGTGTTTAAAAATGATATTTCAAATGAAATTAAAACCACAGCTTTTATTTCAAACGAAAAACTTGCAGAAAAAAGTGATATGATAATTTCTATCGGCGGTGATGGAACAATGCTTGCTTCTGCAAACCTTGCTCAGTTGAATGATAAACCAATACTCGGTGTTAATCTTGGTAAATTAGGTTTTCTGGCAGAAGTTAATATAAATGAAATGGATTACTTGATTGAGGATATCAAAAATAATAGTTACTCTATTGAAGAAAGAATGGTGATTGAGGCTGAATGTGCCGCACACAGAGTTGAAACTCTTTACGCAATAAATGATATTGTAATTGATAAAGATGGCTGGCCAAAGATGATTGAAATAACTATAAAAGTTGATGGCGAATTGGTTACTACATTATCTGCTGATGGAATTATTGCCGCCACCCCGACAGGATCAACAGGGTATTCAATTTCTTGCGGCGGTCCGATTGTAAGCCCCAAAGCAAATGTTATAACGCTGTCGCCAATTTCTCCCCATAGTCTAACTATGCGTCCATTGGTTTTACCGGGTGACCTGGAAATAATTATTCGTGCAGATTCGCTTCATGAAAAAGTTCAAATAAATTGTGACGGACAAAGAGTATTTGGTTTTGCTCCGCCTCTTGAATTAAAAATAAAAAAATGTAAACGGTCTTTGAAAACCGTTCATACTTCAAACTCAAGTTACTTTGAAACATTAAGAAACAAACTGCTTTGGGGGGTTGATCTTAGGAAACATTCGCTTAACAAATAGAAAAATTTATGAAAATTAAATATGTCCTTGCTGTTGTATTTTTTAGTGTAATTAATCTGTTTCCCCTAACTAAAACCGATACTCTTAATATAAATAGAAAAATAATAGATGAAGAGTCCGGCAAGCCAATATTAATTGGTAATACAACACGCGAAGCTTTTACAGATACAACTTATTCGTGGTGGTTTAAATCAGGATATAAAAATTATGATGTGGATATCGATACATTAAAACCTTTGTTTGATGATAGTACTTTACTTAAAAATGTAAATGTGACTATAGTAATGGGAAGCTGGTGTAGTGATAGCAGAAGGGAAGTGCCGCGATTTTTAAAAATAATTGACGGATTAAATATTCACCAGGAGAACACATCTATTTATTGTGTTGATCGGGATTTAAGTACGGAAGACAATGAAATTGATAACATTAAAATAAAAGCTGTTCCAACTTTTATATTTTTCAAAAATAATGTTGAGCTTGGAAGAATTGTTGAAGCACCAAATGAAAACCTTGAAATTGATATGATTAAAATTCTAACCGGGGATACAAAAACAAAAATTGAAAAGGATTTGGAGAAGCAGCACTAATAAAAAATTTCTAATTTATTTAAATAAAAAATGCCGGAATAAAATCCGGCATTACCTATCTAATCTAAATACAGAATTAATTTTCTACTTCTTCTAATTCACGCACGGCAGTTTTTTTACTAACCTTTGTAACTCTTGGTTTAGAAGTTTTTTCAACTTTCGAAATTTTCTTATGCTTACCGTTAGTCTTTGGTGGATTTAATTTATCCTTATAATTTTTGTAAGAATAAATTTTCTTCTGGTAATTCCTCAATATGATTTTATCTTCATCCTGATGTAAAACATAATTAGGAAGCAAAGGAATTTTTCCGCCGCCGCCAGGGGCATCAATTACAAAATGAGGAATTGCTAATCCGCTGGTATGTCCGCGAAGATTTTCAACAATATTTAATCCTGTTTCAATTGAAGTGCGGAAATGATTAGCTCCTTTTGTTTCATCTGCCATATACATGTAATAAGGGCGAACTCTAATTCGTAATAACTTCTGCATTAATTCTTTCACAATTGCCGGATCGTCATTTACGCCTTTCATCAATACCATTTGGTTTCCAACAGGTACACCGGCATTTGCAAGCATTTCGCATGCTTTGCTGCTTTCAGGTGTAATTTCCCAAGGATGATTGAAATGAGTATTCAAATAAATAGGATGATACTTTTTAAGCATATTGACAAGGTTTTCTGTGATTCTATGCGGAAGTACACACGGCATTTTTGATCCGATTCTTATAATTTCTATATGAGGAATTTCTCTTAACCTTGCTAAGATTTTTTCCAGCATAATATCCGTTAACATCAAAGGATCGCCGCCTGATAATATTACATCTCTTATTTCAGTGTGCTTTTCGAGATAATTGAATGCACTTTCTAATCCTTTCATAGAAATTTTTTCGTAGTCACCAACTTTTCTTTTTCTTGTACAGAAACGGCAGTATAAACCACATTGACTGGTAACTAAAAATAATGCACGATCAGGATAGCGATGAGTAATATTTGGAACAGGGCTCATTGCATCTTCCATTAACGGATCTTCTTCAGAATCAATATCTTCTAATTCTGCTTTGTCCGGTACACATTGCCGCCAAATGGGATCGCCGGGATGGCGAATAAGGCTCATGTAATAAGGATTGATTCGTGCTTGAAAAAATTCATCGAGATCTTCAGCTACTTTTCTGTCAATCCCGAATTTTTCAACAAGCTGATCAACCGAATGAACACTGTCTCTTACCATTTGCTGCCACAGTTCCATTTTAACCCTCTGTTTGTTTTTTATTATCTAGATATTTACCGAAAGTTATTAGGCTGTCGCCTAATGAGTAAAAATCATTAATCTGGGTTACTATTGAGTATTTATTTCTCAAGTAAAAATTTCTTGTTTTAGTGTAACTTTCTTTGGAAGATGTCTCTGCCAAAATCCATCTTCCTTTTTTTTCTTCTACAAACTTTTCTGCATGATCAAGAAGACTTTTGCCGATACCTTTTGCTTGTGCAGTTGGATCAACAACAATCCAGTATAAATCATAAACTCCATCGGTCAGCGGCCGCCTGCCTGTGCAATGGTATCCGAATATTTTATTATCTTCTTCATAAATAAAAATGTTATAATCATTCTGCGCTTGGTTAAACGCCGCAATCTCTATCAGTTCCATTGCTACATTAACTTCATCCTCGGAGAAGTTAGGAACTCTTTCCAAAATATTTTTAAGCTCCGGAACGTCAGCTTGCTTTAGTTTTCGTATCATTCAATTTTCTTGCCAAAGCAAAATTTGTAATTGTAAAAAGTAGATCACTGTATGTCATTCCTGCTGCTGAAGCTGCACGTGCAAATCCAGAGTCTGTAGAAATATCAGGATTTGGGTTAACTTCTATAACATATGGAACATTATTTTTACTAAGCCTAATATCAACACGAGCATAATCTCTGCAGTTCATAGCTTGAAATGCAGCCAGCGCCAATTGTTCTACTTTTGTTTTTACTGCCGGAGATATTTTTGCCGGACAGCTTGGTTTTGTATTTTGATAATAAACACTGCCTTCAATCCATTTCCCATCATAAGTAACAATCTTCGGCAATCCTTTAGGCAAACCTGTGAACTTAATTTCAGAGATAGGTAGTGTATTAGCTCCTAATACTGCTACATTAAGCTCTCGCCCGGTAATATATTCTTCAACAATTACATCTTGCTTATAGGTATTAAATAAAAATTTCAATCTTTCTTTAACAGTATTAAAATCATTAACCACTGAAAATTCAGAGATGCCAATGCTTGCATCTTCATTTAATAGTTTTAGTATCACCGGGAACTTTAAATTAAATTCTGCCTCTTCAATGTTTTCTTTATTTCTGACAATTAATGACTTAGGCGTATTAATTCCGAATGAACGTAAAATATTTTTTGTTCTCTCTTTATTAAGGCAATTGCCAAGGGAGGAAGGAATATTTCCTGTATAATGATATCCCAATAATTCAAATATACCTGCAATGCAATATTCATAAGAAGCTATTCCTTCAATAGATTCTACAAAGTTAAATATCACATCAGGATTAAATTCGGTAATTTTTGCAATTGATTTTTCTATATTACCGGAAATAGGCAAGGATTCGACACTTAAAAAATTTTCTTCTAAGCTGTTGGTAATTATCCCCAATTCTTTCGTGAAACCATTTTCAGAAAGATCTTTGGAACTCAAACTACTTTTTTCCGGTTTCCCATTGTAAACAGAAAAGATGCTTACCGGAGAATTGTAGCAAACTAAAATTTTTGAGTTTGTCTTCATAATAATTTGTGTCTTTTAGCCGCTGCTAAAAGAACTGTATTTATCATATCATTATAGTTTAAACCTGCAGTACGTGCAGCTTTGGGAAAACAAGAATTTTCTTCCGGGTTAGGAAGAATACCAGGTAACGGGTTCACTTCAATTATATTAGGCTCTTCATTGGTATCCAATCGAACGTCAATCCTGCTCCAATCTTTACAGCGAAGAACATTATAAGCTCTTAAAACCGTTTCTTTTATTTTTGATTCAAGGATCGAATCAATTTTTGCCGGGCAGGTAAAAACATCCAGTGGATTTTCTTTTGTATCTAAAATCCATTTTGCTTCGTAAGAGTAAATCGGGATAAAATCATCAGGGAAATCTTTATAGTTTATCTCAACAATTGGAAGCACCTGAGCTTCATTCCCATTTCCGATAACTGCGGCAGTAAATTCTTTTCCCGGCAAGAACTCTTCTATTAAAGCTGGCTGATTGTATTCGTTTAATATTCTCTCCACTTCGCTTGTAAGTTCTTTAACATCTTTAACAAATGAAGAGGAGAAAATCCCTTTGCTTGAACCTTCCGAAACAGGTTTTACAATCAACGGGAATTTTAAATCCAAATTTGAAGTTTGGTTTAAACTATCTGCAATAAAAAATTTTGCGTTCGGAACTTTATGATAAGATAAAATTTCTTTAGTTCGTGCTTTATCAAGACAAATAGCCAACGTTAGAGGATCAGATCCGGTATAAGGTATTTGAAGCATATCTAAGATAGCAGGTATTTGTGCTTCACGGCTTACTCCGTTATAACCTTCAGCTATGTTAAAAACAATATCCGGTTTTAGTTCTAATAATTTTTGATAAGCTGAATGATCTGCTTCAACTAAAGTTACATCGTGAAAACATTCAATTGCTTCTTTAACAGCATTAATAGTATTCCATGTATCCCATTCGGCATACGTGTCAACCTGTGTTTGTGATTGTCCTTTGGGATTGTTTTGGAAAGAGGGTACTTCTTCAGGGAAAGTTTCACTTTCAGGTTTTACATTAAAGGTTAATGCAACGTTCAGTCTTATACTAAAGAAAGAAGATAAAATAATTTTTCCTTAAAAAAATTTTTTACAAATATAATGATTATAATTTCTAAGTCAACAACTTTTAAAGATCAAACAAAAAAATATTTTTAAAACTTTTTTTAATTATTAATAAAAAATAATTCTTTATAACAACAAATTTTTTTTGCACACGAAATTAATATTAAAAAAAATTATAAATCAACTTTATTGAAAGAATATTTTTTGTTTAAAACTTTTAAATCACAAAATATTCTTCACAAAAAATATTTTTAAGCAATGTTGGCGAACTTTAAATTGTCTTTGTAATGCTCGGTAAGATTTTTTCTTATAACAAAATTGCTTTGATTGGTTAGATGAGGATCATCATGAATGATTTTAAAAGCTGTTTTCTTTGCATCAACTATAATATCATTATCTTTAACAACATCAGCATATTTAAGTTCGGGAAAGCCGCTCTGCTTAGTGCCGAAAATATCCCCGGGACCGCGTAACTTTAAATCAACTTCAGCCACTTTGAAACCGTCGGTATGTTTTACCATCGTCTGCATACGTATCAAAGCTTTATTCTTGTATATTTGAGCCGGCGACAAATATTCAAAATCAAAGTTTAGTCTATTGTTTATCGTGGCAAACTCATCTTTTGTTACGAGAATGCAGTAAGCCTGCTTATCGCTTCGTCCAACTCTTCCTCTTAATTGATGAAGCTGTGACAAGCCGAACCTTTCAGCGTTATTGATTAAAATTATATTCGCATCAGGTATATCAATACCAACTTCAATTACCGTGGTAGATATTAAAACATCAAATTCTTTTTTTAGAAATTGAAACATTACAGCTTCTTTTTCCTGCCAGGACATTCTGCCGTGAATTAAACCAACCCTAACATCCTTTAAATAAGTTTTTGATAAATCTTCATAATAGGTTTGCGCTGCTTTTAACTCCAGCTTTTCTGATTCTTCGACGAGCGGATAAACAATGAATGTTTGATATCCTTCTTTAGATTTATCTATTATAAATTTATAAATGTCAGGCAGTTTTGTTTCACCGCGTAATAAAGTTTTAATTGGTTTTCTATTTAAAGGCATTTCATCAATTACAGAAACATCAAGGTCGCCGTAAATTGTTAGCGAAAGAGTCCGCGGGATAGGAGTAGCGCTCATCACGATTACATCAGGAGTAATACCCTTGCCTAAAAGTTTTGCTCTTTGTGCAACACCAAACCTGTGCTGTTCATCAACTATAACTAAACCGAGATTTTTGAATTTCACTTTCTCTTCAAACAGAGCATGTGTTCCAATAACAATATCTGCTTCATGAAGTTCAATATTTTCTAAGTTTATTTCTTTAACTGATTTTTTTTGTCCGCCTATAAGCAAACTAACTTTTATTTTTTCCCCAGAAATATTTTTTATTAGCTTAGAAATATTTTTTGCATGCTGATCAGCTAAAATTTCAGTTGGAGCCATTAAAACAGCTTGATATCCGTTATCAACTGCAATCAGCATTGCAATAAGAGCAACTATTGTTTTTCCGCTTCCCACATCTCCTTGCAGCAATCTGTTCATTGGATATGGTGATTCCATATCAATTCTTATTTCATGAAGAACTTTTAATTGGGCTTTTGTTAATTCGAACGGAAGCGTTTCTAAAAAATCATTTAATAAAGATGGCTTTAATTTAAATGTAATGCCTTGTTGCTTTGTTTTATAATTTTGTTTTCTTAAGGCAACTAAGATTTCAAGATAAAATAATTCTTCAAATTTAAATCTATATTTAGCTGAATGAAAAGTTTTATGATCTTCAGGGAAATGAAAATTTCTTACTGCCTCAATTATGTTTAATAGTTTCTTCTCTTTTAAAATAAAGTCAGGCAAAGTTTCTTCAAGACAATCAGCGTATTGTTCAACTGCAATGTTAATTATTCTTCTTAAGCTAAGGTCGCCGATATTTTTTTCTTTTAGTTCTTTTGGAATTCTATAAAAAGGAATGATCTTCCCGGTATTCAGATAGCTTTGTGATTCATCTTCAGTAATTCTATCAAAATCCGGGTGAGTAAATTGTAGATTACTATATTTTGAAAGCTGGGGTTTACCTGAAATTGCAAAAATATTTCCTTCGTTAAAGACAGTATAAAAATATTTTATGGCATGAAACCAAATACATTCAAAGAAACCTGTTTTATCTTTGAATTGAACTTTGAATAATTCTTTTCTTCCATAACGAATTTTTTCTTTGTCGTAAACTTTGGCAACTATTGTTATTTCACCTTCATATCCATTCATTATATAACCGTAAGCTTTAGCCGCTGTTAATGTAGTTGTTCTGTCTAAATGTCTTGAAGGAAAATAGAAAAGTAAATCTCGAATGGTTTCAATCCCAACTTTCTTAAACGACAGCGCACGCTTTGGGCCGACGGACTTTAAGAATTGGACAGAAGTATTTATATTTTTATCATTAGAAGATTTCATCGACTGTTAAATTAATTCAACTGCTTTGCTTTTACAACTATTTTAACCTCAACCATTTTTAAAAATCTTATTATCTTTGAAGAAAGAAATTTAAAATGTTTGAGCTAAATACAAATAGATTAAAAATAATTCCTTTAAATATTCAGCAGCTTGAATTACTTAAAGAAGATACAGAGGCTTTTGAAAAGAGCATAGGTTTAATTTTAAGTGAGAATGAGAAGTTTGATGAGAAAACCGAAAAAGATATAAGTAACGCATGGAAATTTTGGATAGAGGGAGTTAAAAAAAATCCTTTCAACTATATATGGTTTACTCGGTGGGAAATAATTTTAAAAAGCGAAAATAAAATTATCGGCTCGTGTGGATTTAAGGGTTTCCCAAATATTAATGGCGAAGTTGAAATAGGTTATATGATAAAGCCTAGTTACCAAAATAAAGGTTACATGACGGAAGCACTGAAAGAGATGGTTCGGTTTTCATTTATGCATCAAAGAGTAAAACATGTTTTAGCTGAAACCCCGCAGGATAATTTCCCATCTCATAAAGTATTAATTAAAAATGATTTTTTAATCTATAAAGAAAAAGAAAACAACTTTTGGTGGAAAGTCAGTAAATTTAATAAAAATTAGTTGACGAGTATTTTTATTCTTTATCTAATTATCTTCAAAATAATTGCTGCAATTGTATTGGCCGCATAAAGTTAACTTTAACCAATAAATTATAAAACGTATTCGCTGTCAAAAAGTCACTTGATAATATTTTATATATTATAGCAAAATTCAGTTTTGATGGAAGATTGGAGAGAATTATTTTTATGCGCAGGCAGACCATTTTACTTTTCGATACAATAGTGCTAGGAATTATCGGAGCACTTGGCGCAGAATTGTTTCGCTTGCTGCTTGATGGATGCCAGTATATCTTTTTAAATTTAATAGCAGACTATACTCCCCCCATGCTTGCTGATGAAGGTGGAAATTTGCAACAAGTAATTGGAAATCATTGGTTATGGTTCATTCCATTAGTACTGGTTATTGGAGGACTGATATCAGGCTTTCTTGTTTACAGCTTTGCACCTGAAGCAGAAGGTCATGGAACTGATACTGCTGTTAAAGCTTTTCATAGACAGGCAGGGACAATAAGAAAACGTGTTACGCCAATTAAAATAATAGCATCTGCCATTACAATTGGCTCCGGAGGTTCTGCCGGCCGTGAAGGCCCAACAGCATTATTTAGTGCAGGTTTTGGTTCTATATATGCTTCGGTATTTAAAAGGTCAGAAAAAGAAAAACGGCTTTTGGTTTTAATTGGAATGGCTGCAGGGCTTTCTGCGATTTTCCGTTCACCAATTGGTACAGCAATATTTGCAATTGAAGTTTTGTACAGCAATATGGAATTTGAAGGACAAGCGCTTCTTTATACAATGCTTGGTTCTATCATTGCTTATGCATTTAATGGAATGTTTGTCGGATGGAAACCATTATTTAATGTTCCAGCTTCTTTACCGATTAACAATATAACTGGATATGGCTGGTATATTATTTTAGGTTTTTTAAGCGGGATTATAGGATTAATACTTCCTAATGTTTTTTATTACACACGCGATTATTTTAATAAGATAAAAATCCCTCCTCATTTTAAACCTGCAATTGGAGCACTTGGAGTTGGTATAATTGCTTTGGCTTATCCCCAAGTATTAGGAGGAGGGTATGGCTGGATACAAAAAGCCATTAACGGCAACTTAGCTTCTTCTTTGCTTATAATACTTGTTTTTGGAAAGATGGTTGCTTTTGCTCTTACAGTTTCTTCCGGAGGTTCAGGCGGTGTGTTTGCACCAACATTATTTATTGGGGCAATGCTTGGCGGATTTATTGCACATATCTTTCATCAACCTCCTGCTGCTTTTGCAGTTGTTGGGATGGCGGCTGTGTTTGGAAGTGCGGCGCGGGTTCCAATTGCAACTTTATTGATGGTAACAGAAATGACAGGCGGCTATGATTTGCTGGTGCCCGCTGCTTTTGCAGTCATGCTTGGATTCTATCTTCAAAATTTACTTGCGGTAAAATTGAATGTTAAATATATAAGTCTATATGAAGCACAAGTAAAGAGAAAATCGGATTCACCAGCACATAGAATGGATATGATTAAAACCGCAATTACAATGCTGAAAGAAAAAAATAATTTTGATAACGAGTTCATAAGTAATTTAGATATCGGTTCATTGCTTGAATTAAAAATACCATTTGGTGTTTCGGAAAAGGAAGCTTTATTCATTGCCACGCTTCATCCTAAAAGTTTCTGTACAGGAACAAAGGTAAAAGACAGATGTCTTAATCCAAAAGAATCTCAATGGGAAATTGTTTCTATTTTTAGGAATGAAGAGATGGTCTATCCTCATCCGGATACAGTATTGGAAGCAGATGATGATATATTGATTCTTGCAAATAAAGATGATGTAGAGGATATCAGGGAAAATTTAGAAAGCAAAAAGGAAAAAAGTTAAAGACAATATTATAAAGTGAGTTAAAGATTAATAAATTAATTAGTCTGTAATACTTTAAGGCGAAAGAAAATTATTTACAGTAGAGAAAAAAACGTAAAATTTATTAGTAAATTGTAAATAAAAATATTGGAGATAAATATTGGATTGGACGCAACTTCTATCTAGACGCTTATTAGGTGAGCCAAAAAATAAAATTTCTGATGAACAAGAAGGGAGAAGTCAATTCCAGCGTGATTTTGATAGAATAGTTTTTTCATCGGCATTTAGGAGGCTGCAAGATAAAACTCAAGTTTTCCCGCTGCCTGAAAGTGATTTCGTTCATACAAGATTAACTCACAGCCTAGAAGTATCTTGCGTCGGAAGGTCTCTAGGTAATATTGTTGGAGCAGAAATTATTAAAAGAAAACCAAAGTTAAAAAAGAATTATTCTGCTTTTCATTTTGGGGAAATCGTGTCAGCAGCTTGTCTTGCTCATGATATTGGCAATCCGCCATTTGGACATTCAGGAGAAGATGCAATTTCAGAATATTTTAAAAATGGAAATGGGAAAATCTTCGAATCTAAAATTAATGATTATAAAAGGTGGAATGATTTAATCAGGTTTGAAGGAAATGCTCAGGGCTTTAGAATTATTACAAAACTGCAAAACCCCAAAATTACAGGTGGACTGAGATTAACTAACGCCACACTTGCTGCATTTACAAAATATCCAAAAGAATCTTTAATTGATGAAGATACGGAAGTAAAGAATAAAAAGAAGAAATTGTATAGAAAGTTTGGGTTCTTTCAATCTGAAAAAAATATCTTTAAGGATGTTGCTGAAGAAACAGGACTAATTAAAAATGGCGATAAAAATAATTTGTATTGGTGCAGGCATCCGCTTGCTTATCTGGTTGAAGCTGCAGATGATATTTGCTATCGTATAATGGACCTTGAAGACGGATTTAGGCTTGGCTTGTTAACATTTAAGGAAACAGAAAATCTTTTAAAATCACTTCTCACTAAAACAAAATTAAATGCTTACGAATATAGAGATGAAAACGATAAAATCGGTTACCTTCGGGCAAAAGTAATTAACCATATTGTCAATGAGACTGCAAAAGCGTTTTTAGATAATGAAGAAAATATTTTATCCGGTAAATTGGAAAGTGATTTAATATCTATTATTAATAAACAAAAAGAGCTTGATGAGATTAAAAAAATCTCAGTTGAAAAAATATATTCTTATAAAAGCGTAGTAGAAAGAGAAGCTGCGGGCTATGAAGTAATTGGCGGACTCCTTGATATTTTTATTACTGCAGTTAATGAAGCTTCAAATGAGAATAAAGATAAGCTTACACCTAAGAATAAAACAATATTAAAGCTGCTTCCGGGCAAAGTATTATCCGATGCCCCATCACATTTGGATTTATACTTACGCCTTTTAAAAATTACGGACTACATATCAGGTATGACTGATTCTTATGCAGTTTCATTATATAGAAAGATAAAGGGGATTAGTTTGCCGAATAGGTAGAGTATTTTTATTCCATCTTCATATCTCGGGTCATCAGGTCAGTAGTAGCTTTTACGGGGTCTTTGCCTTCAAATAATATTTTATAGACCTCAGAAGTAATAGGTGTTTCAACTTTATGTTTTTTAGCAAGCTGTGAAGCTGAGCGTGAAGTTTCAACACCTTCTGCAACCATCTCCATTGATTTTAATACTTGCTTTAAAGTTTTTCCTTTTCCAATTTCTTCACCAACATATCTATTTCTGCTGTGGCGGCTCATGCAGGTTACTATTAAATCACCCATTCCCGATAATCCGGAAAAAGTGTCTGCTTCTGCACCGAGCGCTTGTCCAAGCCTGGAAATTTCTGCAATCCCGCGTGTCATGATTGCTGCTTTTGTATTGTCTCCGAATTTAGCTCCGTCAATTATTCCGGCTCCAACTGCAATAACATTTTTAAAAGCTCCGCCAAGTTCAACACCTAAAATATCCGTTGAGCCGTAAACTCTAAAATAAGAAGTAATAAATGAAGCTTGAATTGTTTTTGATGTTTCTTTACTTGTTGATGCTGCAACCACGGCAGTTGGAATTCTTCTGCTTACTTCTTCTGCATGGCTTGGTCCGGATATTACTCCAATTTGGTCTTTATCAATTGATTTATATTCGTCTCTTAATATCTGAGACATAGTCATTAAAGAATTAATTTCAATTCCTTTTGCTACACTAACTAAAATTGAATTTTTAATATTTGAAAACGCTACATCTTTAATAACACTTCTTAAAAATTGAGAAGGCACAGCCAGAACAATTAAATTCTGATTTATTGTTGCTTCCTCAAGGTCGTGGGTAACATTAATTTCATTCGGAATTTTGATGCCAGGCAGATAAATTTTGTTGTATCTTGTTTTTCGAATTGTTCGTGCGTAAAGAGATTTATATTCCCAGAGAGTAACAGTGTGTCCGTTATAGTGAAGCAGAATAGCTAAGGTTGTGCCCCAGCCGCCTGCGCCTAATACAGATATTTTCATTTTTTAAGAGGATTTCTTTTTCGCGAAACTTAATTTGTTTTCGTTACCGTTTAATAATCGAACTACATTTTTTCTGTGGGTGAAAACAACAAGCAATGCAACTGCAATTACAAATGGCAGAAGCGTGTGATAGCCTTGGATGTCGACATTAAATATATTTTCTCTTACAATCAAAGTAAGAGGAACAGCAATAGCCGCCAAAATAGACCCTAAAGAAACGTACCGAGAAATTGTTACTGTTAAAACAAAAACTCCTACAGCAATAAGCATATCGGTAGTAATAATCATCAACAGCATTCCCAACGCAGTTGCAATTCCTTTACCGCCTCTGAAGCCTGCAAATACAGTCCAGATGTGTCCAATCACCGCGGAAATTCCGGCAATTATTTGAACTAAGGTAAAATCATCAAAAGGAGTTAAATTTTGGAAAGGCATTGAACCATAATGTAATCGCGCAACAATAACAACAGCGAGAACTCCTTTAAGAGCATCAAGAATTATCACAAAAACTCCATGTTTCCATCCCAAAACACGCATTACATTTGTACCGCCTGCATTTCCACTGCCGTGTTCTCTTATATCTATTCCTTTTGCAATTTTGCTTACAATAATGCTGGTTGGAATAGAACCAATAAGATAGGATAAAACTATTATTGCTGCTAAAAGAAACATACTTTCCATTTTTTAAATCAACGAGTTATTAAACTAAGCATATAACCTGAAATTTGCAATTAAAAAATAATTGCTATCCAGACTCATTACACAGGAAATATACCATAAAATATTATCGTAAGGGTATATCTTTTATTTAGCAGGTTGAAAATTATTTTGTTAATTTTTTGAAAATCTGTAAATCTTCTTTTGTGGTTATTTTGAAATTTAATGGTGAGCCTTCTACAATATGAATTTTCTTCCCTATGTTTCTAATCAAAATTGACTCATCTGTTCCGTAAAATTTACTTTTATAGGCAAAATTCATTGCTTCCATCAAATCAGAATATTTGAAAATTTGAGGGGTTTGGACGTTAAAGATTTGATTTCTATCAAGATAATCTTTGACTACTTTGTTACCAATAATTAATGTATCCCTTACTTTTAAACAGACTAACGAATTTCCTTTGTTTTTTGCTGTTTTTATTGCTTTTGTTAAAATATCTTGAGGTAGTAAAGGTCGGGCTGCATCGTGTACAATAATTAAATCGTTTTTATTTGCAGAAATTGATTTTAATCCATTGTAAACAGAATCTTGTCTTTCTTTTCCTCCTTCAACAATTCCGGTGAGTTTTTTTAATTTATATTTTTTTTTGAGATTTTGAATTAGTGAAAAGTAAGAAGGAGAGACTACTGTAATAATTTCATCAACAAATTTATTCTTTTGAAAAACTTCAAGCGTGTATGCTATTAATTCTTTACCGTAAAATTTTAGATATTGTTTAGGAGTGGCAACGCCACTCCTAACACCTTTTCCTCCTGCAGGAATAATAGCAAAAGTTTTCATTATAAAATCAGCATTGCATCGCCGTAGCTGAAAAATCTATAGTTTTCTTTTAAGGCTTTCTTGTATGCCTTCATTATAAAATCAACATCTGCAAAAGCTGCTACAAGCATTAATAATGTAGACTCGGGCATGTGGAAATTTGTAATCAGCCTATCTGTAATTTTAAAATCATAAGGCGGATAAATAAATTTATCAGTCCATCCTCTTCCGGGCTTAACTAATCCGTCAGCAGTAACACTTGTTTCAAGAGCACGGCAGGTGCTGGTTCCCACTACAAAAACATTGTGTTTGGAAGTAATTGATTTATTTATTGTATCCGAAGATTTAGCAGTAATCTCAAAGAATTCCGAATCCATTTTATGTTTTGTTAAATCCTCCACTTCAACTGGCCGAAAAGTTCCTAATCCAATATGTAGAATTACAGGCACTAAATGAATTCCCTTTTTTTCTATTTTGGCTAAAAGCTTTTCTGTAAAATGAAGGCCTGCAGTTGGTGCTGCAACTGCTCCATCAATTTTTGCATACACAGTTTGATAATCGTCTTTATCTCTTGCTTCAGCATCTCTTTTTATATATGGCGGAAGCGGAGTCTGCCCTATTTTTTCGACAGCTTTAAAAACATTTCCAGGTTGATTAAATCTTACAGTTCTGCCTCGTGAAGTTGTATTGTCAATAACTTCACACCATAGCTTATCGTTAAAATAAATTTTATTTCCGATCCTTACTTTCCTTGCAGGATCAACAATTACATCCCAGATACATTCGTCAGCATTTAGTTCTCTAAGTAAAAAGACTTCAATTTTAGCATTGGTTTTTTCCTTCTTACCATACAACCTTGCTTGAAAAACTCTTGTTTCATTTACAACAAGTGAATCACCCTTTTCCATATAATCTATAACATCGGCGAAAGTTTTATTTTCTATTTCCTGAGTTTCTCTGTTTAGAACCATTAATTTTGCCTTATCCCTGGGTGACACCGGATGTTTAGCAATCACTGTTTTGGGATAATTGTATTTGAAGTCTGATAATTTCATTCTTCGTTACCTCATTTAATTAAACTTAATATTAGCACGGGGAGCTGATAAAAGCCCCCCGGTAATCGTTATTTATTTTTTCTTTTTAGAAACAGTTTTTTTCTTGCTCACACTTTTAGATTTTTTTTGTTTCCCGGTTGCCATTTCTTTAACAACTGCTCTTGCTGCTGCTAATCTTGCAATGGAAACTCTAAATGGTGAACAGCTTACATAGTTCAACCCAGTTCTATGGCAGAACTCAACTGAAGAAGGTTCGCCTCCATGTTCGCCGCAGATTCCGACTTTTAAATCAGGACGTGTTGATCTTCCTCTTTCAGTTCCTAGTTTAACTAATTGGCCAACTCCATTCTGATCAAGTACTTCAAAAGGATCGTTTGGTAAAATTTCATCCTGAACGTAAAGAGGAAGGAATTTACCGGCATCATCTCTAGATAAACCAAAAGTAGTTTGGGTAAGATCATTAGTGCCAAAGCTGAAGAACTCAGCACTCTTTGCTATTTGATCTGCTGTAACACATGCACGCGGTAATTCGATCATAGTTCCAACCATGTAAGAAACTTTTTTTCCTTTTTCTTTTAAATACTTCATCAGCAACACGGCGAACTATTTGTTCCTGCATTTTGAATTCATTTAAGTCACTTACAAGAGGAATCATAATCTCAGGTTTTACTTTTATACCGTCTTTAGCTGCATCACAAGCTGCTTCGATAATTGCTCTTGCCTGCATTTCTGTAATTTCAGGATAAAGAGTTCCTAAACGGCAGCCTCTGAATCCAAGCATCGGATTGAATTCATGCAAGCTATTAATTTTTTCTACTACCTTTGCTGAACTAATATTTAAAGCTTCTGCCATTTCATTTATATCTTTCTCAGAACTTGGCAAGAATTCGTGCAAAGGCGGATCCAAAGTTCTAACTGTAACAGGCCTGCCTTTCATTGCTTTAAATATTCCGTAGAAGTCGCTTCTTTGAAGCGGCAGTAATTCATTTAAAGCTGCTTTTCTATCATCAACAGTTTCTGCTAATATCATTTTACGAACGGACATAATTCTATCACCGCCAAAGAACATGTGCTCTGTACGGCAAAGTCCAATACCTTCAGCTCCGAAAGCTATTGCATTCTCTGCTTGATCAGGTTGATCTGCATTAGTTCTGATATTTAATCTTCTAAAAGTGTCTGCCCATTTCATTAAGCTGGCATAGGTCTGATAAACTGGTGAATCTTTTGGATCAAGAGTTTTTGAAATTAATACCTGGATAACTTCTGAAGGTTTAGTTTCAATTTTTCCGGCAATTACTTCACCGGTTGTTCCGTCGATTGAAATATATTCTCCTTCTTTAACTACGATATTATCTTTTCCTTCAACTCGAATTTCACCGCTCTTGTAATTTATTTTTAAAGAACCGCAGCCGGCAACACAAACTTTTCCCATTTGTCTTGCAACCAAAGCTGCATGGGATGTCATTCCGCCTCTTGCTGTTAAAATACCTTCAGAAGCATTCATTCCTTTAATATCTTCTGGCGAGGTTTCGATTCTAACTAAAATAACAGGCTCGCCGCCTTTAGCCATTTCTTCGGCATCCTGTGCACTTAACGCAACTTTACCGGAAGCTGCACCAGGGCCGGCATTCAATCCTTTTGCTAATAATCTTCCTTCATCAATTGCTTTCTTCTTTTGAGTTAGGTCAAAGATTGGCCTTAATAATTGATTCAATTGATTTGGTTCAATACGGAGAATGGCATCTTCTTTCGCAATCAATTTTTCTTTAACCATATCAACAGCCATCTTTACTGCTGCAAAGCCAGTACGCTTTCCAACACGGCATTGAAGCATCCACAATTTCCCTTGCTGAATTGTGAACTCAATATCCATCATATCTTTATAATGTTTTTCAAGATTATTTCTGATGTTATCAAGTTGTTTATAAATAGTAGGGTTGTCTTCCTTTAAGTCAGCGATTGGGTGTGGAGTTCTTATTCCAGCAACAACATCTTCGCCTTGAGCATTAAATAAATATTCACCGTAAAATACATTTTCGCCGGAAGCAGGGTCACGTGTAAATGCAACGCCGGTACCGGAATCATCGCCCATATTACCGAATACCATCGATTGAACGTTTACTGCTGTTCCCCAGCTAGCTGGAATGTTATTCAATTTTCTATAAACAATTGCACGATCATTCATCCATGAACCAAATACAGCGCCAATTGCGCCCCATAATTGGTCGATTGGTTTTTCAGGGAAATCCATACCTGTATGTTCCTTTATAGCCAATTTGAATTCCTGAACCAATTCTTTTAAATCATCAGCACTTAATTCGGTATCTTGTTTGTATCCGTGTGCTTCTTTTTTTGCACTAAGGATTTTTTCAAATGGATCTTCATCATGTTTGTCAACCGGGCGTAAACCCAAAACAACGTCCCCGTACATTTGTACAAATCTTCGATAAGAATCGTAAGCGAATCTCGGGTTATTTGTTTTTTCGATTAAACCAAGAACAGTTAAATCATTTAATCCAAGATTTAAAACCGTATCCATCATTCCAGGCATAGAAGCTCTTGCACCGCTTCTAACTGAAACCAATAAAGGATTAGCAGGGTCACCGAATTTTGCACCCATCTCAGTTTCAACTTTTTTCAATGCACTAAGAACACTTTCCTTCAATTCTTTTGGATATTTGTTTTTGTTTTCGTAATAGTAAGTACATACTTCAGTAGTGATAGAAAATCCGGCTGGTACCGGCATTCCAATGTTAACCATTTCTGCAAGATTAGCCCCTTTTCCTCCGAGCAAGTTTTTCATCTCTGCTTTGCCTTCAGCTTTTTTCCCTCCGAAGAAGTAAACATATTTCTTCTGCTTTGCCATATTTATATTTCCTCCTGATTATTTATAAGCATAACTTTTTGTTTTATATATTTATTTTTAAGCTATGCGTTTATTGTTATTAATTTAGTTTACTTAAAATGAATTCTTTGAATTCTTCTTTTTCTTCAACATCCAATTCAATCTTCAAATAAAAGATGTCGATGTCATCAAGTTCTTTTGAATACCTTGACAATTTAACTGCATCTTTATGAGTTGTTAAAACCGAATATGAATTTGTTGAATAAAACTTTTTTCTTATTTCCTCGACTTCTATAATAGTATAATCTTTATGGTCTCTAAAAATCATTTTGTTTTGAGTATCAACTTTTGATTGACCTAAAACATTAATAAACGAATATGGATTTGCTATGCCGGAGACCAACAAACTTTTCTGCCCTATGAATTCTTCAACTGCATACTCAGTGTTTTTAATTACGTCCACAAAATTAATCGTTTTATACTTAGCATGAAAAATCTTTTTTCCATCGAAGTAATTTTTCAATTCGCCGGGGATTTCTTCAGCCTCCGAAAATTTCCTATTAATTATTACTGCATCGGCACGATTTAGTGATTTAAATGGCTCTCTCATATTTCCTGCCGGCAGTAAAGTCCTCATTAAATTATTTTTATCTGTCAAAAATTTCTGCTCGCAAATTACAAGGTCAATATCTCGTTTAATCCATCTATGCTGGAAAGCATCATCAAGCACAATTGTATTTATTTTTGTGTCATCAATAAATTTATTTGAACCTTCAAAACGATTTTCAGAAACTGCGCCTGGAACCAGGCATTCACTAACTGTTAAATAAATCTCATCTCCGCAATCATCTACTGGCGTCAAAATTTTTTTGCCGTCCGAAACAAGCAGATAACCTTTTGTTTTTCTGCCGTAGCCGCGGCTTAAAACTCCAACTTTCTTTCCTTCTTTTTTTAGAAGGTTGAGAAGATAAATAACTGCGGGAGTTTTTCCTGAACCACCTACAGTAAGATTACCAATCGAAATAACATCCGCTGAAACTTTATTTGCTTTAAAAATGTTTTTATCAAACAGCCAATTCCTGATATTGATTACCAGCAGATAAACAGGAACTAACGGGAATAATATTTTTCTAAAAAAACTCATCTTTAAAAAATTTCCGCTTCCTTTTGAAGCTGAGTAAGCTTCTGTTCACATTCATCAATCATTTTAGACGTTTCTTCGAAGCTTAAATTGCCGTCTATATAAATTGCATTCGAATAAACAACCTTCACTTTAGAAAACAGCTTTGGTATTTCAAATTTATCCCAGCTTTTCAAAGTTTTCTTTTTGTCTAAACCGATTCCCATTAACACTAAAGGTATATTACTTTTCTTAGCAGTGATAACTGCACCTGGCTTCAATTTATGAATCGGTCCTTTTGGGCCATCAGGTGTAATTGCAATGCTGCATTTATTCTTGGCGTAATCTACCATAATTCCAAGGGCAACATTTCCACCTCTGCTGCTTGAGCCTCGAACAACTTTATAATTCCAATGCTTCAATAAATTTGCAAGCATATCACCGTCTTTGCTTTTGGAGGTTAAAGCCGCAAAATTTTTATTGCGGTGAATATACCAGGGAATAATCATTGTTCCATGCCAAAAAGCCAGAACAAAATTTTTCTTTTCTTCATCAAGCTTTTTTATTGTTTCACTGTTGACGAAATTAAATTTCAAAGTTTTACAAAGAACACCAACAAAAACGACAAGCAGATGATTTCCAAAAAATCTTAATACTTCTCTTCTTAATTCTTTAGCTTTCAACATAGTGGTCGTTTCCGACATTCATCATTGCAATAATTGAATCAGCAGCTCTTCCGGAAGCTCCGATTGTACCAAGTTTCGTTTTTATACTTTTTAATTTTTCTTTTATCGAGTTGTACAAACTTTCATTCGAAAGTATTTTTTTACACTCAGAATAAATCAAATCTTTATTAACATCATTTTGAATCAACTCCGGCAAAACTCTTTCGCCGGAAATAATATTTGCCATAGCTATATCTTTAATCTTAATTAAATTTTTACCAATCAAGTATGATAAAAAGCTTGTCTTGTAAACAATGACAGACGGCAATTCAAACAAGCCGGCTTCAAGTGTTGAAGTGCCGGATTTTATAATTCCAATTTTTGCTTGTTTCATCAAATCGTAAGTATAGCCTTTTATGATTTTATAGTCGCCCGATAAATTTAAATTTTTGAAAATCTCATCATTAATATTTGTTGAACCGGCAATAACTATTTGAAGATTAAATTCATCGGCTAATTTTTTTGCAGCAGCAAATGCTTCGGGTAATATTTTTACTACTTCATTATTTCTGCTGCCGGGAAGAATCAATAAAATTTCTTTTGTTTCATCTAGGCCAAATTTCTTGTAGAAACTCTTCCTTGCTTAAAAAATTATACTCGCTTGATTCTTTCAAGCAAAGGATGCCCGACAAACTCAACATTAATATTTTCTTTTTTATACATTTCTTCTTCAAAAGGGAAGAGGACAATCATTTTATCAACAAGCTTTTTTATTTTCTTTATTCTACCTGCACCCCAGGCCCAAATTTGAGGTGAAATGTAGTAAATTACTTTTACATTTAACGCTTTTAATTTTTTAGCAAAGTTTAAATTGAATCCTGGATAATCAATCAGAACAACGTCTTTTATATCTTTTTCTTTTATAATATTTATTAAATCCTTTTGCACCTGCTTTACAAATGGAATATGTTTTACAACTTCAACAAAGCCAAGAAAAGCCATTTTGTTAATATGATAAACAATTTCCATCCTGGCATCTTTCATTTTGTCGCCGCCGATTCCATAAACAGAAATATTTTTGTTTCTCTTCTTCAGCTCGCTAATCAAAGATGCGCCATGCAAATCTCCTGAAACTTCACCGGCTATAATCATAAGTTTATCATTCATCTTTTTCTAAAATCTTCTCACAATCCATAATAAAATTATAATTACAGTTATAATGCTGAATGCCTGCAAACTTCTTCTTTCCGATTTCAACCCTGCTTTATAATTAAAGGGCGGCTGCGGAATATTATTTAGTGGTTTATACTTTGTTAAACGAGGGATAAATCTCGGCACATATTTAAGATATTCCGTGTACTCACTGCTGAAAGCTTTCTTCAGGTAATCCTCTTCTTCGTTTACGATAAAATTGTACTGAACATAAAAAAATATTAATGCCACAATCTGCAAGTAAGGAAATATGGCAAACGACATAACTCCAATGCCAAGGTAAAGTAAAATATTTCCAACATATAATGGATTGCGAACATGTCCAAACGGCCCGCTTACAATTAGAAAAGTCCCGCCGACGCCTCCTGTTGTTCGGGTTTCGCTGCCTGCCCAGCTAACACCCCATAGACGAATTAGTTCGCCGGAAAATGCAATTAAAAATCCAATTATCAAGCTCCAGATATTCGGATTTGCAAACAAAACCATTACAACCAAAAATGGTATTGGAGTATAGCTTCTATATTGAAAAAATTTTGAGGCAATGTTCGACATAAATTATTCCTGCATGTATGCTTCTTTTCTTTTGAGTTCGGCTTGATGCCTTTTTTTCAAACGCTTCTTTAATCTTAAGTTCTCTAATCTCTCCACAACTTCGTCAAAATCTTTAAATTGGAAATATGAAATTCTTTCCTTTTCACAAAATTTTAATAAACCGTCTTTTGCAAAAATGAAATCACAGAACTGTGCAGCAAATCTATCCGAGTTTCCATCGCCGACATAAACAGTATAATCATCATCAGAGCTTAAATTAATTATATGATTTCTTTTGCAGTTTGCTGAAGTCCGGCAATTTTCATGTTCATAAGGAAACGAAGGTTTAAGCTTTTTATCTTCAGTTACAATTAATTTATTTGCAAAATATTTCAAATGATTTAATTTTTCTCTTTCAAAAATTCGTTTGATGTAATAATCAAAACCATCGCTTAAAACATAAAGGCTGAATTTATTTTCATCACAAAAATTTACAAGCCGGTGAAATGATTCTTCTATTTTTAAAGAATCAATAAATGAATCCAGCTTTTCTTTCTCTATTTTTTCAATAGAGTTACAAAGGTCAACCCAGCATTGCTTTGCTGAGATTTCATCACTTAAAAGAGCCTTGATTATTTTATTTACTTTATTATGTTCGCCGAATTCTAAAAACACACTTTCGCCAATATCCTGGCTGCTGATTGTTCCGTCGAAGTCGACAAATATTTTAAAATTCTTATCCATTAATTTGTAACTACCATTTTTTTCACATCTACAAAATCACCAGACTTAAGTCTGTAAAAATAAATTCCCGGCTCTAAATTGTTTGCTCGAAAAACAATTTGATTTTGCCCGGCCGGATAAACTTTATTTTCAATTTCATCTAATTGTTTCAATTTTGCTGTTAAAAAACTCAATCGAGACTTTTGATTTTTTAGGAAGATAAAAACTGATTGAAGTTGAATCGCTAAATGGATTTGGGAAATTCTGAGCAACTATAATATCCTGCGAACCAACAAAGTAATTTATGTTTGATGCTTTAACAGCAGAGACATAGCCGTCCTTATCTTTTTGAACCACCCTTAATAAAAGCGTTCCTTTTTCATCAGGTTTATATAGATATTTATAAGTATTATTATTCTTTGAAGTATTTGTATAAAAAGTTTTAACTGTTTCCCAATTAGGGTCGGGGCTATCGGTTTGAACCGCAAATTCAATATCGTAAGTTGTTCCTGCTTTTTCATTAAATGCTTTCCAACTAACCGAAACAGAATCATTTTTTAGCTCGGAACTGAAATTTAAAATTTGTGAAATATATGTCCCGCTGCTGAAAATCTTTTGAGCATAAATTCCCGGTTTGTTGTCCCTTCTTCCTTTGAAAAATACAATTACTCCGCCATTATAATCTTGAATAGTTGACAAGTAACTTTTTTCAGAATTATCATAAACACCTGTAGGAATTCCGCTTACATTCCACATTAGTTCACCAGAAGCAGAAACTTTTTGAGAATAAATATTCCCGCGTTTACCTTCTAATCTTTTATCAAGCCATGAAATTATTGCTCCGCCTTTATTATCACCAATTATTTTTTGGCCAAACTGGTCTTCTGTTTCTCCGGCTATAAGAAGTCCATTTTCTTTCCAGAGCTGCTTTCCGTTAACATTAAATTTTTGTGCAAAAATATTTTCATCTTTATTTATTTCATTTGTCCAACATAAGAATAAAGAAGAATCTACCACGCTGACCTGCGGATAATATTGATTACCTTTTAATGTTGTTGCAAGAACTCCACCGCTTCTCCATAGATGGTTTTTCCTGCGGGGAAATTAATTGATGGTAAATATCTTTATCCGGTTTTTGTATCTGCCAGGCGATATATGCTTTTGAGTTCGAAGTAATATCAGCAGAATATGATATGACACTTTGAGTGGTATTTGAAATTGATACAGGCAGCTTGCTTCCAATTGGAGCACATAATGAATCAACATGCAATGAATAAATTATACTTTTGAATTTATTATCCTCTGTCCAAAAGATAAAAGCTCCTCCTTTTTTATCTGATAAAATTGAAGGAAGATTTTTTCTGTTTGTTGAAGTATATAATAAGCTATCGCCAATATTATTTATTAACTTTCCTTTGGAAGAAATTCTTTGGATCAAAAGATTAAAACTATTTGTCTCAATTTTTTGAGAAAGATATAGAACAAAGGCGTTTCCTTTTTTATCGGAAGTAACATCATAACTTAAAATAATATTATCGCCTTTAGTTATTTGAACACTCGAATCTTTCCACGCAAAACTTCCATTAACTAAAACTTTTTGTGCAAATAAATTCGAATGGACGCTATCTTTCATCTGTTTCCACAAAACTATTGCTGTTCCCGGCAAACTTGAAGTCGAAACAGGATTGAATTTAGCTGCATTATTATTTGCAACTAATTTCCCGTCAGCTCTAAAACTTTTATTTCCATTTGCATCTACATGCATAAAATATATATCGTTTTTATTAAATCCTTTTTTTGCATCTTCCCAAAAGATAAATGCGCCTCCATTTTGGTCGGGAATGCTTGAAATATTTATCGGGTCCTTTGTTTCAATTGCTATTTTAGTATTTACAGCCGGGTCGTTTACCCACTGCGCTCTGGTTAAGAAAAAGAAAGCTGTAAAGATTAAAATGAAATTAATTTTTAGCAGTGTACTTTGAACAAAATTTTTTTTAATGAACATTGTCCGGCAGCTTTTCATAAGAGTTAACTTAAGACAAAACAATGTAAATAATTTTTAAACACAATCATTAAATCAAAAAATATGTGACAGATTTAAAAATGTTTAGTTACCTTTGACAATAAGTCTCGCCCTTTTAAGGGAGAGATTAGAGAGGGTTAAAAAAGTTCAACTAACTAAAGAACCCATCCCAACCCTTCCCTTGAAATGGAAGGGCTTATTGGTTGAATTGACTTTAACATTATCGTTCTGTCAACTCATTTATTATATTAAAACTTATATCTTATCCTATGAAACAAAGTCCAGGTCCTCATTAAAACGCACACTCACAAGCTTTGAAATACCTTCATCCTGCATCGTGACGCCGTAAAGCGTACTTGCCGCCTCCATCGTTCTTTTGTTATGCGTAACAACAATAAACTGAGTCTCATTACTAAAGTCACTAATAATTTTTGTAAACCTATCAATGTTGGCATCATCAAGCGGCGCATCAATTTCATCAAGAATACAAAACGGGCTCGGCTTAACAAGATAAATTGCAAACAACAATGCAATTGCAGTTAAAGTCTTTTCACCACCGGAAAGCAATTCAATTGAAGTCGGGCGTTTGCCTTTCGGCTTTGCAACAATTTCAATTTTTGCTTCAAGCGGGTCCACATTTTCTTCCAATCGTAAATCAGCTTCATCACCTGGATTAAATAACCCGCGAAAGATTTCTATGAAATGTCCTCTAATTTTTTCAAAGGTTTCTGTGAATAAAGTTTGTGCTGTTGTATTAATTTCTTCAATAGTTTTTACGACATCTTTTTCAGATTCAAGTAAATCATTTCTCTGTTTTACTAAAAAATCGAGACGCTGCTTTTCTTCTTCAAATTCAGAATAAGCAAGAAGATTTATTGGGCCAAGATTTCTAACCTGCTGTTTCAATGTATGAACTTCTTCAGTCCTTTGCTTAAAATCAAAATCATTCAAATCATCAAAAGATTTTAGCTCCAGCGTTAGACTATAATTTTCATTGATTGCCTCAATAAGATTATTGGTTTTTATTCCAAGCTCATTCAAAGTCATTTCTGCATGATGAATTTCATCCGATACAATATCTCTTTCGTTTCTAAAATTCTTTTGATTTGTCTCCAGCTCATTTATATGAGACCGGATTGCTTTGTATTCTTCATCAAGCTGCTTTTCTTCTTTTAATAAAACTTCTTTCTGTGCTTCTAATTCAGATTGTTGATTTTTATTTTCATCAAGTAATTTTGCTAAAGATTCAGTTTCTTCGGCGGAAGTTGAAATATCAATTTCTCTTTTTGAAATAGATCTTCTTTATGCTTTCAATTGAATCTTCGGCATGCTGAATCGAACTTTCAATGTTTTTCTTTTCACCTATGAAAGCGGTTAAATCAACATTTATTTTGTTCAGGCTGGCTACAACTGAATTATAATTTTCTTCAAAATTTTTGAATTCATTTTCAAGAACTAATTTTTCAGCATCAGCTTTTTCTTTCTCACTTTTTTCTGCATCGAAAGAATATCTCCAAGCTTTGCTCTTTCTGTATCAATTTTATTTGACTGCGAAGCTAAATCTTGAATTTCAGTTCTAGCCTTTTCAATTTCATCAACTGCCTTTTTCTTTTCAAACTCAAATTGGGCAATTTGTTTTTCAATATTTGCCAGGTCGTTAACTAAAAGCCTTCCTTTTTCGGATAAAACTTTTAAATCAATGCCATTTATTTTTTCCTCAACAGATTCAATTTTTTCTTTGAGCTTGCTTAGCTGTTGTTCGCGCTGCGGGTATTCATCTTTTAAGTTTTCAAGAAGTTTTTTTCTTCCGAATAATGAATCATCCAGCTTTGGTGCAGAACCACTTTCAATTATTCCTTCTTTATCAACAAAATCTCCCGACAATGCAGCAAAATTAAATTCTTTATATTTTTCTGAAAGACTTAGTGCAGTTTCAAGAGAATCAACAATCATAGTTTTGTTTAAAATTTTATCAAAAAATGATTTCCATTTGTCATCTGTTTGAACTGCATCTTTAGCAAAAGTTATAAATCCTTTTTCGTCCGGAATCTTTTTTAATTTTCTATTGATAGAAAAATCATAAATCTTTTCGGCTAATTTTTTTCTACTTGTTCCGTTCAAGTTAGGAATTAGGAACGAAGCTCTTCCAAGTTCATTTGATTTTAAATAATCAATGCCATTCTTTAAATCATTTAAAGTTTCAACCAGAATATTATTTAGATTATTTTTCAAAGCAGCTTCAACGGCAAGTCTTTGTTCGTCGGATGAATTGCCGATATGAGCAAGAAGAGTCTTATCTCCCGAAGACCAGTCATCATTTTCAAGTAAAGCTTTGGCGCCTTTGGAAACACCTTCAAGATTATCAATTAAGCTTTGAATAAAATTTATTTTATCTTTTATACCGTTAATTATACCGCGCTCTTCAAGCTCTTTTGTGCGTTGTGAATTTAATTCCTGCTCTAAATTTTCTTTTTCTTTTTGCTTTTCGACATAAAGTTTTTCAGCTTCTTCAATATTTTTTTCTGCTTCAACTTTTTCTTCTTCAAGCTGCTCAATAAAACCGACCGTCTTCGCTATATTCCCCGTTAAAGATTGGATTTTGTCATTTAGTTTATTGATTGCAGAGTTTTTTTCATTTAATGATTTTTCAAGATTTGAATAATCATTTTCATGATTTGTAATTTCTTTGAATCTATTGATAAGATTTTCAGACTGAACTTTTAAATATTGTCTTTTATCTTCAAGCTCAATTTTCAAATTATTAACAGAAGCTTCGGTCTGAAATTTTTCTTCTTCCTTTAATGAAATCTTTTGTGAAATTTCCTGAACATTTTTTCCGCCTTCTGTAATTAACCTTTCCGATTCGGTTAACTGTACATTCAGTTCTTCAAGCTCCTGCTTATATCGGTCAATGTTTTTAGCAAGAGAACTTTTTCTTTCTTCATTAACGGAAATATTTTTTTGAGTATTATAAATTTTTTCAGTTTGAAGTGTGACTTCAGCTCGCTTATCTTTTAATAACATTTCTTTTTGTGAAAGCTCTTCTTTTATCTTTTTAATTTCTTCATCAAGTTTTGCTAATTCAGATTCAATAGAGATTTTTCTTTTAAAATTCTCTTCTTTCTTTTGCTTAGCTTCATCTTTCTGAAAATTAAAAAGCGCATATTCTCTTTCGGACAAATCAAGCTCAAGCTCTCTTAATGTAGTTGATAACTTGTTATACTTATCAGCTTTTTTTGCCTGGCGTTCAAGCGAGTTAACTTTCTTTTCAACTTCCGAAACGATATCATTAACCCTATTTAAATCGGATTTAACCTCATCAAGTTTTCTAAGTGCAAGCCTTCTGCGGAGCTTGTATTTATTAACCCCGGCAGCTTCTTCAAACATGGTGCGGCGTTCTTCAGCTTTGCTGCTTAGAATTGTTTCAACCATTTTTAATTCAATAACAGAATAAGCGTTAGCACCAATTCCGGTATCCATAAAAAGATTTGTAATATCTTTTAGGCGGCATAAATTTTTATTAAGAAGATATTCGCTTTCACCCGAACGGAAAATCCTCCTTGTTATAGTAACTTCAGAATATTCTGTTGGAAGAACCCCTTTATTATTTTCAATAGTTAATGAAACTTCTGCCATTCCCATTGGTTTTTTATTGGCAGTACCATTGAAGATAACATTTTCCATTTTGTCGCTTCGTAGTGCGCCGCTTTTTTGTTCACCAAGGCACCATCGTATAGCATCAACAATGTTGGTTTTGCCGCATCCATTTGGGCCAACTATAGACGTCACACCTTCGTTAAAAGAAATATTTGTTTTTTGGGCAAATGATTTAAAGCCGAGTATTTCGAGTTTTGATAAATACAATTCTTAGTCTATCCGAACAAATTATATTGGTTGAAAGTTAATTGAAGATATTCAAAAACAGAGTTTTTTAATTCGAAGTAAATGAAGATTCCGGAAACAATAACCAGGATGAATAGAACGCTATAAAGATAAACGCTTCCCGGGTTAACATCAAAAATAACATATATACCTTTCATCAATCGGTAGAATATCCAGATGGTAAACAAGATAAGAATTATAAAGATGTATATTGTTCCTATATGTGCATCTAAAATTCTGTATAGAATAATTCCAACGGGAATTAAAAGTACTAATGGAAGGAATGACCATACTACAGTAAAAAATGAACTTGATAAATAAACTTTATTTCGGACAAAAAACGAACTTATTTGAACTAAAATAATAAAAGCAATCAACACTACTGCAGTTGCAGCGGAAAGCCATAAAATTGCAGAAAAAGGTTTCCATGCCAGATAGCTGACTATCGTCATTAATTTTGGATTGCCGAATGAAAGCAGCACTCTTTCAAAGCTGACATAGTCCTTGAAATAATAAAATAAGTTGCTTAGCAGAAGTCCGCTTACAAGTGAAATAATTATTAAAAGTAAAGTTGAATGATAACCTGAAATAATCCTTTGGTCGCGTATATCAGCATAAAAATTATATGGACGCAAAAGTGCCCGTGATGCATCTTCTCTGAACTTTCGTCCTGAGTTAACAAGTATTCCAATCAATATTGCCAGCACGATTCCAAAAATTATAAATACCATCGGGGCATCGGTTTTTTTACTGCCGATTGGGATAGTTACACCTTCTGAATTATGCAAAATAGCGGAAACCACTTTATAGCTTAGCCTGTCGGTTTCCCTATTTTCACCTAGGATTCCAACCTTGTATAAGTTTTCTTTGTTGTATCCGCCGATTATTGAAGTAAAGTCACCGCGGTAATCAAACATGGAATTAATAAAATAACCTGCCAAATCATTTTTACCGGAATAACCAATTATGTCTTGAAAAAATTTTGCCTGCGCTTCATAAGAATGCTCATTAACATAACCATCTGAGTTGCCTGCGCTTGCAATATAAGTGGCACTGCTGATAAATATTCTGCCGCTGCCTAATTCCTGTTGATCTTTTTTAATCTCTTCTGTTTCTTGTGGGGTGGGCAGATTATTCAACAACTCAATTCCGTAAAAATCTAATCCGGGAATCTTTTTTAAATTTGCATTTTGAAATGAAGCGTAAGTCAACCCATTAAAATTATCATTTGCCGTATTGACTAAAGATTGAATAAAGGAAATATGTGCATTAACACCCGGGAGATATGAACCGCCTAAACCAATTGCAGCAACAGAAGAATAATGTTTAAATCCCTTTATAAAATTTTTAAGATAGTTTTTGCTTCTTGCAATAAAATTTTGATTTTGTGTTAAAGATTTTGGAATCGAGTTAAGCGGAATTTCAATAAAAGCCAATAAGCCGTAACGCTCGCACAATTCTAAATAATATGGATGCGGGACAAAATCAGCAAAGCGAACTACATTAAAACCGGTTTTCTTAATAATTTTAATGTCGCGTTCCATTTGATTATACGAAACAAGATTTCCATAATCATAAAAAGATGGAACATAAGTGACACCGTTAAGCTTGAAAGGATTTTTATTAAGAGTAAGTGTGTTTTTATCAAAGCTTAAATCAAATATATGAACTTTTTTATTTGTAATATCTAATAATTGATCTCCCTGCCAAAGTTCAAATTTGGCCGTATATGATTGAGGGTCGTTCGGGCTCCAAAAAGTTGGAGAGTTTGATTCTAAATGTAAAGATGATTCTTTTTCCTGGTTTTTATTTAAACGAAATTTTTCGTCCGGAGTTTGATGATATTCCGAACCATCCGGCGCAAACATTGTGATTTTAATTCTATAAGGATCTTTGCTGACAAGTGAATCCGGAAACTTTCTAAATTCCTTATTTTCTATTTTAGAATTAAACTTAAAATCTACCCTATTTCTACGAGTGTCAACATCATAAGTAACATTTGCATCAGCTATAGAAATGTTTGGAATTAAATGAATATAAACATCTCTAAAAATTCCACCAAAGTTCCTGGGAAATAAAAATCTTTGTTTAACCGGAATTGTATTTTCAGAATCCAATGCGTAATAGAGTTTAACTGAAATCTGATTATTTGAACCTTCTTTTAATATATCTCTTGGCAAATCTAAACTGAAAGGAAACTCGCCGCCGGAATGTCTGTAAATAATTTGGTTATTTATGGAAATGTCAGCAGTGTAATTCAATCCAAGAAAGAACAACTTCATTTTGAAATTGTTAATTTCTTCTTTTGTAAGAGAAAAGCTTCTTTCAAAAATTAATATGCCGTCACCTTCAAATTCAGACGGAACATTTACTTCAACTTTATTAATTTCTTTATCTTTAGAAGAATAGACCTCCCATTGGCCATTTAGCGGAATAACTTTTCTTGTTGGTGTTATATCGAAGAAAAGACTGTCGGTGGTTCTAATTTTATAATTAGGAAGCTCTTTGAAAACAATTTGACCGTAATTATTTGAAAAACTTGAAAGGATTATTAAAGCGATTGCAAAACATAAATAATTACGGAAACCCATCCGGTATCAGCGTTCCTAAATTGTTGAAAATAAACCCACAAATATAGTAAAGAAAGGAGGGGAAATCAATCTGTAACTTGGAAAGAAAGAGTGGATTTGAGGAATATCAAATCCACTGTAATTAGCTATAAATCAATAGCTTAGGCTGCTTTGATAATTCCCATAAAAGAATCGGCTTTTAAGCATGCACCGCCAACCAAAGCACCGTCAATATCCTTTTGCCCAAGAAGTTCTTTTGCATTATCCGGCTTAACACTTCCGCCATATTGAATAATTAATTTTTCGGCTGAATCATTCCCATATTCAACTTCAATTAAATCTCTAATAAATTCATGAACTTCCTGCGCTTGTTCAGGTGTTGCAGTTTTTCCGGTTCCAATTGCCCAAACAGGTTCATAAGCAATAACTATTTTTGAAAGTTCATCTTTGGATACATGTTCGAGTCCTTTTACTATCTGTCTTTTAATGATGTCTTTTGTTACATCTTTTTCTCTTTCTTCAAGTGTTTCGCCCACACAGAAAATCGGCTTTAATCCTTTCTCCAAAGCTTTTTTAATTTTTTTGTTTATCAATTCATCCGATTCTTTATATATGGCTCTTCTTTCGCTGTGACCAAGTATGACAAATTCGCAGCCAACACTTGAGAGCATTTGTGCCGATATTTCTCCTGTGAAAGCACCACTGTCATTTTCGTTCATGTTTTGCGCACCAAGCTTTATAACTGTTCCTTTTATTAAAGAGTTTGCTTCACTCAAAGATGTGAATGGCGGGCATATAATAATATCACAATTTACTTGTTCACTGGACAAAGCAGACGTTAATTTTGAAATTAAATTTTGAGTTTCGGTAAGATCATTATTCATCTTCCAATTTCCGGCAATTACTTTTCTACGCATGTATTTCCCTCTGTTTAAGAATTAATAAATATGTCAAAGTTGAATATAAAAATAACAAAGGTGGGTTATTACATCAAATTTAATTTTGTAAGTTGCTGTAATATTTAATCTTAGTGTTTCTAAGTGCTCTCCGTGTCTTAGTGGTTAATATTCATTTTTTACCACTTAGCCACTTAGGGCACAAAGTTTCATTTAGATTTTAAATACAATTAATAAATTAGTAATTCACATTTAATTATTTCTCTTTTATCTTAGGTTCGTAATTTCCCAAATGAATTTATGAAACTAAAACAAATTCCAAAGCAGGTTTTATTCCTGGGCTTGATAAGTCTGTTTACTGATATGGCAAGCGAAATGCTTTATCCTATCACACCAATATTTTTAACTACTGTACTTGGTGCTTCTATGGCAGTAGTTGGGATGATTGAAGGCCTTGCTGAATTTACGGCTGGTATTTTAAAAGGATATTTCGGAAGAGTTTCGGATAAAAAAGGTAAACGCTCAATCTTTGTTACTATTGGATACAGCCTATCCGCGTTATCAAAACCTTTGCCCGGAATTTTCCCAAGGATATTGACTGTTGTTTTTTCAAGAGTAACAGATAGAATCGGAAAAGGAATTAGAACAGCCCCTCGTGATGCTTTGTTGGCTTCTTATTCAAATGAAAATAATACCGGGGCGATTTTCGGATTTCATAGGGGAATGGATACACTCGGTGCAGCGCTTGGCCCGGTTGCAGCTTTAATTCTTCTTCATTTTTATCCCAATGATTTTACATTAATTTTTCTTGTAGCTTTTATTCCCTCAGTTGCAGCAGTTACTTTTACGTTCTTAATAAAAGATAACCCAACTCAAAAGAAAGAAAAAGTAAATGGGAGTTATAAAGATTTTTGGATTACAGCACCAGCGCAGTATAAATCATTAATTAGTTTTAATTACTATTTTTTCCCTGGTAAACAGCAGTGATGTATTTTTAATTTTGAAATCGCAGAATATTTCTCAATTCAAATTTCCTAGCCATCCTCGGATATATTTTTTACAACCTTGTTTATGCTTTCTCATCTTACCCGATGGGCAAACTATCCGACAATTTTGGGAAACGAAATATTTTTATTATTGGATTGTTTGTTTTTTCTTTAGTGTACATTGGTTTTGCTTTTTCTTCAAGCTTTTATCTTGTGTGGATTTTATTTGCGTTGTATGGAATTTATGCCGCAGCAACAGAAGGAGTTGCAAAAGCCTGGGTTTCCGATTTGATTCCGGATAAAGTAAGGGGAACCGGAATTGGCCTTTTAACCATGCTGTCAAGTATTGCAATGATGATAGGTTCTTTCATTGCCGGGTTTTTGTGGGACCAATTTGGTGCGCAGGCTCCTTTTCTTATTTCTTCACTGGTTAGTTTTTTGATTGCGGTGATATTTTTATTTAGAAGAAAATAGAATTTACTTTTCGGTAATTAAAAATGTCATATAGATGTCTACTTAAAAAAGTATAGTGAAATGTATTGATTACAAATGAGAAGGTAATGAGGTAAGTATTAATTGATGGTTTGATGTTACTTAGGTTCAATTAAAAAAGATAAGGTTTTTAGAATCCGAAAGAGTCCTAAAAGTCCTTGAAATAAAATTTTGTAATTGACCGAGAAAAACCTTATTGATTTTAGAAACCTAAGTAACTAAAAATAAAAGACATCGAATAAATTTATTAGCTTATTAATTTTGTATCAACCATTGAAAAAATACAATGATAAGAGTTAATAATTTGCATTCCAATGAAAGTTGAGTTTATGATTTAACACAAAGATGCTGAAACAAGTTCAGCATAAAGCCTAATACCTAAAATGTTTTATCTGCTCGCCCTTTTGTCCAATTTCTGTCATAGCTTCAATTCCAATATCAAGATGAATTTGCGAATACTTTTCTGTCACAACCAAATCAGATTCTTCTGTTTTAATTCCTTCCGGTACCATCGGTAAGTCTGATACAAGCAGCAAGGCTCCGCGGGAAATTTCATTTACAAGTCCCACAATAAAAATGGTAGCTGTTTCCATATCAATTCCGATTGCAGAAAGCTTCTGTAGATATTTCTTAAATGAATTATCCCATTCCCAAACTCTTCTATTAGTTGTATAAACAACACCTGTTCTGTATTCTAATTTTCTGGCGACAATTTTTTCGGAAACAAACTTGTGAAGCTTAAACGAAGGCATTGCCGGAACTTCTGGATGGCATATAATCAAGACTTGTTCCTTCACCTCTGATTGCTGCGGTAGGAAGAATAAAATAACCCAGCTCTGTTGATTTTTTAAGTCCGCCGCATTTACCGAGAAATAAAACTCCCTTTGGCTTTTTCGCAACAAGCAAATCCATAATGGTTGCAGCATTTGCAGAGCCCATTCCAAAATTAATAATTGTTAAGCCGTTGGAATTAGTTGCCGTTTGCATGGGCCTGCCGATTCCGTTAATGTTGCATTTAAATTTTTCTGCAAAGTTGGTTACATAATTATGGAAGTTTGTAAGGAGTAAGATATTCTCCAAAATCATCCAGGTTAGTCGCGGTATATCTTGGAAGCCAGTTTTTCGCAATATCAAGTTTTGTTTTAAGCATATAATTTTGTTGTATTTGTTAGAAATCAATTTGAAAAAAATAAGTAAATGTAAGATGATTAAAAAATAATTTTGACAGTTTAAGTTTATAAGAGAAGGATAAACCGTTGAAACGGTTACAATAATTGTTCTTTTCCATTAACACTGGGATTAATCCCTGTTTTAATAAAACACACACTAAAGAATAACTGTTTTTACAGTTTTTATGTTTATAAAGTCACCTTGGAAAATTAATTTTAATCAATATTTAGAAATATTCATTTGGTTTATAATTGTGAAAATTAAAAGTTAAATTAGATGGAAGAAATAAAATCCATTAACTAAATTTCTTTTATTTGAAATGAATTCAACAGTAGAAACTTCAAACTCAAATTCTACAAAAAAAAATTTTTTAAGAATTAATACCCAAGTTTTCATTTCCTTATTATTAATTATTATAGGAACAACATCCTTTATAATTATAGCAAATAAAGTATCATCCGGCTCTACAAAAAATTTTGATAATTGGGCTTTAGAACTTTTTCGCCAGACAAATAACCCAGTTCAATCAATTGGTAACGATTTAGTTACAAGTGCAGTTAGAGATATAACAGCATTGGGAAGCGGAACTATAATCGTTTTATTCACTCTTGCAGTAATTGGATTTCTTCTTTTCCAAAAAAAGTATACAATGGTTTATTTAATATTAGGAGCTGCTATTGGTGGCGGTGTGTTAAACTTTCTTTTAAAAGAAATTTTTGGCAGGCAGCGGCCGGATTTAATTTATCATTTAACTTCTGCAACATCATTAAGCTTTCCCAGCGGGCATTCTATGATGTCGATGGTTATATATCTTTCATTTGCAGCATTGATAATTCGAATTCCATATAATAAGATCAATAAAAATTTATATAATATCAATTGCACTTTTTTTGTCAATAATTATTGGTATAAGTAGAATCTATCTCGGAGTTCATTACGCAACAGATGTTTTAGGAGGCTGGTCAATTGGAATTGCGTGGGCTTCGTTCTGCTGGCTGTTTGCATATTATTTGGAACAAAGAAAAAACAAAAAATCTTCTTGAGCTAGGTTTAGATGAATAATGACAGAAGACAAACAAAAAATATTTAATGCATTTATTATACCCGGGACATTTGTTCTTTTAATGTGGATAGTAAAATTAGTGGAAGTAATTTTTAATTTAAATTTTACAACTTTTGGGATTCTTCCTCGCAGCTTTGCTAATCTTCCGGGAATAATTTTTTCGCCATTAATTCATGCTGGATTTACACATTTATTTTCCAATACAATTCCCATGATTTTTTTAGGGTGGGGAGTTGTATTCTTTTATAAAAATGCCTCTATAAAAGTTTTCCTTTCAATTTATTTTTTTACAGGAATTTTAGTTTGGCTGTTTGCAAGAGAAGCCTATCATATTGGTGCAAGCGGAATTATTTATGGCCTTGTTACTTTTTTATTCTTTAGCGGAATTATTCGTCGTGATAACAGGTCTATAGCGTTAGCATTGGTTGTTACATTTTTATATGGAAGCTTAATCTGGGGAGTGTTGCCGGTTAATAATGGTATTTCATGGGAATCACATCTTTTCGGAGCTTTGATTGGAATTGTATTAGCATTTCTTCTTAGAAAAAGTGATCCGTATAAAAGATACGATTGGGAGGATGAAGATTATGAAGAAGATAAAAGGAATCTCGAAATATCTTATGATAATAAAAATCCTTTTGAGTGATTCCAGAGAAGAAATTTAGTGCTTTGTTGCGGCATACCAAATTGCAGCCAAGAAACCAATTCCGAAAATTGCATAAAGATAAACAGGAGAACTACTTTCAAATGGAATTTTGTTAACAGAAGTTATATCAGAAACAGGTATTTTTTTATAACTTCCATCAAGTAAGGTTCCGTCTAAAAAATCACCTTCAACCCGCAGCAGTCTTTCCTGGTATTTGAAATCATATTTATTCCCCTGCTTAGTAATTACAGTTGTAACTTTAAATTTATCTCTATCAATCTGTCTTTGAATCAAATCATTCTTAGTATAGCAGCCTGATATAAATAAAACTGAAACAATAATTATGGACAACTGAATAATTTTCATTAATAGAAATTTAAGGAAAAAATTATTTTTTAAGAAAAACTTTATATGTAATTAAAATAATTAGTTTCTAGTAATTATTAATCAAACAAACTATATTATTTTTCAAATCATAAACCACTATTGATAATTTAAATTTAGGTGAGGGCAAAATGAGTAAAATTGATAGGCGAAAATTTATTAAGAGTTCTGCATTAATAGGAACATCCGCATTTATATTGGGTGCTGGAAGTACTTCAGGCATTTTTATTAAATCAAGATCGTTAGATGTACTTATTAAAAATGGAAGCATAATAGACGGCACAGGTAAAAAAGAATTTATAAGTAACATTGGAATTAAAGATGGAAAAATAGTTGAAATTGGAAATCTTGCAGATGCGGAAGCAGAGTTTATAATAGATGCAAAGGGATTAAAAGTTGTCCCCGGGTTTATAGATATTCATTCTCATACCGATACTGATTTAATTATTAATCCAAAAGCAGAAAGTAAAATTAGGCAAGGTGTGACTACGGAAATTTGCGGACAGGATGGAATGTCTTGGGCCCCAGTTGCAGAAGTTGATCTTGAGAAACAGCTTAAAAGTTTTAAAGATGAATATGGTGAAGAACTAAGCTGGAGAACTATGGGAGAATTTTTAGATAATTTTTCCCAAAGAAAATTTTGTGTGAACCTTGCATCCATGCTTGGACTAGGAACTATTAGAAAAGTTGTGGTGGGATGGATGACCGTCCCGCCACAAAAGATGAAATGAAACGGATGCAGAAAGAAGTTGAGAAAGCTATTAATGAAGGCGCAATAGGAGTTTCAACCGGACTTGAATATACTCCCGGCAGTTTTGCTTCCACAGAGGAATTGATTGAATTGTGTAAAGCAGTTCCAAAAGAATTTAGAATTTATGCAACACACATGCGCAATGAAGCCGACACGGTTTTAGAATCAATTAATGAAGCAATAAAAATTGCAAAGAATTCAGGTTCAAGTTTGCAGATTTCTCATCTAAAAATGCAGGGTAGATCAAATTGGCATAAAGTTGATGAAGCACTTTCATTAATTGATAAAGTACACAATGAAGGTTTAAATATTAATGCTGATAGATACACTTATCTTGCCTTCCATACGGACCTTGCAAATCTTTTTCCATTGTGGTCACGCGATGGCGGTACTAAAAAATTTATTGAACGATTAAATGATAAAACACTTCTGCCAAAGATGAGGGGATATGCTGAAAAAAAAGTAAGTGATTTTAATGAAGGCTGGAATGGTGTTATGATTTCCGGAATAAACAATAAGGATTTAAAGAATCTGCAAGGTAAGACAATAAAGCAAATTGGTGATGAAAATAGTGAAGATTATTTTGATACTGCTGTTTCATTGATTAAAAATTCAGATAACGATGTTTCAATGGTTGGTTTTGCAATGGGTGAGGAATCAACAGATAAAATTCTTGCTCATCCTTTAGTTATGATTGCGTCTGATGCTGGTTCGCATGCTCCTTATCCTCCAATGAATAGAACTATTGCGCACCCACGCGCCTACGGTACTTTTCCTAGAGCAATTGCAAAATACACTCGAGAAAAGAAATTGTGCTCACTTGAAGAAATGATTAAAAAGATGACATCAATGCCGGCAGATAAATTAAGCTTTAAAGATAAAGGCAGATTAGAAAAAGGTAAATCGGCTGATATAGTTATTTTTGATTATAACACAATTCAAGATAAAGCAACTTTTATTGAGCCCCATCAATATCCCGAAGGAATTCCATACGTAATTGTTAATGGTGAAGTAGTTGTAAAAGATGGAGAGCATACCGGCGCAATGCCAGGGAAAGTTATTAAAAGTTAAACTCTATTATTAAATAATTACATTTCTTTCATTATTTTAAGTCAATGTTGCTATTTTATAAACATTCTCATTTTACTACTATTTCAACTCAATTAATCATTTATAATCAATTGATTTAATCTAAAAAAAGCTGATTTTATATCATTTTAACTTATTCTTTTCTTGGCAGAAAAATTGTTGCCTTCTTAAATGAGGGCATTTTTTAAGCTGATATAAAATTATTTTTGTGTTATTAATCAGCTAATAAAATTAAAGATTATTATATAATTACAAACTAAGAATAATAGATTTAATTCATCAAAAGAATCTTACTTTAAACTAATATGTCTGAATTTATAATTTATCTAAAGAAAGAAAACAAGCACAAGCAAAAGCTTGAGAAGATAACTTTTCTTTTAGCAGGATTTACTTTTTTAATTGCGGTATTAGATAATTATAGTGCTGACGGTAGAATCTTTGATGGATTAGATTATATATATAATACTGTTATGCTTATTGCAGGCATTGCAAATATTTTTTATGGATTATTATTTGACAGAGTAAAAGAAAGTTCACAAAAAGATTTAATAACCAGACTTTTGCTTTTCTTAACAGGAATTATTCTAATTATTGATGGCCTTCATAAAATGCTGCTTGGCCATAATTTGATTCAATATTTTCTAATTGCTGCCGGTTTTATTTATGTTGCCTTGAGTTTATATTATAAACAATTCCAAAGATTAAAAGCTGTCAAGCTAAATAAACAAGGAATATCCTGGCGGACTTCTCCATTTTTAAAGCATACTTTTTTATGGAATGATATTTCTTCCTTATATCTTGAAGAAAAAAGAATGACTATTACTCTTCTGAACAAAAAAAATTATAAAATTAATCTTTCTTCTGTTAACGATGACGACCATGATGAACTTGTGAAAAAAGTTCAGGAATTTTCCGACCTCAGCAACAGCGAACTCACCGCAAGCCGAATTTTCATGAATTAATGTGATAAGTATAAACCTAATTCATTAGAGGAATTGGGATTAATTAACAAGAACTTTATCCGGTATTAATTGATTGACATAACTCCATAAACAAATTGTTATAATTCTGTGATGAATTAGCATTTTGCTTTTCGTATTTAACTATTATAAATCTCTAAACTTATATAAACTTCATTTTGGGATTACTTAGTGAAAAAAGTATTAGTGGGCGCTATTTTATTTTTTGTTTTGACGGTTGCTTTATCAGCTCAGGAAACAAATTTTAAAATTAAAACTATCGATAATTCGCGGGTTGAATTGAAAGAACTGTATTCTAAAGGGGCAGTGCTGGTAAATTTTTGGGCTTTATGGTGTAAACCATGTAGAGCTGAAATTAAATTCCTTGAAAAATATTATACCGAATACAAATCTAAAGGTTTTTCAATTATTGGAATAAACCAGGATTCTCCGAGAAGTTTGGCAAAAGTTAAAACATTTGTTAATTCTCACAATTTAACATTTCCAATTGTTCTCGATCCGAATCAAGAGATTTTTCAAAAATTTAACGGGCAATCAGTTCCATTTTCAGTCTTATTGAACAAAAAGGGTGAAATTGTTTACACGCATATTGGATATCTGCCTGGTGATGAAATTGAATTAGAGAATGAAATTTTAAAATTAGTAGAGTAATAAATGCAAAAATATTTTTTAGCATTTATTTTTTTTATGAGCACAATAATTTTACATTGTCAAATTCAACCAAGTTTATCCAACATTCTGCGGTATGGAAACGGAAGACATGATATTGGAAGCACATTCCAGAATTTTCAATATTTTGAAAATTTAACAGACTTCAGACTTTCATTGCCTTCTAATTTTACTGCTGGAGTGAGATTTTTATATGATGATCCCCCTGAAGTTGGTGATACTTTTAAAGGATTAAAAAGAAGATTTATAGAATACAACGACGATCATTTAAGTTTACGGGTTGGGAATTCTTCAGAGCTTTACGGAAGAGGATTAGTTTTAAATTTATTTGAAAACCGAGGATTAGCTTATGATACTTGGATTGATGGAATTAAAGCTAGTTACAAAATTGATAATTTAAAAGCTTCAATTATTGCGGGAAGCATTGATTTTAGAGATTCTATTACTGTAACTCTACATGAGAGTTACAAATTGCGCGGTGGAAATTTAGAATACAATATATTAAAAGAACTTAAAATTGGAACTTCATTTGTAAATGCAATTTCAATAATTCCTCAAATTAATAATACTAAACTTCAATCTACATCGGAACTTCCCGAATTTTATTTTGAGTTAAATACTGATCAATTCAACTTCTTTTTTAATTGGGCAAATAAATGGACAAATACACCTTCAATAAATAAATCTTTTAGCGGGAATGGAATTTATTCATCATTTTCTTTTTCTGAAGAATCATTTGGAATAACTATTGATTATAAAAATTACAATTTTGACCAAGAAAATCCTTACTTGCAGAATGATGAAACAAGAACTTCAAAATTTTTACCTTTTCAAAATCCGCCAATAGTTATGAAAGAACACAGCTATTATTTCCTTTCAAGAGCATTGCATCAAGTAGATTTTAATGACGAAGTTGGTTTCCAGATTGATGCAAATTATTCTGTAAATGAAGATTTGAATTTCAGTTTAAATTACAGTTTAGCGAGTAGACATAACACTTATAAATTTGATAATTCAAATTTTTTATTTACCAAAGAAAAAAGAAAATCAAATTTCTTTCCAAGCTCCGATAAACAATATTCACCTTATCAAGAAATTTTTGCTGAAGGAGAATATTATTTCAATTTAAATACTTCAATAAGATTTGGTATTGCCAACCGAGAAAATACACTTTATAATTATTTCTCCGGTATAAGTGCTAGTCATACAATTAAATCAACGGTTCTTCCTTTGCAATTTTCTCACACTTTTTCTAGGGCCTTATCCACCGTCATTCAATACGAATTTGAAAAGGTAAATGATAATTATAACTCAGATCAACCAAATTTCCATAATCAATTTATTTCAATTCTTACTTCGATTTTTGGAAAGGGAACTGTCGCTTTTAGATACGAATTTACAAACAACAATTTTGATGCTTCGGGAAGAAAAGATTGGCTCGTAACTGAAATTGGTTATAGAATTTCAGGATCAAATTTATTAACACTTTCTTACGGAAGAGAAAGAGGTGGTCAGATTTGTACAAATGGAATTTGCAGATACCTGCTTCCGTTTAAGGGATTTAGATTTACAATGCTTACAAATATTTAAGAGAGGCAATAATGAAAACTATGTATAAAATAATGATTATATTTTTTACGATTTTTATTTCGGTTTATCCAAGTGATAGAAAAGTTCTTGTTGAAATTTTTACTAATTCAGCATGCCCGTTTTGTCCACCGGCACATACTGCACTTGATAATTACTTGCAAAACAGCCCAAACGCTAATAAGATAGTATACATTTATTACAATATCAGATATCCTTATGCAAGCGATCAACTTTATAAAGACAACACTACAGATTCTGATGCAAAATATAAACTTTACTTGAATTCTAGTGGAGGCAACCCCGCAGCTTTTTTTGATGGTAAGCGTTATGCTAATAGTTTCAGTAGTTGGGGAAGCACTTTAGATAATTTAGAAACTCAAGCAAGCAGTTTTGATATTATACTTAACGGCAATTACACCTCCTCAAATTTTACAGTTAACGCAGAAATAACTAAAACCGGTGAAACCACCGATGCAGATTTAACAGTAAATTTTGTTGTTGTTGAAGATGTAGAATATAGTGGAGGCAATGGAATAACTAATCATAAACATGTGATGAGAAAAATTGCAAATATAGATGGTGATCCTTTAACTATTGAAGTGAATGAAATGAAAGAAATGTCTTCAACGTTTAATATGAATGATATTTGGAATAAGTCAAACCTAGGAATAGTTGTTTTTATTCAAAGCAAATCAACCAAAACTGTTTATCAATCTGAATATATAAGTTATTCAGATTTAACTGTAACTTCAGTTGATGATAAGCCTAATTTATCGGAAAAATTTCAGCTTCACCAAAATTATCCCAATCCATTTAATCCAAGCACAAAGATAAGCTGGCAAACCCCGGTTGCCGGATTCCAGACTTTAAAAGTATATGATATATTGGGAAATGAAGTTGCAACTCTGGTTAATGAATACAAGCCAGCAGGAAGTTATGAAGTAACTTTTAATGCTTCTAACAATCAAAATCATGCATCATTGCCAAGCGGATTTTATATCTACCAATTAAAAGTTGGAAATTATATCCAAACCAGGAAGATGATTCTATTAAAGTAAATCAGATTTAATTCTGAATTAAAAATTAACCTCCTTAATTTCTTGTATAAAAAATTTAGGAGGTTTTTTATATTAAAATTTATTTATTTTACAAACCCTTGTTGAGGAAAAAATACGAGTTGCTTTGAAAATCGAACTACTTATTTTTTACAAATCAGTGTTTTATTACAAAGGACTTAAAGCCATCCTCAATAATTTTATGCCGTTCATATAATTTAAATACACTTCACACTAAATTTTTTATAGGTTCTAATGATTTTTATTAGCTTAATATGATTTAAAAATAATTGTATTAAAAGAATCTCTAATTTAATTCCATTCGAAAACCTTGAAACACTTTTCCTTAATAATATCTAAACAGAGGTCCTTATGAAAAAAATTCTAACTGGATTTTTTATCCTGTTATTAAATACTCTTGTGCTTGCACAAGTTGATGCCAGAATGCTGCAGTACCCTGATGTCTCAGCTAAGTATATAACATTTGAGTACGCCGGTGATATCTGGATTGTCCCTAAAGAAGGAGGAATTGCAAATAGACTGAGTTCCCCTAAGGGCGAAGAGGCTTTGCCTAAATTTTCTCCTGACGGTTCAAAGATTGCATATAGTGCTAACTATGACGGAAACGTAGATGTATTTGTTATTCCAACTTTAGGCGGTATGCCGGTTAGATTAACACATAATGGAATGACTGATAGAATCGTTGATTGGTATTCAGATGGGCAGAACGTATTATATGCATCTTCTATGGAAAGTGGCAAGCAAAGATTTAATCAATTCTACAAAGAATCTATTAAAGGCGGGCTGCCGGAAAAACTTCCGATTCCAATGGCTGAATTTGGTTCGTTCTCACCTGACAGTAAAAAAATTGCATATACACCAATGACAAGAAGCTTTAGAACCTGGAAAAGATACCGCGGCGGGTGGGCTGCTGATATTTGGATTTTTGATCTTGATAAATTGACTGCTGAAAATATAACTAACAATCCTGCTAATGATGAATTTCCAATGTGGCATAATAACACCATTTATTTTTTGTCGGATAGAGGGACACATGAAAGAAATAATATTTGGTCTTATGACGTAAATACAAAAGCTGTTAAACAAATAACCAACTTTGAAGATTTTGATGTTCATTTTCCTTCTATTGGACCTGATGATATAGTTTTTGAAGCAGGCGGCAGCTTATACCTTCTTGATCTTGCCACAGAAAAATATCATGAAGTAAAAATTGATGTTGTTTCCGATGTTTCTACATTAATGCCTAAAACTGAAAAAGCAGAAAAATATATTCAAAGTTTTTGTCCTTCTCCTGATGGCAAAAGAGCAGTGTTTGAAGCAAGAGGTGATTTGTTTTCAGTGCCTGCAGAAAACGGGAATGTTTATGATTTAACAAACACTTCCGGTTTTGCGGAAAGATATCCTTCCTGGTCTCCCGATGGAAGATACATTGCATATTGGAGTGATAAATCCGGCGAATATGAATTAACATTAAAAGATATGGAAAAGCCAAATGAAGAAAAGAAATTAACTTCATACGGCCCGGGTTATCGTTACCAAATCTACTGGTCACCAAATAGTAAAATGCTTTCATTTATTGATAAGGCAATGAAGATATTTGTTTATGATGTTGATAAAGATAAAACAACTCAGATTGACAAAGCTGAATATAAATACGAAGGCGGACTTGAAAGTTTTAAAATGAGCTGGTCGTCCGATAGCAGATATGTGGCATACAGCCGCGAGGTTGAAAATACTCATGGTGCTGAATTTGTTTATGATACTAAAGAAAATAAAGTTCACCAATTAACCTCCGGATATTATGATGATGGGCAGCCGGCTTTTGATCCTGATGGAAAGTATCTTTATTATTTAACGAATAGATCATTCAATCCGGTTTACGGCGATTATGATGGAACATTTGTTTATCCGAATACAACAAACATTGCCGCAGTTTCATTAGTTAAAGATACTCTTTCTCCTTTAGCTCCTAAAAACGATTTGAGCGAAATTAAGAAAGAAGAAAAAAAGGAAGGCGATAAAGAGGAAAAGAAAAAAGATGAGAAAGTAAAGAAGGATGAAAAAGTTAAAGAAGTAAAAATTGATTTTGATGGTTTTGAAGAAAGAGCAGTGCTTTTGCCGCCTGATGGAGGAAATTACATTAATCTATCCGCAGTTCCCGGAAAAGTAATTTATCATAGGATGCCCAATAGCGGATCGGAATCAAAGAAAAAACCAATTGTTTATTATGATCTTGATAAAAGAGAAGAAAAAACTATAGTTGATGATGCTGATGGTTACCAGGTTAGTGCGAATAATAAAAAAATTATGATTGCTGTAAAAGGTTCATATTCTATAGGTGATATTGCACCTGAGCAAAAGCTTGAGAAGAAAATGCCTGTTGCAGAAATGGAAATGAAGATTGTTCCCAAAGAAGAATGGCATCAAATATTTAATGATACATGGAGATTTGAAAGAGACTTTTTCTATGATCCCAACATGCACGGTGTTGATTGGAACGCAATGAGAGCCCGTTATGGAAAATTGGTTGATTACGCCGTTACCCGCTGGGATTTGAATTATATTTTAGGTGAATTAATCGGTGAAATGAATTCTTCACATACTTATAAAAGTGGCGGCGACTTAGAAGAAGCTGAGAAGAAAGGTGTTGGATATTTAGGTGTTGATTGGGAATTAGCTAATGGTGCGTACAGAATTAAAAAAATAATTAGAGGAGCAGTGTGGGATACAGAAGTAAGATCACCGCTTGATGAATCCGGTGTTAATGTTAAAGAAGGCGATTATATACTTGCTGTTAATGATGTCCCAATCGATGTAACAAAAGATCCTTGGGCTGCTTTCGAAGGATTAGATGGTCAGACTGTTGTCTTGACAGTAAATAATAAACCAACGATGGACGGGTCAAGAAAAGTTACTGTTAAAACTTTAAAAGATGAAACAAGGCTTCGTAACCTGGCATGGATTGAAGCAAATAGGCAGAGAGTTGATAAGGCAACGGATGGGAAAATTGGTTACCTGTATGTTCCTGATACCGGTATTAACGGACAGACGGAATTAGTACGCCAGTTTTTTGCTCAATTTAAGAAGCAAGGTTTAATCATTGATGAAAGATTTAATAATGGCGGACAAGTTCCTGATAGATTTATAGAGATGTTAAACCGAAAACCTTTGGCTTTCTTTGCTGTAAGAGATGGAGTAAATTGGCAAGTGCCTGCTGTGGCTAATTTTGGTCCCAAAGTAATGATTATAAATGGCTGGAGCGGTTCGGGTGGAGATGCTTTCCCGGATTCTTTTAAAAGAGCCGGAGTTGGGCCATTAGTAGGCAAAAGAACCTGGGGAGGTTTGATAGGAATATCCGGAGCACCATCTTTAATCGATGGAGGAAATATTACAGTACCAACATTTAGACAATATAATCCTGACGGAACCTGGTTTGCTGAAGGGCATGGAGTTGATCCGAATTACGAGGTAGAGGAAGATCCCGGCCAGCTTGCAAAAGGTGTTGATACACAATTGGAAAAGGCGATTAGTGTTGAAATGGATTTATTAAAAAAGAATCCCCCCATCAATCCTAAGCAGCCTCCTTATCAAAATAGAACACCAGGCGGTAATTAGCATTTCAATTTAAATTGCTGCATCTCTTTGACAAAAAGGGATGCAGTATTTTTTATCTTAAATTTCTATTTCAAATAGCTTCAATATAATTTTAACTAACTGTCAAAAGATTTAATTAATTTAATTAAAGCCGCTTGACAATAAAGTTAAGCACACTTAAATTTGTGTCAATAGCTCACTTAATTATATTTATTTGGTATGTACAATATTTCAAAAGAAGATTATCTCGGGGTAATTTATAAGTATAAAGATGAAAACGGCGAAGCTAAAGCAAATGTTATAGCTGAAAAGTTAAGCGTATCAAATTCAGCGGTTACTGATATGCTTAAGAAATTATCTAAAGATAAGTATATAAAATATCAGCCATATAAAGGGATAAGACTGACTGCAGCCGGAGAAGACTATGCACGGAATATTGTAAGAAGACATAGAATCTGGGAGGTTTTTCTTCACCAGATAGTTGGCATCCCGTGGGATAAAGTTCATGATGAAGCACATAATCTTGAACATTCTGCGTCGGATGAATTGATTAATCGAATGGAAGAAATGCTCAACTTTCCTGAGTTTGATCCGCATGGTGATCCAATTCCTTCAAAAGATGGATTGGTTCCACAGCAAAAAAAATCTGTTCCGCTTTCAATGCTTAATAAAAATGAAAAAGGAACCGTTTTAAGGGTAAATGATTTTAACAATGACTTCTTAAAATACATTTCCAATATAGGAATTGAATTAGGACAGGAAATCGTTATAAAAAATGTTCTGGCGTTTGACCACTCAATGCTGGTAGCAATAAATAAAAAAGAAGTTAATATAAGTAATACCATTGCTGCCAATATTTTTGTTGAAAAAGAATAGCTTCTATGGAAGATAAAACTTTAGTAGTAGAAAAATCATTATCTGAAATTCATTCAACTGTAGAGGTTGATAAGTCATCAAAATTTTGGAGACGGCTGCTCTACTTTACAGGCCCGGCGTTTATGGTTTCAGTTGGATACATGGATCCCGGAAACTGGGCAACAGACTTAGCTGGTGGAGCTCAATTCGGTTACAAGTTGATATGGGTTATTCTTCTTGCCAACTTAATGGCTATACTTTTCCAGGCGCTGTCCGCGCGCCTTGGAATAGTTGCAGGACGGGATTTAGCACAAGCCTGCAGAGACCATTATCCTAAAGCCTTAAACTATATTTTATGGATTATTTGTGAAATTGCAATTGCAGCTTGTGATCTTGCGGAAGTTTTAGGTTCGGCAGTTGGTTTGTATCTGCTTTTTGGTATTCCAATGATTTGGGGAGTTCTTATTACAACCTTCGATGTACTAATATTAATGGTATTAATTCATTTTGGTATCCGGAAAATGGAAGCATTTATATTAGCTCTTATTGCTACTATCGGTTTATGTTTCGGGTTCGAGATGTTTCTTTCTCATCCAAACTTTGGAGAAATAGCAAAAGGATTTATTCCTACAACTCTTAACAGCGATGCTTTATATATTTCCTTAGGCATAATCGGTGCGACTGTAATGCCTCATAATTTATATCTTCATTCAGCACTTGTACAATCAAGGAATATTAAAAGAACCAAAAACGGAATTAAAGATGCCAATCAATTTAATTTGATAGATTCGGTTGTTGCTTTAAATGCTGCATTTTTTGTTAATGCTGCAATTTTAGTTTTAGCGGCAGCTGTATTTTATACTTCTGGCCATTCGGATGTTGCTTCAATAATAGATGCTCATGCGTTGCTGGCTCCGTTGCTCGGAAATAGTATTGCTCCAATTGCTTTTGGAATTGCATTATTGGCTGCCGGACAATCCTCAACTATAACTGGAACTTTTGCCGGACAAATTGTTATGGAAGGATTTGTCGGATTAAAGATGAGGCCATGGCTTCGCCGTCTTATCACACGTATGATTGCAATTATCCCAACGGTTATTGTTATGAAAATTTCAGGAGATAGGTCAGTTGATACCTTATTAGTTTTATCGCAGGTTATTTTATCGCTTCAACTGCCGTTTGCACTTGTTCCGCTGCTTCACTTTACCTCCAGCAAATTTAAAATGAAAGAATTTGCTTCTGTGTTTGTTGTTAGAATAATTGCCTGGATTTCTGCCGGGTTCATTATAGTTTTGAATTTAAAATTAGTATACGATTTTATAATAGAAAATATTTCCGAAAGCGGAATTAACGGTGACTTAACAAAATTTCTTTTGATTCCTATTGTGATTTTTCTTGTAGGTATTTTAACATGGATAATATTCGAACCGTATTTAAAGAAAGAACAGCTTGTCAAACTGGAAAAAATGTTAACTAAAAAACCAATAGTTTCATGGGGCACAAAGGTTATGGATAGTCAAAAAAGAACTTATAAAAAAGTTGGAATTGCACTTGAAGGCAATTTCAAAAGGGATGACAAAATTATTAATGGCGCATTGCCTTTACTTAAAACTCTTGTAAGCGAGATATATTTAATTCACTGTGTGGAATCAGTAGCAGGAAGATTTATCGGCGACATGGTCGGTGATAAAAATGCAAATGAGATGGAAGAATACCTTAAAGAATTTGTTAATAAAATGAATAAAGAAAATGTGAAAGCGTCACCAATTATTTGTGGTGGCGAACCGGAAGATGAAATTGCTAGAATATGCAAAGTTGAAAATCTTGAGTTGTTAATTGTCGGGAGTCATGGGCATAAATTATTAGGTGATATAATTTATGGTTCAACAGTGCATGAAGTTAGGCATAAAGTTAAAATCCCGGTACTTGCCATCCCGGTTGAAGAATAATTTTTGAATTATTTAGTTTGATAATGAAAAAAATACTTTTACTATTTGTTTTATTATTCCTATTTACAAACTTAATTTCTGCTCAAAGTGTCAGCCTGCAATTTGATACTTCCTCCATTCAAGAAAAATACGCCGTAAAGATGCTACTGCAAGCTCTGATTGAAAAGGGATATTCAATTCAAAATAAAGATGCCGACTATTCAATTTCAATTATAATAAACTCTAAAAATTTAAAACCTGAATCATATATTTTACAGCCAGCGAAAAATAAGATTACAATTACTGGAGGAGATGAAACAGGAATAATTTATGGCTCACTTTCACTTGCTGAGGATCTTCGAAACGGCATATCTTTATCAAATATTCACGAAAGAAGTGAGGCTCCTAATTTACAGTTTCGCGCCATAAAATTTGATTTGCCCTGGGATACTTACCGGCACAGTTATGCACTTTATCAGCACCAGGAAACCTGTAAGGACCTTAAGTTTTGGGAAGCATTTCTTGATATGATGGTGGAGAATAGATTCAATGCTCTTACGCTATGGAATCTTCATCCCTATACTTTTTTAATAAAACCGAAGAATTTTCCTGAAGCAAGCCCCTGGAATGATAAAGAAATGAAACAATGGGAAAAACTGTTTCATGGAATTTTTAGGATGGCAAAGGAACGCGGTATTGATACTTACATTATGCCATTTAACATATTTGTAACTCCTGAGTTTTCGAAGGCCCACAATGTAGAAATGTTTAACCTTGATCATTTTCATTTTGTTAACGCTGATACATCCGAAATCATAAAACAATATACTCGTGAGTGTGTTACACAAATGCTTGACGAGTATCCTAATCTATCGGGAATCGGACTTACACTTGGAGAAGGAATGGGTGGAATGACTCCGCAGCAGCGTGAGAGTTGGATAAAGGAAACTATTATTGATGGAATGAGCTTAGCAAACCGAAAGTCAAAATTAATCCACAGAATTCCTTTTTCCGGAAATACAGGATCATTAGGTGCAACTAACATTGAAATGGAACAGCTTACCCGCAAAGCAATTGAGCAGGAAGCTTCAATGAATTGCTTTGAAAGGCCCATTTGGGCTAGTCTTAAATTTAATTGGTCACACCCGCTTTCAACCACAAAACTTATAAAGGTTCATGGCGGAAAAATATATGGAACTTATTGGAACCCGGAACCAAAAGGGTATAAGATTATTTGGACTGCCCGCAATGAAGATTTCTTTTGCTTGCGATGGGGAGTTGCAGATTTTATCCGCCAGCATATTGCTGATAATACGCCGGATTATGTTGGAGGTTATTTTATAGGATCAGAAACCTATATTCCTGCTAAGGATTATTTTACTAAACCTGGCTTTTCGATCAACTGGAAATATGCTTTTCAGCGTCAATGGTTATACTATAAGCTTTGGGGAAGATTGCTTTACAATCCTTCTACTCCTGACAGCATATTCAGAAATGAATTCGTCCGGCGTTATGGAAAACAAGCAGCAGTACTATTTGAGGCATGCGGACTTGCAGGTAAAACTCCTTTGCGATTAGCTTCTTCATTTGATTGCACCTGGGACTTTACTCTATATAGTGAAGGATTTATGGCGCTTAATCCAAAAGATAAAAGAGTGGAATATATTTCTGTAGACCGGGAAATTAATCAACCGCCTCTTGATACTGATTACGTTTCTATTGTAGAATATGTAAAAACAATTTCATCGGGAGGTTCTTTCGGTAGAAATAAAATTACTCCACTGGATTTAGCAGCAATGCTTGAAAAGGATTGTAAAAAAGCTCTTGAGTTAGTTAAAAATATTAATGTTTCCGGTGATGATCCTCTTATGTTTGAAATTGCCGATGTAAAAACCTGGGCTAATTTAGGATTATTTTTTGCCGAAAAAATTAAAGGAGCAGTTGCGCTGGAAACATATAGATTAAACGGCGGCGAAGAATACAAACAGAATTCGGTTAAGCATCTTGAGAATGCACTGCATTTTTGGGATGAAATTATAAATATAACCAGCCCAATTTATAAAGATATGCCTTTGGTACATTACAGTGAGCAGGATGGCAAATCATGGAAAGAGAATGATCATCTTCGTTTCCATTGGAGACTGCTTAGGACATGATGTTGCTAAGGACATAGAGATTGCAAAAAATTCAATACAAATGGTGTTAAATGAATGAAGTAAATAATGTAGATAAAAAAACAATTCAAATCTGGCATCATCATTTACAAGATGAAATTGATGCAGCTTATCTTTATAGAACCCTTGCCGGGTTAGTTTCAGAACCTAGAAGAAATAAAGTTTACTTGCAGCTTGCTGAAGTTGAAGACAAGCATGTTGCAATATGGAAAGAGCAGCTTGAAAAACATAATGAAAAAGTTGGGCCTTCTGTTCCTTCATCAAAAGCAAAATTCACTTCGTGGTTTTCAAATAAGTTTGGGCCGGCTTTATTAACACGAATGATGCTGAAAGAAGAAGCAACAGAAGTTAAATCATATCTCGGATTATATAATTCAACCCAAGTTGATTCAACAAAATCAATCGCATTAAAATTAGCTAGAGATTCCGCCCAACATGCTAATAAGTTGATGAAAACGGATGGGGTTTCAGAAGAGCCATGGCATAGCTCTGAATCCGGAGGAATGCTGCGGAATATTGTTTACGGTTTTAACGACGGACTTACAGCAAACTTTGGTTTAATAGCCGGAATGATTGGCGCAAGCGCAGCACCTCACATAATTTTAATGTCTGGCCTTGCAGGAATGATAGCTGATTCATTATCAATGGCTTCATCAGGTTATTTAGCAGCAGTAAGTGAAAAAGAAGTTTTTGAACATGAAAAAAGAATGGAAGCCGAAGAAATTAGATTAATGCCCGAGCTTGAAACTGAAGAACTTGCATTAATTTATGAATCAAAGGGAATGGAAACAGGCGAAGCAAAAAGATTGGCCGTTGAAGCAATGAAAAATCCGGAGCAGGTTTTAGAAGATAAAGTTAGGGAAGAGCTTGGTATTTCAGAAAGTTTACAAAGTCCGCTTAAAGAAGGCTGGTTAACAGGAACAGCAACTGCTGTCGGTGCTCTAATTCCAATTTTTCCTTTTTTCTTTTTAAGCGGGAGTTTGGCAATCTGGACTTCATTCATAATTTCAATGCTTGCTCACTTTGGTGTTGGCGCAGCAAGAAGCTTTTTTACAGGTAGAGGAATTTTCAGAAGCGGCTTTGATATGTTTGTGGTTGGTTTCGGTGTTGCCGCTGTTGGTTATTTAATTGGTGAATTGATTTTAAAGTTTTTGTGAGAAATGAAAAAAAGTGAGGTTCATCTCAAAGATGAGCCTCACTTAGTAAAACGTCACTTGGTAAGTTAAAGTCTATTTCGTCAATATCATTTTTCTTGTTTGAATATAAGAACCAACTCTTAAGTTGATAAAAATAAACTCCGGAAGATAATCTATTACCATCAACAGAAGAATTAAATTCCACAGAATATTTTCCAGCAGGCCTGTAACCATTTATGAGAGTCGCAACTTCATTTCCCAAAATGTCATATACTTTTAAAGACTGCCATCCTGCAATTGGAGATTGCCAGCTAATTTTTGTAGATGGATTAAATGGGTTAGGATAGTTTTGATCAAGCTTAAATGATGTTATTGTTTTAGCTGGCTCTTTTACTGATGTTGCATTACCGCTTAATGAAAGATCATCAATGTAGAAAACAGAACCGGCGTGTACAGCCCGGGCAGTATCATTTGCAAAAGTTATAGATATTAAACATGTATCGGCTGTCCCGCCGATGGAATTATAATTTATTGGAATATTGAAATTGGTATAGCCTGATGCTGCCGGCAATTCTTGCGCCCCGAGTGCAATACCATCACCGTTACTCATGATAACAACTATTACATCCAATTTATCTCCCTGGACTGAATTCAATTTATAATAACCACTGATTGAAGCATAATTTTGTGAAATAGGGAATCCGCTTGCCCCTCCAAATTTACCCGCAGTAAGAATAGAAGCATAAACTCCATTGTTATAATTTACTACTTCACCTCTTAGCGATGAAGATCCGCTGTGAGCATCGGATGATTGTGTTACAGTTACCAGGTTAACCAGGTTACCAATAACAAGATTGTTGGTGAACCATCCATCCGGTTCGCCGTTAGTCCATTGTTCAAAGCTGCTGTTTGGAACTTGTGAAAAGATTTGAGTACATAAAAAAATAAATGTGAAAGTAAAAAATGATAAACGTGAGTTCATATTTATTCCCTCCAGAATATTAAAGTATATAAGCTGGAAACATCTATGGAAAACATTTCCCGCTGGTTTTAAATTATGGTCTTCTTATTTAATTGAAAGGCAAGTAAACACCATTAAGATATTACTTTGAATTAAGGAATGCAAGCTTGTTTACTGAACATTAGATTAATATTTCATTAAATTTTTATTAATGATAGCAGAATAAAAAGGGTTTTTAGATTTAATTTTTTCACATATTCAAATAGAAAATTATACCTAGCCAATTTAATTTTAATAATAAATTTTATTTATTTCACTTCCATCTTCATTAAATATTTATTATCATAATAACATAAAATTGAGGGAGATTTATGGCTCGTCTATTAATTCTTGGAGCAGGGATTTCAGGACAAACCGCCGCGCTTCATGCCAGGAAAAAACTTGGCAGCAAACATGAAGTTGTGGTAGTCTCACCAAACAGCAAATGGAATTGGATACCCTCAAATATTTGGGTTGGAACCGGCTACATGAAGCCTGAACAGGTTACTTTTCCATTAGCGCCGGTTTATAAAAAATCCGGGATTACATTTCATCAAGCAAAAGCATTAAGCTTACATCCTGATGGAGATTCCGATACTTCTAATCCTTATGTGTTGATTGAGTATACTTCTCCCGATAAAGCGGGCAAACAAGAAAAAGTTTCTTATGATTATTTAATAAATGCAACAGGGCCTAAATTAAATTTTAATGCAACAAAAGGATTGGGGCCGGATAAGAACAGTCTTTCCGTCTGTACATATCTGCATGCAGATGAAACATCAAAAGCACTTTACAACGCAATTGAAAAAATGAAGAAGGGTGAAAATCAAACTTTGTTGATCGGAACAGGTCATGGAAATTGTACATGTCAAGGTGCAGCTTTTGAATATTTGTTTAATGTTGAATTTACATTACGCAGGGCAAAAAGTAAGAGACAAAGCAAAGATAATTTGGATATCAAATGAAAAAGAACTTGGTGACTTTGGAATTGGCGGAATGTTTATCCGTCGTGGTGGGTATGTTACTCAAAGCAGAATATTTACCGAATCGCTTTATACAGAAAGAGGAATTGAATGGATAACCCAGGCGCATGTTAAAGAAGTTATGAATGGCGAAACTGTATATGAAAATCTTGATGGAGAGGAAAAATCAGTTAAGCATGATTTTGCAATGCTTCTTCCTCCATTTAGCGGAGTTGGATTAAAAGCATATGATAAAAGTAATGCAGATATAACTTCACAACTGTTTGCACCAAACGGGTTCATGTTCGTTGATGCTGATTACACTAAAAAACCATACGAGGATTGGAAGCCGTCGGACTGGCCGGAAATTTACCTTTCACCAAAATATAAAAATATTTTTTCTGTGGGAATTGCTTTTGCCCCGCCGCACTCAATTTCAAAACCAATGACGAATCCAAATGGTATTCCTATTTTTCCAACTCCTCCAAGAACAGGTATGCCTTCAGGAGTAATGGCAAGGCAAGTTGCCTTAAACATTGCCGATATGATGGAAGGAAGAGAAAAGGAACCCAAAAGAAAAGCTTCTTTATCAAAAATGGGTGCTGCATGTATTGCCTCCGCAGGAGCAAATTTTTTCAATGGTACTGCAGTTTCGATGACCATGTATCCAATCATTCCGGATTTTGAAAAATATCCTGATACCGGCAGAGAATTAAGATATACAACAGGTGAAATTGGTCTCGCAGGCCATTGGATTAAACACTTTTTACATTTTGCTTTTCTTTATAAAGCTAAAGCTAACCCCTTTTGGCGCATTGTACCTGAATAAAAATTGGAGATAAAAATATGTCAGTAAGAAAACCATATGAACAAACCTATTATCCACCGGTTCCAACAAAGTTTACTAAATTTTTTAGAACTAATATTATTTACCAATTTTTTCGTTTCTTAATAATTAATATTAAAATGTTAAGAATGGTTAGGAAACATTAAAAATTTTTAAACTTTTTTAATTATTTTAAAATTAAAAAAATATAGGAGTGGTATGAGAATTCTTTCCTGGAATGTTAATGGAATTAGAGCAGCTTATAAAAAAGGATTTCTTGATTGGTTAAAAAAAGAGAATCCTGATATCTTATGTATTCAAGAAACCAAAGCACATGAGGAACAGCTTGTTGATGAATTAAAAAATGTTAACGGCTATCATTCATATTTTTGTTCGGGGGAAAGAAAAGGTTACAGCGGAACAGCTTTATATACAAAAGAGAAACCAGTCAGCGTAAAAAAAGGATTCGGGATAGAAAAATTTGATAACGAAGGAAGAATAATAATTGCTGAATATCCTGGTTTTGTTTTATTCAATATTTACTATCCTAATGGGAAAGCACGAGCAGAAAGACTGCAATATAAAATGGAATTCTATGATGCATTTTTAAATTATGCCAACAAGCTTAAAAAGAAAGGCAAAAAAATTATTGTCTGCGGTGATGTAAATACTGCACATAAAGAAATTGATTTAGCACGTCCCAAAGAAAATTCAAAAGTATCCGGTTTTCTTCCTGAAGAAAGAGAATGGATAGATAAATTTATCAGTAAAGGTTATATAGATACTTTCAGGATGTTCAACCAGGAGCCGGATCAATATACCTGGTGGGATCAGGTAACACGTGCGCGTGAAAGAAATGTCGGCTGGCGTATTGATTATTTCTTTGTATCTGAAAATGCAAAAGCTGATGTAAAAGATGCATTTATTTTAAGTGATGTAATGGGCTCTGACCATTGCCCGATTGGAATTAATTTAAAAGTTTAAATTTGTTAAGAATATAATTCCTTCCAAAAATTCTTTACAATTACTTAAGAAAAATTTTTCTTTAAGCATAATGATAAACCCCAAACGAATTAGACTTTTGCAAAATGGTGAAAACCGTAAAGGCCCCATTGCTTATTGGATGAGCCGTGACCAGAAGCTTCATGATAACTGGGCAGTTTATTTCGCCCAGCAGCTTGCCCAAGAAAAAAAGGAAAACTTTTGCATAGTATTTTGTTTAGTGTCAAATTTTCTTGAAGCGACAATCCGCCAATATGGATTTTATGTTAAAAGGACTACAAGAATTAGAAAATGAAGCAGAAAAATATAACATTCCTTTTTTCTTATTAACAGGGAATCCGGAACAAGAAATTACAAAATTTATTAAAGAACAAATAAGATCAGTAATCTTATTTCAGATTTTGATCCGTTAAAAATTAAAAGAATTTGGAAAAGAAACGTTGCAAGAAAAATTGATATTCCTTTCTATGAAGTTGATGCGCATAATATTGTTCCATGCTTGCATGCTTCTAACAAATTAGAATTTGCAGCTTATACTATTAGGCCCAAAATAAATAAGCATCTTCAAGAATTTTTAGACAATTATCCTGAATTAAAAAAGCAGAAAAAATTAGAAAGTCTTTCTTCATCAAAAATTAATTGGGAAGAAATAAAGAACAGTCTGAATATTAATCTTGAGGTTAAAGAAGTTGATTGGATTAAACCTGGATGCAGTTCAGCATTAAAAATGCTTGAAGACTTTTTACAAAATAAATTTGAAAATTATTCTGAAGATAGAAACGACCCTAATAAAAATGCTCAATCAAATCTTTCTCCTTATCTTCACTTTGGACAAATCTCTTCTCAAAGAATTGCTCTCGAAGTAAAATTATTAAATGGAAATCCTGAATCTGAAAAATCTTTTTTAGAAGAGTTAATTATCAGAAAAGAATTGTCGGATAATTTTTGTTACTTCAATCCAAATTATGATAACTTCAATGGATTTCATGAATGGGCTAAGAAAACATTAAACGAGCATCGTAAAGATAAAAGAGAGTTTGTCTATTCTATTGAAGAATTTGAAGAAGCAAAAACTCATGAAGAATTATGGAATGCTGCTCAGAAAGAATTAATATTAAGGGGCAAAATGCACGGGTATATGAGAATGTACTGGGCAAAAAAAATTCTTGAATGGAGCCGCTCGCCTGAAGAGGCATTAAAAATTGCGATTTATCTAAATGACAAATATGAAATTGACGGGCGTGACCCTAATGGCTATGTTGGCTGTATGTGGTCAATTGGCGGAGTACATGATAGGGCGTGGTCAGAAAGGGAAATCTTCGGTAAAATTCGCTTTATGAACTTAAATGGGGCAAAGCGCAAATTTGATGTGGATACATATATTAATAGTATCCTCAAATCTTTTTAGCTTATTTCCTTCCAAAATCTCAATTTTTCTATTTATATATTCTGTAAAAGCTGGAATTTTATTTTAATTAAAAAATAAAGACTTGGAATAATTATTGTTATGGAAAACCCGATTGTTAATAAATTTGGTATATATAATTACAAAACAAATCCAATGATAAAATCCAGCAAATGGTCTTATAAGCTGCCATTTAAATTAACTCTAATTTTCTCGGTGTTTGGTTTAGTTGCGTTAATATTTATTTATTTAACACTTACCGAAAATTTTCAGGAGAATAGTTATACAGAATTCTATAATAAAAAAGATATTATTGCCAGGCAATTAGCAGCAAATGCACGGTATGAGTTACTATTAAATAATAAAAAAAATCAGTTTAGAACTCTTGCTGATTCTTCCATTCTTAAAGAATTAAAATATTTGGTCCTAACAAATGATACCGGGAAAGTTCTGTTTAGTTATAATTTGCCGGTTGCAGATACAAATAAATATAATTCAATTTCAAAACCGTCAAGTCTGCCAATCAACACTACTTATTCTGCTTTCATAGATCCGTTAAAGAATTATAAACTACTTAGAGATTATATCCCTGTATTAAGGAACGACAGTTTATTAGGGAAGATGTATTTTGGAGTTCCGATTGAAAGCTTGGGCAAAAAGATTTATTCACAAAATATGACATATTGCTGTAGGCGGAATAATCATTATTTTTTATTAACATATTTATTATATTCTTTGTTATAAAATTTTATACAGGTCCAATCGATAATATTTTGACAGTAACTCAAGAACTTTCAAGCGGCCATCTATCCGCACGTTCAAAATATATAGGAGAAAACCAGCTTGGAGATTTAGCACATTACGTTAACAGGATTGCACACAACACTGAAACTCTTTCTAGTCAAAATGAAAGCTTGAATAGGCAGTTAAAAGTAGTTATGAAAGACAAGCTGGGTGAGCTTAATTTTGAAATTAACCAGCGCAGGATGGCTGAGTTTTCATTGAAGAAAAGCGAAGAACAGTTTCGTCTCATGTTTGAATTAGCTCCAATAGGTATGTTTATTAGTTCTACTGACAGGGCAATTAAAAAAGTTAACCAGGCTTTTTGTAATACGGTTGGTTATACGGAAGAAGAGCTTATTAAAACAAACGGTGCTGAAATTACCTATCCCGATGATAAGATGGAAGACATAGCTCTGCATAATGAGTTGTTAAACAACAAAGTTGAAAATATTACTTTTGAAAAAAGATTTATCACAAATAAAAATAAAGTTATTTATGCAATAATGAAATCTGTTTTATTAAGAGACGAAAAAGGGAAGCCGATTCAATTCATCGAACAGATACTTGATATTACAGAACGAAAGAGAACTGAACAGGAATTAATAGATGCAAAAGAAAAAGCAGAAGAATCTGATAGATTAAAAACGGCTTTTCTTGCCCAGATGTCGCATGAAATTCGTACACCTCTTAATATCATTTTAAATGCAGCTCCACTTATTGCAGATGAATTTGTAGATGGTGTTGATGAAGAAACCGAAGTATTGTTGGATTCCGTCAGCAGTGCAGGTAAAAGATTACAGCGCACCATTGATATGATTTTAAATATGTCTTCAATTCAATCCGGCAATTACAAACCAGAAAATGAAATGATTGATATTGATGTTGAATTAAAAAAATTATTAGAAGAATTTAAACCAATCTGTCAAGATAAAAATCTTGGTTTATTTTTCTTTAATGAGACTAAAGAAGCTAAAGTTTTTGCAGACCGTTATACAATAATCCAAAGCTTTCAAAATTTAATTCACAACTCAATAAAATACACCATCCGCGGAAAAATAGATGTAGTAATTTTTAAAGATGAAGAAAATCGAGTAAATGTAAACATATCCGATACCGGAATTGGAATGTCAGAAGAATATCTAACAAAAATATTTCATCCTTTCTCACAGGAAGATACGGGTCATAAAAGGGAATTCGAAGGAAACGGACTCGGATTAGCGTTAGTTAAAAAGTATCTCGACTTAAACAAAGCTGAAATCTTGGTTAAAAGTAAGAAGGAGGTTGGTTCAACATTCACAATTACTTTTGATAAACAAAATGGAAGAATAGCTTAGAAGAAATTATTTCAAATAATTAGCATTTCTTATCCAGCAATCTTTTCTTAAATTTGCGCATCCAAAACCACTAATAAATTATTCTCTTAAGATGAAAAATTATAGAGTATTATTATTTTATAAATATGTTAATGTTGATGATCCGGAAAAATTCATGAATGAACATTTGGAATTTTGTAATCAAAATGAAATTAAAGGAAGAGTGTTCATTGCTTATGAAGGAATAAACGGAACTGTTTCCGGGACAACTGAAAACATAGAAAAATATAAAAAGAATTTAAGAAGCTATCCCATTTTTGAAGATATTATTTTTAAGGAAGACAGAGCAGAAGAGCATGCTTTTTTCAAAATGCATGTAAGGGTTAAAAAAGAAATAGTAAATTCAAATTTACATGATATAGATTTTAAAAACGGCGGTAAACGATTAACTCCTGAAGAACTTTTAAAATTTTATGAAGAAGGAAAAGATTTTATAATTATTGATGCCCGAAATAATTATGAAAGCAATATCGGTAAATTTAAAAATGCAGTAACACCGGATATAAAAAATTTTCGTCACTGGCCGGATGTGGTTGATTCCTTAAAAGATCAAAAAGATAAAACAATAGTTACCTACTGTACAGGTGGAATAAGATGTGAAAAAGCATCTGCATATATGGTTCAGCAGGGTTTTAAAAATGTATATCAGCTTGAAGGCGGAATAGTTTCTTATACAAAGAAATTTCCTGATACTTATTGGGAAGGCGGGATTTTCGTTTTTGACGAAAGAAGAGTTGTTGAACCAAATTCGAAAAATGAATTAAAATATGTTGCCGAATGTCATTTCTGCGGAAAACCTACATCATATTATATAAATTGCCATAATCAAGATTGTGATAAAATTATAATTAGCTGCCACGAATGCAAAATTGAGAATGACTATTGCTGTTCGGATGAGTGTAGAAATTCTTCAAACAAAAGGGACAGATATTACGGCTGAAATGAAATTTATAAAGGGAAGCGGGGATAAATTATATTATTTTAAAAAATGGCTGCCATCAATAATAATTCTACCGATTGCAATTTATTTCGTTCTTAATAGAGGCGATTACCTATTTATTGATAATGCTGATTTAGTAATACACGAGGCCGGACATTTTTTCTTCCGTTTTTTGGGGAAATTTATTTACACTGCCGGCGGTACTTTGATGCAGATTATTCTTCCTTCGTTGATAGTCTGGTATTTTTTTAGAAACTCTTATCGAACCGGAGTACAGTTTTCTTTATTATGGCTTGGTCAAAATTTTATCAACATTAGTGTATATGCAGCGGATGCTCAAGTAAGAAAATTGCATCTGCTTGGGGGTAATAAAGTTTATCATGATTGGCATTTTATGCTTAGTGAACTGAATATTTTGGATTACGATCATGCGGTTGGCTATTTTTTCTTTAGTATAGCAATAATAATTTTTATTGTTGCATTATTAATGCCTCTTGTAATTAAAGATTAAATATTATTTTTGTCGAACAAATTTTCTGATAATAATGATGATAAAATTACAATTCATATTAATAATAGTGCTAACTGCAAGTGTATTTGGGCAGGATAGCCTGGTTACAACTTATTTCGATAATGGGAACAAAAAAGAAGTATATAACCTTAAAAAAAATATTCGCGTTGGTGCCGATACACTCTATTTTGAAAATGGAAACATTAAAGAAGAACGGTTTTATGTAAACGGAAGAATTGATGGGCTAATAAAGATTTATTCAGAAGAAGGGAAGCTTCAAAAAACAGTTTACGTTGAAGACGGCAGAAGAAACGGCCCCACTTCGTTGTTTTCCAAAGAAGGCATTTATGAAAAAGATGTAAATTATGATAACGGTAAAAAAGTTCCTGATGTTGATCCTTATGAAGAGCTGGAAAAACAATTAGCTTCAAAACCAAAAGGAAAAGAATCAAATCTTGCTTCCACAAAGTTTGAAAATAAAATTGATCATTCTTTACCGCCTAAAATGACTGAAGAAGTTGCTGAAGATGATCCAGCCTATTTTTTAAGCGTTGAAGTAATGCCGGAACCTGTTGGGGGGATTGAAGCAATTCAAAAAAGAATAGTATATCCAAGCAGAGCCATTAAAAACCACATTGAGGGTACAGTAAAGATTCGAGTATATGTAGATGAGTATGGCGAAGTTACCGAGGCAACAGTCGTGGATAGTCTTGGTTATGGTTGTGATGAAGCAGCACGCACAGCAGTTTACTATTCAAGGTTTAAGCCCGGATTGCAGAAAGGAAAAAGAGTAAGAGTGCAGACTATTATCCCAATTGAATTTAAACTACCCAAGAAAGAAGAATGAAAAAATAAGTCATAAGTAGAACTTGCTGCTTGCCTATAGAATAAAAATTTTTTTTTCTCTTTGTCACATCCTCTAAAGATATAGTAGAAATTATATCTTAATAACTAAATATTTAAAATTGTTTAATTGTTTTTTCAAATATTAAAGTTTATTTTTGGGCACTTTTCAATTAAAATTATTAAAAAAAATATGTAGCAAAATTAAATTTTTATATCACTTAAATTAGGGAGTAAACATGCTAAGCCAATTGCTGCAACCCGAAATAAAGGCCTTAATTGATGAGCGTAAACTTAGCACATTAAAAGAGATATTAAGTGATTGGTCACCCGCCGATATTGCCGAATTACTTTCAGAAATTCCAGAAAAAGAACAAGCCATTATTTTCCGTATTCTTCCAAATGAATTAGCAGCAGATACATTTGAGTATATGGAATTTGATAATCAGGTGAACTTATTGAAGGCTATGGGTAAAGAAGATGTGGCTACTATACTTAATGAAATGTCTCCTGATGACCGTACCGCACTTCTTGAAGATTTGCCGAGTTCAGCGGCTAAACAATTAATAATGCATCTTTCAACAAAAGAAAGAGAGATAGCCCAAACTTTGCTTGGTTATCCTGAAAATAGTGTTGGCCGTTTAATGACGCCGGACTATATAGCTGTTAAGCCTCAATGGGATATGAATCAGACTTTAAGTCATATTAGAAAATATGGAAAGGATAGTGAAACTTTAAGTGTTATTTATATAATAGATGAAAAAGGAAAACTGATTGACGATATAAGAATACGGGATATAATACTTTCACCTCCCGAGAAAACAATTAATGATTTGATGGATGAAAATTTTGTGGCATTAGCTGTAACAGATGACCAGGAAAAAGCCGTTGAAATATTTAAAGAATCTGACCGGGTTGCACTACCGGTGACAGACCATTTTGGAGTGCTTATTGGAATAGTTACTATTGATGACGTACTCGATGTAGCTGAAGAAGAAGCTACAGAAGATATACAAAAACTTGGTGGTGTTGAGGCTTTAGATGAACCTTATTCAACTATGCCCATATTTTTAATGATCAAGAAAAGAGTAACCGTACTTACATTACTTTTTGTGGGAGAAATGTTAACAGCAACGGCAATGGGGTTTTTTGAAAATCAAATAGCTAAAGCAGTCGTTTTAGCATTATTTGTCCCTTTAATTATCTCATCGGGCGGTAATACCGGTTCCCAGGCATCAACGCTTGTTATACGTGCAATGGCTTTGGGGGAAATAACTTTAAGAGATTGGTGGAAGATAATGAAGAGAGAAATAATCGCTGGTTTGCTATTGGGAACAATTTTGGGGTCAATTGGATTTTTAAGAATATCTCTATGGGAATATTTTTCTGATATTTATGGAGTGCATTGGGTATTAATTGGATTAACTGTTTCATTATCCTTAATTGGAGTTGTTCTTTGGGGAACTCTTTCAGGGTCTATGCTTCCTTTCATTTTAAGAAAATTTGGGCTTGATCCGGCAACTTCATCAGCACCATTTGTTGCAACATTAGTCGATGTTACCGGATTAGTAATTTATTTTTCAACTGCAATGATTATACTTAGCGGAACCCTGCTGTAAAGTTATTGTATGATTTTAATCAAGTACAGTAATAATTTGTTATAATTTAAGATATTTTAAGTTTTTCCCTTAAAAAAAAAGAGTTTTTTTAATATTTTAGTCCGGCACAAAATTTTCAGAGAAAAAGAATTTTCTCTAAATTGCATGCTCAATATTTCCATATTAAACAAAAGGGACAAATAGCTTGGCGGTTATTTTATTTTTTAATGTGACTAACTAAGCGAAGCTGTATTCTGTTTCTATAAATATGCAATTTTTTAAAAGTGTAAATTATTTGGAAATTTAAAATTATAGAAGGAAAATTATGAAGCTACTTGATGCTGTTCAAAATCAGAGTATAATAATTGGTGTTGTTGGCCTGGGGTATGTTGGCCTTCCCCTTGCAGTTGAATTTGGTAAAAAATATAAAGTGATTGGTTTTGATATTAACCAGGAAAGAATAAAAGAATTAAAAAGTGGAAAGGATAGAACACTAGAGTGTTCAAGTGAAGAGCTTGCCGAAGCAAAAAAATTATCTTATACAAGTACACTTGAAGATTTAAGTGAAGTAAATGTTTTTATAGTTACCGTTCCAACCCCCGTAGATGATTTTAAGCGTCCCGACCTTACTCCGTTAATTAAAGCCAGTGAAACAGTTGGTAAGGTTCTAAAGCCAGGTGACACTGTAATATATGAATCTACAGTTTATCCCGGATGTACAGAAGAAGATTGTGTCCCGGTTCTTGAGAAACAAAGCGGATTAACATTTAATAGGGATTTTTATTGCGGCTACAGTCCGGAAAGAATAAATCCCGGCGATAAAGATCATAGGGTTAGTACTATTAAAAAAATTGTAAGTGGAAGTACACCTGAAGTTGGAGAAGCATTAAATGAATTGTATAAAAGCATTATTAAGGTTGGTACCCACTTAGCTCCGTCAATAAAAGTAGCCGAAGCGGCAAAGGTAATTGAAAATTCACAGCGTGATATAAATATTGCTTTTGTAAATGAACTTTCAAAATTATTTGATCTTATGAATATTGATACCTTAGATGTTCTCGAAGCTGCCGGTACAAAATGGAATTTCCTCCCGTTCCGCCCGGGATTAGTTGGAGGGCATTGTATCGGAGTTGATCCTTATTATCTCACTCATAAAGCCGTTAACCTTGGATATAATCCGGAAATCATTCTTGCCGGAAGAAGAATAAATGATGGCATGGGTGCATTCATTGCCAACCAACTGGTTAAACTTATGATTAAGAAAGAACACAAAATAAATAATTCACACGTATTGGTTCTTGGAATTACTTTTAAAGAAAATTGTCCGGATATAAGAAATTCAAAAGTAATTGATATAATAAAAGAGCTAAAAGATTTCGGATGTAACATTGATGTTTATGATCCATGGGCAGATGCTAAGGAAGTTAAGCATGAATATAATATAGATATAATAAGTGATTATTCAAAAATCGAAAACAAAGATTACCATGGCCTTGTTCTTGCGGTTGCTCATGATAAATTTAAGGAAATGGATTTTGACGGACTACGTAAAAACGGAGCGGTGATATATGATGTTAAAGGAATTCTCAAGAGAGATTCGGTTGATAACCGATTATAGTTTTTTCTCATTAAATTAGATTTATATATGAAAAAAATTTTAGTTACCGGTGCAGCCGGTTTTATTGGATTCCATCTAAGTAAAAAGCTTTTGGATAACGGGTGGCATGTAACAGGTATTGATAATTTAAATGATTATTATGATGTTAACTTAAAACAAAGCCGTCTAGACCAGCTAACACCGCATGAGAGTTTTAACTTTCAAAAAATTGATTTGAAGAATAAAGAAGAGGTATTAACTCTTTTCGAAAAAGAGCAGTTTGAATATATTGTAAACCTTGCTGCTCAAGCCGGGGTAAGATACTCACTGATAAATCCTTATGCCTACATTGAAAGCAATATAAACGGGTTCATGAATATTCTTGAAGGATGCAGAGCTGTTAAAGTAAAACATTTAGTATATGCCTCATCAAGCTCTGTATATGGAGCAAATACTAAAATGCCCTTTTCAGTTCATCATAATGTAGACCATCCAGTTTCACTTTATGCTGCAACAAAAAAATCTAATGAACTGATGGCGCATACATATTCCAATCTATATAATATCCCTACAACGGGATTAAGATTTTTTACGGTCTATGGGCCGTGGGGGCGTCCTGATATGGCATTATTTCTTTTCACTAAAGCAATAATAAAAGGTGAACCAATAGATGTTTTCAATAATGGCAAAATGAAAAGAGATTTTACTTATGTTGCAGATATAGTTGAAGGTGTTTTTAAAGTAATTACTAAAATTCCACAGCCTAATCCTGAATGGAATTCAGAAAGCCCGGACAGTGCAACTAGCTTTGCTCCATATCAACTTTTTAATATTGGTAACAATAAACCAGTTGAATTAATGAGATATATCGAAATCCTGGAAGATAAGTTAAAAAAGAAAGCAATTAAGAACTTTTTGCCCTTACAACCTGGTGATGTTCCTGATACCTATGCAGATGTCGATGATCTGGTTAAAGCCGTGGATTTTAAGCCAAATATGGACATTGAACAAGGAATATCCAATTTTGTAAATTGGTATAGAAGCTATTACAAGGTATAACATTTTTATTTCAAACAATATATGAAAAATTTTGCAATCACAGGCGTAGCCGGTTATATTGCGCCACGACATTTACAAGCCATTAAAGAAACTAATAATAATTTAGTTGCAGCAGTTGACCCCCATGATTCGGTAGGAATATTGGACAGATACTTTCCAAATGTAAGTTTCTTTACAGAGTTTGAAAGATTTGACCGGCATTTGGAAAAGCTAAGACGTAAATCAGAAGACAGGCACATTCATTATCTAACAATTTGTTCTCCTAATAATCTGCATGATGCTCATATCAGGTTAGCATTAAGAATTGGTGCTGATGCAATTTGTGAAAAACCTCTTGTGCTAAATCCCTGGAATTTAGATACGCTTCAAGAATTAGAAAATGAAACAGGGAAGCGAGTCTACACAATATTACAGCTACGTGTGCACCCCAGTTTAATTGAATTAAAGAATAAAATTTCTTCGATGAAAAATGGGAAAAAGCACGAAGTTGATTTAACCTATATAACATCTCGCGGTGTATGGTATGATTTCTCCTGGAAAGGTGTAGTTGAAAAATCCGGCGGTATTGCAACTAATATTGGTATTCATTTTTTTGATATGCTGATCTGGTTGTTTGGAGATGTTCAAACTAATGATGTTTATTTATTAGATAAAAAACGAGCTTCCGGATTTATTGAATTACAAAATGCTAATGTGAGATGGTTTCTTTCTATAGATAAAAACGATCTGCCGGCAGAAGAAATAAACAATGGTAAACCAACCTTCCGTTCAATAATAGTAGATGGAGAAGAAATTAAGTTTAGTGAAGGTTTTACTGATCTTCATACCAGGGTTTATGAGGAAACTTTAAGCGGTAATGGTTTTGGAATTGAAGATGCCCGCCCTTCTATTAATTTGGTTCATGATATTAGGCAAAAAAAAATAACCGAAAATAAAGATAAATTCCACCCGTATTTATTAAAATAATTATTAAATTCCATCCTATAGATTAATTAAAAGAAGTTTATTCAATGAAATATTTTTTTGTGTTACTAATCTTAGTAGCTGTACAAACTACATTTGCCCAAGATAAAGATGTTCAAATAGGCAGCAGCCTTAATTCGCGCTTGCAAAGCCAGGGCGGATTTTTTGATTATTCTGATCCCGAAGCTGTAAATATTAAAGTATCTGTTTGGGGCTTTGTGAAATATCCCGGAAAATATGTTATTCCTGACTACAGCACCTTAAGTGATCTTTTGTCTTATGCCGGCGGGCCGACTGATGATGCTCATCTAGATGATATGCGATTGTTTAGAACAAAACCGGATTCTACCCAGGAATTAATAAAATTTAATTATAATGATTTATTATGGGAAGATAATTTAACAAAGGAAATTAAAAATCCGAAACTTCAAGCCGGCGATATGGTGATGGTAGCAGGTGCGCAAAGATTATATACCAGGGATTATGTAACCCTTACAGTATCGGTTTTATCTGCATTAATTTCCTTATCAATTTTAATTTTGAATATAGCTAAGGAAATAGGGCATAGACATAATATGAATAACTCAAACGATAAATCGAAAGAGTATGAATCAAATACTTTTAAGGATTATTTAAATCTTATAAGAAACAATATGCTGCCTGTTGCAATTATTACTTTTGCTTGTTTGGCCACCGCAATTTTTTACGCTATAAATTCTAAGAATGTTTATACTGCTGTTACAATGCTTAAAAATTTCTCAACCGCAAGGAAATATTCTTGAATCTCCTATTATGCCTGACTTCCAGGATTTCGGCAGTGATAGATTTGTAGCTAATGAAATTGAGATTTTAAAGAGTTATAATCTTCGATCAAAGAGTTGCTGACGCTTTAATTGACAGCTTTAAGGTAAGCGCTAACCCAGATAGTTTTGATTTAATTATTGAAAACAATTCAAATTTTGGAAAAAAGAAAAACGAAGTAAGATCAATAACATCATCTGGCTGAAGCTTTTGAAAAGAAAGTTTCCATAGATCAAAAACGCGGGCTAGATATTGTGGAAATATCTGCAGAATCCCATTCCCCAACTGAAGCTGCTTTAATTGCAAATATATATGCAAAGCAGTATAAGTATTTCAACCTGGAAGTAAATAGAAATCAATTAACCAGCGTTAAAGATTTTCTGGCAAAGCAAAAAGAAGAAAAACAAGAACAGTTAAATAAAGCAGAAGAAACATTACAATCATTCCAGGAAAAAGGCGGCGTAATTGCACTTGATGAACAGGCAAAATCCTTGATTGAACAATTATCACGATTTCGAAGCTCAAAAAAATGCTGCTCAGATTGAGCTTGAAGCTTCCGATAGAATGCTTAAGCAATATAATATTGTGATGGAAAAACAAAACCCGAAATTAGCTGATTACTTAGAAGGCGTTAAATCTGAAGCATATTTTAAATCTTTGCAGGATCAGCTTGCCAGACTGGAAACAAATAAAGATTTAGCTCTTATCAACAGAAAATGCGAAATTAAATAAGTCTGAAGCAATAAAAGAGTATGATAAGAAAATTGCAGATATAAAAGCCAAGATGAATGAAAAAATAGCAATAATTAAATCAAGTATATTTGCCAGCAGCCCTGATGAAATCAAAGATCTTACTCAAAAAATAATCGATGAACAAATAAAGAATCGAATCTTTAAAAGTATCTGTTACGGAACTTGGTAAAATTGTAAAACAGTATGAAGCAGAAGTTTAATCAGCTGCCCAAAACATCTATAGAACTTGCCCGTTTCCAGAGGAAAAGAGAATCATTGGAAAAGCTATATACTTTGCTGGAAGAAAAATACCAGGAAGCTTTAATTAATGAGCAGTCGCAGCCAGGAAATGTTACTAATAGTTGATAATGCACGGAGGCCTCCGATAAACCTGTCAAAGCCTAATAGAATTTTAATTGTGTTAATAGGATTTGTTATGGGCTTTGGCCTTGCTTTCGGTTATGTCTTTTTAAGAAACTATTTTGATAATACAGTAAAGACCCCTGAAGATATACAGCATAGAAATATTAATGTATTAACATGGATACCGTCTATAGAATGGCTTAGAACAAGTAACGGGCACAAAGAAAGTGAACTTATAGTTGCTGACCGCCCGGATTCTATTCCGAGTGAAGCATTTCGTGCATTAAGAACTAAGGTACAGTTCTCACGTTTGGGAGAAAATGCAATAAAATTAATTTTGGTCAGTTCATCTGCTCCCCAAGAAGGAAAAACTTTAGTAAGTGTTAATCTAGCCGGAAGCTTTGCACAATCAAATAAAAAAACACTAATCGTTGATTGTGATTTAAGAAAGCCGAGAGTACATACCGTATTCGAAGCTAAAAGATATCCTGGATTAATAGATTATTTCTTCGGACATGCTACTTTAAAGGAAATAACCAAGAGCACTAAAATTCCTAATCTTCATTTTATCACTGCCGGTACTATTCCTCCGAATCCTTCCGAAATGCTGGAATCAAGAGAAATGCAGACATTTTTAATGGAGATGAGAAATCAATACGATATTATTCTCCTTGATTCTCCTCCAATTGTAGCAGTAACCGATTCGGAAATTCTAGCACAATATGTGGATGCTTCTATTCTGGTTGTAAGCTCGGAATCTACCGAAACTGATTTAATGCAAAAATCTGTTGACCTGCTTAGAAACAATAATAATTCATTTATTGGAACAGTGCTGAATAATTTTACTTATAAATACGGTTACGGTTCATACTATAAATATTATTACGCTTATTCTCATGGCGGCGATGTAAAAGAAAAACAAAAAGTTAAAGCTAAAACAAATTCTTAATAGAGTCTTTTGAAAAATTAATTATGTTATGCTGAGTTTATTGAAGCATGACAAATATAGAAATAAAATAAACTTCGACTAGGTCAAATTAAAATTCTAACAATATTAAACTATATTTTTCAAAATCTCTAATATTTAATTCTAATCTTTATGGATAAAAATAATTTTTATGTAGATGAACACGCTGTTGTAGATGAAAATGTTATCAATAGGTGAGGGTTCAAAGATATGGCATTTTTCTCATGTTCAATCCGGGGCTAAGATAGGAAAGAAGTGTGTAATTGGCCAGAATGTAAATGTTGGGAACAATGTAACCATTGGGAATTTTGTTAAGATTCAAAATAATGTTTCGGTTTATGAAGGGGTTACTCTTGAGGATTATGTTTTCTGCGGGCCTTCCATGGTATTTACAAATATTTTAAATCCGCGATCCAAGTATCCGCAGGTTGGTGCAAAATTTTATATAAAAACTTTAGTAAAGGAAGGAGCTTCACTTGGAGCTAACTGTACTATTGTATGCGGACATACTATCGGGCGTTTTGCAATGGTAGGTGCAGGTGCGGTAGTAACAAAGGATATTCCTGACTTTGCCCTGGTTGTTGGTAATCCTGCAAAAATTATAGGATGGTATTCTGAAGCAGGAGTAAAATTAGAGTTTAATGAAAACCATGAAGCTTTTTGCGAAAAGTCAGGCAAAAAATATAAGCTTGAAAACGATATTGTAAAAGAAATAGAATAAGTTTTCTTTGTAGAGACGCCTCGCCTGCCGCCATGTAGGTGAGGTTTTTTATGCTTCTATCAATAATAAAATTTAATTCGTAAAATAAGTAGTTCAATTTAAGACGCTCCACCGGAGCGTCTCTACTTTAATAGAAACTATAAGAACATTTTTTAATTGATTATACTCTCTCTATAGCTTCAATTAAAATAAACCCCACAAAAAAATAAATGAAAATAGTATCAATAGTCGGAGCTACGGCCGCAATTTATCAAATACGGGCCGCTCGGTAAAAAGCTTAAAGAAAACTTCGATGAAATATTGATTCATACCGGGCAGCATTATGATGAAAAAATGTCGGATTTGCTGTTTAAAGATTTGGCTATACCTGAACCTGAAGTAAACCTGGAAATTGGTTCTCATTCGCACGGCAGGCAGACTGCATTAATGCTTGAAGGAATTGAAAAAGTTTTATTGGAAAGAAAACCCGGCCTTGTAATTGTTTTTGGTGATACTAACTCTACTATTGCAGGATCGCTAGCCGCTTCAAAACTTCATATCAAAGTTGCTCATGTTGAAGCGGGCTTAAGAAGCTTTAATAAATTAATGCCGGAAGAAATAAATAGAATTTTAACTGATCATTGTTCGGATTTATTATTGTGCCCCACTCAAAATGCAGTAAAAAATTTAAAGGATGAAACCATAACGGATGGTGTTTATTTTACCGGTGATATAATGCTTGAAGCATATAATCAAAATATAAATATTGCTGAGGAAAAAAGCCGCATATTAAAAGAAATGAAACTGGAAGGTGAAGAATTTTTACTGGCAACTATTCATCGGGCTGAGAACACAGATGATTTAAATAATCTAAAAAATATTCTTGATGCATTTAAAGAAATAAATAAAAAAATTATTCTTCCGCTTCATCCCCGTACAAAAAAAATAATTTTACAAAATGGTATAAGTGTTAACTCGAATATCCATATAATCGAGCCGGTAGGGTATCTGGATATGATTATGCTGTTAAATAATTGCAGTAAAGTTTTAACCGACAGCGGCGGCCTTCAGAAGGAGGCATTCTTTGCAAAAAAAGAATGCGTTACTTTGCGCACTGAAACTGAGTGGATTGAAACAGTAGATGCTAATGCAAATGTTATAGTCGGGTCGGATAAAGAAAAAATTATTTCTGAGGCATTAAAAGACAGCAATATAAATTTTGATAAAATAAATTCACCTTTTGGTGACGGTAATACCAGCCAAATTATAATTGATATTATTAAAAACAATTTAATACAATAGACCACGGATTTGACGGATTAAGCCGATTTACACTGATGATTTCAAATCTGCGTTGATCAGTAGCATCCGCGTTATTCCGTGTCCAATTTCTCATTTTTTAAATAAATCTTATGATGAAAAAAATAATTTCTGTTGTAGGTGCGCGTCCAAACTTTATGAAGGTTGCACCAATTCACAAAGCATTTGAAAAATATAATGCTCAACATCCGGAAGCTAATATAAAACATTTAGTCTGTCACACCGGGCAGCACTATGATGAAAAAATGTCTAAAATATTTTTCACCGATCTCGGCCTTCCCCAGCCTGACTTTTATTTAGGTGTGGGCTCCGGCTCACATGCTGAGCAGACAGCTAATGTGATGCTTGAATTTGAAAAAATACTTTTAAAAGAAAAACCCGATCTGGTTATTGTGGTCGGTGATGTAAATTCAACCATTGCCTGCAGCCTGGTTGCTTCAAAGCTGAATATAAAAGTTGCACACGTGGAGGCTGGGTCTGCGCAGCCGCGACAGAACCATGCCTGAAGAAATAAATAGAATTTTAACAGACTGCATCAGTGATTATCTTTTTGTTACTGAAAAAAGCGGGCTCGAAAATCTTAAACATGAAGGAGTGGACAACAGTAAAGTTTTCTTTACCGGGAATGTAATGATTGACAGCCTGGTTCATCAATTAAAAAAAGCAGAAGCATCAAGCATCTTAAACGAGTTAAAATTAACTGCTCATAATTATATCCTTTTAACTTTTCACCGTCCTGCAAATGTCGATTCACTGGAATTTTTAAATGAGCTTGTTGATACTTTGAATGCTCTAGCCGAAAAAAGAAAATTAGTTTTCCCAATTCACCCCAGGACTCGTAAAAATTTTGATTTGCACGGCTTAAATGAAAAGCTTTCTGAAAATATTATTTTAACCGATCCAATCGGGTATATTGATTTTCTTAGCTTAACTAAAAATGCAGAACTGATTATAACCGACAGCGGCGGTATCCAGGAAGAAAGCACTTATCTTGGCGTGCAGTGCTTAACTGTAAGAGATAATACCGAAAGGCCGATTACAGTTGAAGTCGGGACAAACCAATTAATCGGAACGGACTTAAAAAAAGTTAAGGAAGCTGCATTTAAAGTCTTGAACGGGGAAAAGAAGAAAGGAAGTATTCCGGACAAGTGGGACGGTAAAGCTGCTGAAAGGATAGTTGAAATTCTAACTAAGAATTCTCTGTGAGAACCTGCCTGCCAGTAGGTAGAGGCAGGTCTGTGTCATCGGTGGTGAAAAAAATTTTACCACGGAGAAAAACAAGATAAGCACAGATGAAAGTCCTCTGTGGTAAAGTAATTTAAAAACCAATTTATAACCTATTTAACTTCATTCACTTTTCTTTTCTTGCCGCTGCTACTTGTCTACAGAATACAAGCTTTTTTGCTTAGGCAGAATTAAAAGATAATAAAATTAAATTTTCGGTGAATACTTGTGTTACCTATTACGTCGGCAACTTTTTACGGCAAGTATAAGCATATTTATCGTGAAGATATTATTAAATATCAATCATATAAATATTTCTCTGTTTTTTTCTTAGCTGATATCACAATCAAAACTGATGATTGATAGAATACAAATTTAAATATTATAAATATTAGAGGAATAATAATATATGTGCGGAATTTTTGGCGTTATAATAAAAAATAATAATAAATATTATATAGACAACAGTAAGTTTAAAGAGTCTAATGATTTGATGAAACATAGAGGGCCAGATGATGCAGGATATTGGTTTGATAGTTCGAATAAAATAGGCTTTGGGCATAGAAGACTTAGTATACTTGATCTATCTTCTAAAGGACATCAACCGATGAGTGATCCAAAAAGTAATATTACAGTAACATATAATGGTGAAATATACAATTTTCATGAGATAAGAATAGAACTGAAGAAATTGGGTTGTACCTTTATATCCAAAACAGATACAGAAGTAATAATTCATGCTTACTTAAAATGGGGAATAAATTGTGTCCAAAAATTTCGAGGTATGTTTGCATTCTCTCTTTATGATAAAAGAATTAGTAAATTATTTTTTGTTAGAGATAGACTTGGAATTAAACCTTTGTTTTATAAATTGGATAAAAATATTATTTGTTTTGCTTCTGAAATAAAATCAATTTTAAATTATTGCGGAAAAAGCTCTCTTAATTTAAATGCTTTGACCTCCTATTTCAATTATCGGTACGTTCTGGGTAAAATTACTTTATATGAAAATATTTTCAATCTTGAACCCGGGAATATTTTTGAATTAGATTATAATAAATTTACATATAAGTATTTTTAAATACTGGGATTTAGAAAAAATACCTGAAAAGGATAAATTACAACCATCAATTAATACAGTTTATGAAAAGATTTATAATCTATTAAAAGAATCAGTAGAATATAGGAAAATTAGTGATGTACCTATTGGTTCGTATTTAAGTGGAGGGCTTGATTCAAGTATAATTACTGCGTTAATGGCTAATAGCGGAAAGAATAATATAACAACCTTTACTATTGGTTTTAATGAATTAAATGAATTTAGTTATGCTAGGCAGGTATCTGAAAAATATAATACTGACCATCATGAAGTTTTGATAGAGAGTGAAGATTATTGGAAATATAATGATGAAATGATTTTGTACAAAGATTCCCCACTTGCAGTACCAAATGAAACTCTTATATATTTAATGTCGAGAGAATTAAAAAAATATTTTACTGTAGTCTTATCCGGTGAAGGTGCCGATGAATTATTTGGTGGTTACGGTAGAATATTTAGAAGTCCTTTTGATTATATGAAATATAAATTGTTAACCGAACATTTAGATTTTGAAAATGAATTATTTAATAGTCTTAAAATGAAATATAAAAGTGAAGATATCTTTGATTCAGAAATAATTTTCTTTTTAAGTAATTATGATTATTTCCCCCTAGATAAAGAAGAATTATTTTTTAATTCCGATCTTAATCAACTGATGATGAATAATAATTATGCAAAAGATTTTCTAAATAAATCTTATGAATCTTTAGAAGGACTAAATATGTATGATAAATTTTTGTGGATATTCCAAAAACATCATTTGTTGGGATTATTAGGGAGATTAGATACAAGTACAATGGCTGCATCAGTTGAAGGGAGAGTACCTTTTGTTGACCATATACTGGTTGAATATATAAATTCTTTACCATTTGAATATAAAAATAAATGGAACAATGAAAATTCAATCATTGCTTCAATTATTTATAATAGTAATGAAATTAGTGAAAAATTTGATAATCCTAAATTTTTATTACGTGATATATATAAAAATATGCTTCCTGCAGATGTATTAACAAGGAAAAAAGTTGGATTTCCCGTTCCTATCAATAAATTTTTAAACAATATTACATTAAAAAAAATCCAAGAAATGATAAAAGATGGTTCACTTGTTAAAGATAAAATCTTTAATCCTAAAAAAATGATTTCTTTTTTAACTAAAAGGAAAGAGTCTTTTAGTCAGAATTATAATGATGCATTCAAACTTTGGATGATATACAATTTAGAAAAATGGTATTCAATTTATTTTTAAAGGAGTGAATCATGGTAGTAGGGTATACATCAGGTGTATTTGATCTTTTTCATATAGGTCATTTAATTTTACTAAAAAATGCAAAAGCATTATGCGATAAATTGATTGTAGGTGTAACAGTTGATGAGCTAGTGGGATATAAAAATAAAAAAGCTGTAATTCCTTTTGAAGAAAGATTGGAAATAGTAAGAAGCATTAAATATGTTGATGCCGCAATTCCTCAGGCAAATATGAATAAATTTGATATGTGGGAAAAAATAAAATTTGATATAATGTTCGTTGGTGATGATTGGTTTGCTACAGAAAAATGGAAAGTGCTGGAAAAACAATTTAATGAAGTTGGTGTTAGAATAATATACTTTCCCTATACAAAAAGTACGTCTTCAACGTTAATAAATGAGACATTGAAAAAATTAAGAGAATGAATAAATGATAATAGATTAGAATTAATGTATTATGAAATTACTGTATTGTTTGTCAAAATAAGTAAGAGCACTAAGATGTTCTCTTTCCCAAAAATAATTTAGACGAAAAATGCTTGTAGTCCATTAATAGTTAAATTAATTTATTAAGTAATAATACAAGATCATATAAAATATTGATTACTAATTAAGTTAAACATCCTAACATATTGGCAAATAATTTCCAACAATTATAAACTCCATAAGTAATAAGTCAAGGTTATAAGAAAATAAAAAATATTTCCATGAGGATATATCTGAAATGTTCTTAATTAAAATAATATTGTCATCTGTTTTCCCAAAGTTTGATACATTCATGGATTAAATACTATAACCCATATGGCTCAATTTAAAAAAATATTTATAATTCTTTTAGGTGGGGTGTTAAGAATAATTCAATATAGCTGTCCCAATTAATCAAAATATTTGGATTATTAGCTCTGGCAAGGGTCTCCAGTATTCTGAAAATTCAAAATATTTTTTCGAATATTTAAATAAAGTCGGGGAAAAAATAGTTCCAGTTTGGATTTCTCGAAGTGGTAAGGTAATAAGTGCTTTACGTAAAAGGAAAATGAAAGTTTATTATAATTTTTCTGTTTTAGGGCTCTATTATATTTTAAGAGCAAAATATTATCTATTCTCTACTACAAGATCGGATATATATTATTTCTATTCCGGAAAAAATAAAAAAGTTATTAACCTATGGCACGGGATGCCAATAAAAAAGATTGCGTATGATTATAAATATGTCAAAGAGCTTGAAGATTTTGATTCTATTAAAACTAAGATTTGGAATAAATTTGTTACCGGCTCTAAATATGAGGATATAAATATGACCATTTCTACCTCTCAATTTTTCACAAATTTTTTAATTACCGCCTTTAATAATAAAAAAGTTTATAATTATGGATTACCACGAAATGATATATTCTTTTTATTTAATAAAGATGAACTCAAGAATAATTTAAATATCAAGGAAAAAATTATCATAAGTTATTTGCCGACTCATAGGAATTATGGTAAGGGAAAAATTAATCCGTACATATTTAGCGGTAATAGTAATGCTGAAAAATTCTTCAAAGAGAATGAAGTTAGAATCTTATTGAAATTTCACCCTAATATGAAGTCATTTGAAGAAGTTTATAGTAAAGATTCCCGAATAACCAATATTTCAAGATTGGAATTTGATCCACAGGAATTATTGGCCATATCAGATATTCTGATAACGGATTACTCTAGCTGCTATATAGATTATTTATTACTGGATCGGCCCATAATATTTTTCCATTATGACAATTATGAAGAAGATGATAATGAGCTATATTTCAAAATAAATGATTATGAAGTTGGACCCATAGTAAAAAACGAATTGGAATTGTTAGAGAAAATTAAAAATATTATTAGCGGGAAAGACGATTATAAAATCGAAAGGAAAAAAGTGAGGCAAATATTTCATCAGTTCCATGACGGAAAGAGCTCAGAACGTTTATTAAATATGCTGATAAACGGGAAACATGAATAGTTTTTTTAAGAATATCCTTACATATGGAATAGGTGAAATATTAACAAGAGGTGCCCAGATACTTATTCTACCTCTTATATTTATTTACATTGATTCCACCCAATTTGGGATGCTAGATTATTTCTTATCAATTAAGAATATTCTTGCTATCATAATGGGAATGGGGCTAATAACTTCTATAACCAGATATAGTATAGAGTTCAAAGAAAATGATTTCTCCGAGCTTGTGAGTAATTCTATATTAGCAATTATCCCGATCGGTATATTGATTGGAACAATTACATTTTTTTTCGGATCCTATTTTGTTAAAAGCGGTAATTCTGATAGCTATAGTAGAGCATGGTTGCTAATTGTTTTGATCTCTTTATTTAATGCACTTATAACTATACCGCAAGCAGTTCTAAGAACTAGAAAAAAAGCTACTTTATACAGTTTAATTAATGTAATAAATTTCTCATTTTATGCGTTATTCTCATTCTTGTTACTAAAGTATTATGCGCAAAACTTTTATTCCTTCCTATACGCCAATTTAATATCGGCTGTAATAGCCTTTCTTTTTGGCATTGTCCTTATTAGAGAAAAAATAAAATTTAAAGTAAATAAAAAATTACTTTATAAATTATTGAAATTCGGTGCTTCTATTTTAGCAAGTTCAATAACATTTACATTGTTGATAAATGCAAATAGATTTTTTCTAAAAATTGATGGTGATTTTTCCGAACTTGGAATTTTAGGAATGGCTGCAAGGATATCTTTAGTTGTGGGTGCCTTATTAGTTCTTCCGTTTAATTTGGCATGGCTGCCGTTCATAAATGACCTTTATCTCAAGGATAATTTTAAGGACACAATACAAAAAATATTTTTATTATATTCTTTTGTTTCGGTAATTTTTTCAATTAGTCTTCCCTTCTTTATGGTTGATTTTTTTAATATAATAAAACATACTGAATACCTACCTAGTGTATATATTGTACCTTTCTTTTCACTCTCTTATATGTTTTTAGGATTTTATTTTATTTTTGCCGGAGGTATTTATTTGTCTGAAAAATCCTCACAGTATTTAAGAGTAAGCATTTATACTTTGATATTTAATCTGGTGTTATACGGCGGCTTTTTTGGCCATTATTCTTTATATACAGTTGGTATTATTACATTGTTATCTCACTTTTTTTTGGCCTCATTAGCGTACAAATACGGTAATAGGATTTTAAGTATTAAATTATTAGATAAAAATATTATTTACATTGTAATTGTGGTCTTATTTAATTCTGCATTATCAATAACTTTGATCTATTCACATCTCTCTTACATTATATCTTTTATTATAAAAACTTTTGGGATAGTAATATTTTGCGGATTAGGGCTCTATTTATTAACGAAGAAAACAGATTTCAATCTTTTTAAAATCGCATAGGCTCCAATGTATCTTCGGGAAAGAGAACTTCCAACAAAATTATTTTTCTTTTTATTTTCTTTTATGCCGTTCTATGTGATTACAATTTATATAATCGGTCAGGTATTTAATTTCAGCATTAACAACCCGGTATTTATATTGATTAAAATGTGGAAAGATGTTTTTGCTTTTTTATTGATCCTTGTTTCAGCATTTTATTATTGGAAGTTTGCCCGATTTAATGCATTGGACTTTTTTATAACATTATTTGTCCTGTCTGCTGCATTATATGTTATTTTAGCACAAAGTGTTTTGTTGGCATTATGGAGCTTCCGCAGTCTTTTTTTTATTTATTTTTTCTATCTTCTGGGTAGATTGCAAATAATTAGTGAGCAAACATTGTTCAAGTTATTGCTTACTATTTATGTGATTTCTTTTTTTACCGCCATATTTGGCATTATTCAAGTCAATTTTTTGGGTAAGAGTTTTTATGATTTTGTATATGGATTTGAAAATGTTAATTATACGTTTTATTCATTTGGATATGACAAACTAAGGGCAACTTCCACTTTTGTAAGTGCGCATGAATTTGGTTTGTTTTTAAGTAACAACTTACTTTGTGTTCCGTTTTTATTAAAATATAAATCCAAATTTCATATAAACTTAAGCAAAGGATTTATTTTATTTATTGCTGCCGCACTTGTTATTGCCCTTTTTTATTCCTTTTCACGAAGTTCAATGATAATATTGGCAATTTGTTACTTGCTTTTCGTTTTAAGAGATTCTAAATATTTAATCTACTACTTTGTTTTAATATTGTTTGGCTATTGGATATTAAGTTATATCGGTGGATTGGAAAATATATCATTATTATTTGGAGGTTATGACCCTTCTACTTCAGGGCATATGGATATAATTAAGGATGCTTATGATACATTTAGTCAAAATATTTTTGGAATCGGACTTGGTGAGGCCGGAGTCATTATTCGTAGATTTTTATCAAATGCGCCGCAATTTGAAGGAGACTTTTTTAATATTATAGTCCAAATGGGAATAAGTGGATTATTCTTTTATTTAATCACTTATTTTATAAGCTTTTAAAAAAACATATAAACAATCGAAAAATAAATCAAATCCTTTTTATAAAGATTTTTCATTTTACGTCCTCCTTATAATTGTATCTTTGATATTAAGAGATATGATTTTACCCAGAGATCAAATCAATTTCTGGTACGGTTGGTTTTTAATAGGTGTAAATATTTCAATAATAAATTATGGAAATTATGAAAATAGCGTTCATCGGGAGAGGAAATCTAAAAACAAACGCATCAACCTTAAGAGCGCTGAGGTTAGGTAAAGAACTTTCAACCAAAAACATTGAAATTCATTTGTTTCTTCCTCGAGATGATTTAAACCAAGCATTATCGACCGATAAAAGAAATAGCTTCATTAAGTTTCATTTATGTGGAAGAGGTATAAGCGAATTCTTTGTTAAGTTATTCTGCCTATATAAATACAATTTTGATTTTTTACATGTCCTAAATGTCGGCCTAAAATCGTATTTTGTCGCTTATGTGTATAAATTAGTTAACAGAGAATGCAAAATTATCTTAGATCTTGATGAAGAAGTTGCTTTATTACATAATTCTAAATTCAGGAAAATGTTCTTACAACAATTGGAAAACTCTGCCGTTAAAAGGTCCGATATAGTTTTAGTAGCTAGTAAATACTTGTTTAATAAATTAATGATGAGCAGAAGTGAAAAAATTTATTATTTCCCTTATGCAATAGTAGAAGGCAATTTTCACAGTAATTCTAAAAATAATCCGTATCTCGATGATAGCATTAAGTATGCTGTTTATATGGGCTCATTTCAAAATTATGAAGAATTGTCTTTGATAATAAAAGCGGCGCCAGTTTTAAATAAACTTGATAATACATTGAAAATTTTAATGATAGGTGATGGGCCAAACAAAAAAAAATTAGAAGAAGAGAGCATAAAAAAAGAGCTTGGCAACTTGAAATTTTTAGGATATCAATCGGATGAGAATATTGATTTAATATTTCAAAGCGGCATCTATGTTCGTTTTTCCACTTAATAATTCTGAAATTAGTAGATCTAGGTGCCCGAATAAAATATTTGAATATCTAAAATATAGAAAAGCCATTGTTACAAATTTAGTTGGGGAAGTAGCAAATATACTTGAGGAGGATGCTCATTATTTTCAGGAAAATTCATTAGATGATTTTGTTGATAAAATTATAGAGGCTAAAAACAATCCTCTTATCCCTTCACTTGCTAGGATTGAATTGCATTCCTGGAAAAAAGAACAGATACTTATGTAAATATTATTTCTATGGTTTAAGGTGATCATATGTCTGGGATGTAAATTTAAATTGTATAACTTAACTTTTATTCTTTTGGCAAGTCTAAATGTTTTATTATTTGGGCAGGCAAATTAGCACAATGATAATGTTCAAATATCAGTTGATGCAAATTCAAAGCTTATTAAGATCAACAGGAATATTTTCGGTAGTAATGTAAATTGGATAAATAACGGTGATGGCATTTTCCGAGATAATAAGATACCACAGGTGACTATTGATTTAATTAAATCACTAAATCTAAATATACTTCGTTATCCTGGCGGGGACCTAGCGGAAAAATTTGATTGGACTAAATCAATCGGGCCTATGAAGAATCATGGCTATTGTTTAGACTATGGAAATAATAAACAAAAAGTTGTGTTCGGTTTAGATGACTTTTTAAGACTATGTGAAAATTTAAATATTAAGCCGTTGATTACAATAGGCTTTAGTAATAATTCTATTGAGAGTATTAAACAATTGGTAGAATATTGTAATGGAGACACAACTACAAAATGGGGCAAAAAAAGAGCTTCATATGGTCATTATAAACCTTATAATGTAAAATATTGGGAAATAGGTAATAGTATATATTGGAAGGGTATGTCTATTGATAAAGCTATTGCGTATTCAAATGCAGCGGATAAAATATCACAGGCGCTTAAAAAAAATTATCCCGATATTGAAACAGGAACAGTTTTAAATGGACATAATGATACGTGGGATAATGCGGTAATGAAATATTGTGGAAATGATATGAATTTTTTCATTGTCCATGAATATTATCCTAATGCTTATGTGCAGGATACCACGAAACTCGATGATATTATGATCATCTCAACTAAAATTATGAAAGCTAACCTAAACAGGCTAGAAAAATTAGCACTTTCGGTTAACGATAAAATTAAATTCGCGGTAACTGAGTATAATACTTATCTCTTGAATAAAAAAGGAGCATATATTAACCAGAAACCAAACATTATTCAGGGCTTATATATAGCAGAGTGTCTGCGAGTATTTTTAGAAGATCCCAATATATTGCTTGCTAATAAATGGGATTTATCTAGCTATTCACAACAGAATTTTGCGGATATCAGCTTTAATCGATATGATAGTACTATGCTTGCTCCTTCTTATTATATTCAAAAATCTATTTATGGTGCAAATATGAATTATTTGTTAGCAACAAAATATTTTTCACCGATAGTGAGTTTAACTAATTATGATGGAAAGATGAAGATATCTGATTCCAATGTCGTTTCTGCATTTAGTGGAATAAGCAGTAATGATAAGGAAGTTTATATTTTTATTATAAACAGAAGTAATCGTAATTTTAATAATCCTGAAATAAATATTATAAATATGACTGGCAATATATCGTTAAGCGTTATTGCCACAACGGGAGAAAACGTGAAGCAAAATGTGAAAGCGTACATAGAAGCCAATAAAGATCATGGATATAGAATAAATATGGATATATTACCGCATTCTTTTACAACATGCAAAATAGTAAAAAATTGATTATTCAACCTAATATCTTTTTACTTAAATATATTTAACTCTTTTTATTTGTATTGAAAATATCCGTAGAGTTTTTGTCATTAACAATTTATGACCTATAAAAAATTAAAAAATAAATTAAAACCACTATTGTTTAATATTTTGATTCTTTTTTCTTATTTGTTAAAAAAAAGGAACAAAATTAATATAGAGACCATAGAAAAAATCTTAGTGGTCAATTTAGGATTAATTGGCGATGGATTATTAATAACTCCATTTTTATCTGGATTAAGAAAATTAAATCATAATATAAAAATACATTTATTAATAACTCCTTGGTCATTAAATTCATTAAAAAACTATCCGGTTGATAATAAATTCATCTATGATGCTTTTTGGGCTGATCCTTCTGGAAATCATAAACATATTTTAAAACTTAATCATATAGTCAAGACGTTTATGACCATTAAAAACTTGAGAAAAAATAATTATGATTTAATAATAAATACATGGTTTAGTGATCAGCCTCTAACAGCTATTTTGCTTAGACTTATAAAAAGTAAGAATGTTATAGGTTTTGAATTTAATTATTCAAAAAAGTATTATGACTTTTCGATACCCTTTTATAAGAATAAGCATATTATTGAAAATTTAGCTTTGATATTCAATCAATATTTTGAAAAAGTGAATATTTCAAGGGGTTCTATTGAATATTTTTTCCCACCTGATTTTGATGTTAACAAAGTACTCTCTGAAGATATTGAACGATCTTATGTTGTTATTTCACCCTTTACTTCCGAAGCTACAAAATTTTGGCCACTAGGTAATTGGGCAAAAATTATAGACTATATTCATAATACATACAATGATTTAAATATAATTATTTCTGGAACTAAGGAATATTATAATGAAAGCAGTGAATGGATAAAAGATTTTAATTATCCAATTGTAAATCTTGTTGGTAAATTAAATTTTGATGAGTTTGTTGTTTTGGTGAAAAATGCTACTCTCATTATTTCGGTAGAGTCTAGTATAATGCATTTAGCTTCTTCGTTTAAGATTCCTATTTTTATATTATTTAGTCGAGTATATAATTATCTCCAGTTTGTACCATATAACTCTGAGTATGATGGATCAATATTATCAGTGTCATGTGCTGAGTGTATTGTGGGTTGTGATAATCCTATTTGTATGGATCATAAGCCGGAATATGTGATTCATCAACTTAAAAGATTCATTAATAACTTAAATAATAAAAAATTGTCTTTCAAAAGCGAAAATATTTAAAATATGAATAGTCGTCTGATTTTAGAAAAAGTAATCAGAATCCTAAGGGGAATAATAATTATAAGCTAGATGAGAATTATTCGTTCAATGAAATTATTTTTATTGCATATTATAGAGTATTACAATTATTAAGGGGAATATTCAAAAGAATTTTTTTTAAATCTGTAAAAGGTTTTTTATTTTGCGGAAAAGGAGTGTACGTTGAATATGGCTTTCTAATACACAGCGGAAAGAATCTTATTCTTGAGAATGGAGTTACGTTAAATGCATTATCCGAAAAAGGTATTGTTTTGGGTAATAATGTAACAATAGCTAAAAACAGCATTCTACAATGTACCGGTGTTATCGCAACAAAAGGTATTGGTATAAAAATAGGCAATAATTCAGCTATTGGTGCACAATCATATTTGGGAGGTCAGGGTGGAATACAGATAGGTGATAATGTAATTATGGGACCTGGGGTTAGGATTTTTTCAGAAAATCATAATTACTCTGACCCTAACGTTTTAATTAGAAAACAAGGCGAAAATAGAAAGGGTGTTGTAATTAAAAATAATTGTTGGATTGGTGCTAGTGTTACTATTTTAGATGGTGTGATAATAGAAGATGGGTGTGTTATAGCTGCTGGTTCCGTTGTTACAAAATCAATTCCTTCAAATAGTATTGCTGCCGGCGTTCCTGCAAAAGTAATTAAAAGTAGAATTGAATAAGATAAATAACTAATGAAAATTGCAATTTTAGGTTCTCGCGGTTATCCCTATGTTTACAGCGGCTACGAAACATTCGTAAAAGAATTAGCAGAAAGATTAGTAAACAAAAATGTTGATGTAACCGTTTATTGCCATAAAAATTTATTTAAAGAATATCCCCCTGTTGTTAACAATGTTAAATTAAAATATATCAGTACTGTTGAAAGTAAAACTTTAAGCCAGCTTATCCACTCATTTCAATCAATGCTTCATGCATGTCTAAATAATTTTGATATAATTTTAGTTGTAAATTCTGCTAATGGGCCTTTCGGTTTAATTTCAAAAATATTTAGTAAGAAAACGGCTATAAATGTTGATGGTTTAGAATGGCTTAGGCCAAAATGGAAAGGATTAGGTGCTAAATATTTTTATTGGGCATCAAAACTTTCTACAAAATTATATGATGAGATAATTAACGATTCATTTGCAATGGCAGATTTATATAAAAAAGAATTTAATGCTGAATCAACGGTTATTGCTTATGGAGCGAATATTCGGTATTCCCAAAATGCAGAATTAATAAATAAATGGAATCTTAAAGCAAAATGAATATTACTTAATTGTTGGCCGTTTAATTCCGGATAACAATTCTGATTTAATAGTTAGAGAATTTGTTAAAACTAAAAGTAATAAAAAATTAGTGGTAGTTGGAGATGTTCCTTATAAGGATGAATATGCAGATAGAATAAAAGCGACAAAGGATTCTAGAGTTGTTTTTACTGGTTATATTACTGATCAAGATGAATTAGCTGAATTATATCATAATTGCTTTATATATTTCCATGGTCATGAATTTGGAGGAACGAATCCAACTATGTTAAAAGCACTTAGCCTATGGTTGTGCAATTATAGCTTTAGATACACCATTTACTCGTGAAATGTTAGATGATGGTAAATATGGGTTATACTTTAGCAAACAAGGAAATAATCTTAGTAATCTAATTGAAGAAACAGAAACTCAATGGAGATATTGATTTCAAGTGAGAAATCATTCCAGAGAAAGAATAAAAAATAATTACACCTGGGAAAAAATTACTAATCAATATTTGGAGTTGTTTGATAAAATTTTAAAAAATTAGATAGACTTATCTCACAAATTATTATAACTTTTAATATATATTAGTGATTCTTGATATAGTTTTAATTAAATAATGTTTAAGTGACTTCCATAACTTTAATTATCTAAAATTGTTAATTAAAAATTATGTATGTAAGTTCCGATAATGAATGGTAGGTTTTGCTCAAAATTAATAGAATAAAAATTTATTTAGATGTTATTCAGAAACAATAATTTTTATGACTATTATATATTGAAATGAAGATAATGTATAGTTTCATTGTGCAAAAGTTAATAACTGCTGAGAATAAGAATTATAAATATTTCAAAATATTATTACTTAGGCACTAACTGTGCCTTTTTGATTATATAGACACTATCCCAAACACACTGGTGGAGTAAAGCCTATCACTAAGAAAGTTGTTCATGCTAATTTAATATTTTATAGGAAATTAGAAATTGTTATTATATTATATACGAATTTTAAGACTAAGGAAATTTGATTAGGAAATGCAAAGCAGCAGTAAGTTACTTTACTCGATTAGAATTTTAGCAGATATTATTGTAATAGTTGTCTCGTATTATGTCACAGTTGAATTCTTAATTACCTTTACAAAATATGCTTTTGATTCTAATGCATTCTTTCTTCTTTTTTTCCTCATCTTTATCTGGATGTATTCCACAAAAGTTACCGGGTTGTATGATGAGTTTAGGGGGCGTTACTTTACCGAAGAGATTGTTACAATTATTAAAAACGTTTTCGTCCTGGCTATTAGTACAATAGTAATGTTGTTTCTTCTAAAAGATAAAACGCTTTCCCGCCAATTCGTGGTTTTATTTGTTGGTGTTAATCTAATATTATTAACATTAGAGAAATTTTTGCTCCGGGTTAATCTATCGTTAATTCGGAAAAAGGGAAGGAATATGCGCAACATGCTGATTATAGGTGCCGGCAACGTAGGCAAGAATTTTTATGAATCAATAAAAGATAATCCGCATTTTGGTTTTAATATAATAGGTTTTGTTGATGATGAAAAAAAGACTTTTTTAAACGGAAAATATCTCGGTAAAATTGAAGAACTTGATGTAGTTTTAGACCGGCGAAAAGTAGATGATGTAATTGTGGCTTTGCCAAATTATGCTTCGGATACTATAGAATCTGTGGTGAGAACTTGTGAAAGGTATACCATCCGTGTTAGAATAATCCCCGACTATTTTAAGTTTGTTTCTTCAAAATATAATATATCATTATTTGGTAATTTCCCTGTGGTGTCCGTTAGGGAAGATAAAATAAATGATATTCAATGGCGCTTACTAAAGCGTGGTTTTGATACTGGCATATCTTTATTCCTTTTTGTTTTTGTCTTTTCATGGCTATGGCCCATAATAATGATAGCAATCAAAATTGCTTCTCCTGGTAAAGTATTTTTCAAGCAGGAAAGATGGGGAAGAGATAACCGGATGTTTACTACTTATAAATTTCGTTCTATGATTCCGGATACTATTGAGATAGATGAAAGTGGTAATTTTAGGCAGGTGACAAAAGATGACCCGCGGGTTACTAAAATTGGAAAGTTTTTACGTAGAACAAATTTAGATGAACTGCCGCAGTTCTGGAATGTATTAAAAGGTGAAATGAGTCTTGTCGGCCCCCGTCCTCATCCAACACCGTTAAATATTCAGTCACGGGATAAAATACGGTTGTATATGCTTCGTCATTTAGTAAAGCCCGGTATAACAGGCTGGGCGCAGGTAAACGGTTTTCGCGGCGAGACAAGTACTCCGGAGTTAATGCAGAAAAGAATTGATCATGATATTTGGTATATTGAAAATTGGTCGGTTTGGCTTGATATACAAATTTTGTTTTTAACTTTGTGGAGGATGCTTCAAGGGGATCCGAAAGCTTACTAAAAAATGAATGATTGAATTGTCTAATGAAAGTTGGAATAGATGAAGAAAAATAAATCTGTGATAATCAATTAAATCAGTGTCATCCGTGTACTATTTCTTCCTTGCCAAAAAACATTTATGAAATTTAAGTTAACAGTACTCCTTCTTATAATAATTATATCTTATCCTTTGTACAGCCAAACTGTGTATGAACCTCTGTATAACGATGTTTATTCATTTTTAGATAGAATGGCACAGAAAGGAATAATTGAATTTGATGATCAGATTAAACCTGTCACAAGGAAATATATTGCACAAAAATTATTGGAAGTGGATAGTAAACAGTCATCAGTCGGCAGTAAATTAAATGAAGTTGAAAGAGAAGATCTGAAATTTTATTTAAATGATTTTGGTATTGAAAGAGAGTTGATAAATCAAAGGCATGTCCCGAATTTATTCCGGGATCAAAAACTCAAAATAAAAAATATAAACGAAGAAGGGACTATAGAAAAAAATTCTTCTTTGACAATTTTAAAGAAAGATCCTTATGACAGGTTTAGACTTTTTTCTTACAGCGATTCATTATTTAAAATTAATTTAAGTCCTATTTTGGGATTTAAGTTCGGCAGCAACGACGGCAAATCCAATACTCACTTTTGGAGCGGCGCTTATTTTTACGGTTATCTGGGTAATTCAATCGGTTTTAGTTTTGACTATAGGGATAATGCTGAGAATGGCGATAACATTGACAAGGAAAAGTTATTTACTCCTGTAACGGGAATTACTCCTTTAAGCAAAAGTCCAAACTCAGTTCAATATAGTGAAGTTCATACCACACTTTCAACAGATTGGAGCTGGGGCAGCTTTACTGTGGGAAAAGATTTTCTTCAATGGGGTTATGGTGAAAGCGGACAATTGGTATTGTCGCAAAAAGCTCCTTCGTTTCCATTTATCAGGCTGGATGTTAAGCCTGTAAAATGGCTGCAGTTTAATTATTTTCACGGCTGGCTTTCGTCGGATGTAATTGATTCAAATTATGTTTATGCTTCAAGCCGCGAAGGAATAAATAGGGTTTTATACCGCCAGAAGTTTATTGCTTCGCACACAATCACAGTGACTCCATCAAAGGGACTGGATATTTCATTAGGAGAATCTATTATTTACAGTGACCGTCTGGAGATTTCTTATTTAATGCCGCTAATGTTTTTCCGTCTTGCAGATCATTATTTAAGCAGGCAGAATAATAATGCAGGAGGCAACTCGCAGTTCTTTTTACAGGTAAGTTCGCGTAATCATTTAAAAGAATACACATCTTTACGGCTCAATGATAATAGATGAAATTAGAACGTCCGGAATTTTCAATCCTAAAACACAGAGGTACCAATTAGGCTATATGCTTGGCGGATCAGTTGCAGATTTACCGGTTGATAATTTAACTCTAACTTTAGAGTACACAAAAATTTATCCGTTTGTTTATGAACATTATATTCCAACCCAGACTTACGAAAATGCTTCATATACTTTAGGAGACTGGATTGGCAGTAACGCTGATTTATTTTATGGCTCAGTAAAATATAAATTTTTAAGAGGATTGCAGTTAAAGCTGTGGGGACAATATGCACGCAAAGGAAGCAGAGGCACCGCAGAACAACAGCAGGACACTTCAGTACCCCAGCCGCCATTCTTATTTGGAATGAGAAATAATTATTCTTATTACGGCGCTGAAATGAAATATGAAATTACACATGAACTATTTGCAAAAGCTGAATTCCAGCATACAAAATCTTCTTTACAGCAAAATGATAAAAGTTTTTTGGATAATTCAATAAATGAGTTTTATATTTCGGTTTATTATGGGTTGTAAAAAATTAAAAGATTGATTGAATAAATGAACTGAATAATTGAATGTGAAATTCTTGAACATGTCCAAAGGACTCCTTCGGAGAACATAATCTTGAAATAGTGTCAGCTACACAAAGCGTTGCATTAGTGAATGAAAATATGAACAGATATCTAATCCGTGCTAATCAGTTTCATCAGTGTTTTTCCGCGTCCTATTTTTAAATAAATATAGGTGATAAAATAATGAAGGGAATAATTCTCGCCGGGGGATCCGGTTCCAGGCTTTACCCGATTACAAAAGTCTACAGCAAACAGCTCGCATTAATTTACGACAAACCGTTAATATATTACCCTCTTTCAATTTTAATGCTTGGCGGAATAAAAGACGTTTTAATAATTTCAAATGAAGAGACAATTCCATTATACAAACAGCTTTTTGATGATGGCTCACAAATTGGATTAAATATAAGTTATGCTGTTCAGGCCGCCCCAAATGGTATTGCCGAAGCATTTATAATAGGAGAAGAATTCATTAATGGAGAAAATGTTTCCCTGGTTTTAGGTGATAATATTTTTTATGGTTCATTAAAGTTTTTTTATAATGCCATTCAGAATAATAATGGTGCAACTATATTTGGTTACCAGGTTAATGATCCGCAGAGGTATGGTATAGTTGAATTTGATAAAGAAGGAAAAGCAATTTCCATAGAAGAAAAACCTAAGGCACCAAAATCAAATTATGCTGTCCCCGGTATTTATATCTATGATAATAATGTTGTGGAGATTTCCAAAAACTTAAAACCTTCTGCTCGCGGAGAACTTGAAATAACGGATGTCAATAGGGAATATTTAAGACTCGGAAAACTTTATGTTGAAAAAATCGGAAGAGGAATTGCCTGGCTTGATACCGGAACTCCTGAGGCATTACTTCAGGCATCTAACTTTTTCGGTGTAATTGAAGAAAGGCAGGGACTAAAAGTCGGTTGTATTGAAGAGATAGCGTATACAATGAAATTTATTAATCGTGACCAGTTTGTGCAATTAATCAATAGTATGCCGAAGTCTCTATACCGTGATTACCTGGAAAGATTTTTAAAGCAGGAGAGTTAGCAAATTTAAAAAATAGTTTTGCAATTCTTTTCGGGGAAATTGCGTAACCACTTAGACACTTAGCGCACCAAGTTTCACTAAGAAAATTTATAGACAACAAATAATAATACTAATGCAGATAAAAGAAACTCCAATAAAAGATTTATTAATTATTGAACCCAAGGTATTTAAGGATGAACGCGGCTATTTTTTTGAATCATTTAAGAAAAATGTTTTTGAGTTAAAAGGTGTAAAAGTAGATTTTGTACAGGACAATATTTCCAAATCAAAAAAAGGAACTATCCGAGGGCTTCATTATCAAGTCGGGAAAAATGCACAAGGTAAGCTTTGTCAGGTTATATCAGGGAGTGTTATAGATGTAGCTGTAGATATTAGATTTAATTCTCCTACATTCGGTAAATACTTTTCAATTGAACTTTCAGAAGAAAATCATTTGCAGTTTTTTATTCCTCCGGGCTTTGCTCATGGTTTTTCGGTTATGTCTGACGAAGCTATCTTTTCGTATAAATGTACCGCTTATTACAGCAAAGAAGATGAACGTTCAATACTTTACAATGATCCTGATTTAAATATTGATTGGCAGATAGAAAATCCTGGTAGTATCTGAAAAGGATTTGAAAGCTAAATTGTTTAAAGATATAGACAGAGATTTTTTAGAATCTTGAAATTTTAATCTCAAAATATATCTGCCTAAATTTAAAACTAAAAATTTATCAATTACAAAAGTGAAATAAAAATATGCAAGTACCACTTTTAGATTTAAAAGCACAATATCAATCTCTAAAGAAAGAATTGGATGAAGCCGTTATTAAAGTAGCTGAATCCCAATATTTTATACTTGGCCCTGAAGTAGAAAAAATGGAAAAAGCATTATGCGAATATTTGGGATGCAGGCACGCTATTGGAGTTTCATCCGGTACGGATGCTCTATTGCTTGCAATGATGGGACTGGATATTCAGCCTGGCGATGAAGTAATTGTACCAACATATTCATTCTTTGCCACAGCAGGGACGGTTTCAAGATTAAATGCTGTTCCGGTTTTTGTGGATAGTGATCCGGTTACTTTTAATATTGACCCTAAAAAAATTGAAGAAAAAATTACAGATAAAACAAAAGCAATTATTCCTGTCCATTTATACGGACAAAGTGCAGAAATGGATGAGATAGTTGCCATTGCTAAAAAGCATAATTTAAAAATAGTTGAAGATGCTGCACAGGCAATAGGCGTTCAATATAAAGATGGAAGGCAAGTTGGAACGATTGGAGATATTGGCTGCTTCTCATTTTTCCCAAGTAAAAATTTAGGATGCTTTGGCGATGGTGGCTTAGTAACAACAAATGATGATGAATTGGCTGAAAAACTTTTTATTCAAAGAGTGCATGGTGCAAAGCCAAAATATTATCATAAAATAATTGGTGGTAATTTTAGGTTGGATGCACTGCAAGCGGCTGTTATCAGTGTTAAGCTGCCGCATCTTGATAGCTGGTCTGAAAAGAGAAGAAAAAATGCAGATACTTATACAAAATTATTTAAGCAGTCAGGATTAGCTGAAGATGAAGGAAAAATTTCTTTTAATCAGAAAAATAAAATTTTGCTGCCAAAAGCAGTTTACAAAAATGATGATTTAAAAAATTATCACATTTATAATCAATATATTATTCGAACAGAAAAAAGAGATGCACTTCGTGAATATTTAACTAAGAATAAAATTGGAACAGAAATTTATTACCCGGTTCCTTTTCACTTGCAGGAATGTTTTTCAAATCTTGGTTACAAGCAAGGGCAATTCCCAAATGCTGAAATGGCTGCTAATACTTCTATAGCCCTTCCAATATACCCGGAATTAAATCAAGAGCAGTTGGAATATGTTGTTGAAAAGATCGATGAGTTTATTAAATAGTTAATTAAAAGATTGAGAAATTGTAAGAATATTTTGAATTTTACTTAAACTTACACATGAACTTGAACTATATCTTAAATATATTCTGATATGATCCGTAATATTAACAAAGATACAAAAATCTACATCGCCGGCCATACCGGAATGGTTGGCTCTGCATTAAAAAGAAAATTGGAAACAGAGAATTATAAAAATATGATTTATAAATCTTCTTCCGAATTGAATTTGATAAGACAGGATGAAGTTGAAAAATTTTTTGAAGAGGAAAAACCGGAAGTAGTTATAATTGCTGCCGCTAAAGTTGGAGGAATCTTAGCTAATAATACTTTCCGTGCAGAATTTATTTATGACAATTTGATGATTGAAGCAAATGTAGTAAATGCTGCTTATAAAAATAAAGTTGATAAATTAATTTTTCTCGGAAGTTCTTGTATTTATCCTAAACTGGCTCCACAGCCATTAAAGGAAGAATATTTATTATCTGATTATCTTGAAACTACTAATGAACCTTATGCAATTGCAAAAATTGCAGGAATAAAATTATGTGAGAATTATTACCTGCAATACGGATGTAATTTTTATTCTGCAATGCCGACGAACCTTTATGGCATAAATGATAATTTTGATTTAAAAACTTCTCATGTCCTTCCTGCATTGATTAGAAAATTTCATGAAGCAAAAATTAATAACAGCGAAACTGTGACACTTTGGGGAAGCGGCCAGCCGTTAAGAGAATTTTTATATGTGGATGATTTGGCAGATGCCATCTATTTTCTTTTAAATAATATTGATGCTGAAAATGTTTATAAGCAAGGCATAACTCATCTAAATATCGGCTCCGGTAAAGATCTAAAAATTATTGAGCTTGCAAATATTATTTCCAATGTTGTGGGCTATAAAGGCAAAATCATTTATGATTCAACTAAGCCGGATGGCACCCCAAGAAAATTAATGGATGTATCAAGAATGACGAATCTCGGCTGGAAATATAAAACAGAACTTGAAGAAGGAATTAAACTTACATATAAATGGTTCCTTGAAAATTCAAAATTAAAAAATCAAAATTAAATATTATGAAAAAAGCATTAATAACCGGTATTACCGGGCAAGACGGAAGTTACCTCACTGAAATCTTACTTGAAAAAGGATATGAAGTACATGGCATAATTAGAAAGAGCAGTTCTTTTAATACCGGCAGAATTGAGCATCTATATAAGAATCCCGAAGTTTTAAATAAAAAATTATTTTTGCATTATGGTGATGTTGTAGATACTAGTAATTTAAATCGTCTATTAGAAAAAATTGCACCGGATGAAATTTATAATCTTGCAGCTCAAAGTCATGTTAAAGTCTCTTTTGAACTCCCTGACTACACAGCACAGGTCGATGGGTTGGGAACATTAAGATTTTTGGATGCTATACGTGAAGTTGGATTAAAGAAGGTAAAATTTTATCAAGCTTCGACAAGTGAACTTTTTGGAAAAGTTCAGGAAGTGCCTCAAACCGAAAAAACTCCTTTTTATCCGCGTTCACCTTACGGTGTTGCAAAGCTATACGGCTATTGGATAATAGTTAATTACCGTGAAGCTTATGATATATTTGCCTGCAACGGAATTTTATTTAACCATGAATCACCAAGAAGAGGTGAGACTTTTGTTACAAGAAAAATTACACGTGCTGCTACTAGTATAGCTGCTGGAATTCAGGATACGTTACTGTTAGGAAATTTAAATGCTAAACGAGATTGGGGTTTTGCTCCTGAATATTGTAATGGCATGTGGCAGATTCTTCAATATAAAACTGCGCAAGATTTTGTTTTGGCAACCGGCGAAACAAATACAGTTAGAAAATTCACGGAATTAGCTTTTAAGGAATTAGGTATTGAAATTGAATGGCGGGGTAAAAATGATAAAGAGAAAGGTTACATAAAGAATATTAACTTAGATTTAGCTAAATCTTTAATAAACTTTGATGCTAATAATAAAAAGTACATTTTGAATTTTACCAGCAAATTAAAAAAAGGAAAGAAAGTAGTTGATATTGATCCTAACTACTACCGTCCAACTGAAGTTGATTTATTAATTGGTAATCCGGTAAAAGCAAAAAAACTGCTTGGATGGAAAGCAAAAACCAAATTTGAAGACCTTGTAAAAGTTATGGTTAAATCAGATATGGAAAAAGTATTAGTTAGAGGCTATTAGTTTCAGCTGTTTTTTCTTTCTAATAATAAATACCGCTGCAATGCTTAAAAGTATTAATCCCATTATAACAAAAATATATTTTGCCGAATAGGTGCTTTTAATAATATTTAACTTTCCAATATTTCCGGATAAAACAAATGCTCCCCAAAAGTAAGGATTTGCCGAATATTTTTTTATGAAATCGATTTTTGCCATTCTTAATGCTTTTGATTTATTAAATCCTTCATTCAGCCTTTCATAAAATAGCTGCATAAATTTAGAAGTATATTTATCATTTACCTCCCAAAGAGAAACCACTACACTTTTTGAGCCTGCTTCAAAAAATGCTTTGGTCATTCCAAGGATTCCTTCCGATTCATCAACAGAACCTAAACCCGAATTACATGAACTAAGCACCACCAGGTCGCTGTTTAACTTCAGCTGTGAAATTTCCGAAGCCTCCAAAAATCCATCGTTATCAGGGTCATAAGAATTTGAAAAGAATATTAACGGCTGCTTGTTAAACAAAAATGAATGTGTGGATAGATGAATTACTCTGCTTAACTGTGCATTTTCTTTAAAGTTAGTTTCAGTTGCTTCTTTTTCCGTAAGCACTTTATTTGTGTTGAGAATCTGGCTTACTTCATTGATTTCTTCGCCGGAATATTTCAAAGGCAGCAAAGCAATATTCCTCGGCAGCCCGCCGCTTTCTTCAAGCAAACCTCTTCTTTCAGCATAACCTTCTTCATTGCCGTTTATAGAAGGATTACCCATCACCAAAGAGCTTCCGTTATTTTTTAACATATTTAATTGCTGGTCAATAAAAACAGTAGCGGAAGGAGAATAGGAAATATTATAATCATAAATTAAAAATTGCTTGTTTGAATAATTATATGGGCTTTCGTTCTTATCATAGGTGGTGACTAAAAATTCAAAGGGAATTGAAACTAAATCAAGTGATGGAATAATAATTATATCCTGGTCATTAGTTATATATTTTTTAGCTGGCTCAAATAATAATTTATACAAATTGTTTGCAGCTTCAGCATTAAACGAAAATAAATCTTGATTGTAAAAACTTTTCTGAACATCAGGGTTATGGCTGAAGTAAGAAGATACTTGAGATATTATTTTTTTAAGACGATTTAATTTTATATCAATTTTTATTGTATTAAAATTATTTTTAGATAGTATAAACAGATAAGTATTTTCATTTGTCGAATAATAAGAGAGAATCTGCTCCTTGTCTGTCAATTGTTTCTGAATATCATTTTCCCCAAGTGTATAATTAAAATTGAAATATTTTTTTAATTGAGGTTTTTTATCAATAAGCTCGGTTTCAATGCTGCTTAAAATATTTTTAACAGAATCTATTTCGTGTTTGGTGTAAATGCCGGAATTAATTATCCAATCGTATTGGTATATTTTATTTAATGTTTTTTCATCATTAATTAATGAGCTGAATTTCAATCCGTTAAGATTCTGAACCGTATTTCGTGAACGTGATCTCTCAATTTCATTGAAAGCACTCTCATATTTTTTTTGATTTAGTAAATAATTAATATAATCATCATAAACAGTTCTATTGCTTGCAAAGTAAGATATCTGAATATCGTCTTTCCGGAACATTGGGCGTGAAACATCCTCAATGATTTTTGTAGCCGTAGTATAATAAGATTTAGCTGCTTCATTTAAGCTATGTTCTTCAAATAACAAAGCAAGGTAATGATAAGCCTCAATTTTAATACTGGATTCGTTGGCCTTATCTGCAAACTTTATCGCCTGTTCAAAATTATTTTTTGCTGCATTAAAATTATCTTCTAATTTATTTATTTCTCCTTCAAGAAGGCATTTTATGGATGATAAATAATCCCAATTGTTTTGTTGAGAAATTTGATGAAGGCGGGCAATATATTTTTTAGCTTCTTCAAGTTTATTCGTATTAATTAAAAGTTGGGATAGTCCTTCAATATTGGATGATTCGGTTATAAAATCATTGGCTTCCCCGGCTGATTTAATCCCGTTTATAAAAGAATTTTCTGCTAAAGAAAGACTATCAAGCTGTAAATAAGATAAACCGATCTTATAGTCTAAATCTGCAGAATAGTATGGGTTTCTGTTAATAGTGCTTAAATTTCTTGCCTCCTTAAAAAGCTTTAATGCGCTATTAAAACGGTTTAAGTTATAATTCAAAGTCCCTAGTCCCGAATTTATTCCAGACTGAAGTGAAAGATCTTTTATCTTTGCAGAAATTTTAAAAGCTTCTTTATAATATTCTAATGCTTTTGAATAATCGGAAACATTTGTGTATACATCAGCTAAACCCCGAAGGCTAATTGCATGAGCTCTTTTATTCTCGCCGGCAAATTCAATCCCTTGTTCATAATATTTTATAGCTGACTTGTAATCAAACATGGTTTGATAAATTTTTGCAATGTTGCTTGAAAGAAGGGAAAGGCGAAGTACATTACCGACTTTTTTATAAAGCTTGTAGCTTGATAAATAATTTTCTTTTGATTCAATCAGTTCATTTGTATAAGAATATGAAACGCCAAGTTCACTGTGTGCATATGCGGTGAGTTCTAAGTCATTAATACTCTCCGCAATCTCCAATCCTTTTTTGAAATTTTCCCTTGCCGAATAGACATCTCCGTTTACATCATTTATTAATCCTAAATTAATTTTAGCATTAGCTTCATTCTGTTTATCATATATTGTCTTAGCTTTTAGTAATGCCGATTTGTAAAAGCTTTTTGCTTTTTTATAATCACCAGATAAAAAATTAAGGGATCCTTTTGCAAGGAGGGATGGAATAAAGAATAAATCATTTTCATTAATAATTTTTGACAGCGCATTTAATTCATTCATGGCTTTATCATAGTTACCAAGATATCGGTAAGCATAATATAAATTATACAAGAGGAATTTATTATCCGGGAATCGTTTTAAGCCCGCTTCGAAATAATTCGCTGCATCTTCATAATTCCCCTGTGCCGCAGAAGTTAATCCAAGGAGAAAGTTATATTGCCTTTTGCTTGATTTGATTTTATCATTAACCAGGCTTTGTAATAGAGTCAGCTGGTTTGTTGCCCTTGCAGAAAAAACAAGCTCTTCATAAAACGAAAAATATTTTGGGTGTGTATCAAGTATTGATACTAAAGTATCATACATCTCCTTAATTTTTTCTCTTTTCTTTAAGAATAAAGCAGCTACAAAACTCTTGTATGAATTATTTGGTAGGGAAGAAAATAGTTTTTCTAAATCGGGAGTAGATTTTTTATCTGCATTTATAATTTGGAACCGGCATTCTGAAATATATTCATCTTTCCATCCGTTTGTTTTGATATTTAAAATTATTGAGTCAATATTGGAATGATGTAAACCGGTAGATGCCGTGATGTCCTTTTTACTGTTGTTTGTCGAAATTACCTGTGTGGCGGCAAGCAAAGTTAAAGCAGAAATTATTGAAACAATTGATATGGAAATTTTTGAAAAATGCATTTAACACTTCTTACTCCAATTCATTCAGTAAAGATTTTGCCTCGCTCATTTTACTGCCGTGCTTTTTGACTACTAAATTAAAGAACTTTTTTGCCGCTTCTTTATCGTTCTTCATTAAGCTTGCTTTGCCAAGATAAAAATACGAATCTAAATTTATATTCTCGTACCTGCCCGAATTATTAAGCTGAATAGATTTTTCAAGATTACTTATTCCATCTTCAACTTTAATTTGATTGAATGAAGGGAATAAACCTATGAAACTCTTGGGGGCTGTTTCCAGGTAAGTTAGTCCCAAAATGTAATACGAATAAAAAATTGTTTCATCTTTGGGATTAGTTTTTATATCGTCTTTTAAATATTCAATTGTTTGATTATAATTTTTATTATCAAGAGCATTTAAACCTTTTTGAAAATACTCAGTTCCTCTTCCGCGAGTAATATAAAAATCATCATTATTTTTTAAAGCTGCGATGGAATAGTCTGATGAAGTAAATATTTGAGAGAAAATAAACATTCCGCCGTAAGCGAAAGCTGCTAATAAAAGACTAACAAAAATATATTTTGAAAATACCGGGCGTTTGTAAATAATTTTTTCTTCAACTTGTTTTTCAGGTACTTTCCCTTCCGAAACAGGAAGTTTTGATTTTAAAGCATCGTCTATTTCGGTATATTCTTCATTAAAAGTCTGGAATTCATTTCGGCACTTTGAACACTCTCTAATATGTTTTTCAATAAAAGGAATCTTAACATAAATATTTTTGTCCTCCGGAGCATTATTATTTTTAACTAAAAGATAATCTGCAAGGTCATCATAGTTGACATGATTTTCCGGTGAGCCAAAGGCATCCTTAATTTTCTGATGTGTTAAATACAGATCGTTTGCTTCGGTATCTGTTCCAATTATTTGTTGAATAACTTTTTCGTCTTCTTTGGAAAGGTTTCCTTTTTGAAGCAGTTCAAATAACTTGTCTTTATTTTCCATAACACTTTTAATCTTTATAATTATAGTAATTCGAACTATTAGAAAGTGACAGCCTACAACATGTTTTTTATCTCTTCAACAGAACGGTAAAAGATCTTTTTAACCGCATCTTCTGATTTAGAGATTTGTTCTGCAATTTCAGAGAATTTTAGGTCTTCCCAGAATCTCATTTTCAGCACTTTCTGCTTATCCTCGCTTAAAGTATCAATTAGTTTCATTATTTTTTGTGCATCAACTATATCGCCTGGATTCGGGTTCTTGCTTGAAATATATCGTGCTTCATTAAGTTCTGCTGATCTTTGTGAAGCATTTTTTTTGTACCAGTTAACGAAGTTCAAAAAAAGTACGCGCCTAAGCCAAAATTCTAAATTTTCAATTTTATGATACTGTTCAGCAAAAGAGACATAAACATTATTAGATAAATCATCAACATCTTCCTTGTTTTTTATCTTTCCTTTTTTAAGCTTTGAGAAGAAATAACTATAAGATATGTGTCTTACATAACCTGAAAGTTCAGAAAAGGCGGTTGAGTCTCCTTGCTTTGCGGATGTAAAAAGTTCTAGCAGTTCTTTTTGAGTAAAATTAACATAATTTAAGTTTTTTAAGCTCAATTGCTCTGTCACTTTTTTATAATTATTAACACTTATATTATAATTATTATAAAGTACTTTAACAATATGCGGAATTATAAGAAAATAATCCTCTTAATATTATTGCCATTTTTTATAACTGGTGTGTCTTTAGCTCAACCAAAATTAAGTTTTTCTAAAAGCGAATTAAACTACAAAAGTATTTTTGACCGGCTCCAAAATGTTTATTTAATAAACAGCGGGGACCAGCAATTAAGAATTGATACTATTTATTATAATTCGAAGCTATATTATTTAAGGTTTAATAAATACTACCAATATCCGTTTTATATTAATCCTGGTGATTCAGTATTAATGGATTGTATAATTGAAGGTTATCCATGGATTACTGCTGCCGATACTGCGGATACAATGTATATAATGAATACAGGTGTAAATATTGCTGAAAAAATGCCAATTAGGATTAAGTTTTTTGAAGATACCTTAAAAGTGGGAACCATCCAAGGTACGATTACCGATGGCGTAAATCCTATAACCAATGCAGAAATTTATTTCTTCCTGGAAGGTAATTATATAATTAGAAAAGTTTCTACTAATGCAAACGGCGATTACAGTATGCAGCTGCCAATTGGCCGTTATACAGTAGGAGCTGTTGCAGATTCCTATTATGTTTCATTTTATGATAATAAAACTAATCCTTTTAGATCAAATCTAATTACTCTGAAATCCGAACAATTAAGAAAAGTTAATTTTACTTTAAACAAAATAGATTATAGCGGAAGCTCAATTAGCGGTCAAGTTTGGGATTCATTATCACATGCTCTATTGAGAAGAGCGATTTTAGTAGTACGAAAAGGCGATCATACACCTAATAAAATTGTTAGCGGCATAGCACCTACTATTTCAAAAAACAATATTGCTGTTGATACAGGCAGAACTTATACAGTTTTCCTTAATAGTAATGGTTCCTATTCAATTGAAGGGATTAAAGAGCCGGGTTATTATTATATTCAGGCTTTTTCAGATTATTATGTCCCTACTTATTATAGTCAAAACAAGACTTCTGTGTTTTGGCAGACAGCTGATTCGGTTTATATAAATACGGATTTAAAAGACCTAAATATTTATATGCCGCGGGATTCTTCAATTGGGGGAGGTTCTATAAGCGGAAATATTTTGACTTCGCCGAGTTCTTCAAGTATATTAAATGATGTTGTAGTTTATGCTCAATCGACTTCTAACAGCCTGCTATATAATTACGGGCTAGCAAAAGATGACGGCACGTACCAAATTACCAACCTTCCATATGGTAATTATGATCTAGTTGCACAGAAAATTGGGTTATCGGATGCATCGGCAAAAAATATTAATATTACTCCCAATAGTTTTGATACAACAGGCGTGGATATATCCTTTATCATTACCTCTGTTGATGATAATCCCAAAACACCAAATACATTTATACTTTCTCAAAATTTTCCCAATCCATTTAATCCATCTACAAAAATTAAGTATACCATTCCATTTGTAGGAACTTCATTTATGAAGTTTGTACAATTAAAGATTTATGATGTTCTCGGAAGAGAAGTTGCAACTTTAGTAAATCAAAATCAATCACCGGGGACTTATGAAGTTACATTTGATGCTTCAAAATTATTTAATGGAAATATTGGACTTGCCAGCGGAGTTTATATTTATCAATTAAGAGTGAGCAGCCAGTTAACCCAAGTTCCGCTTTTTATAGCTTCTAAAAAGTTTGTTCTAATTAAGTAATGTAATTTATTTTATAATTATTAAATTTGTTTTAATTTAAAACTACACTGCAACTCTTTGAATTTAAAAAATCAACTAATTAATTATTTAGCTTGTGAATCAATATTTTTAAGACTACATTAAAAGTCAATATTACCATTCTCCGATTATAAAGTAATTATTTCTATTTTCATATCAATCCATCAAAGAAATAATCAAGATTAACTTAAATTTTTATCCTAATACATAAAGAGGGGGGTGATGGTTTTTTATAAACAATTTAATGGAGTAATAAATATGAACAAGAATTTTTTAAATCAATTCTATTTTACTCAGATATTTTTTTTATTATACATTACTCCTTTAATATCACAAGATACGGAATGGATCATTTTTAATAAATCAAATTCCGGTTTACCCGACGATCGTATTTTATCATTGGTTATTGAAGAAAATGGTGATAAATGGTTTTGCACTGCATTTAGCGGTTTAGCTTTATTCGACGGCACTAATTGGACGGTTTACGATTCTACTCTACCTTCTAATATTGTTTATTGTGCCGCAATTGACCAAGGTGGAATTAAATGGTTCGGTACTTTAGGAGGGTTGGTAAAATATGATGGTGCAATTTGGACCGTTTATAACACTCTTAATTCACCACTTCCTGCAAATGATGTACTTTCTCTAATAATTGATGGTGATGGTAATAAGTGGATTGGTACGGGGGAAGGATTGGCTGTCTTTGATGGGACAAACTGGTCGGTTTATGATACTTTAAATTCTGGTTTGCCAAATAATGACGTATTTTCCATAGCTAGTGACACTAATGGAGATAAATGGATTGGAACAAATGGCGGGGGAGTCGCTGACTTTGATGGTGTAAACTGGGTTGTATACAATACATCAAATTCAGATTTGCCAAACAATATTGTCAATTCTATTGTCATTGCAACAGATGGGAAAAAGTGGATTGGAACGTATGGCGGTATTGCCGTTTTTGATGAAATAAAGTGGGATGTTTTAAAAACCTCTAACTCAGATCTACCCTCTAATCTAATCAGGTCAATTAATATTGATGGAGAGGGAAATAAATGGGTTGGTACAAATGGCGGCGGACTAGCTATTTTCGACAATAAAAACTGGATTATCCACAATATATTTAATTCAGATTTACCAAATAATTATATAAGATCTGTAGAATTTGAGGAAAATGGAAATACCTGGATTGCTACACACGGCGGTGGTTTAGCAGTTTATAAACAAGGCGGTATTGTAGACGTAAATGAAGTATATGAATCAAATACTCAGTTAGTAAATAATTTTGTCCTGTATCAAAACTATCCAAATCCTTTTAATCCCACCACCACTATCAAGTATTCGATCTCTGAAAAAAGTATTGTTTCAATTAAAGTCCATGATATTCTAGGAAAAGAAGTTGTAACAATTGTAAATGAAGACAAGAGCCCTGGAATTTATGAGGTGCATTTTAATGCAAAAGATTTTTCAAGCGGGATATATTTTTATACCATTAATGCTGGAAATTTTTCAAGGACTAATAAATTAGTAATTGTAAAATGATTACTATTTGATGCTTTGTTTTTTAACTAATAATTTAATAGTAAATATAGCCTGTAACAGTTTAGTTTAGAGAAATTCCAATGAGTGTCTGTATTTCTTAGTTAAGCTGAAGTATTTGAATACTAAACTTAAATTATCTTAGAATTTACAAATTATAACTTCAAATCCTAACTAACTTATTTCACTTTAGTACCAAAAAAAATACAATCCTTGTTAGTAACAATCAATTTCAATAGTTTAGGTTATTAAAATTCAATAAAAATAGAGGAAAAAATGTTTGATAATAATTATAAATTCATTTGTGTAGATAGGTTCCTAAAGTACGTAAAATACGACACACAATCGGATGAAGAATCAACTTCTTTCCCGAGCACAGAAAAACAAAAAATACTTTCAAATGATTTAGCAAAAGAGTTAAAAGAATTAGGTTTAGAAGATGCACATGTTGACGAATGGGGTTATGTAATTGCTACTTTGCCGTCTAATACAAATAAAAATGTTCCGGTTATCGGATTTATTTCACATGTCGATACTTCACCTGCTGTAAGTGGAGCCAATGTTAATCCAATGGTGCGCAAAAATTATCAGGGCGGTGATATCAAACTTGAAAATGATAATCAGGTGATTAGAGCGCATGAAAATCCTGATTTAGCAAACATGATTGGTCACGATATAATAACCACTGACGGAAATACTTTGCTCGGGGCAGATAATAAAGCAGGTGTGGCTGAGATAGTTGATGCAGTTAATTATTTACTTACTCATCCCGAACTTAAGCACGGTACAATAAAAATTTGTTTTACTCCGGATGAAGAAGTGGGAAGAGGAACAGAAAAATTTGATGTGAAAAAATTTGGAGCCCAATATGCTTATACAGTTGATGGACAAAGCAGGGGTGAGGTCGAGACTGAAACATTTAGTGCCGACGGAGTAACAATTAAATTTATAGGTAAAAATATTCATCCGGGTTATGCTAAGGGACAAATGATAAATTCACTTAAAGTAGCTGCAGATTTTATTGAGAGGCTGCCTAAAGATTCTTTATCGCCTGAAACAACTGAAAAAAGAGAAGGTTATGTTCATTGTACCACTATAAATGGTAATGAAGAAGCAACAATACTGAAATTTATCATTAGAGATTTTGAGGCATCAAAGCTTAAAGAATATGAAGATTTTCTGAAAAAATTAGCTGAAGAAAGCACAAAACAATTTCCCGGTTCTAAAATGGAATTTGAAGTTGTCGAGCAGTATAGAAACATGAAAGAGATATTGGATAAATATCCAAAAGTATCCGAATATGCAATTCAGGCCATGAAGAACCTTGATATCGAGCCAATTATGAACCCAATAAGAGGCGGTACAGATGGTTCAAGACTTTCATTTATGGGATTGCCAACACCAAATATTTTCGCCGGCGAACATGCATATCATTCAAAAGTAGAATGGGTCTCTATTCAAGATATGGAAATGGCAGTGAGAGTTATTATTGAGATTTGTAAAATATGGGAAGAGAAATCATAGGATAGATTTATTTTTTGTGATGATTTTGAATTAATAGTATGAAGAAACCCGAACTAATGGCTCCTGCAGGGGATAGGACAATGCTTACTGCAGCAGTCAATGCCGGTGCAGATGCGGTTTATTTTGGCATTGGTAAACTTAACATGCGGGCAAAGGCAAAGAATTTTTCTTTAAATGAACTGAAAGAAGTTTCCGAATTCTGCCAATCAAAAAATGTTAAAACCTATTTAACACTCAACACAATTATTTATGAAGATGAAATTGATGAAATAGAAAAAATAATTCTAGCTGCAAAAAAAAATAAAATTGATAGAATTATTTGCTGGGATATGGGAGTAATTGAACTTTGTAATAAATACGAAATGCCATTTGCTGTTTCAACCCAAGCTTCAATTTCAAATTCAATATCTCTTGAAACTTATAAGAGATTAGGAGCAGAAAGAATTGTGCTGGCCCGTGAATGTTCTTTGGAAGAAATAAAAAAAATAAGAGCTAAAACTGATCTTGAAATTGAAGCATTCGTACATGGAGCAATGTGTATTGCAGTAAGCGGCAGGTGCTTTATGAGCCACCATCTATTTGATAAAAGCGCTAACCGCGGAGAATGTGTACAGCCTTGCCGGAGAGAATTCAAAGTAGTTGACGAAACAACAGATAAGGAATTAATTATTGGGGATGACTATATACTTTCTCCAAAAGATTTATGTTCTATAGAATTTATTGATAAACTAATTGAAGCTGGAATTGATTCATTTAAAATTGAAGGAAGAAAAAGAAGCCCTGAATATGTTCACGCTGTTGTTTCTGTTTACCGCCAAGCAATTGATTTATATTTTGAAAATAAATTAACACCTCAAATAAAAAGAAACTTTCTTGAAAAACTTGAAGAAGTATATAACCGGGGATTTTCTTCAGGGTTTTATTTTGATATGCCCAGCTCAAATGATTATAGTGATATTCATGGAAGTAAAGCAACAACAAGAAAAGAATTTGTCGGGAAGGTCGTTAATTATTTTAAACAGACAAAAATTGCTCATGTAACTCTTGAGACTGGAAAAATAATATCCGGTGATAAGATTTATATTATAGGCCCAACAACCGGGGTTGTTGAATTAATTATAAGTGAAATGATGGTGGATGATAATTTTATTCAACAGGCTGTTAAAGGTGATTCAATTACTTTCAAATGTGAACAACTAATCCGTCCGCGGGATGCTGTATATTTAGTTAAGAGAGAAACGCCTGTTATTGAGATAACATAATTATTTACTTAGATTTTTCTATCATAAATCCAGCTAAACTTTTCTGCTTCTCCTGCAAATGATAATCTATTAGCAACTGTCATATATTTTTCTGAAAGTTTGCATAAATAATCTTGTGCTTTAGCGGCTGCATCTGACAATCCTTTAATAGTTGAAATCTCCCATTCACTAACGAGATTCTTAATTATGCTTGCATAATCAGTAACAGTATAAACTTCAATTCTTTGTGCAACATTTGAAAACTTTGTAAAAAGGTTTTTGTCAATTCCATCAGTCATTAAGCTTGCCGGCATAGTAACTTTGAATTTCATCATCTTTGCAAATGATAATACAGCTTGCACAGGATCTACTTCGAAAATTTTTGTCATAAATAATTTATAAGCTCTTTCATGCCTGGCTTCATCACCGGCTATTAAACCGCAGATTTTTTGAAGATGTGATTCGCCGGATTTTTTTGCAAGTTTTCCAACATTTGTATGTGAAATTTTTGTTGCCCTTTCCTGAAAAGACGTGTAGATAAAACCGAGATAAGGGTCGTTCTCTGTATTCGGATTAAATCCGTTATTAATTAAATGATGAATAGTTGATTCAACAGACCGCATATTAACCCTGCCTGTGAGATATAGATATTTATTCAAAAGATCGCCATGCCGGTTTTCTTCTGAAGTCCAGCCCCGGCTCCATTTAGCCCATGCTGAATCACTTGCGCCGGTAGAATCTGTAACTCCTTCCAATCTATTTAGCCAGGTTTGATAAGTTGGTAATGCTTCTTCTGTAACCATATCTCCAACAAGAACCACAAGAAGATCGTCAGGCATTTCTTTGGCTCTTTCCCTGAACTCGTGGACACTTTCTCTCCAATTTTCTTTTGTCATGTCCGGTAAAAAATCGGATGGCTGCCAGCTTTCTTCAACAGGCTTTAATAATGTTGAAAGATTTTCACTAACGAATCCTTCTATAGAATTTATTACTTCAAGTCTTGAATTGCTTTGATTGTCTAACATTTATATCCTTGTAATTTTTATTTAGTAAAAGTTCTTTAGGTTATTTTTTTTGATGACTTGAAGCAATTAAACTCTAGCTGAATTACGGTTGGTAAAATGCAGAATTTATATAAATAATTTTTTTAGAATTGATTTATAAGAATGAAAGTGCATCAATGATGACAAAAGTTAAATAATATTTTTAACTATAACAATACAAAAGGGTGTAAGTTTCAAATAAAATCTTAAGCGGGAATTTAAATTCAATAGTACACAGATAAAACAATAAAAATCTATTATGTCTGTATCATCTGCGCACTATTCTTCAATATTTATTTAATAAAGCTGATAATCAAAATTTTTTATTAAGAAAATTTTTAGATAAACAGCAACTCAACAATAATAAAAATCGGCAGAAGAACTATTAAGGAAAACTTAAACATGTAACTGAAGAAATCCGGCATTTTAATATTATTTTCTTCAGCAACTGCTTTAACCATAAAATTTGGACCATTGCCGATGTAGGTCATGCTGCCGAAGAAAACAGCACCGATACTTATCGCCCGTAACAATATTTCCGGTATTCCTGCTTCCATAGTTCCAATATGCTCTCCAAGTCCAAGCGCGAGCGAGTGGAAAGTTACTGCAGTTGGTGTATTGTCCAAAAAGCTGCTAAGCAATCCGGTGTAATAGTAGAATTGAGTTGGAGTTGAAACCCCAAGCTGTTTCGCATTTGATTCCAAATATAAAATGCATGGTACCATAGTAATAAATATTCCAAGGAATAAATAAGCCACTTCTTTAATTGGTTCCCATGTAAAATTATTTGAAACCCTGGTCATATGAGGTGTAAATAGAATTGAAAGATAAGCCAATAATAAAATTACAATTTCACGGATGAATTTAAAGTAATCATTTTGTTTTATAAAACTTAAATAGTGATCATTTAAAAAAGCTACCGCTAAAACAACTCCAGCTAAGAAAATCAGATTTTGTGTCCCTTGAATTTTTAAAGGCCTGATTTCGGTTTTGTCTTTTATAATTGCAGAGATTGGTTCTTTTTTATGGTAATATGAATCAACCAAATAATAAATTAATAATAATGCTCCATTTGTAAAGAACCATTCAACTCCTAATTTAAAGAACCATGAAAAACTAGCGCCGCGTAAGTACATCATAAATAAAGGAGGATCTCCCAAAGGAGTTAACAACCCGCCGCAGTTTGCAATTATTCCAATGAAGAAAAGAATTGTATGAACTTTAAATTTTCTTTCTTTATTAGTATAAATAACAGGACGTATTAAAAGCATTGCTGCACCGGTAGTTCCCATAAAAGAAGCAAGTATGGCGCCAATACCTAAAAACAAAGTATTAATTGACGGTTTTGCTTCAATATCTCCGCTTAAAAATATTCCGCCTGTGATAGTAAATAAAGCGCCGAGTAAAACTATAAATGGGACGTAATCAAATAACATAGTTTCTAATAACTTCTCTGTTAAGTTGGATGCTGCTAAAAATACAACTATAGGCAAACTTAAAATTATTGCAATAATTAATTTATTTTTATTTTGTTCCCAAAAATGTTCCCAGAATAAAGGGAAAACTGCAATTGAACCAAGCATTAAAACAAATGGTAATAAAGATAGAAGGGGAATACTATAATGACTTTCCATATAACGAATCCTAAATGAAATTAATGTTTTTTGAAATAACCGGTAAGGAGCTAAAATATTTAAATTGAAAATTCAATAGTGAAGCGCTCATTTTTCTCCCAAAAATTAACTCGAAACTTAGAGAAAAATTGAATAAAAATAATCATCTGAAATTGAAATTTTTTAGTTAATTTTTACTTAGTCAACTCTACCATTAGTTCCATATTTTTATCTGTTGGAGCTACTCCCTTTAAATGAGCAATTTATGTTTTCATTTGTTGACTTTTATTTATAAGTAAGTTTGTTTTATAATTAAAAACAAATCTAAAAGTATTTTTCGAAATAGCGTACTGATTAAAACCCCTGTGAGAATTCATGTTAATCTGAGGTGAAATCTTTTTACCACAGAGTAATGCAAGATTAAGCAAAGAGAAAAGGAACATAAACAAAAATGGATTGTACTAATTTTAGATTTTTTATAGTTTCTTTTCAAAACACACACTGTTATCCATATTTACATATTGCCCGTAATTTGGAATTTGTATGTATCCGTTTTTTTCATATAGCCGTATTGCTTCAGGCTGCCTTTTGCCTGTTTCTAAAATACATTTTGCATATCCTAATTCCGAAGCCCAATTTTCCAGTTCGATTAAAACCTTAGTGGCAATTCCTTTCCCCCGGCTTTCCGGTAAAGTAAACATTCGTTTAATTTCCATGATTTCAGAGTCATATTCTTTTATTGCTCCGCAGGCTAAAGGGATATCATTTTCATAAGCAACAACGGCATACTTTATTTTATTAATTTTATTGTATTGCGCATAAAAGGAATGCTCGCTGCCGTCTTTTTCAGCTAAATAAATATCGAGCTGTTTTACAAGGTTTATAAAATCCGGATTATCGGAGTTGGCTCTAAATAGTTTTATCATGGAAATTAAAATTTTTAAAAAATCAAGACTTCGTTTTTCTTATTAATATTGAAACTTCTTTTAGCATTTCCATTAAGAATTTCCAGATTAAAAGGAGATTCACAACTTACAGTAACTTTATGTTTATCACCATTAGGTTCGCAAATTAAAGTAACCTTTTGATTTTTTAATTGAATGTTTTTTATTCCAAAAGTATCGTTTCGTTTTAATGTCCACCGGATAAGATTTTTATAACCAAGTATATCAAATCCTAATATGTTTTCTATCAATAATGAAATTGGAGCAATACCTGTCCAGCCCACGAAATCCTGCCTTGAATAAAATGTATTATCCCAGCGAGTAGCAGGCTTATCAAAATCAGGCGAATAACATTCCCATATCGTTTTATAATTATCGGCATAGCGTTCTTCGAATGCCACCTTTTCAGTTTCCGGTTTAAAGTTAAAATAAATGTTTGCAACATCATTTAAAAAATTTATTGCTATAGAATCTGCAAGCAAACTTTCATCATATTTTTTTAAACCCTGAATTACCATGTAATTAGTTGGAGCCCAAACCCCACCAAGCCAGTAATGCCCTTTACTGTCGTACTCAGGCTGATTTGCTGCTAAAGTAGGGACTAAATGTTTTCTCCAAAATTCATTTGGATTTTTAAGATGGTAAAGTAAATATTTCAAATTTTGTTTTGATGCAACTTCAGATAAAAGTGTCCAGAACGCACCAATGTGAACAGTACGGCTTAAAGTATCATGTTCAGTTAAATCATAATAGAAACCGGTTTTATTATCCCATAGCAAATTGTTAATTAAGTTTTTAATGTGAGCATAGCGATCAATAAATTCATTTTCTATTTTTTTATTTCCGGATTTCTCAGCAATTTTATATATATATAAAGCGGCTAGTGCTTGTTGCGATGAAAAGTCTATCCAGGCAGCTTTACCAACATCTTTACGCGGAGTATTGTCCATTCCGCTTCCCAATTCTGAAGTGTAATATAATCCTTTCCCTTTTTCTGTTTGGCAGTTTTTATCAATCCAATTAAAATATCTTACTAAGATAGGAAGAACTTTTTTCAAGCGGCTTGAATCCCCAGTGATTTTATAATAGCGCCATTCAAGCCAAGCAAAAAGCGGTGGATTAACCATAGGTTCATCTGCCGTCGGTTCATTGGCAATTTTTCCGTTTGTTTCCCAATAAACTCTTTGTATATAGCCATCGTCTCTTTGTTTTTTATAAAAGTTGTCTATCGAAGGCATAACCGGGAAAACATTTCTTCCGTAAATTCCGAAGCTTGTAATGAAACACATATCCCATTGATAAATTAATTCATTAAAACCTTCATCCATATATATTTTTGAAAAACCATTTTCAACAGTACCTGTATCAATCTTCTGCCAGGCCATTTCCCATGCTGCATAATACAATTCAACTAATTTGGGCGAAGTGCTTAATACTGGTTCGGGTAGTTCATTTCTAGGAAAAGGTCTACGACTGGCTTTTCTTTTAGGTGTTGGCGGATTTCCAATTTTTACTATTGAATTAAAACTTGTTCCGCCGTCATTAATGTTTAATGGGTTATTTGGATCAGGAATCCAATTGTCATCCACAACAAGCTTGTAATAATAATAATTAGGTTCTGCTTCTAAAGTCGCTCTCCAAATATTATCATTTCCTTTTTTCATTGGCAATGCTGTAGACGACCAATTGTTAAAACTTCCTGCTATAGAAACAGACTTTGCTTTTTCTGAATGATAAGTAAATTGATGCTGCGCCTTTTGAGCATGCAGATCGTTAAAAATAATTATAATTAAAAGTGTGCAAAAATATAAAATGGTGTTTTTCATTTAAACTATTTTAACTCTTTGGTTTCAAATTAACTTAATAAACAATATCTAAACATTTTTTTGTACTAAGAGTAAAATGAATACTCGCTTTTGTTTTTTTATATTTTCTCATTTTTACTATTAATACATATTTGCTTCTTAGTAAGAAATTAAATGTAAATTTAATACTTTATTTATTCATCCTCATAGTATTTCCATGACCATGGAATTGGGAATCAGATTATATTTTGAATAGCCTCGTCAAATCCATATTTTTGTAATTCATTTTGCAATAAAATTCAGTCAATTTATTATTATCGAAACGATCCTTTGGAAAGGCAGTCATGAAATTTAGTAAATCATTTATTCCTACATTAAAAGAAGTTCCAAATGACGCTGTGGTAACAAGTCATATACTTATGCTTCGTGCCGGGTTAATTAGAATGCTTTCTGCCGGAATTTATTCTTTTCTACCTGTTGGTTACATTGTTGTCAGAAAAATAAGTGAAATAATCCGTGAAGAAATGAACGCAATCGGCGGACAGGAATTTCATTTGCCTGCTTTAAATCCAAAAGAGATTTGGGAAGAAACGGGGAGAGTGGAAGCATTCGGCGATATTTTATTTCATGTAAAAAACCGTGATTATGTTTTAGCTCCGACTCACGAGGAGATAATGACTTATCATGCAAGAAATGTTTTAAAATCTTATAAAGACCTTCCGCAGATTTGGTATCAAATTCAAACCAAATTTAGAAACGAAGCACGTCCAAGAAGCGGTGTTATAAGAGGCAGGCAATTTATAATGAAAGATGCTTACACATTTGATAAATCGTGGGAAGGTTTGGATGTGGCTTACGGCCTTCATGATAAAGCTTACAGAAATATCTTTGACCGCTGCGGATTAAAATATTTTGTGGTTGGTGCATCAAGCGGTGCGATGGGGGGAACAGGCTCTGAAGAATTTATGGTTAAATCTGAAGCCGGTGAAGACACGGTTGCCTATTGTGAAAGCTGCGGATATGCCGCTAATGTTGAAGTTGCTACTTCAAAAGTTGAAGCGAAGCAAAGAGAAGAAAAAAGTGAAGAGTTAAAAAAGATTTCATACTCCTAATGTCAAATCGATTGATGAACTTTGTGAATTCCTAAAAATTGATGAATCTCAATGTGCAAAATCAAGAGTGTACATCCAAAATGGCGAGGCAATTTTAGTTTTAATGCTCGGCAATGATGAAGTGAATGAAACCAAGCTTGATAAAGTTACAGGCGGAAATATTCGTCCAGGGCATCCTGAAGAATTAAAAGAAATAACCGGTGCAGATGCCGGTTCAATTGGCCCGATTGGATTTAAAGGAAGAATAATTGCAGATTTAAAATTAAAAGATGCAAACAACATGTTCAGCGGAGCAAATGAAAATGATTATCATATTGGAGGAATAGATTTAAAACGCGACGTTCCGAATATTGAGTATGCTGATTTGAGGAAAGTAAAATCCGGAGAAGGTTGTCCGAAGTGTGATAAGAAACTTGATGTGTTTACTGCAATTGAACTTGGGCATATTTTTAAGTTAGGTACAAAGTATTCTGTTTCAATGGGTGCAAATTTTCTTGATGAAAACGGGAAAGAAAATCCTTTGATCATGGGCAGCTACGGAATTGGAGTTGAACGTGTAATGGCCTGCTACCTTGAGCAGCATCATGACGAAAATGGAATTGTTTGGGATAAAACTTTGGCACCTTTTCAAATTCATATTTTAGGGTTGAATATGAAGAATGAAAAAGTAATTGCAGCTTCTGAAAAACTATATGATGAATTAAAGAAGGACGGTTATGAAGTTTTATTCGATGACAGGCAAGATGCACAAGCTGGTGTAAAATTTAATGATGCCGATTTGCTCGGCATGCCTGTACAGATAATTGTAGGTGATAGAAAATTAAAAGAGAATAAAGTTGAAGTTAAAGTTCGTGCTACCGGTGAAAGAATGGATATTGGTTTGGATGATTTGAAAGGAAAGCTGAAAGAGATTTTGAAATAACTCTCTTATAAATTCGCATTGATATAAGCTGTCCGTCTGAGCTTGTCAAAGACTGAAATTCTCAATTATCTTACATTTCGACAAGCTCAATGTGACATGAGATTTGCTATCGAAAATCCTTCTTTATGATTTCAATTTATTAAAAAAAATGATCAAGCATATAATTTTTGATTTATCCGAAGTGCTAATTTCCGGGATTCTATGGAATAGAAAAACGTCTCGCCCCAATTCTTAACATTGAAGAAAAAATAATTTCACGTCAATTGTATGACAACTTCATTTCCGGATTTAATGTTGGGAAATATAACTGAAGATGATTTTTTAGATGCAAGTAATTTCAACCTACAATTGGAAGATTGAAAAAGAAGTTGTAAAAAAAGAAATCAGGCAAAATCTGCTAAATGAAATTGAAGGCACAAAAGAAATACTTTTCAAGCTTCATGGCAAATATAATTTAATTTTGCTTTCCGATCATTGTGCCGAATGGGTTGAGCATGTAATTAAATCTCATGGATTTCTTTCAGTGTTTGATAAGATTTATTTCTCATTTCAAATTAAGTCCACTAAAAAAAGTAAAGACGCACTTGAGTTTGTGTTGAAGGAAAACTCTTTAACTCCTTCCGAATGTTTATTTATTGATGACAGCACAACAAATATTTCTTTCGCAAAAGAGCTGGGAATAAATACAATTCATTTTAAGGATGCTGAAGATTTGAAAGAAGAGCTGGAAAAGTTCAATATCATATAGACTTTAATGAAAAAAAATAGAACACGGATGACACGGATTGGACTGATTTATGCGGATCCAAGATAATTATAACTCTAACTTTTCTTTTCTTACTTTAACTAAGTTAAAATATTTTTCTTTCATTTGCTCCGATAAAAAACATACGCTGATTAATCTTTCCCATTCATTTTTTACTTCGGGAAATTTATTTAATACATTAGAAATAACAGAATCATTTAACTTCAGTCTTTCTTTCCCCCAATAATCAATTAATACTTTTGAATTTAAATTTCTTTTCTTGCCTGCTAATGGAAGTGCTATTTCTTCCTGTGCTGCCGGAAGTGCAATAGTTGTATTTAATAAATCATATGCAGGACTCAATTCAACTTTATCGTTTTTTGTTATCAAAGAATAATTTTTCAAGTGCATGTCTTCATTGCCGACTATAAAATTAAAAATAGTAAGTCTGAACAATTTTACTTTTTCAATCAAAGGGAAAGTGCAAAAAGTATCAATTATAGTTACAATTTTTTCCATACTGTAATCATACTTTGTTTCTCTGCTTCGCTCCGCTAATTGTGCGAAATCTTCAAGTGATAGTTTTTTGTTTTTACCGTAGCGGTCAAACCGTTTTATGAAATATGTCAATCTATTATCAACAGAATAAACCAATCCGTGAATCGGGATTTCAATACCGACTAATTTTGCAAGGCGCATCGTTAAATCTTCGTTCTCCGGAAGTTCTGAATAAAAATTACTTTGGGGTTTTAAGATATATTCGCCGCCGCGATCAACTATTTCAAAACGGTTTTCTTTTACATTCAACTTTGCACTAAGCTTTGGCTGAACCCCTTGTATCGACATTTTTACAGCTCTAACAGCAGCTTCTTTTAATTGTTCTTCTTGCGATAATAGGAAGGTCTTTTAATTCCTTTAAATTTCGTGAAAGTAATTTCAATCCTTCCAAAGAATATCTTCTATTGCCGCAAGGCTCGTATGTTATTGGGCAGATATTCATTCTTCTTTCTCAACTGTTACAGAACCTACTAAATCTTGTCCTGTAATCATTAGAATTGAAAAGAAATCATTACGATCGGTTTTCGTCTGTCTTATTAAAGCTTCCAGTTGCATTCCTTCAGGCAGCAATCCTTCAAAGAAAGGAGGGAAAGTTTCAAACTCATATTCCTTTTTTGTAAGCGGTAATGTTAATGACACCGGTTGTCCATCATAATCATCCGCATAGATGAATTTATATTTTTTACCTTTTTCAACTTCAATTAATTCACCGCTGAATTTACCAAAGTTGTAAACTTTAGCTTTCCTCATTCTCTTTTTCCATCAAATGTATTAAGGGACTTTTAAATTCAATAGTTATATTTAAAGCGTTAAAAATTTTTGTTAATGAATTAAGCTGAATAGTCTCTTTTCCTTTTTCAGCATCAAACACAACTGATTTACCTACGCCGGCTAAATCAGCTAATTGCTTTTGTGTTAATCCGCTTTTTTTGCGGTGAAAAGAAATTATTTTTCCGATTTTATTCGAGCTCATAATTATTGCTATAGCAGTAAATATTTTTGTTTATGAGCAACTTATATCTTATTTTATTAAAAATCAAGATATATTACTGCTATAACAGTAAATATATCCAAGTACAACTAAATCGGTAGAGTTTTGATGATTATTAATATATATTTATTGTTATAACAGTAAATATTATTAAATGAAATATTTAAAGAGTAAAATTATGAATAGAACATTATTTCTAGTTTCCACCCCAATCGGCAACTATGATGATATAACTATTCGTGCGTTGAACATTTTAAAGGAATGTGATTTCGTTATTTGCGAAGAATATAAAGAAGCAAGAAGACTGCTTTCTCATTTTCAAATTGAAAAAGAATTAATTGCTTTAAATGAACATAACGAAAAAGAAATTGTAAATGATATTTTACTTAAAATTCTGGAAGCAAATTCCGTGGCTTTAATTTCAGATTGCGGAACTCCTTTATTTTCTGATCCGGGGCATTTACTTGTTGAAGTTTGTATTTCACAAAACATTACAAATTGTTCCGGTGCCGGGCGCTAATTCACTACTATCCGCTTTAACCGGTTCGGGTTTGGACTTCGAAAAATTTTATTACTACGGCTGGCTTTCTCCCAAAAAAGATGAAAGAAGATCACAGCTTTACAGCCTAAAAAATATTAATGAAGTAATTGTAATTCTTGATACTCCTTACAGGTTAAAAGCTCTTTTAAATGATGTAGTAAAAGTTTTTGGAAAGAATAAAAGAATTGTGGTTGCTTTTGAATTAACAATGAAAGACGAAAGATTTTTTAGGGGAACCGCGGAAGAGATTTTAAAAATCAGCTGAGCAAAGAAATTTGAAAGGGGAGTTTGTATTGATTTTAGATAATAAATCTTAATTACAAAAGCTTATTCACTCTCATTTAATTTTGATTCATCAATTATCTTTTCAACCGACGTCTTTAGTAGGGCATATTCTTCACTAAGTCTTGATGTTAAGGTTAAATCAACTTCTTTTAATACATTTCGAGAAAACATAAAACTGAAATTTTGAATAATAGTTGGCTCGTCTTTATATTCTTTTATAATATGATGATACATATCCAATTTTAGTTTTAAAATCCTAAACTGTCCATCACTAAAATATGTATCCCATTTAGAATAAAATGATTCTAATATCAAATCCTTTAATTTTGGATCTTTAATTTTTGATTTAATGCAATAGTCAATAATGAAAATACTAAACGTCTCATATTCAAAGGTTAATTTAAAATTCGGAAGAGTAATTAAATCATAACTTAACTTTTCTAGAACTTTGTTCTTATTAATCTGGACAAATATTATTAATGATTCAGCTAATTTTTCAATAGGTGAATCGGATTTCTTTTTCTTAAAAAACATAGAGCACTTAAATACTGAGTATTATCCCTTATTTTAATTGATAACAGGCTAAATGATTTGACATTAATGTAAAGCCTTCAATTGTAAGATACAAATGATTTATGATATTTAAATTTTTAAGTCTTTTCTAATAAACCAACATTTTCAATATGATAAGTATGTGGAAACATATCAACAGGCTTCATCTTAATTAGCTTGTATCCATTCTCTGTAAATAATTTTATATCTCTAACCTGCGTAGTCGGATTACAGCTTACATAAACGATTTTCTCCGGGCTTAAGTCTTAATACATCTTCAACAGTATTTTTGTGCATTCCGCTTCTGGGTGGATCAAGAATAACGACATCAGGTTTGGTATATTTAATTCTTCAACTTTTGGATAAAACGGTTGATACAAATCAGCCGGAATAAATTTTACGTTTTCAATTTTATTAAGCTTTAATATTTTCTTCTGCATCTTTTATTGACGATTCAACAGTTTCAATTGCGTAAGCTTCTTTTGCTTTGCCTGAAATAAAAATTGCAAATTGTTCCAGCTCCCGGCATAAAAATCATAAACAATCTCATCGCCTTTTAATTCAGCAAAATTAAGTGCAGTTTGATATAGTTTTTCTGCTTGTAAAGTATTTGTCTGGAAAAATGAATTGGCACTTATTCTAAAATCGTATCCACCAATTTTGTCATAAATATAACCCGAGCCGTGATACACTTTCTCGTAATCGCCTGTAGCAACAGAAGCTTTTTTCAAATTAACATTATTTATAATAGTTGTTATCTGCGGTATTTCATTTAATATTTTTTCAGAATATTCTTTCATCAATTCCTCATCATCTTCTGCTGTAACAAGGTTTACCATAAGATCATTGGAATGCTGTGAATGTTTAATAACTAAATTCCTCAAATACCCGCGATGAAATTTTGTTGAATAAATTGTTGTTTCTCTCTTCTTAAAAAATTCTCTTGTGAAGTTTACAATTTTATTAGATAATTCTGATTGAAGAAAGCATTCATAAATATCTAAAACTTTATCAAATATTCTTGGAATATGTAAACCAAGCGCAAAGTCTCTGTCGATTATATTTTCATTACCTATTTCATCTTTAGTAAGCCATCTTTTATCGGCAAAAGAAAATTCCATTTTATTGCGGTAATAAAAAACATTTTCCGATGGGATAATTTCTTCGATATTTAAAATGTTAAATCCACCTAGCTTTTCAAAAATTTCTTTAACCTGCTGCTGCTTATATTTTAACTGGTCTTCATATTTCAAATCTTGCTGTTTGCAGCCGCCGCATGTTCCGAAGTATTTACATTTTGCTTGAATTCGTAAACTTGATGGTGAAATTATTTTTTCAACTTTAGATTCTGCATAAGATTTTTTTATCTTTAACAATCTTGCTTCAACTTTATCGCCCGGATAAGAGCCGTTTACAAAAACCACATAATTCTTTTCATCATTTTGATTTGAAGAAGGTTGAATTAATTGTTTATTAATTTTTGAAATTCCTTTTCCTTCAAAAGCATATTTTTCTATTTCTAATTCTATTAAATCTCCTTTTTTCATTATCCTTCTTTCTTTAGGATTAACATTTCAAAACCAATGTGTTTGTCGCCGCCAAGCTTCAAATAAGCATTTGCCTCATGGCTGATTTTATTCAACACTTTTTTATAATAACTTTTTTCGTTTTCAGACAACGAGTGAATTTTATCTTTTAGTTGGTTTATTCCGTACAAATAAAAGTTTTTTAATGTGTAGGATAAGTCTTCTTTATAAATTAAAGTAAAATTTTTGCTTAAATAGTATTTCTCAATTTCATTTGAATTCATTGGAGCTAAAGAAGAAGCTTCCCAAATTTCAGAAATAAATTTCGGCTGCGATTCTGATAATTTTATTACTTCTCCCACACATAAAATTCCGTTCGGCTTCAATATTTTTTTTATCTCTTTTATAATTTTATTCCGGTTTAATCCTGAAATAGAAGCTTGAGCATATATTAAATCAAACCTCTCCTTTGGGAAGTCTGTGTTTTCAAAGTCCATCATTCTAACAGAAATTCTTTCCATATTTGAAAGCAGCAAACGTGATTTTAACAAGGACTCATTGTCTTCAACAATTACAAAAACATTTGCATTAAAAAATTGCTGCAAAGCAATTGCTGTTTCTTCACTATTAGCTCCTAAAATTAAGATTTGTTCACATTCAGAAGTGATTTTTTTAATTAGAATTTCAAACTGTTTTTCAAGGCCAGGCAAGAAAATAAAATTATTTTGTTTCAAATTTTTAAGGGTAGAATATTGAAAAGAAAATTAATTACCTGGCTAAAGTTAATTAAAGCAAAAGTAACAAAAAACCGAAATGGCATATGCCGCTATTCATTGCCTTTCTTAGCAAGTTAAGGTATTTTTGAGTGACTGACTAATTCTTAAAAAGAGGAAATAATGAGTAAATTACTCTTAATAATTGCTGTTTTTTCAATTTCAATTTTAGCACAATCTAAGCATCCATTAACTGTTGAAGACCTCTGGGCAATGAAACGAATTGGAAACTTTGATGTTTCGCCGGATAGTAAAAAAATAGTATTTGAAGTTAAATCTTATAGTATGGAAGCTAATAAAGGTAATTCAGATATTTATATTATAAATTCAGACGGAACAAATCTTCATCCATTTAAGAATTCTTCTAAAGAAGAAACCGGGCCGAAATTTTCACCAGATGGAAAGAGGATTGCTTATATATCAGCTAATCAAATTTGGACTGCTGATCTAGATGGGAAAAATGAAAAACAATTAACAAGTCTTTCCACAGATGTTTCCGGTATTAGATGGTCGAACGATGGAAGTAAAATGTTATTTGTTTCGTCTGTTTATCCTGATTGTCCCGACGATGCCTGCAACAAACAACGTGATAAAGAAAAAGATACAAGTAAAGTTAAAGCAAAAATCATTACAGAATTAATGTACCGTCATTGGAATGAATGGAGAGATGATAAAAGAAGCCATTTGTTTTTGCTTGATGTAAATTCAAAAGATTATTTTGACCTTACATTTGGTAGTGATTTTGACGTTCCACCAATCGCTTTAGGAAGCGACAACGATTATAACTTTTCGCCTGATGGAAATGAAGCAGTATTTACAATGAATGAATCAAATCACTTAGCGACATCAACCAACAATGATATATTTACAGTGTCACTTAATGATTTAAATAAAGAAAGCGGTACCTCTACTGAAAAAATTTCAGTAAGTGAAGGAAATGATTGCCAGCCAATTTACTCTCCGGATGGAAAATATATAGCTTTTACTTCTATGCTTGTTGCGGGACATGAATCAGCCCAAGCATTCTTATTCTTATATGATAGAGAAAGCAAAACTTTAACAAATTTATCAAAAAGTCTTGATAGGTCAATAGGTGAATTTACCTGGTCACCCGATTCAAAAACAATTTATTTCACCGCAAATAATGAAATCTATAACTCTATTTATAAGCTGGATGTTGAATCAAAAGAGGTTTCAGTAATCTTAAAAGATGGAAGTAACAAAAATCTTATTCCTTCTGCTGATGGAAATACAATTTTCTTTATGCGACAGAGATCGACTTTGCCTTATGAAATTTTTTCTATGAATACTGATGGAAAAAATTTAAAACAGGTAACGCATCTGAATCAAAAGCTTCTTTCACAAATCGAAATGATTCCTATTGACACGATTTGGAGCAAAGGTGCCGGTGATTACAAAGTTCAATCTATTTTAGTTAAACCACCGTTTTTTGATTCGACACAAACTTATCCTTTGATATTTTTAATTCACGGCGGGCCTCAAGGGCATTGGGAAGATGATTTTCATTATAGATGGAACACGGAATTATTTGCTTCCAAAGGTTATGTTGTAGTTGCTCCTAATCCAACCGGAAGTACTGGATACGGACAGCAATATACAAATGATGTTTCCCGGAACTGGGGCGGTAGGCCGTATTTAGATTTAATGAATGCTTATGATTATGCGGTTAAAAATTTAAAGTTTATTGATCCAAACAATACATTTGCTGCCGGCGCATCCTATGGCGGATATATGATAAATTGGATTGAAGGGCATACCGATAGATTTAATGCTTTGGTTTCTCATGATGGTGTTTTTAATACTATCAGCGAGTGGGGTACAACAGAAGAGCTTTGGTTTCCCGAATGGGAATTTAATGGAACTCCTTGGGAAAACAGAGAGCTTTATGAAAAATGGAATCCACAGAGATTTATTCAGAATGCTAAAACTCCTATGTTAGTAGTTGAAGGAGAAAATGATTTTAGAGTACCTGAAGAACAGGCGTTTCAATTATTTACTTCACTGCAAAGATTGGGTATTGAAAGTAAATTAATATTATTCCCCGATGAATATCACTTTGTAACTAAACCACAAAATGCACGCTTGTGGTGGAATTCCATTTTTGATTGGTTTGATAAATACAAAAAATAAAGGAGACAAAATGAACACAACAGAAAACGAAGACGAAATAACTTTTGACGAATTGGATTTCGGCGGAAAAAGTGAAGAAGAAACATCAGAGCAAATTCATTTTGTTGAAGAGAATTTGTGGACGAAACTCGAACGTGTTGGTAAGAAAATTTCATTCGCAAAAGATATTTTAGCTTTGTACAAGTACATGAAAGACCCTTACGTTTCATGGCATAGAAAAGCCATCGTCGTTGCTGCATTGGTTTATTTTATTTCTCCAATTGATGCAATTCCGGATATTACTCCTTTAATTGGTTATCTTGATGATCTTGGTGTAATTACGGCTTTGCTGAAATTTCTCGGCAGTGAACTAATTCCATATTATGATTCGAAATACAGGTCGTAATATCTAATAACGGTTGTTAGAAAAAACATTTCAATTTTTATCCCGAAATATTTTCGGGATATTTTTTATCGTAAATAAATTGTGATAGGATAATCAGTGAATTTTAAGCTTAAGAAAAGTGAAATATTATTTAGAGGAAAGGTATTTGATTTACAAGTTGATCAGATAATTTATGATAGCGGAAATGAAGGAATTCGTGAAGTTGCTGTACATCCAGGTGGAGCCGTGGTTGCTGCTGTAAATGAAAAAGGGAAATTGATTTTTGTTAAACAATTCAGATATCCGCTGCAGAAATTTTTAATAGAACTCCCTGCCGGGAAATTAGAAGTTAATGAAGATCCGATGGTTTGTGCTGTTAGAGAACTTAAGGAGGAAACAGGTTACAAATCAGATGATATAGTTAAACTTGGTGCAATTTCCACAACTCCAGGTTTTTGTACAGAGATATTGCATATTTATTTAGCTAAAAATTTACAGCCTGGAAATCATAATAGGGAAGAAGGCGAATACGGAATGGAAGTTTTGGAATTAACTTTTGACGAAGCCGAAGCAATGATTGCAAGTGGAGAGATAATTGACTCAAAGACTATTTGCGGGATTCATATGGCAAAAAATTATTTAAGTAAAAAATAATCTTTACTGATAATAAGTCTGAAAGATGCTGCAGCTCTAATTTTTGAAATTACTTTTAAAATCATCTAAATTAGCCCAACTAAATATGCTTCAAATATGTTAAAATCATTACAAGTTAAAGACTATGCATTAATAGAAGAAATTAATGTAGAGTTTGGAAAAGGCTTAAATATAATTACCGGTGAAACAGGTGCCGGTAAATCAATTTTAATTGATGCTATGAGCCTTTTACTTGGTGAAAGAGCTTCAATAGAAGTTGTACGCAAGGGAGCAAATAAATCTGTTGTTGAAGGGATATTTGATGTTGAAGCGAATAAAAAAGTAAAAAAGATTTTAGAAGAAAATGATATCGAATTCCAGCCAGAGCTTATAATGCGGCGGGAGATTTCATTAAAAGGAGCAAATCGCTGTTTTCTAAATGATACTCCGGTTGCTTTAACATTAATAAAGGACGTAGGCAATTTGCTTGTTGACCTTCATGGACAGCATGAACATCAAACTTTACTTAGAACCGAAACTCATATTGAATTCTTAGATGAATTTGGAAATCTTGAAAAAGAATTAGATTCCTATGAAAAAATTTATAATGAACTAATTTCTAATTTGAATGAATTAAAATCATTAAAAGAAAAAGAGGCATCATTAAAAGAGAAAAAAGATTTATATGCATTTCAGATAAAAGAAATCGACGCGGTTTCCCCTGAAGAAGACGAAGAAGAAAAATTAAATGAAGAATTAAATATTCTTGAGAATTCCGAAAAACTTTTGGAACTAACTTCTGATACTTATTCAAAACTATATGAAAGTGAAAATTCGGTTATTGATTTACTGGCGCAGATTAAAAATAACCTGGAAGATCTGGTTAATATTGACAAATCATTTAACGATTCATTAAATGAAAGTGAAAGTGCAATTGCTTTAATTAAAGATATTTCAGAATTCATGAGAAACTATAATTCTAGGATCGATATTGAACCCCAAAGACTTGAAGAGATAAGAGAAAGACTTAGAGCAATAAATCTTCTAAAGAAAAAATTTGGCGGCTCAATTAATTCTATACTTCAGCACAGAAAAAAGATTGGTGACGAATTTGATTTAGCTGAAAACTTTTCGGCAAGAATATCTGATCTTGAAAAGCAAATAAAAGCAATTAGAAGTAATTGCGGAGAAGCAGCTTCAAATCTATCTAAGAAAAGAATTGAAGTGAGCAAAAAAATCTCTAAGCAAGTAAAAGAAGTTCTTAGTAATTTAGGTATTGAAAATTCTAAGTTCGAAGTTAGAATAACCCAATCTAAAGCGGAAAAGAGTCACGAAGAATATGTTCTTATAAAAAATGAGACTTTCAAATTTGATTCAAATGGAATTGATGAAGTAGAATTTTACATCACAACAAATGTCGGCGAAGATTTAAAACCTTTAGCAAAAGTTGCTTCCGGCGGAGAGATTTCCAGAATTATGCTTGCACTAAAAACAATTTTAGCTAATAACGATAAATTGCCGCTCTTAATCTTTGACGAAATCGATACCGGTGTGAGTGGAAGGGTTGCACAAAAAGTGGGAAATGCTTTAAAGTCATTAGCTAAATATCATCAAATAATTTCTATTACACACCTTCCGCAAATTGCCGGGCTTGGAGATTTTCATTATGCTGTTGAAAAGGTTGAACAAAAAAATAGAGTTGTAAGCTCAATCAAAATGCTTAATGAAAATGATAGAGTTAAAGAGGTAGCAAAATTAATGAGCGGGGAAAATATTACCGAGGCAAGTTTAAAAGGAGCAAAAGAATTAATGGGTATTAAAAATTAAAATTGATTTTGTATAAAAAAGGTATTTTTTTAATAAAAAGGGAGAATAAAATTTCTACTTTACTCTTCTTTAAAACTAAATCATGGCATTCTATTTGTCATAGTCTAACCAATCACTGAAATAAATTGTAATGTTTTAAAGTCTGGTGGATTTTCTTCTGGGTTTTAATGCAATTTGTTTTGTTTCAAAATTAATTTTCAATCACTGAAAAATTTAACTCATTAAATAGTGAATTGGACTTATTTAAAAGTCTTGGTTGAATATTTATTCAGTAAAAACAATCATCATAAGTTAGGAGGATTTAAATGAAAAGAGGAATACTGATTTTAGTTTTCTCTCTAATTTTAACCGGCTCTTTGATGGCTCAATTTGAAGACAGGTTTGGGGAACTTTCCGAAAAGAACATTAAAGATTATGCCGGCCCGTTTGCAACTTCATTAGGTACCGCAATGAATTCGGGCGGATACTATACTGCAAGCATACCAGCTTTTTGGGGTTTTTCTTTTAGCATTAAAGGAATGCTTATAATCATTCCTGAGGATCAAAAAACTTTTGCACCAACTTTACCTAATGGATATACAGCAGATGTTCCTGCTGCAACAATTTACGGCGACAAAGGCGGATACTATGCAGGGCCTGATGGGTACATTACAACTCCTCCAGGAATTAATAAGTCAGCAATACCTGCTGGTGTTCCACAAATTTCTGCTAGCTTTATGGGTACCGAAGTTTTATTAAGATATCTTCCTGAAATTGATTTACAAACTGATGAAGGAAACAAAGTAAGCATGTTTGGTATTGGTGTGGCTCATAGTATTAGCCAGTATATTCCTTTAATTCCCATTGATGCCGCAGCACAATTGATGTACAACAAATTTGAAATATCTAATTTATTCAATGTTAAAAATATTGCTTTCAATGTTCATGCGAGTAAAACTTTGGGAATATTTACTCCTTATGTTGGACTACAATATGAAAATACAACTGTTGATGTAAGCTATACAATTAAAGGCGAACCAAACAGCGGTGATCCTGAATTAAGACAGGATAAAAAAATAACTACTACTATTGATGGCGAGAATCACTTTAGAGCAACAATAGGTGCTTCTTTGCAATTAGCTGTTATAGTGTTGAATGCTGATTATAGTTTATCAACCCAACCTATTTTAACAACTGGCTTAACATTAGCATTTTAGACGAGGAGAAAAATGAAAAAGAAATTTAATATTTTATTATCATTAATTATTGCAGCATCTTTTATTTTTGTTTTTAATGGATGTGATGAATTTAATAACTTTCCTGTGAATTTTCCGATTTCCAAAACTATCGTTGCTTCGGGAAGCAACACAACAATTTCTGGAAGCGGACCAATTTGTTTGAATAAAGATTCTCAAACCTTCCAGGATTATCAAGATAAAATAAAAGGATTAAAATTTATTCAAGCAGCATTTAGAATCGATTCTGTTACAGCGAGCGGCATTTCTGCTCCAAACTTAAAAGGCGATATTGTTATTACACTTAACAACCAAAATAATTTGCCTCTTTTTTCTGTTAAGATTTCAAATATCAATCCTTCGGATTATATAAATAAGGTTTTGGTTTTATCTTTAACTCAAAATCAAATTCAGGCTATGAATGCCTACATAAGTAATTTGAACAATACTTGTTTTTATGGTTCAATGGAGGTACAGAATATAACCGGCGGCAATCCACCGTTTACTATAGTTGGTGTTATAGATATGGTTTTTGAAGCTGATACAGAGTTGTAATTACTGTTGTAAAAATTTGATCTTATCAAAACTGCCTTATTTAAATTTAAGGCAGTTTTTATTTTAAATTAAAACTTCATCATTTTATATTTGATTCTATATATATCTGATTTACCCCTTGAATTTGGACCGATTCGTGTTGAATAATAAATATAATCTTTTTCTACAGGATTGATTGAAGCACCAAAATTAAATTTACCGGGAATATTCATTTTCTCATCAATCTTGGATGGAAATGAATAAGAACCATTCTCTAAAAAGCTGATAAACAGCACACCTACATACTGATCAACTCTTCTTGTAAAGATTATTGTTTTATTATCTTGTAAGAAAATAGGATATAGTTCATCATTATCTGAATTGAGCATATCGATGCTTTTGGGAGCATCCCAGCTATTACCATTTGCTTTACTTAAAAAGATATCGTGCTTTCCACGTCCTCCCAAACCATCAGAACAAAACAAGAAATTTTTACCATCAGGTGAAATTGAAGGACAATCTTCATTTCCTGAAGTATTAAATTGTGTTCCCATATTAACAGGGTTTCCAAATATTTTTCTTGTTGAGTCATATTGTACATAATAAATATCATCGCCGCCATAGCCGCCTTCACGGTTTGAAAGAAAATAAACTCTTTTATCATCCGGCGCAAAATAAGGATCAAACTCATCTGCTGTAGTATTAAATGAAACAGGTTTCGGCTTGCTCCATTCTTTTCCTGTTTTGATAGACATCCAGATATCGCATCCGCCAATTCCATTATCATAACCAATAGCTCCCCAGAGGGCTGTTCGTCCATCTTTGGTAAACGTAACTCTAACTTCGGATTTATCAGTGCTTATTGTATCTGGGGCAAAAAGTTCAGGTTTGTCTTCAAAACTAATTGTCTGTGAAAAGGTAGTTGAAAATAAAACAACTAAGAATATTATCACCTTCTTCATAAGAAATCAACTCATTAAAATGTTTCAGAAAAGATGCATTAACATAGTAATAAATTATTTTATTAAACATGTAATTTTTTTAATCCAAGTACTACAAATAATTTAAACTATTTTAATCATGAAGTATTCTTTCAACTCTTCGATCGGGGACTATCCACATTATTGCTACCGCAGAATAAATTCCAAAACCAATCCAGGCGTTTATAAATGTTAAAGCAATAGCAACAATATATATTACAACGGAAATTTTCCCTTTAAAATCGGCACCCAAAGCTTTAGCTAGCTTTGAATCATATCCATTGCATTTTATCAAATTTTTGGCAAGAATGAAGTAGGCAACAGCTGCCATTAGTAAAACAAAACCATATAATGCGACAGGCATACAAGCAAAATAATTTTCACCCATCCATGCCGTTACAAAAGGAAGCAGTGAAAGCCAAAAGAGAAGATATAAATTTGCCCAAAGTATTTTGCCGTTTACTTTTGAAACCAAATGCAGCATGTGGTGATGGTTGCTCCAATAAATACCTATGTGTAAAAAACTTAATATATAACTTATAAGTACAGGCAGTAAAGGGTATAACACTGATATGTTATCACCTTTAGGGACTTTTAGTTCAAGAACCATGATGGTGATAATAATTGCGATAACGCCGTCACTGAAGGCTTCAAGTCTGCTTTTGCTCATAAAAATTTAAATGTTTCTTTTGATGTGAGTTAGTAACAAGTATAAACTAATCGATAACAATTTAATATAATTCCTTTTAATTAAACAACAAAAGCTGAATTTTATTTGCCGTGATTAAAAGTTATTTTTGCAAAAAAAATAAAACCCATTTGAAAGAATCAGCTTTATATATTCATATTCCGTTTTGCGATCACAAATGTATTTATTGTGATTTTTATTCCATAATAACTGAAGACAATATTCAGCCATTCTTGAAATCTATTAAGAAGGAAATCGAATATTATTCTAATTCTTATTCACAGGATAGAATTTACACTTCAATATTTTTTGGCGGCGGAACACCTTCATTGATGGAGCCAAAATATCTTGCAGAAATAATCCATTCGTTAAAGAATAATTATAATATAAGTGATGATGCTGAAATAACCATGGAAACAAATCCAGGAACGGTAAACAAATCCAAGCTGAATGATTTTCTCCAAATTGGTATAAATAGGCTTAGCATCGGGGTTCAATCTTTTGATAATGACGACTTGAAATTTTTAACAAGAATTCATGATAAACAAACTGCAATTGAAACTGTTAATAATGCTTATGAAACTGGCTTCAAAAATATTAATCTTGATTTAATTTTTAATTTACCCGGACAAACAAAAGATAAATGGAAACTTAACTTAGAAACAGCTTTATCATTACCAATAAATCATATTTCTGCATACAGCTTGATACTTGAACGCGGGACAATTTTAAATAAAATGGTTATTGATGGTAAAGTAAAAATTCAGGATGAAGATTATGACGCAGAACTATATGAATTAACGATTGATTACATTCTTTCAAAAAATTTCATACAATATGAAGTTTCAAATTTTTGTGAACCAGGATATGAATGCCGCCATAATAATTCTTATTGGCGCTACAAAGATTATTTAAGCTTTGGGACCTCAGCTCATTCTTTTATGAATGGAAAGCGCTGGTGGAATTTTTCAAGCTTAAAAAAATATATCTCAGAAATTGAGTTGAAAGGTAATGCTGTTGCTAATTATGAAATTCTAAATGAAGAACAGAAATTTAACGAATACATTATGCTTGCTTTGAGAAGTAAAGGTATTGATTTAAAAGAATTAAAAGATAATTTCGGGAGTTTGTGGTTAGATAAAAATTATTCTTACTTCAAAAAACTTAGTAGCAAAAATCTTTTGAATTTGAGCGAAGATATTTTCTCTCTTACGAAAAAAGGATATGCAGTCTGCGATGAAATAGTTAAGAACTTGGTTCTGTAAAGTCAAAATCCCCCAAAATAAATCTTCAGTTCGGATAAAAGCAACAAAAGGCTGTCTCAAAAGTCAGATTTTGTCAACCTGAACTTGTTTCAGGTTCTAATTTCATTTCAAAATCGAAATAATAGATTCCGAAATAAATTCGGAATGACAGTTTTGAGACAGCTTCTTGTTAAACACAACAAATTTTAAAACGTTTATTTAATTAATGGAATCCCATAGCAGCCATCCGGTTCTGTAATCTTTAATAAATCAGCAATGGTTGGGGCAATATCAATTATCACAACCGGTTTGTTAATTGTTTGAACTGGAATGTGCCAACCGTAAAACAACATGGGTACATGAGTATCATACGAATAATACGTCCCATGCGAAGTACCTTTAGAGATTCTATTGGGAAACAATCCTGCTTGAAGCCCATAAGCAATATCGCCAGAGCGAACCGGGTTAAATCCATTTAAAATTAAATTTGTAGTTAGGCGGGTAGGAGTAAAATTTTCCAAATCGCCTCTTGTAAATATTTCTGTAATATCCGGAAAAGTATTTCTAATGTAATCAACATAAGTGTTTTCAACAGAACTTAAATCAAGCTTATTTGCTTTAAGAAAATCATAATTAAAAAATATCTGATTATTTGAGGTGTTCGCAATTATATCTTTGCTTCCAAAATCTCTCTCGGAAAATGCGTTAAGTGAATCGTCAAAATTGGCCATTCCTAATCCGCCAGCATTTAAGTTATGTTCGTCCCTATAACCGTTTTTTTCAACTACTCCATGGTCAGCAGTTAAAAATACAATGTAGTTGTCTTTTCCCACTTGTTTATCAAGAGCAGAAAGCAGCTCTGCTATTTGTTGATCGAGTTTTATGTAAGTATCTTCAATCTCTACAGAATTTGGACCATAAGCATGCCCGATAAAATCTGTAGAAGAAAAACTGATAGCTAAAAAGTCAGTATATTTTCCTTTCCCCATTTCTTCACTCTTCAAAGCCGCTTTAGCAAAATCAAGCAAGATTTGATTTCCATAAGGGGTGTTCTCCAACGCTGTGTATTTATTCTTCTCTTTTACATTATTGAATGAATGGGGAAAAGTTGTTTTGCCTTCATCAAATACATCTTTTTCGTAATTGCTTTGATCTGGCATGGCAATTTGATAATCCTTCATTGGTAAAGATAACTCCCAATCTTTTGACATATATTTATCTGCCAGCTTTTGTGAATTAAATTCTTCCACCCATTTTGGGAGACTTTTTATATAGAAGGTTGAAGAGATAAATTTTCCATTTTTGCTGTCATACCAGTAAGCGGCATCAGCCATGTGGCCTGCAGGTAAAATTGAAGCTCTATCTTTTAAAGAAATCCCAATAACTTTTGAAGCGCCGTTTGTCGCCATTTTAAGCTGATCGGTTATAGTTGTTACCATTAATCTTCTGGGAGACATTTTGCCTTCGTCATCATTACTTCCCACAGTGTTTTCTGTTGAGTCATCTGTAACATAGATGGTCTTCTTTGTAGCTTTATCATACCAGTTATTGGAAATAATTCCGTGATAATAGGGAGTGGTTCCGGTATATATGGAAGTATGTCCAGGGGCAGTGTAAGTTGGCACATAATTGAAATGGGCAAATGTAAAATTGCTGCCCTCATTAATTAGTCTTTTAAATCCGCTATCACCGTAATATGGATAAAATTTATAAAGGTAATCATATCTCATTTGATCGATGACTATTCCTACAACCAATTTGGGTTTTTCATAGTCTTTTGCATTTATTTTAGGAATGAAAAAAAGAATAGTAAATAAAAAAACGAAAAATATTTTTAGTTTCATTTCTGAACCGTCCATTTTAAAAATAATAGTTTGTTATCTAAAGGGATAAATTTTATTGGTTAAATTTACTTAAATAGTAGAAAATAAATAATGCAATTCGAAAAGATTATAATTTCTTAAATTTAACAGTTATACAAATTCAAGCAATTGCTTTATATCTGAGATTAAATAATCCGGCTTTTCTTGCTTTATAAAGTCTTCAGAACGGTATCCATATAAAGCTGCACAAGTTTTAGCTGAAGCATTTTTCCCGCATTGTATATCCAATTCCGCATCGCCGACCATTAATGTTTGAGAAGGTTCAACAATCAATTCTTTACAAATGAATTGTAGAGGTTCTGCAGAAGGTTTTATTGCCATCCCGTTTCTTCTTCCCATAACATATGAAAAATATTTTCTTAATTTAAAATGATCAATGATTTTATCAGCTTGATCCTGTCCTTTTGTCGTGAGCAGGGAAATTTTGATATCTAAAGATTTTATTATTTCCAATGTTTCTTCAATGCCGTCATACAATTTAGAATCATTTATAAAATCAAAATAATAGCTTTTGTAGATATTTATAAATTCTTCCACGTCAGCAACCGGTATATTTAAATCATTAAATATGTCTATAAAATGATGGCCTATCCTTTTTTGAAATTCAATTTCTTGAAGTGGTTCTTTAATGTTTAAAACTCTTAGTGTTTTAAGAGTAGTGTTATAAATATTTAAGTAAGAATCAACGAGAGTCCCGTCTAAGTCAAAGCAGATGTGATTGAATTGGGGCACAATAACCTTTTAATTATTAAAGTAATTTTTTTTATACCAAATATTAAGTGAGAAAAATATATCTTGTAAAGCAAGAAAAATATTTTTACTCATCTTTATTCACATTTATTGAAAAACAAAAATAATGAAAAGTGAGGGATAAATTATATGCAGCTGCCTAAATTATTTTTATTAGTCTTTATTTCATTTTTAATGTTCGGATTGAAGTCAATTACAGTAGCCCAGAACGAGCCTGTTCTTTATTTTTGTGAAAATTACACAAGTTCCGGTGAGGTTGGGATAAGCGATATATTTACTACAGGCTATATAACAATAGTGGTTAAGTGTGATCACAATTTAGGTCTAACGGATTGTCAAATTGAATATGATAAATTGGACTCGACCCAAAATAAATTTGATTTTTATAAGTTATTTGATTTTTCCGTAAAACCAGACATGAATTATATATACTTCTCAAAAAATGATAACAACGATTTGAGTTTTGATGAGCAGGGAATTTATAGAGTTCTATTGCTTGATAATAATGATAAAACTATAGCAAGCAGCTTAGTGCAAATTGTAAGTAAATGAAAATGTTAATTATCCAAAATAATTGCCGAAAATTGAATCACTTTTCTTTATCACTTCTTTGTCACTAATAATTAAACAATGAAATCATTAATTTTGCAAAAAAGTTTTACTAACCAACCTGGAATAAAATGAATAAAAATATTTATGATATAATAATTATTGGTGCCGGGCCAATTGGGCTTGCTTGCGGGATTGAAGCCGTTAAAAGAAATATTAATTATTTAATACTTGAAGAAGGATGTTTGGTTAATTCAATTTATAATTATCCTGATAATATGACATTCTTTTCAACTTCGGATAGATTGGAAATTGGAAATGTTCCCTTTATTTCGCATGGTCCAAAACCTACTCGCAGTGAAGCGCTTGAATATTATAGACGTGTAGTTACATCATGGAAATTAAATGTACATCTTTATGAGAAAGTTAAAGATGTAAACAGTTCAAATAATTCTTATGAAGTTGTAACTTCTAAAGAAACATATCAAAGTGAACAAATAATTATCTCGACTGGATTTTATGGCAAACCTAATTTGATGAATATCCCAGGGGAAAAACTTTCCAAAGTACTTCATTATTATAATGATCCACATCCTTATTTTAATCAAAAGGTTGTTGTTGTTGGAAGCGCGAACTCTGCAGTTGATGTAGCACTTGAAACGTATCGTAAAGGGGCAGAAGTTACAATGGTTATCCGTGAAAGTGAAATTAATAACCGGGTAAAATACTGGGTTAAACCGGATATTGAAAACCGGATAAAGGAAGGTTCAATAAAAGCCTATTTCAATTCTACTATAAAGGAAATAAGAGAAAATGAAGTTGATGTTGAAACTCCTGATAGGCATTAATTACTACTCAAAAATGATTTTGTTTTGGCGATGACAGGATACCAGCCGGATTTTTCTTTTCTTGAAAAATGCGGAATTGAAATATCAAAAAATGAAAACCGCGAACCTGTTTGTAATGCAAATACTTTTGAAACAAATAAAGAAGGGCTCTTTTTAGCTGGGGTTGTGTGTGCGGGAATGCAAACCAATAGACTTTTTATCGAAAATTCGCGCTCACATGCAAAAAATATATTTGACTTCATTCAGAATAAATTGAATAACAAATGATTTAGGTTTATTTTTGTAGACATTCATTAATTGAATTTTAATTTTTTGAATAAAATATTTTAGAATGGAGTTAGCATGTCACAAAAATTGAAAGAATTGTTGGGAAGCGATGCTGAAGCATTATTAACATATAAAGCTAAGTTTCCTAAAGAACAACTTAACTTACCCGGGCCGGATTTTGTCGATAGAGTATTTGCTCAAACTGACAGAAATATAAATGTACTTAAAAATTTACAATGGATTTATTCAACAGGAAGGTTAGCCAATACAGGTTATGTTTCAATACTTCCTGTTGACCAGGGAATTGAACATAGTGCCGGAGCTTCTTTTGCACCAAATCCTCAATACTTCGATCCTGAAAATATTGTTAAACTTGCAATTGAAGGCGGCTGTAACGCAGTTGCTTCTACACTTGGTGTACTTGGAATGACCGCAAGAAAATATGCTCCTAAAATTCCTTATATAGTAAAAATTAATCACAACGAACTTTTAACTTATCCAAACAAATTTGACCAGATTATGTTTGCTGGCGTTGAACAGGCTTTGGATATGGGTGCAGCAGCAGTTGGCGCTACAATTTATTTTGGTTCCGAAGAAAGTGCAAGACAAATTATTGAAGTAAGTGAAGCTTTTAAATATGCCCATGAATTAGGATTGGCCACAATTTTATGGTGCTATTTAAGAAATTCTGAATTCAAAAAAGATAAAGATTATCATGTATCGGCAGACTTAACCGGACAGGCAAATCATCTTGGCGTAACAATAGAGGCTGATATTATCAAACAAAAATTACCTGAAAATAACGGCGGATATAATGCAATTAAATTTGGAAAGACTCACAAAAAAGTTTATTCAGATTTAAGTTCAGATAACCCAATTGATTTAGCAAGATATCAGGTAATTAATAATTATATGGGAAGAGCCGGATTGATAAACAGCGGCGGTGCTTCAGGCGAAAATGATTTTGCTGAAGCAGCTAAGACAGCAGTAATTAATAAAAGAGCTGGCGGAATGGGATTAATTTCCGGAAGAAAAGCTTTCCAGCGCCCAATGGCAGAAGGAATTAAATTATTGAATACTATTCAAGATGTTTATCTTGATAAAGATATTACTATTGCTTAATCGATATAAATTCTTTAAAATTAAAATGCGCTTGGATGAAAATCTAAGCGCATTTTTTGTTTGAATCGATTAATGACTTCTATTTTAATAAAATTAGTTTTTTAACTTGAGAAAAACTTCCTGCTGTTAATTTATAGATATATATTCCGCTAGACAATTTACTTCCATCAAATTTAATTTTATAACTGCCAGGTGATTTTTCTTCATTAACAAGTTCTCTAACATTTTGGCCCAAAATATTAAATACATCAATTGTCACTCTACTTGTATTTAGGAATTGAGTATTCAATAGTGGTTGTTGGGTTGAATGGGTTGGGATAGTTTTGAGATAATTTAAAACTATTTCCGCAATTAGGATTCGCATTAACACTAACCACTTCTCCAATTTTGAAATTTGAAATCGCTGACCATCTGCTACTACCTTTAATATTTTCAGATCTTACTCGCCAAAAATAACTACTGTATGGTTGAAGATTGTAAATCATTTCGGTGTTTCCTAAAAACAACTTTTCATCGACTAACGAGCTAAGAAGTGAATCTTGACTTAATTGTAATCTATAGAATGCAAAATTGTCATCCGACCAATGAAGTAAAACATCATTCGTATTTAACAAAGTATCTTTTGAAGGTGAATAAAGCATTGGCATACTTGGAACTGGTATACTGTCAAAACCACCGTTATTTGTTTTTATCAAAAAACCGTGTGAACCTATAACCCATCCGTTATTGTCATTTACAAAAAAAATATCAGTCATATAGTTTGGTGAATTGGAAATTTGTTTAATTGGAACCCAATTTTTACCATAGTCAGAGCTATACAAAATGCGGGTACTGTACCAACTGTCTAACAGAACCCAACAATTGTTATTTTTTGATGAGAGTGAAATATAATACAAAGCTGGGAATTCAATATAATCCCAAGTATTACCTCCATTTGTTGTTTTATATAGATTTTGCCCGCAGGTATAACCATGAAGGGAATCAGAGAAAGTTATTTTATCTAGATGAAATCCTCTTGTATCTTCTGAGGTAAAAATTTTTATCCAATCATTTCCGCCATTAGTTGTTTTCCATATTTGTTCAGGTGCTCCCCCAGCTATATAACCAACAAGTGTATCTAACATTATGATTGAACGAAAGTCTACTCCTATAGGGTATACCTTTTGATTCCAACTATTACCACCATCTGTTGTTTTAAGAATTACACTCTGATTATAATTTGTTCCTACTGTAAAACCAATTAATGAATTTTAAAGTTTATTGAAAATAATTCATATCCACCTGAATCAACAGTTTGCCAGCTAGTCCCACCGGTTGTGGTTCTATATAAATTATGAGTATACGGGTAACCATTTGAAGTATTTGTTGCACAGAATCCTGTATCTTTGTTTAAAAAATATATTGTATTGACATTCCCCAATAGTTTTGTACGATTCCAATTCATTCCACCATCTATAGTTTTTTCAATAAATCCATTTCCACCTATAAATCCCAAAATGGAATCAACAAAAAATATCTTATTCAACCCATCTGTATTTGAACTATCTTGACGAACCCACTGAGAGTAAGATTCATTTGTCATTAATATTAAATAACAAAGAATTAAAAGTATTATTTTTTTTCTGCTATCCCCATACATTAGATATCCTTTGAAATTTTTATAATCTTAACTGGTCAACTATGATAAAATATCGACAAACCAAATTTCCACAGGAGATATATTCAATTAATTAAACAAATAAATTCAAATTGCTGTTTTCATTTTCTCGAAAAGATATTTACAGAAACTCACCCGGTTTATGCAGTTATTTTGTATTAATTACAAAAATCAATTATAAACTAATTTATTAAATACTAATTCGCAATATAAAAGTTTATAGATATTTAGACTTGCTATTCCTATGTTTCAATATATAAAAAAAATGTGCTTGGATAAAAATCTAAGCGCATTTTTTTATGTCAATAAAATTAAACTTTTCTTTTTATAACTTTAACAAATACTCTGCAACCTTCCCTAATTCTTTTACCTCAATGTTTCCAAAAGAAGGCATGATAACCCCTGGATATTGGCTTTTGAATTCTTTGAATCTATCTGCATCCATGTATGAAGATGGATTTCGTAAATAATTTATAAGTTTGTCTCTTGACCAGTTATTTTTCACATTATGAAGTGAAGGCGCCATTTTCGTCCCGCTTAAATCAGAACCATGACAATTTACACATCCAAGCTGTGATACTAACTGTTCACCGGTTAACTCTTCAGATGTCATGTTTGTTTGAGGCATTGGGCTGTTAGTGGCTTGCCCATTTTCATTATCAACATTTTTCGAAACTCTTCCCAAAAAAAATAAAATTAAAAAAAGCACTAAAAACGATGCTACCCATATTTGTGATTTAGTCATAAATTTCTATGATTGCCAGTAAAAAAATATTATCTTAAACAAAATTATCAAAAACTGAAACTATAACAAAGTAAAATTGAAAGTCGCTAAAAACATGGATTGTCGAAAATGAATAAACCAAACAAACTTATTAGTGAAAAAAGCCCATACTTATTACAGCATTCTTATAACCCGGTTGAATGGTTTCCTTGGGGCGACGAGGCATTTGAAAAAGCTAAGAGTGAAGATAAGCCTATATTCTTATCAATTGGCTATTCAACCTGCCACTGGTGTCATGTAATGGAAAAAGAATCTTTTGAAGATGAAGAAGTAGCTGCGCTTATGAATGATTCTTTTGTTTCAATTAAAGTCGATAGAGAAGAACGGCCTGACATTGATGGGATTTATATGACAGTCTGCCAGGTTTTAACCGGCAGCGGCGGATGGCCTTTAACAATCATAATGACTCCAGATAAAAAACCTTTTTTTGCAGGGACATATTTTCCTAAGAGTGAACGTTTTGGAAGAATGGGAATGTTGCAATTGCTTCCAAGAATAAAAGAATTGTGGCAAAATAGAAGAAGTGATTTATTAAAATCTGCTGAGGAAATTTCTAATGCTATCTCAAAAAGCGCTCAAGTAACTGGCAACGAAAATTTAGATGAACAAATATTCAAAAAAGCATTTTCAAATTTGAAGAATAGATTCGATCCGGAATTTGGCGGATTCGGGACTGCCCCTAAATTTCCCACACCGCATAATCTTACTTTTCTTTTAAGATATTATAAAAGATATAAAGATAAATCAGCTTTGGAAATGGTTGAGAAAACTTTAACTCAAATGCGTCTTGGCGGAATTTATGATCATATCGGATTTGGATTTCATCGTTATTCAACAGATCAGCAATGGCTTGTTCCTCATTTTGAAAAAATGCTTTATGACCAGGCTCTAATTTCAAATGCTTATGTCGAGTTGTATCAATTAACTAAAAATGAATTCTATAAAAAAACTGCCGAAGAAATTTTTGAATATGTTTTAAGGGAAATGACAGACTCAAACGGCGGATTTTATTCCGCAGAAGATGCCGATAGTGAAGGGGAAGAAGGTAGATTTTATTTGTGGACAAAGGATGAATTACAGCAATTCTTAAATGAAGACGCCGAATTTTTTATTGAAAGATTTCATATAGAAAAAAATGGGAATTGGATTGATTCTGTTAATGGTGGATTAAACGGAACAAACATTCCGCACTTAAAAAACAAGCTAAATTCTGATGAAGAAATTAAATATGAAAATATTAGAGTCCGACTATTTAATGAGAGAGAAAAAAAAATTCATCCTTACAAAGATGATAAAATATTAACGGACTGGAATTCGTTGATGATTTCATCTTTATGCAAAGCATCTCAAGCATTTGACGAAAGAAAGTATTATCAAACCGCTAAGAATTCCACTGACTTCATTTTGAGTAAATTGAGAGATAAAGAAGGAAGGCTTCTTCATAGATTTAGAGATGGTGAAGCTGGTATTACTGCCCATTTAGATGATTATGCATTTTTAATTCAAGCTTTAATAGATTTATATGAAACTGAATTCGAAATTAAATATTTAGAAACTGCATTTGAGTTAAATGAATATTTAATAAAACACTTTTGGGATAATGAAAACGGCGGGTTCTTTTTTATTTCAGATGAAGCAGAGAAATTAATTGTCCGGCAAAAAGATTTATACGATGGGGCTATTCCATCCGGGAATTCAATTGCAGTATTAAATTTATTAAGGCTTTCAAGAATTACGGGGAATACAGAGTTTGAAATAAAAGCTTCATTAATTGGGAAATATTTTTCTCAAAGTATTTCTAACTCGCCATCTGCATTTACACAGTTTTTATGTGCGCTGGATTTTGCTATCGGGCCATCGAATGAAATTGTAATTGTTGAAGGAAATAATTCTAAAAATGAATTTGTAAAGAAGATTCGAGATGAATTCAATCCTAATAAAGTTGTTCTCTTAAAGAGTGAAGAGATAGAAAAAATTTCAGATTATGTAAAAGATTTGAAATCTGTAAACAGTAAAACAACAGTTTACATTTGTAAGAATTTCGTTTGTGATTTGCCGATTACTGACGCGGATAAGTTAGTTCAAGTTCAAGAGTAAGTTCATGTAAGGTTTCTTGAACTTGAACATAGACTTGAACTCAAATTACTTCCTCTTCGGCCTATAAATATGTGTGCTTTGCCCAAAGAAAACTTCTGCCGCTTCCATCACTGTTTCCGATAAAGTCGGATGCGGATGGATTGTCAATTTTAAATCAGCAGCATTAGCTCCCATTTCAATTGCAAGAACACCTTCAGCAATTAATTCACCGGCACCAGGGCCGCATATTCCAACTCCTAAAATTCTTTCGGTCTCAGGGTCAATAAGTAAGTTTTGTCACGCCATCAAACCTGTCAAGAGTTGTTGCACGTCCCGAAGCAGCCCATGGAAATTTAGCTGATTCATATTTTATATTTTGTTCTCTTGCTTGATTTTCTGTTAGTCCAGCCCATGCAATTTCCGGATCTGTAAAAACAACAGCAGGAATTGCAAGCGGTTCAAAAGCGGCTTTGTGTCCGTCGATTACTTCAACTGCAACTCTTCCTTCATGCGATGCTTTATGAGCTAACATTGGTTCGCCAACTATATCACCGATTGCATAGATGTTTGAATCGTCTGTCTGCATTTGCTTATTAACTTTTATCCACCCTCTTTCATTGACTTTGACTTTTGTGTTTTCCAATCCAAGTCCTTTTGTCTCTGGCCTTCTGCCAATCGACATTAAAACATATTCATATTCATCTTCAGTTATGTTGCCTTCTTTATCCTGAATTTTAACTTTTATTCCTTTTTTGGTTTCTTTCAATTCAAGCACTTTGGAATTGAGCATGATTTTATCATACTGCTTTTCAATGCGTTTACTTAAATGAGCAACAAGGTCTCTATCGGCACCTGGCAAAAGTCCCGGCATCATTTCAACAACAGAAACTTTTGTCCCCAAGGCTTGATAAACAGAACCAAGTTCAAGTCCAATATATCCGCCGCCAATAACTAAAAGTGATTTCGGAATTTCAGGTAAGTCTAAGGCAGAAGTTGAATTCAATAATCTTTTACTATCAATAGAAAAGGCAGGAATTGTTGTTATTCTTGAACCGGTAGCAATGATTGCATTTTCAAATTTTAATTCTTCAGTTGTGCCATCGGATTTTTCAACTTTAAGTGTAGATGAATTAATAAAGCTTGCGGTTCCCTGGACATAATTTATTTTTCTGGCTTTTGAAAGCTGTCCAAGTCCGCCAGTCATTTTATTGACAACTTCATTTTTCCATTCTCTTAATCTATCTAAATTTATTTTTGGTTTATCAAATTCAATTCCCCAATTTTTTGCTTCTTCAGATTCATGCAGCAGCTTGGCAACATGCAAAAGAGCTTTTGAAGGAATACATCCGCGGTATAAACACACCCCGCCGGGATTTTTATCTTTATCAATTAACGTAACATCCATTCCGAGGTCGGCAGCATAAAAAGCAGCGGCATAACCGCCAGGCCCTGCGCCGATAACTGTAACTTGCTTTGACATTTATATCCTCATAAAATTTTTGTCATTCGTTTCGCTGCCATTCAATGGTCATTCATTGAAAAGCTATTGAATGACTATTGAGTTACAATAGAATGACTTTATTAAAATCTTGAACCTTGCCTGTCGGTAGGCAGGCTTAAACTTACTCTTGAACTTTTCCTCACCCCTCAACCATAACTTTAATCGGCTGCTCAAGTGCTTCACAAACCCATCTTAAGAATCTTGCAGCATCAGCGCCGTCAATAATTCTATGGTCATACGAAAGAGATAATGGAAGCATCAACTTTGGTTCAAAGTTTCTAGTTTCATTGTTGTAAACAGGTTCTATGCTTCCTCTTGAAACTCCAAGAATTGCAACTTCCGGAGAATTAACAATTGGAGTAAAAGATGTGCCGCCAATTCCGCCAAGATTGGTGATAGTAAAACATGCACCTTGCAATTCTTCAAGGGTAGTTTTTCTTATTCTTGCTTTTTCCGCAATCGTATTCATTTCAATAGAAAGTTCCGTTAGATTTTTCTTATCTACATTTTTCAATACAGGAACAATTAATCCATTCGGCGTATCTACAGCAATTCCAATATTAAAATATTTTTTATAGATAATTTCTTTTTTCTGTAAATCTATACTGCTGTTGAACTGCGGATAAACTTTTAAAGCAGAAGTAATAACTTTCAAAAGGATTGTCGTAATAGTTAATTTACCTCCGGCTTTTTCAATCTTAGGATTAAACTGCCTTCTGATTTTTTCAAGCTTTGTAATGTCTGCTTTATCATGCTGAGTTACATGTGGAATTACATTCCAGGCATAACTAAGATGGTCAGCAGTTACAGAACGGATTTTATTCATCGGTTTAACTTCAACTTCACCAAACTTGCTAAAGTCTGGTAAATTTTCCGCTTTAATTCCTAATGATGAATAACCGCCGCCGCTTTTTCTTTCTTCATTTAATTTTTTAGCATATCCTTTAACATCATCCATTGAGATTCTGCCATTCGGGCCGGTGCCCGGAACCTCTTGAATATCTATCCCAATTTCCCTTGCTATTCTTCTTACCGAAGGAGCGGCAGGGGCTGCATTTTTTCTAATAGGCGGCTGCTCATCAATTTCTCCAGGATGAAATTCTTCTATTTCACCTTTTGCAGTTTCTTTCTCAACAGTTGTCGCTTCCGTTTCAGTTTCTTTTTGCGCAACTTTTTCTTCTTTAACAGGCTCAGCTTTTTTAACTTCTTTTCCGGCTGCTGCTGATTCAACTTTTAAAATTACCTGTCCGACTTTTGCTTTATCGCCGCTTTTAACCAAAACTTCCTTCACAGTTCCTTCAACCGATGATGGAACTTCGATAGTAGCTTTGTCGGTTTCTATTTCTAAAATTCCCTGGTCTTTTTCTAAACTGTCGCCGGGCTTTACTAAAACATTTAACACATCTGCAGAATCAATATTTTCTCCTAAATCAGGCAATTTAACTTCAACTACATTTCCACCCGATGATTTTTTTGTTTTAGTTTCTTCTTTTACTTGTGTTATTTCTTTTGTTTTGTTTTCAACTTTCTTTTCAGGTTCAGCTTTTTCTTGTTTCTTATCTTCAATCTTCTTTTCAGTTTTAACTTCAGCTTTGCCGTTATTGTCTTCAAAAGTTATAATTGATTGTCCAACTTTTACTTTGTCGCCGGGCTTTATCAAAACATCTTTAATTTTTCCTGCAACAGATGATGGAACTTCAATGGTAGCTTTATCAGTTTCTATTTCAATTACACTTTGTTCTTTTTCAATTTGGTCTCCGCTTTTAACCAGTACAGATAATACGTCCGCGGATTCTATATTTTCTCCTAAGTCGGGTAATTTAAATTCTTTTGCCATTTTAAACCTTAATTAAAAATTTCTTTTTATAATCGAGCAACAATAGATTAAGTATGCATTGGATTATTTTTTGCTGGATTTATTTCCAAATCCTTAATTGCTTTTTCAATGATATTAAATTTAATTTTCTTTTCAGCATAAAGTGATGAGAGAGCAGCTAATACTACATGCTTTGCATCAACTTCAAAAAAGTCACGCAGTTCTTTTCTGCCTTCGCTTCTTCCAAAGCCATCTGTCCCGAGTGAAGTAAGATGACGGGGGAACCATTTTGCGATAGAATCAGGTAAAGCTTTAACATAATCAGAAGCTGCAACAAAAACGCCTTCTTCATCTTTAAGAACTTGTGTTATATATGGAACTTTTTGTTTTTCATTTGGATGAAGCATATTCCATCTTTCAATATCAAGTGCATCTTTGCGTAATTCTTTGTAGCTGGTAACGCTCCAAACATCTGCTGAAATTTTATATTCTTCTTCCAAAATTTCTTGAGCTTTAACAACTTCATTTAGAATTGTTCCGCTTCCAAACAATTGAGCTTTTAACTTAGCAGTTTTCTTTTTGGAAGCTTTTAATTTATACATTCCTTTTACAATGCCTTTCTCAGCACCCTTGGGCATTGGAGGCATTGGGTAATTTTCATTCATCACAGTTAAATAATAAAAAACATTTTCCTGTTCTTCATACATTCTTCTAATTCCATCACGAATAATCACTGCAATTTCAAAAGCATATGCAGGGTCATATGTAACCAGATTTGGAATTGTGTATGCTAATAGGTGACTGTTCCCATCCTGGTGCTGCAATCCTTCGCCGGCAAGAGTTGTTCTTCCGGCAGTACCGCCGACTAAAAATCCTTTTGCCTGCATATCACCTGCAGCCCAAACTAAATCGCCAATTCTCTGCAAACCGAACATTGAATAATAAATAAAGAAAGGAATCATGTTTAATCCATGGGAAGCATAAGCTGTTCCGGCTGCAATGAAAGATGACATTGAGCCTGCTTCCGTAATTCCTTCTTCAAGTATTTGTCCATCTTTTGCTTCTTTGTAATAAAGAAGGCTTGCGCTGTCTACAGGTTCATAAAGCTGGCCTGCATGAGAGTAAATTCCTATTTGTCTGAATAAAGCTTCCATTCCAAATGTTCTTGCTTCATCAGGAACAATAGGAACAATATATTTTCCAATTTCTTTATCTTTAAGAAGCTTCGCAAGAATTCTGACAAAGACCATGGTGGAAGAAACATCACGCCCTTCAGTTCCTTTATAAAATTCCTCAAAAATATCTTCGGGAGGAGTTTTAATCGGACGGACATCTGTTTTTCTTATTGGCAGATAACCGCCAAGTTCTTTTCTTCTTTCCTGTAAGTACCGCATTTCAGGACTATTATCATCCGGCCTGTAAAATGGAGCTTTTGCTACTTCTTCATCCGAAATTGGAATTCCGAATCGTGTGCGGAATTCTTTTAATTCATCTTCATTTAATTTTTTCTGCTGGTGAGTTATATTTTTCCCTTCGCCGCTTTCACCAAGTCCATAACCTTTAATTGTTTTTGCGAGAATAACAGTCGGCTGTCCTTTGTGTGCAATAGCTGCTTTAAATGCGGCATAAACTTTTTCAGGGTCATGGCCGCCTCGTTTCATTTTTCTAAGCTGTTCATCGCTTAAGTTTTTTACCATGTCAAGTAATTCTTCATCAACGCCAAACATATGCTCACGAATATATTCTCCGGTTTCAACGGAATACTTTTGATATTGTCCGTCAACAATTTCTCCTAAGCGTTTAATTAATTTTCCATCTTTATCTTTTTCTAATAATGGGTCCCAATCGCTGCCCCAAATAACTTTTATAACATTCCAGCCGGCACCTCGGAAAATAGCTTCAAGTTCTTGTATAACCTTTCCGTTTCCTCTAACCGGGCCGTCAAGTCTTTGCAAGTTGCAGTTGATGACGAAAATTAAATTGTCTAATTTTTCTCTTGAAGCAAGTGTAATTGCCCCAAGTGTTTCAGGTTCGTCAGTTTCACCATCTCCTAAAAATGCCCAGACTTTTCCGCTTGATTTTTTTAATCCTCTATCAACTAAATAATGATTAAAGCGAGCTTGATAGATTGCCATGATTGGGCCAAGCCCCATTGATACGGTTGGAAATTCCCAAAAGTTTGGCATAAGCCATGGATGTGGATAAGATGAAAGACCGCCGGATGGGCTTAATTCTCTACGGAAATTTTGTAATTGCTCAATTGATAATCTTCCTTCAAGAAAAGCTCTTGCATAAATTCCCGGTGAAGCATGTCCTTGAAAGTAGACCTGGTCACCTTCATATTCTTCACCTTTACCTTTAAAGAAATGATTAAAGCCAATTTCATATAAAGTTGCAGCAGATGCGTAAGTTGAAATATGCCCGCCGATTCCGCTTTCAATTTTGTTAGCTCTTACAACCATTGCCATTGCATTCCAGCGAATTAAGCTTTTAATTCTTCTTTCAATTTCTCTATCACCTGGAAATGGCGGCTGCTTTTCTCTTGTGATTGTGTTTATGTAAGGAGTGTTTGCAGTAAATGGAATTTCAACTCCGTATTTATGTGCTCTGATTTGAAGCTGCTGTAATAATTCTCTTACTCTTTCGGGCCCGCCGTGTTCCAGTACGTAATCGAGTGAATAAAGCCATTCCCTATTTTCAGTTTCTATAATATCTAATTCTTGTGTTTTTCCATTACTCATTTCTGATAACCTCGTTTAAGGATTGTTCATATTCAATTTAAAATTTTAACCTTTTGAGTTACTTTTCGCATAGCGATGGTTTCCTATAAATGGACTTCTAAAAATAACTTTGAAGCCAAAAATGGCGAAAATTGGATAAAATTTAGAGATAATTAGGTTGGAAACTTAATTGATTTAGCCTAAAAACACAAGGAAGTGAACGTTGAGTAAGTTGTGCTATAATTTAATTAAACAAGGTTATTAACCTACGATTATACTGCTTCATGACAAATTTTTCAATTTTCGTTACGAAGCAGTTTGAAAAATTAAAATGGTTGTTCAAATTTCGTTAGAATTATTTTAAAAGAATCATTTTCTTCACTTGAGTAAAGTTAGATTTTCCATTAGATGAAACAGCCTCGATGGAATATAGATAAACTCCGGAAGCAAAATTTTTTGCGCTCCAAACTGTTTCATGATAACCTGCATTTTGAACTTCATTTATTAACTCGCTTATCCTTTGACCTAAAATGTTAAACACAGTAATCTTTATATGACTTTCAGCAGGTAGAGAGTATTTTATTGTCGTTGATGGATTAAAAGGATTAGGATAATTCTGCTCAAGATTATAAGTGGCAGGCAAGACTTCTTTTATTTCCTTTGCATCGGTAATGGCAGTATCAGATAATACAAGAATTTGGGCGCCATTTGCAGGAACGGTTATTTTATAATTCTTTTAAATCTGTTCCTTTAACACCGTAAGTCTTAATATTTAATTCATCATTAATATAAAACGTTGCTGTTGAATCAAAAGAAATTTTTTCTATCGGAACATTTAAATTTATTGTTTGTTCGGAACCGCTGAAATTAATATTCACAATTACGTTGTCATTTCCTTTTACTCTTAAATATGAATAAACCGAACTCGGTGCAGTGTTAGTGATTCTTTCAAAACTGCCTTCCTCAAGTGCTTTATTATTTCTTCTAATATTAATTAAATTTTTATAAAAAGGAAGAAGATTATGCGGATCATTCCAATTTATATTCCCTCTATTAGTCTCTTCCCCAACTTCTTGACCTGCATAAAGCATTGGAACTCCTGGCACTGTAAATAATAATGCTGCTGCTAATTTTGTATCAGCTATACCAAATGCATCAATAAATCTTTGTTCATCATGATTTTCTAAAAATCGAAATGGCCTGGCGTTTTGAGGGAACTGAGGATTAAAATAATATGTTATTGAAGAATCGAGTGATGCGATTGAACCGGTATTTGAAACAAGGCTTCTTAGTTTAGAAAACCAATTCCAATCATAGCCCATGTCAAATTTTTTATCGAAGTATCTTTCAAAAGAAGCATCAGCTTCAGCTAAAAATATAGCATCAGGCTTCATTGATTTTAAAGTGCTTCTCCATTTTTGCCAATAAGCAGGGCCTGACGCTCTTAAATCATTTATTGCCCAGGCGACATCACAACGATAGCCGTCAATATTAAAATCCTGCATCCAATATTTAGCCATTCGAAGAAGATAATTTCTTGTTGGCTCATTTTCATAATTTATAGAAGGTAAATCTACCCAGGTGAATAGGTATTGAAAATTATTATTGGAATCCCACATATAGAAAGGGTAGTAAGGAGAATTTTCTTTATACATGTTTGCATCTTTCATAAAAGGATGCAGCACAGAGGTATGCTGTATTACATGATCCAAAATTACTTTTATACCGAATTGGTGTGCCGTTTCAACTAAATTTTTAAAATCACTTTTAGTACCGTATTTATCTAAAACATCCAAATAATTTGTAATTGCATAACCGGGATTATCGGGTCCCAGGTTGTTTGTAGTCGGATGAATTGGTAAAAACCATATACAATTGATTCCAAGATCTTTGAGATATTGCATCCTTTGTGTAACAGCATTGAATGTCCCGGCATCACTAAAAGTTCTAACGAAGATTGAATAAATAACCGCAGTGTCCATCCATGAAGGGTGCCAATATGCATAATCTGGTGAATATGTTCCTGAATCACTTACAATAATTACTGTTCTTGCCCATCCTTTAAATTCTTATTGTCAGTTGCAGTCACAGTAAAATAATATTCGCCTTTTGTTGAAGGGGCATTGAAAGATGTAATTGAAGTGCTGCTTCCATTTAAACTTACTAATTCAGGGTTTTGAGAATCTGGGGTCCAGTTGAAAGTTAAAGCAGAACTGTCAGGAGAATAAGAGTTGGAAGCATCTAATGTTACTGAATTAGAATTTACACTGGTTCCAATATTGACAACAGGTTTGTGATCAATTAGATAATTGTATTCGATCTGTTCACTTTTACTTACTCTATTTCCGTTAAATAAAGTTTTTGCACTTATTTTATTTATACCTTCACTTAATTCAACATTGACTGAAAATTCTTTATTCGCATTAACAGTAGTTTTATATTCATTATTATTTACCATAATTGTAACAGTATCTGAAACCGATATATCAGCATAACCGGCAACTTTTACAGTATCTTTTAGTAAATCACCACCGGAAGCATATAATTTTACTAAAGGCGCAACAGAAATCATCGAGTCGATATCGGTAGGTTCTAATTTAATATATCCTCTTTTATCTTTTCCAATCGTAGCTATTCTGGGTCCGCCAATATCAGAAGTTGAACTAAAATTTCCAAGTAATCTTTGCTGGGTTTTAGTATCAAAGAAAAACGCTGCATCGTAAACATCGGTATCTTCTTCATAAGATTTTCCGCCTTCATTTTCTCCAACTTCAATTGTTCCGTTTTGATTCTTTAGATATGTGAAAGCTCCGAAATACCAGGGCTTATTATAATTTCCCATAACTTCTTCAAGCTGGCTTAGTGGCAATGAGAATTTTATAATTCCTCCGGTTAATGTATCAACAGAAATATTATAATTGCTTTGTAAAGGATCTCGTGATACATATAATTTATTTTCGGTATTCGAATCAAAATAACTGGAAGTCGGCGGAGAAATAATAGCGTATATTCCTTTTAAGTTCCATTCGGGAATTTTTAACTCAACATTATCCATAGCATCAACATAGTTACCATTTATTCCGTTTACTATACTGAAACCGATTCTGGAATAATCTGAAACCTTTTTTAACCTGATTGAAAAAATGAGTGAATCATAAGAAAGATTTGAACTTATATTAATTTCTTGAATATCTGCAGAACCTTCAGGGACAGTTGATGGATAAGAATAATTTCCATTTCCAATATCATCACTTTCTCCATCAACATAATTATAACCGGTTCCATTTGGATAAACGCCAAAAGTATACTTAGCCGGCCAAACATTATTACCTTTTGAATCATTTCCTAAAAATTCAATCACATGCCTGCCTATTGTTGGATTATCGAGATTCACAGTAACTTTATAACCTCCTCCCGCACTTGATAACTTGATTGGCGTACTCGCGCCATCATAGGTTGCTTTTATTGATCCAAAACTCAGAGAGTAATTTGAATCACTTCTTACTGCATTGGCAGATACCGAAACTAAAGTTTGGGGAAAAGTATAAACTAAATTTTCAGAAGGGCTATAGTTAATATATTCCGGCCTTGGATTCAAATTTTTAATAACCATAGTTCTATGATTTGTCGATAAAAGCGGATTATCCGGATCATTTATATATGAACCGCTGTTAACAATGATTGTATATTCATTTGGTTCATAAACTGTTAAATTAGTTTTATAAGAATAAACTCCATCGCTGTCATCATCTGCCATTACATTTAAACCTTGTGAATTAAAATCACCTTTAATATCAACTCTTGTTACGTCACCTAAAAAATTGAAGTTCGGACTTTTTGTATCGAAGTTAAAAGTATAAGGAGCAATCGAAATTGCGCTCACAATCTTAAATGTTGTTGTATCTTCTGTATAATCCCCTTTCGAATTGAGTACTTTTAAATAAGCGGTATGATTTGCATAGCTTAAATTTTGAGAAGGAGTGTAAGTAAAAGTTTTTGCAGTTGAATTATAATAGCTTGATGCATTACTAATTTCCTGCCCATCCAATATGAAAGTGATTTTGCTTTCATCCAAGGTACTTGAATTGGCGACACCTATTTGTGCAGAAATAGTAGGTTTGACATTCGACACATTACTTTCATTTTTAGGAAGGAAATAAAAAACCATTGGATCTCGTGCGGTAACAAATGAATTATTAAATGGCCCGCCGAAATTAGCATTTAACGGATCAGTATAATATCCGGTGACGCCGGCTTGGCCAACTGTATCTGTATAGGTAACAAATTTATATTCATATGTTTGCGGAAGTAATTCTAAAGTTGTTTCCCACAACCCTGGCTGGGATTGGTGCATTTTAAAAATTCCGTTAGTCCAGTTGTTCATTGAACCATTTATGCCTACTCCTGAATCTGAAGCAGTTAAATTATAGTAAAACATAAAATGGACCGGAACCGCATTTGGATCACCCGGAGCTACTTGAGCATTGGTTTTTAAACAGAGAAAAAACGTAAACAAGAAAATGATAATTAAATTGTATTTATAAGAACAATTGTAAAAATATTTCATGATATCTCTCCTTATAGATAAAATTTCCCCTAAATATTTTCTTTTAGGTTAAATTTCATTTAAAAAAAATCAAATATCAATTTAATAATTGTATCGTGGTTCATTATATTTTTATAGCTATGATTTTCTCTGTGTTATTATTTTTTATTTATTTTTCAGTTACTTAAATTAAAACAGCTTTTAATTTTTAACTTCCTTTATACTTATTATATGAATTTTGCAAAAAGACTTGACCGTCTGCCCCCATATTTATTTTCCGAGCTTAATGCTATTAAGCTTAAGAAAAGACAGCAGGGAATTGACTTAATAGATTTGGGAATGGGAAATCCTGACCAGGCTACACCGAAATTCATTATCGATAAGTTAAAACAAACAATAGATGACCCTAAAACCCACCGCTATTCCCGGTCAAAAGGAATTCCAGGAGTTTTAAAAGCAATCTCTCGTAAATACAAAAGAGACTTTGATGTTGATATTGATTCCGAGACAGAAGCAGTAACATGTATCGGCAGTAAGGAAGGACTTTCACATTTATGTCTTGCTCTGCTTGATGAAGGCGACGTTGTACTTGTACCAAATCCAACTTATCCGATTCATATTTATGGCGTAACTTCTGCAGGTGCAAATGTAATTTCGATTCCACTTAGTAAAGAAAATAATTTTATCCCTGATATTTCTTTAATTACGCGTGACATGTGGCCGCGTCCTAAAATGCTGATTTTAAATTTCCCAGCAAACCCCACGACTGCAGTGGTTGAATTGGATTATTTAAAAGAGATAATCGCTTATGCAAAAAAAACTCAAATGATTGTTGTGCATGATATGGCTTACAGTGATATTGTTTTTGAAGGGACAAAAGTTCCATCAATTTTACAAGTACCTGGCGCCAAAGATATTGCAGTCGAATTTTTTACAATGTCAAAAAGTTATAATATGGCTGGCTGGCGGGTTGGATTTTGTGTGGGGAATAAAGAAATTTGTTCTGCATTAATTAAATTTAAAAGCTTTTACGATTACGGAATTTTTACTCCTATTCAAGTTGCAGCAATTGCAGCTTTGGATTCGCCACATTCTGTAACTAAAAAGATATCAGAAGTTTACAGAAAAAGAAGAGATGTTTTGGTCGAAGGTTTAAATTCAGTTGGCTGGCAGGTTGAAAAACCAAAAGCAAGCATGTTTGTTTGGGCTCCAATCCCGGAAAAATTTAAGAACATGGGTTCAATGGAATTTTCAAAAAAGTTAATTGATGAAGCAGAAGTTGTTACTTCTCCCGGCGCTGCTTTCGGCGAATACGGAGAAGGCTATCTTCGAATTTCAATGGTTGAAAATGAGCAGCGAATTAAACAAGCATTGAGAAATATTAAAAAGATGATGGGAAAATAAAATCATTATGTCACCCCGAACTTGTTTCGGGGTCTCAAATTTAATTATGCGATGCTGAAATAAGTTCAGCATAAATTAAATACTTATAAATGAATATTTACAACAACATATTAAAAACGATTCAGCAAAAAGGAGCAGCTTATTTAATCCTTTTGGACCCTGATAAATTAGTCGGTGATAACATAAATAAATTTATCAGAGTTTGTGAAGATTCTGGTGTTGATGGATTTCTGATCGGCGGCAGCTTAATGCTTGATGGAAACTTTGAGCCATTTGTCAAAAAAGTTAAAGGTATTACAAAACTGCCGGTAATAATTTTTCCGGGTTCTATTAATCAAATAACATCTTTTGCTGATGCTATTTTATTTTTATCTGTTGTAAGCGGAAGAAATCCCGAACACTTAATTGGCAAGCATGTTATATCAGCCCCAATAATTAAACAAGCAAATTTGGAAGCAATTTCAACAGCATACATTTTAATTGAATCGGGAACATCTACAACTGCACAATATATGAGCGGAAGCTTGCCAATCCCGCGGAATAAACCGGAAATAACTGCTGCAACTGCTCTGGCTGCTGAATATCTTGGTATGAAGTTAATTTATCTTGAAGCAGGTTCAGGTGCAAAAGAAACCGTTCCAAATGAAATGGTGAAATTAGTTTCTGAATATTGCAGTGTTCCAATTATTGTTGGCGGAGGGATTAAATCACCGAATGAAGCAAGACAAAAAGTTAAAAACGGTGCTGACATAATTGTAACAGGAAACTTTTTTGAAAACGAAAACAACTGGGATTTAATAAAACAATTTGCCGATGCAGTTCATGTAAACATCCCAATTAAAGTCTGAAAAAATTATCATAGAAAAATTCTTATCTAAAAGAGGAAATCTTGAACAAACAAAAATTTATTGAAGATTCATTAAAAGAAAGTTCAGAAACAAAAATAAAAATTAAAGAACAATGTTCTGGATATATTTTAGAAGCAGTTGAATTAGTTGTAAATGCATATAAAAAAAATAAAAAGCTTTTACTTTGCGGTAACGGCGGCAGTGCTGCTGACTGCCAGCATATCGCTACTGAATTTATGATAAGATTAAGTCACACGATTGTTCGCCCAGCTTTGCCGGCAATTGCTTTAACTACCGATACCTCAAACTTAACTGCAGGCGGAAATGACATTGGTTTTGAAAATGTATTTGCCAGAAGCATCGAAGGTCTTGGCAATGAAGGTGATGTTTTAATTGCAATTTCAACCAGCGGTAATTCAGGAAACATTATAAAGGCTGTAGAAAAAGCAAAAGAAAAGGGAATGAAAACCATAGGCTTCCTTGGCGGAAGCGGAGGCAAATTAAAAAGCTTAGTCGACTTGCCGATAATTATTCCTTCTCCAAATACACAAAGAATCCAGGAAGGGCATATTACAGTTGCACATATACTTTGTGAATTGGTTGAGGATGATTTATTCGGGAAATAATTAATTCATTTTTAAAATGAAAGATTTAAAACGTCTAACCTGGTTTGAATTAATTTGGCTGTTTGGTATTCCTACCGTTTTAAATTTTATAGCCTGTCATATTGCAATTCCTACCTTAGATAAACTAAAAATCTTCCCGATTGAGATAACTTATTTTTTAAGCGTTGGTTTAATTGTATTAGCTCCAATGTTCTTCTGGGCAATTTATTTAAGCGGGAAAGAAACCAATTCATATAAATTAAAAGATTTGTTTGATAGAATGCGGATTAAGAAATTATCCGGTGTTGATTGGATTTGGACAATCATTTCTTTTGTCGCTTTATCTCTTGCATCTTTTTTAATTGCAAAAATAGTTATGCCTAAATTTGGTTTTGATGCAACACCTTTCTTCTTCCGAAATATGCCTTTGTCAAATGGCATGATGTGGATTTTATATGTCTGGCCGTTGTTTTTCTTCTTTAATATTTTCGGTGAAGAATTTTTGTGGAGAGGTTATATTCAGCCAAGACAGGAATTATTAAATAAAAAATGGACCTGGCTTATTCATGGTTTATTTTGGGCCGGCTGGCATATCCCGATGGGTTTTGATTTAATCTTTGCAGCTACTCCAATTTTCTTTATTTTACCTGCAGTAGTCCAAATCAGAAAAAATACTTCGATATCTATTGTTGTTCATGCAGTTTTTGGTGCATTTGGATTTTTAACTTTGGCATTAGGTTTAGCTCATTAAAAAGTTATAGGGAATTAACATGAATGTATTATCAACTCAATATGAATTTGCAAGAGACTCGAGAAAAAGATTATTAAAATATTGCGAAAAGATTTCTCCTCAAGATTTTCTTAAAGAAAATGAAAATTTTGGCGGAAGAAGCATTCAATTTTTACTTATCCATGTGGCAAATGTTTACGAATATTATCTTAAAAATTTTATTGAAGGAAAAGGCTTTCCTTCCAATGATAATTATTTGATTGATAAAATTTATTTAGTTGAAAAGCATTACGAAAAGGTTAATGAAATTGTAAGTGTATTTGTTGAAAAATATAAAGATGATTTTGAGATGGTTATTTCCGGAAAGATTCCAAACTACAACAAAATTTTAAATACAACTCCATTACAATTATTTACTCACACAGCAACTCATGAATTTCATCATAAGGGACAAATATTAACAATGGGCAGACTGCTTGGCTATAAACCAATTGATACGGATATAATTCATTTTACTTAATTGACGTTTTGCAACCGTCATGCTGAACCTGCCTGACCGGTAGGCAGGCTTGTTTCAGCATCTTCTAAAAGGGATTCCGAAACAAGTTCGGAATGACAATCCCAATTTTTATTTAATGTGTGAATTAATTCAGTTGTTTAATTTCCAAACCTTTCCAAAACTTGTTTTAGTTTCTTAATACCGCTTCTAATTTCCTTTTCATTAAAAGCGGTGTAACCGATTATTAGTCCTGGTTCTTTAAAAAATTTAATCGAATAACTTGATAAGGGATTAATAACCAATCTATTTTTCTTTGCAGCTTCAACAACTTTTTTATCATTGATATTTTTAGGCAGCCAGCCGATTATCTGCATGCCGGCAGGAGAAGGATTTATCTTTAAGAATGCCATTCAGTTCTTTTTCGATTTCATTGATTAAAAATTCCTGACGGGATTTATAAAGCATTCGCATCTTTCTTATATGTCTGGTAAAATATCCTTGCTTTAAAAATTCAGTCACAATCATCTGTTCAAAAACCGGGCATTGCCTATCCATCATTGATTTTGCTGAAACAAAAATATCAACCATTTGCGGAGTCTGGTAAAACTAAATAACCGAGGCGCAGAGCAGGGAATAATACTTTACTGAAAGTCCCTAAATATAAAACACAACTATTCTTGTCCATGCCTTGTAAGGATGGAAGCGGATCGCCGTAATATCTAAACTCACTATCATAGTCATCCTCAATAATCCAGCTATTATTCTTACTTGCGTATTGCAGAAGTTCAATTCTTCGTGCAGCGCTTGCAGTAATGCCAAGCGGAAATTGATGTGAAGGTGTAGTATAAATTAATTTTGGAGCTGGATATTTTTTAGATGAATAATTTATATCTAATCCTTCATCATCTAATGGACATGGAAATATTTTGGAATCTGCAAATAGCATTGAAGCTCTTGCTCCAAAATAACCAGGGATCTTCAAGCCAGACATTATTACCGCGTTCAAGCAAAACTCTGCCAATTAAATCCAAACCCTGCTGTGAACCATTCACAATTATGATTTGCTCAGCAGTACAATTAACTGCTCTATATGTACGAAGATAAGCAGCAATCTCTTCACGTAACGGCTTGTAGCCAGTTGCATCCCCATAACCCAAATGTATATTTGAAAATGTCTGAACGATTTGATTATTTAATTTCAGCCATGTTTTAATAGGGAAATCATTTAATGAAGGTACTCCATTCTGAAATGGAAGAATTTCTTCGTGAACTGTATTTCTTCGGATTACTTCCGATGTATCTAATTGACTATTTAATCTATTAGGAAAATTTATTTTAGATTTCTTTCCACTTTTATTTCCATTCACATTTAAAAAATTATCGGGAATTTCGTTTACAAAAGTTCCCGAACCTGTTTTTCCTTTTATGTATCCTTCGATTAATAGCTGTTCAAAAGCCAAAGCGACAGTGTTGCGCGACACGTTTAATTCTTTAGCTAAAGAACGTGTTCCCGGTAGCTTTTGTCCTGGAGAAAATTTTCCATCAAGAATTGATTGCCTGAAAGTGTTATATAACTGCTTATATAAAGGTACTTCCGAATTATAATTAATTTTTAATGATACTAAAGGTATTTCTTCTATTTCTTTCGGCATAAAATTTTTTATGAAGTGGCACCACAATATTATTAAATATTGGCTCTTTTGAAAAGCCAATTTCTATAATATTTTTTGAACCAATAAAAGGACGAACTGAAACATTTAACTGGTTAAAAATTGGAAGAATTAAAAAAGACAAATCGTACAAAAGTAAACCGCGCACCTAAAAGAGCCGTATACGAAAAAGAAACTATTTATAAAATACTTGATGAAACATTTGTTTGTCAAGTTGCTTTTAAAATTGATGGCCAGGTCTTCATAATTCCAACAGCATTTGGAAGAGAAGATGATTCAATTTTCATTCATGGCTCAAATAAAAGCAGAATGCTTAATTCAATTAAATCCGGTGAAGAAATTTGCATAAGCGTTACATTGATAGATGGAATTGTTGCTGCCCGTTCCATATTTCATCATTCAATTAATTACAGGTCAGTAATAATTTTTGGTAAAGGGAAAGAAATTGATGACCATGATAGATAAATTGAAGGCATTAAAAATAATTACGGAACATATTATTCCCGGTAGATGGAATGATGCAAGGCAGCCAAATAAAAAAGAATTGGAAATAACTTCTGTATTTGAATTTAAAATAGATGAAGCATCTGCTAAGATAAGAACAGGACCACTAGTTGATGAAAAAGAAGACTATGATTTAAATGTATGGGCTGGAGTTATTCCGCTGGAAGTAAAAGTAGGAGAGCCGATAAAAGATCAAGAAATGAAGAATGATATTTTACTACCTGATTATATAAAGTATTATAAAGAAAATTGTTAATCCTAATTAGAAGATTATTAAATAATTGGAGTACTTCACATGAAAGATTTAGAAATTCACTTAAAGAATGAGCCGGGAACTTTAGCAAAAATGGGTGAAGTCCTTGGAAGAGCGGAATCAGCATTTTAGGAGGCGGCGTATTTGGGGTGAGTGATATAGGTATTGCACATTTTTTATTTGAAGATACTGCTGAAGCTAAAAAAGTACTTGAAGAAAATGATTTTGAAGTGATAAAAGAAAATGAAATTCTTGTTCAACGGCTTAATCAAGGACAACCCGGCCAGCTAGGTAAAATTTCCCGCTTAATGGCTGATGCTGGAATTAATATTGAAGTTATGTACAGCGATCATGAAAACCAGCTAATACTTGTTGTAGATAATTTGGAGAAAGGGGAAATAATTTCTGAAAGATGGAATAAAGGGGAATTAAGATGATGAAGGATGAAAAAGAAATTTTATTAGAACCTTTTTCATTTAAGCATAAGGAAAGAAAATGAAAAATAAAATATTCATAATTCTTACAGCGTTAATTTTTTTGAGTTTTACAAATTTAAATAATACTAAGAAAAGGAGTAATATGAATAAAGTTATAAATCCGGGATTGCCAGACAATTGGAATTGTAATTTTCGACGGCGTTCTAACTAACGAAGTAGTTGCCCCGCTTGATGTATTTACAAAATCTGATTCAAACGGCAATAAACTATTTAATGTTGTTCTCATTGCCGAAGAACAAAGAACAATATTAACTGAAGAAGGCTTAAGTATTTTACCTAATTTCACTTTCACTAATTCTCCCGAATTAAATGTAATTGTAGTTCCGAGTTCAAATAATCCTGAAAATCAAACATCTGATTCCAATCTAGTGAATTTTATTAAGGAGAAAAGTAAGAGGGCAGAATACACCGCAAGCCATTGTGCAGGTGCGTTTTTATTAGGGGAAGCTGGTGTTGCCAAAAACAAAAAGATAGTGACTTATTGTTCCGGAGGTGAGTCACTTCAAAAAAAATATCCGTCTTTATTGGTAATGGATGATTCAAAAAATGCTGTGGTAAAAGATGGAAACATAATTTCATCAAATGGAAATTTAGTAAGCTATATTGCTTCATTAGATTTGCTAGAACTAATGACTAGTAAAGCACAAAGAAAATATGTTGAAAACGAATTATTATTAAATAAACTGAGGGAAAACATAAAATGAAAACAGATATGAAAGATTATATAGTTAATACAAATAATATTGCCTGGAAACCATTGAATGAAGAAGGTGTCGATACAAAAGGAATTTCAGTTAAGGTTTTACGATATGATGAAAGTACGAATAGAGCGCCAAGTTTTATGCTGAAATTTAATGCCGGAGCAAAATATCCTTTTCATAATCACCCGGGAGGTGAAGAGGTTATGGTTTTAGAAGGTTCAGCTTTTTTTAATGATACAGAACTCTTTGCCGGTGAATATTTATATACACCCAAAGATTTTAAACATTCTGTTCATTCAAAAAACGGATGTGTTCTTTTATTCAATGTTCCTGAAGAAGTCGAGATATTAAAATAACCAGCAAGAAATATTTTTAAATAAGCTAAACAAATAATTATCAAAAATTAGTAAGAATATTAAATTAAAGAATAAGCAAAAAAAGATTATGAATGAAGAATTAATAATAAGACATGTGGCCCAAAAAGATTTCAATTGCTGGAAAGAGCTTTGGGATGGATACAATACTTTTTATGGAAGGTCTGGAGAGACTGCTTTATCTACTGAAATTGTTAAAATAACATGGTCCCGTTTTTTTGACGTTTATGAACCGGTGTACGCACTCGTTGCTGAGAAATCAGGTAAACTTTTAGGATTAGCGCATTACCTTTTCCATCGAAGTACAATAGAGATAGTACCAAATTGTTATCTTCAGGATTTATATACTCTTGAAGAAGCAAGAGGGCAAGGTGTAGGACGTGCATTAATTAATAAAATTTATGAGATATCAAAAAATGCCGGTATAAAGAAAGTTTATTGGCAAACACAAGATTCTAACTTTACTGCAATGAGACTCTATGATAAAGTTGCTAATAAATCCGGATTTGTTGTTTATAGTAAAAAGATTTAATATATAAATGAAATTTAAGTGTAACTAGAATAAAATCTTTATCTATTTAACTAAATCAATATAAAAGGATTTTAATGGAAAGAAAACATCTATACAAAGTAACAACACAATGGACTGGCAATAAAGGAACCGGGACTTTAAGTTACACCGGTTATGGAAGAGAACACTCTATTATTTCAGTAAATAAACATGAAATATTTTGCTCATCAGATCCAGCGTTTCGTGGAGATAAAACAAAATATAATCCTGAAGAACTTTTTGTTGCTTCTATCTCTTCCTGTCACATGTTGTGGTATTTGCATTTGTGTGCTGACAATGGAATTGTTGTTATTGATTATAAAGATAATCCAATTGGAAATTTAGCATGAAGCATCAGACGGCAGCGGGCATTTTACCGACGTAACACTTTACCCGGTTGTAACTGTTAAAGATAAATCAATGATTGATAAAGCAAATGAGTTACATCATAAAGCGCATGAACTTATGCTTTATCGCAAACTCTTGTAACTTTAAAGTTGAACTCAGAACCAACTTGCATTACAGCAAAATCTTAAAATAATCTCTAAGAGAAATAGAGCTACTTTTCAGGATTATAATTTACCCAAATTGGGCTGCTCCATGCCATTTCCCCATTATCTTGAATGACCCTCACATAGTACCAATGTTCACCTGCCAGTTAAATCTTTGTCAACATATTTAATTCTTGCACCACGCCCACCGTTTATATCTTTACCAAGATATAATAAATTTTTATTGTCTCTAACTAAAATGGCATAGTGAAGCTTAGACGAGCCAAGTACTTCGAAATTTATTTCAGGTGGACTTGCAGCATTAATTTCACATCCCATCCATCTGTCATTTATCTTAAACCTTATTTGAACTTTTGTTCCTGATGTAGCAAAAACTCTTCTATTTTTTAAAGCATTAAAAATTTCTTCCTTAGTTTTATTTTTAACGATTACACCTGTTAGCCCGGTTTGCCATTCATTATCTTTTCGACCTATACCATGATGATATCTAAGGCCATGTCCGTCAGAAGATCCCATTAAACCAAATTTTAAACCTTTTGCTAAACCATCTTGGACAAAATATCCAGGCATTCCTCCACGATGTGTAATTGGCTCATTCCCCATGTATTCAAATGCGCCATGAGTTGAGACTATTTCCACATCAGGCTGAACTTTAGGATCATGATTCTCCCAATCTGTTCCTGTCCATCCGATATGATGAGGAATTGCAATGGCATTATTTTCTTTGAGCAGGTTAAATAAATCTTTAGTAGTTGAAGCATCAGTGTCAAAGCTAAAAATTGGTTTTTTCCAATCCATGAAAAAAACATTTTTGTGGCCAAAGCCTTTTGGCAATCGTGGAGTAGTCCATTCATAAGCTGCATAAGTAATGAATTTTCCGGGCTCGTAAAATTGCTGCCCTATTAATTTAATTCTATCCCATTCAGATGGAGTTAAAAAATTACCTGTAAACCATTCGTGATCAGTTAACGCTGCAAAATCATAATGTAAAATATATCGTGAACGGGTGTAACATTGATCTATTGTTCCTCTTCCGTCAGATAGAGAAGAATGCTGATGAATATCCCCATAAACTATTTGCATGCTATCAGGCAGTCTTAAGTTTAGTGTCATCATCATTTTTTTGAATAGTAAAAGGAACTAATTTTTTATTATCAAAATTTATTTTTGTTACATCGTGATCAACATCTAACTTTGATATATCAGTAGAAAATTTATTTAAGTAGACATAATAAATATCCCGTCTTACTGTATATATATTACCGTCATTTCCTAAAATTGGAATAGCGTATTGGCCTCTTCCGCCCCAGCCATCAACATTTAGCTTATACAACGGGGAGTGATGATCATCCTTAACACATTGAACATAAAAACCTTGTGAAGGCCTGCTCAAGATCCACAAAACATTATTATTGTCATAAACTAATGATGGAAACTCTAAAGCCTGATCTTCACCTCTTTTAAACCAATCACTGTCATCCGCAGTAGTATAATAATTATCATCATTAGAATTTATGTATTTATAATATATCCAAGGGCGTAAATCCTACTTCTCCATTCGGCTGTAAATTTGAATGCCACGCTGCTGTAATTTTATTGTCGTTTGAAATACTTAAAGTTGGTGCAAGATTAAATCCCATATCCAGAGATAATTTTTCTTCTGCACTCCAATTTTTGCCGTCAAAGCTTTTTAAAATGATTTGATAATTTTCTTCATGTTGCCTATCCCAAACAACATATAAGTTATTATTAAAATTCTTAATAAAAGGACGAAGTTCCATATCTTTTGAATTAGAAATATTCATCGGTTCACCAACTTTGTCATCAGTCATCTTAACTGTATAAATATCAAAGTTGTTATTTCTAAGAGATTCCCAAGCGATCCAGATATTTCCTTTTGAATCGCTTGCAATTGAAGGATTTAAATCAGCGGCAGTATCTTTTGTTATTCTAATCTCTTCCGAAAGTTTTCCTTTTGAAAAGCTGCGGGCATAAATATCCCAATTATTATTTCTTTTGGCACACCAGACAATCCAGAGTAATGAATTATTTTGGGAAAGAATTCGCGGGCGATGTTCAAATCCTTCAGAGGTTGAATTAACTTTGAGACTATCAACTATCGACATATCTTTTATTTCTTTTAGTATAACGTTTTCTTTACCATGCAAATATTCTGAATAAACCACCCATATATTATTCTCTTTATCCTGGCAAATGTCTGGGTACTCGCAAAATTTATTAAAGGTTAGTTGAACATCTTTGCCATTTAAATTTGAAATAGGTAAGACATCGGTAGGTTTTTTATAGTCTTCATTATTATGAGCAAGTAAAGAACCACAGAATAAAAGAGCAAGCAGTAGATAGCTTTTCATTTAATCTCCGTTTTAAATATGGAATGAGAGTATTTGAACTAAAATAAATATTTAAGCAGAAGTCTTTATAAACTTTTCTTTATTTGTATTGAATTTATTGAGATATATATTATTAAACTTAGTCTGGTTATATAAAACGGGTTTATAATTAAATTAATTTGTTATTCTATTTCTTTAACATCTCCAACCACCTTATCTCATCACCTAAAGCAATTCCAGTGGAATCAACTAGCCCGGCTTTAACCTCAACTGCGTACTTTGATGGACCTTTTGAAAAATAGACTTTTCTTGATAGTGGTTCTGTGTTTTTGTGAATAGTAATTACTTTTTTATTTGTGTCAGCAAAAACAATATCTAAAGGAAATTTGGTGCTTTTCATCCACATTGAATGAACTTCAGAATGTGGAAAAATAAAAAGCATTCCCTCGTCATACGTTATAGAATCTCTATTCATTAATCCCTTTTGAAGTTGATATTCATTATCAGCAATCTCGACATTTAATTTAAATTTTACGTGAGATAAAGTATCCAGGAAAATTAATTCACCGTTTCTGTTTAAATCTTTATTGTCAGGCATTTCATTTATTTTATAATAGTGAATTAAAAGCAAAATCAGTACAATTAAAGCTGCACCAATAGCAGTCCAGATAATTTTAAGTTTCTTTTTTTCTTTTTTCTTGCGTGCAATTTCAGCTTTTCGTTTTTCTATAAGCTTTTTTTGTTCTAATATTTTTTTATAAGGGTCTGTACTCAATTTTACAACATTAATTTTTTTTAATGTAAAATAGTCTAAATGAACTATTTATTGATAGATGTTAACTATATAACTTTATGCAAATCACTAATAAAAGTTATGATTTTACAAAGAGATAAAAAAGTATTTTTGAGAATTTATCTTTTAGACTAATACCAATCCTCAAAATAATTTATAGAAAATTTATCTAAAATAATTTTGAATAATCAATGTTTGTAACAAAAAGAAGGAGTTTTATGAAAAAAATATTTATAATAATTTTTGTTGTTTCCTTTAATTCTTTTCAACTACTTGCCCAGATACCAAATCCCGGATTTGAAAATTGGACAAACGGTAATCCGGATGGGTGGTTTACCGATAATATTGCTACTGTTGCAGTTCCTATTACTCAGACTTCAGATGCCCATAGTGGAAATTCAGCAGTTAGAGGTGAAGTTTTAAATTTTGCCAATAATCCTTATCCTGGTTACCTTTATACTTTAGGAGATAATGGAAAAGGTTTTCCTATTGATCAAAGATATGCACAATTAACTGGTTATTATAAATTATCTACATCTGGTTCCGATAAATTTTTAGTTTGGGTTTATTTTTGGTCTGGGGGTAATATTATAGCTGGAAATTATGGATGGTTTGGCGCTGCTGCAAATTATACTCAGTTTACTGTTCCGTTAGTGTATTATACAGCCGATGTTCCGGATTCTGCTTCAATATGGATGGCTGCTAGTGAGGATACTACAGAGTCTGGTACGGCAAGCATAGGAACAGTATTTTATGTTGATGATTTATCATTTTCCGGTACCGCGACTTCTGTAACTGATAAATCTAACTTAAATAGGTTTAAACTTGAACAAAATTATCCCAATCCTTTTAACCCATCAACTACTATTTCTTACAACATTACTAAACCTGAAAATGTTCAGATAAATGTTTATAATATATTGGGAGTTGAAGTTGCATCACTTGTGAATGAATATCAAACTGCCGGTGAACATTCGATAAAGTTTAATGCGGAGAATCTTTCAAGCGGGATTTATTTTTACAAATTGAATGCAGGAAGTTTTTCACAAATTAAAAAGATGACACTCTTGAAATAGAGGTTATATCAATAGCTAAGCGTAAGAAAACCCAACTTCAGAAAATGAAGTTGGGTTTTCTATTTAATCAAAGTCGGTAATATTCAAGTCTTTTAATTCAAACATTCTTTGAATTTGTTTTTCAGTTATACGAGTATTGGATAATTCTGGAATTTCATCTTTACCAAAAAAATCTATTTCCGAAGTTTCTATACTTGTTTTGGCTTCCCCTCCTATTAGCTCGCACAAGAAAAACATTTTATAAATATGATATGGTAGATCAGGTTTGTGACCATGTAAAGCCCGGTCATACACAGCAAGTAATCTTTTTGTGTTTGTTTGATAACCGGATTCTTCAAAAATTTCTCTTACAACATTTTCCGATGGGGAGGAACAAACATCTGCCCAGCCGCCGGGTAATGTCCATTTGTTATCTAGTCTCTCTCTTACCAATAAAATTTTATCCTCCTTAAACACTACTCCTCTAGTATCTACTTTGGGAGTTGCATACCCGGTTTCTTTGTTAAAATAATCAAGAATTAATTCCGGTGTTTGATTTGTATGATCCGAAATCATTTCTGCAGCAATCTGTTGAATTTGTTTGTAGCGTTCGATATCAAAAGTATTGTCGCAGAATGTTAAGCCTATTTGTGCAATAGATTGTAACCTTTGACCCCATTCTACCCATTTTCCTTGCATAACAATTTATAGAATAGTTATTGAAAAATTTATTTGCGATTCAATGTATAAAAATCAAAACTAAGAAAGAAATTATAACAATAGGTTAAGTATATTTTATAGTATAGTTTAATTAAAAATTAAAATGAAATTTATTAATTTAATTTTGTAAAATAATAGTCAAGAGATAATATGTCATCAAAAATTATTGAGCGAGAAGAGATTCAATTAAATGAATCCCAAACCAAAATGGTTATTAGCGGATGGGGAGAAGATGTTTTAAATAGTACCGTTGCAGAAAAAATAACTTACCTTTCAGATGGCTTAAAAGTTAAAGGATACATTGCTTATCCAAAACAGCGGAATGAAGATAATAAATTTCCATGTATAATCTGGAGCCGTGGCGGATATGAAAATAAAGGAGCGATTGATCATTTTACGGCAAGAGGTGTGTTCGGGCAAATTGCATCTTGGGGATATGTTGTATTTATGTCGCAGTACCGCGGTAACGCAGGCAGTGAAGGAAAAGAAGAACTTGGTGGAAGCGATGTAAATGATATTTTAAACTTGATTCCTTTAGCGGAAGAGTTTGAATTTACAGATAAAAATAAATGGGGAATTGAAGGTTGGAGCCGCGGGGGAATGATGGCGCTGCTAACATTAAAACAAAATCATAATTTTAAATGCGCTATTTTAAGCGGGGCAATTTCAAACTTAAAGCAAAATGCTTTGGAGCACCCTGAATTAAAGTTATTCTATAAAAAAATAATTGGATCGAAAAACTTTGAGACTGAGCTGGATAAAAGGACAATAATTAATTTTGTTAATAATTTACCTTATATACCATACTTAATTATGCACGGTGGTATCGATGATACGGTGTCGGTTAATCAGTCACTTGAGCTGGCGGAGAAATTTTCTGAACTAAATTATAAATATAAATTAACAATTTTTGAAGATGGCGATCATTTTCTTAAAAACCATAGAAAAGAAGTGGATAATTTAAGGCAAAGCTGGTTTGAAAAGTACCTGAAGTAAAATGCCTGTTGATTATTTAATAAAATCTTCTAAATTGCCACCACTCTATTCCAACTGCTATCAATTTCTGGTTAATACTTAATAAATGAAAACAAAAATTAACAGGGTAAACTTTTTTTTGTGGGAAATTATTCCCTCCTTCAAAACTTCGAAGCGCAACAATTTAATTGAGATTTATCATGACAGAAACACTAAGGATTCTTCACGTAGAAGATAATTCTTACGATGCCGAAATGATCGGCAAAAATTTAGAAAAACTAGATTACATAGTTTCAGTTAAATTAGTCAATAATAAAAATGATTATATAAAAGCAATTGAAGAAGAAACATTTGATTTAGTTTTTTGTGATTTTAAAATTCCCTCGTTTAACGGCCTGGAAGCGTTAAGCATTGCTAGGAAAAAATATCCTGATATTCCCGTAATTTTTATTTCAGGAACAATAGGAGAGGAACAAGCAGTTAACTTACTTAAAAGCGGAGCCACAGATTATATTCTTAAAGATAATACTACCAGGCTGCCCGCAGCAATAAAAAGAGCTCTACAAGAAGTTGAAGAAAAAAATAAATTGAGGGAAGCCGAGAAGCAATTAATTATAGCTAAAGAAAAAGCTGAGGAATCGGATAGGCTAAAAACTGCTTTCTTAAATCAAGTCTCTCACGAAATTAGGACTCCCCTGAATATTATCTTGAATATTTCTGATCTTTTAAGAGAAGAATTCAAGCATAAAATGGATAAAGAATTATTGATTTTATTTCAGGGAATGGATAGCGCAGGTAAAAGACTAATGAGAACTATCGATATGATTTTAAATATGTCTTCTTTGCAAGCGGGCTCTTATAAAGTGCGTCATATTAATTTTAATTTGTCAGACGTTTTATGCAAAATAATTAATGAATTTAATTCACAGGCTGAATCAAAGAATATTGAATTAAATTATTATTCCGACCTAAGTAAACCTGTTATTACAAATGATGAATACCTTGTTTCACAATTATTTATTTGTCTATTAGATAACGCTTTGAAGTATACTTTAAAAGGAAGTGTAAATGTATCAATTTTTTCGGATAGTGAAGACAGAATTTCTTTTTCTGTAAAAGATACAGGGATAGGTATTGCACAAGAATATATACCACATCTATTTAAGCCATTCAGCCAGGAATCAATTGGTTACTCAAGAAAATTTGAAGGCAACGGATTGGGGCTGGCTCTTACAAAAAAATATTCTGAGCTGGTAAACGCCGACATTTCCGTCGATAGTAAAAAAGACGAGGGTTCTACATTTACTGTAAGTTTCAATTCTAATTAATTAAATTTGCGTATCAATAATTTTATTAGGCGTATTGCTATGCAAAAAATTACTGTTTACGAAAAACCGACTTGCACAACTTGCAGGAGCGTATCAAAAATTCTAATTGAAAATGGTGTGGACTTTGAAAAAGTTAATTACTATATAAAACCGTTTTCCAAATCTAAATTAAAAACATTGTTGAAGAAAATGAGTTTAACTCCGGTTGAATTATTAAGAAAAAATGAAAGGGCATATAAAGAACTTGATATTAAAAATAAAAATTATACAAATGAACAGCTGATTGACTTAATAATTTCAAATCCCGATCTTGTTCAAAGGCCGATTAGTTGAGAAAGGCGATAAAGCAATACTTGCCCGGCCGGCTGAAAGAATTAGGGAGTTGTTCTAGTTTTATATTATAATGCATAATCACGATCATATTAATCCGGATAACAAAAGCACTTCAAACATAAAGACTGCTTTTTTTCTGAATATCTTTTTTACTATAATTGAGGTGTGGGGAGGATTCTGGACAAACAGCACGGCAATACTTTCTGATGCATTACATGATTTAGGAGACAGCCTTTCACTTGGTTTAGCTTGGTTTCTTCAAAATAAATCGAAACAAAAAAGCAATGATACTTTCACGTTTGGCTACAGAAGATTTTCTCTATTAGGTGCACTTATAAATGGGATAGTGCTGGTTACCGGTTCTGCATTTATTCTTTACGAAGCAATTCCCAGACTTTTCAATCCTCAGCATTCTAATGCAAAAGGTATGCTTTATTTTGCTATTGGTGGAATTATTATAAATGGTGTCGCAGTTCTCAAATTAAAAAGCGGCAAAAGCATGAATGAACGAGTAGTAACCTGGCACTTGCTGGAAGATGTTTTAGGTTGGGTAGCAGTATTAGTTGTAAGTATTGTGTTGCTTTTCAAAGATATACATATTCTTGATCCGATTCTTTCAATAGCAATTACACTATATGTTTTATTCAATGTTGTAAGGAATTTGAAGAAAACTATATTTATATTTTTACAAAGCGTTCCTGAGGAATTAAATATTAAGGATATAGAAAATAAAGTTAAATCGATTGATAAAGTTAAATCTACACACCATGCTCATATCTGGTCGCAGGATGGTGAGCATCATGTGCTTTCAATTCATGTTGTAGTTGAAAATGTGAAAGATATGGATGAGATAATTGAGATAAAACAAAAAATTAGGGATTCATTCAAAGATATGTCGATTGAACATGTGACTGTTGAAGTTGAATTGGAAGAGGAAGAATGTTATATGAAAGAAGACTGCTGATTTAATCCCTTCAACAAATTTTAAGTTTATGAAAAATAAGTGCTGATGAAGATAAATAAGTTAAAGATAGTTTTGTTTGGAGATCCGGTTTTAAGAGAGAAAGCAAAACCTGTTAATATATTCCATAAAAAGTTATTTAATCTGATTGATTCTATGAAATATACTTTGGATTTACGGGATGATGGCGCCGCAATTGCAGCAAATCAGATTGGAGTATTGAAAAGGATAACTATAATAGATTACTTAGATGAATATTTTGAAATGATCAATCCGGAAATAATTGAAAGCAAAGGTGAAACAGAAGATTATGAAGGTTGCCTTTCATATCCCGGCTATGTTGGGTTGGTTCCGCGGTATGAAAAAATAAAAGTAAAATATTTGAATAGAAATGAAGAAGAAAAGATAATTGAGAGAGAAGGGAAAATGGCAAGATGTATTCAGCATGAGATCGATCATTTAAATGGAATATTATTTATAGATCGTATGAAAGAAAAATTCCTAACTCATTCAGAAACTAAAGAAATAATAGAACTTGAAAAAGTATTGAACCTGACTAAAATTACAAACCATGTTGCACATTCTAATCATCAGCATCATCAATATTCTAAATAAGAAATATCAATTATTATCAAATTTATTTTTTCTACTCAATTGATTATTGATAACTGGGGAACCCTAAAATTTTTCTGAATCCTTTCCAATCACTTTGAATCATATTAGAGTACTTATTAAAATAAAATATTATTCAGAGGTGGAAAATGAAAAAAAACATTGGCTCAGCAGATAAAGTAATTAGAATAATTTTAGGTGTCTTAATTGCTGCTTGGGGTGTATTTGCACAAAACTGGTTAGGATTGATTGCTATCATTCCATTAGCAACTGCATTTGTAGGAACCTGCCCATTATATTTGGCCTTGGGCCTATCAACTGAAAAGAAAGTTGATGTTAAAAAAGTAAAAGTTTAGTTTTTTAATTAAGGGCGCTTTTTTATAGTGAGGCTCATCGGCGATAATGAACCTCACTTTTTAATTTTAAATCTTTATGCTTCTTCAGATAAAATCTTTTTGTACTTAGCAAGATTATCCAAATGCTCTTTAGATAGCTTGGGATAATCGATATCCAATCCTTCCATAGTTTCTGTAATGATATCAGAAACAGCGAGACGCATGAACCATTTTTGATCAGCCGGAATAATAAACCATGGAGCATGTTTTTTACTTGTTGCTGAAATAGCTTCCTGGTAACACTTTTGATAATCATCCCAGAATTGTCTTTCTTTAACATCGCTTTCAGAGAATTTCCAATTTTTTGAAGCATCGTCTATTCTTGCCAAAAATCTTTTTCTTTGTTCTTCCTTTGATACATGCAAAAAGAATTTTAATATAACTGTTCCGTTATCATGGAGATATTTCTCAAAATTATTTATTTCATTATATCTTCTTTGCCAGATGTTTTTGCTGACTAATTCTTTGGGAATCTTTTGATATTGTATATAGTCATGAACTCTTACAACTAAAACATCTTCATAATGTGAACGGTTAAAAATTCCAATTCGCCCCCTTTCAGGTAGAGCTTTATTTATCCGCCAAAGGAATGAATGATCCAACTCCTCAGCTGATGGCTGTTTAAAGCTTGAAACTTGTGTGCCTTGTGGATTAAGTCCGCTCATCACATGTTTTATTGTTCCATCTTTACCGGCAGCATCCATTGCTTGAAAAATTATAAGCATGGAGTATTTATCATCAGCATATAATTTACCTTGAAGCTCGATCATTTTCTTTATGTTTTTCTTTACAAGTTTTTTCGCTTCTTTTTTATTAATTGAATCTGTATCAAATTCTGTTGGTGCTTCCGACAAGTTAATTTTTGAATTAGGCTTTGCTAAAAATTGTTCGTAATACATAACTTTCCTTAAAAATAAAAAGGGATAATTGAATTATAAAATAAATATTCTATAATTAACTATCCCTGAAAAAATATTATAATTTAATTTTATTCTACTTCATCATTCTTAGCATTAGAAAATTGATTTTTAACAGGCGAAAACTTTATAACATTATGTTTTATTGGTTTAATAGTTCTTAAATATTCATAGATATCACCGAGGTCTTCATTTGTCATTCCTGCGAAAAGCGTCCAGGGCATAACCGTATTAAATTCTTTATATGCGTTTGCGGGAATATGTTTTGCACTATCGGAGTCAAAAGATTTAAATCGAGCAATAAACATTTCCTTTGTCCATGAGCCAATTCCCGTTTCCATATCTGGGGTAATATTAGCTGTTCTTAAAACACCGCTTGGTAAGTTCCATTCATGCCCGCCAGCGAATTGCATTCCTTCAATCGGCGCACCGTTATCGGTTGGGGTATGACAATCCGCACATGAAGCTATAGTTGTTAAATATTTACCGTATTCAATAGGATTATTTTTGTCAACAGGTACTGGCGCTTTATAAGTCTGTAGTGTTAAAGTCTTAATAATCAAATTGACAGGAAAATTAATTTTAGAATCCGGAACTTCATTATCAATCGGCTTCAGAGTTTTTAGGTATGAAATGATTGATTCCAAATCATACTGAGATAAATGATTAAAATTCATATAAGGCATCATAGGAAAGAGTGCTTCATCTTTCTTATTAACACCCATCGTAATAGCTCTCACTAATTCTCCGTCTGTCCAATTACCTAAAGCGGATGGAGTAATATTTTTTGCATAAATAGTTCCAGGAAAACCAATTGTTTCATCAAATTTTTCACCGCCTTTTCCTTCCGTTCCTTTAACAATTGGCCCGGCAAACATTGTCCAATCTCTCGTTGAATGACAATCCATACAGATTGTTACATGTTTTGCCAGGTATTCACCTCTAGCTATTTTTTCTGGCGTCGATATTATTTTGATATTTGATGGCGGGCTGACTTTTGGGTAAGTACTATTAAAATAAATTAACGCTGCTATCAGTCCGATGATTATAACGGACACAATAATTCCGAAGATCTTTAAAAGTTTTTTCATATTAAATCCTATAAAAAATATATATTATTTGTTAAAATAAATTAAAGCTAGAATGGTATAAGTTATGGCGCCTAATCCATACCAAATTAAAGTTTGCTTTAAAGACTTGTATTCTTTTTTAGTTTTATCAATCTCCTCTATTCTAAATGCTTTTCTTAATTCATACATGGCTATTGTCTTTCTTATTTTTTCGTTAATCACTTGTGTGATTTATTATTTATATACTGATATTGTATAAATCAGCGCCTGGAAAAGAATTTTTTGGATGCTCAAAATTACGAAGTGAAAAGCCGCTTAGAAATAGATTGACTGGACTATTCTTGTATTAGCTTTTAACGATTTTTAAATTTTTAGTAGATAAAATGGACTATATAAAGACACAAGAAGATAATAGGGGAAAGAAAATTTTATTTTTTAAAAGTCACTCTTTCTTTCAGCGCTTTTGCTACAGCCTGTGATTTAGAATGAACATGAAGCTTGTCATATATATTTCGGATATGAGCACGAACTGTATATGTGCTTAAAAATAATTTTTCGGCAATCATTTTATTATCATAACCTCTGGTTAGGTAGTCAAGCACTTCAAGCTCTCTTTCAGTAAGATTATAATCTGCTTTTGGAGGCGGAATATGATGTTTAAACATTTCCAAAACTTTTCTTGCGATATGAGGAGACATCGGGGAGGCGCCGCCAAATGCCTGTTCAACCATATCGGTTACTTGAGCCGGCATTACAGGCTTTGCCACATATCCGCATGCACCTGCACATATTGCTTGGAATACATTTTCATCATCCTCAAAAACAGAGAGAATAACTATTTGAACATGGGGGTGTTGTTTCTTTAACAGCTCGGTTGCTTCAATTCCATTCATTCCCGGAAGTTCAATATCCATTAAAACGACATCAGGAATGATATCATCAAAGGCTTCGATTAATCCTTCAGCCGTTTCGTATGTTCCAACTACTTTAAAAGAAGGGGATGAACTAAGAACATAGGCAGTTCCCATTCTTAAGTCTTTATTGTCGTCAACAATTGCTACGGCTATTGGCATTTTATTTTTGTTTTTATTTTCGATAATTCAACACCTTAAAAATTAATATAATATAAACGTTCAGCAATAGTTCATTTGTTCTATAATTATAAGTTTAATATAATAGTTATAATAGTTCCTTCATTCAATTTTGAAATTACATTCAGCTTTCCGTGAAGGTCATCTACTCTTTTTTTCATGGTTGTCAATCCTTTCCCCTCGTAATGAGTTGTAGTATCGTAACCTACACCATTATCTTTAATAATTACTTTAAGATGGCCTCCATTATAAGTGACCGCTAGCGATATTTCCTTTGCTTGCGCATGTTTAACTGCATTATTAATACCTTCTTTTAACAATAACCATAAATTTTTACGCTGTTCAGGAGATAGATTTTCTGAAGGCAGTAATTCCTTTTCCGGTAAAATAAACTTAAATGAAATACTTTTTGCTCTACAAGTACTAATACAGTTATCCCTTATTCTTAAGAGTAAATTATAAATTGTTTCTGTTTTGGGATCAATCGCCCAGATTATATCTCTAATTGCTACAACTGATTCTTGCGAAAGGGAAATAATTCTATCAAGTAGCTGCGGCATTGCTGCTGATATTTTAGTAAAGCTATTAGATTCATCTTGTATAATTTTACTAAACATTGCAATGCTGCTTAAGTTTGAAGCAATTTCATCATGTAAATCTGCTGCAATACGTGTACGCAATCTCTCCATTTCCAATAGTCTATTTAATCTATATCTGAATATCATAAGCATGATTGCAATAAGTATGAGTATGGTCAAAGTTATAAACCACCATGTTAACCAAAATGGGGGAATAACTCTAATATTTAATGAGGTAGACTTCTCAATCCAGCCATTTACTCCATTGCTTGCTCGTAATCTAAATTTATATTTACCTGCATCAATATTCGTATAATAAGCAACCCTTCTTTGTCCTGCATTTATCCAATTTTCATCAAACCCTTCAAGCATGTACTGGTATTGAATTTTATCAGGCCTAATATAATCTAAAGCCGCATATTCAATTGAAAAAACATTTTGATTATAGTTTAATTCAATTGATTTAACGTCAGTAATTTCTTTATCAAATTTTAATTCTTTATCAAATAATTTAAATGATTTAATAATAAGTGGCGAATCGAAATTGTTTACGTAAATGCTATCGGGATTGAAGATTGTTATTCCGGTGTTTCCTCCAAGAATAATATTTCCATTACGTAATTTTGCTGCTGCCAGACTAAATTCCCGGCTGCCTATTCCATCTTTTACATCAAAGTTAATGAATTTTTTTGTGTCAAGATTAAATTTTGAAAGACCTTTAGCAGTACTTAGCCATAGATTTCTATTATCATCTTCAATTATTCCGAAGATTGAGTTATTAGGCAAGCCCTGTAATTCACTATAGTGGTAAAATTTATTTTTCTTTCTATCAAATTGATTTAATCCTCCTCCTAAAGTACCAATCCACATTATCCCATCTTTATCTTCATAAATACAATTTATTGTGTTGCTGCTTAATGAATATTTATCTTCTGGATTATACTCGTATCTTTTAAATTTATCCATATTTCTTAGATAAAGATTTAATCCGCCGGCATTAGTCCCGATATAAAGATTTTTCTCGCGGTCTTCGTAAAAACAGGTAATAAGCTCGTCACTAATACTTGTTGAGTCTGATGCAATGTAATGATAATGACTAAACTTGTCAGAATTTAGTTCTTTCCGATTTAATCCGCCTCCCCAGGTTCCAATCCAAAATATTCCAAAACTGTCCTGGAAGATCGCAGAAATATTGTTAAAGCTTAAGCTTTGAGGATCATTAGCTGAATAATAATAATTTTGAAAAGTTTCGTTTGATCTATCGAATTTATCTAATCCAGCAGCAGTGGCAACCCATAAATTTCCTTTATTATCTTCCATTGTGTTTAAAACAATATTGCTTGATAGGCTGTGATAATTATAAGGAATGTTTTGATATGTTTTGAACGTATTTTTTTTGCGGTCATATTTAACTAACCCGCTGTTCCAGGTTCCAATCCAGATAATTCCGTTGTTTGCTTCGTAAACAGAGTTTATATCATTTGAGACAATACTGTTTGGATCATTTGGATTATTTTGTATGTTTTTAAAATTTTGCTTGCTGGCAATGTATTTGTTTATTCCGTCGGATGTTCCAAGCCACAATACACCTGATCGGTCTTCATATAGTGCTTGAACCCAATTATCATTTATCGTTAATTCTTTTTTAGGATTATGATGAAAATTAGTAAAGGTTTGAGTTTTACGGTTAAACCTGCTAACACCGCCATCATAAGTCCCCGCCCAAATTTTACCGTTTTTGTCTTGAGCTAAAGAAATAATTGAGCTTTGACAAATGGTTGAATTGTCATTTGGGTCATGCAGATATTGAATATAAGAACCGTCCGTTTTGTTAAAGCGGATTAAGCCTTCTCTAATTGAGCCAAGCCATAATTGCCCGTCAATTCTATCTTCAATAATCGCTTTTATTCTTGAATCATGATGGTAAATGTTCCCGCTTTTAAACATGTAGTTTTTAAAAGTATTTTTGTAACGGTCAAATCTCACAAGCCCGCCGCCCCAGGTTCCAAGCCACATAATGCTGTCTTTGTCTTCGTAAATTGCATTAACGGCATTTTGACTTAAACTATTTGGGTTTTTAGGGTCATGAACAAAATGAGTGAATTTATTATTTTTAACATCAAACTTATCTAAACCGCCACTTGTTCCGACCCAGAGATAACCGTCTTTGTCCTGGTAAAGAGACCATACACGATTATTTATTAGACTGTTTTTATCATAAGGGTTATTGCGAAAACATGTAAAAATGTTTTTATCCCTATCAAAGAAAAAGATTCCGCTGCTGTGAGTGCCGATCCATAAATTTCCGGAAGTATCTTCGACTATAGCTTGCACCCAGTTATCGGATAGTGAAGTAGAATCAAATGGATTGTATTTATAAACAGTAAAGCTGTAACCGTCGTATTTATTTAATCCGCCTTGCGTCCCTATCCAGATAAAGCCTTTGCTATCCTGAGTAATACAAAATACTGTGCTTTGTGAGAGACCGTCTTCGGTTGAAATTCTATCAAACTTATAATCTCCCTCGTCGGCAAAAAGTAAACTATTGCCTAAGCTAATAAATATTAAAATTATTATTAGCTTAAAATCAAAAGATATTTTAAATAATTTTTTTAGCACGAATAAAATATTCAGTATTAAATAGGATAAATTTGTTGTAAAAACTAAATTATTTTTTAAGTTTGAAAATTATTTTGGGATAAGTTTAATAATTTAAAGTAAAATAAAAACTATATACAAACAGTTAAAAATACAAAAGATTTTATGAATTATTAATAAAATAAATTTTGAGAAAATGATTTTTTAATAAAACAAGAATCAGAATGAATAAAAATCAAAAAAACAGATGCGGCTGGACAACCAGCGATCCTTTATATATTGAATATCATGATAAAGAATGGGGAGTCCCTGTTCATGATGACAGAAAACTTTTTGAAATGTTAATTTTAGAAGGTGCTCAAGCCGGATTAAGCTGGATAACAATTTTAAGAAAGAGAGAAAATTATCGGAAGGTATTTGATAATTTTGATGCCGTAAAAATTTCAAAATATAAACAGAACAAAATTGACAAACTTCTGAATGATGCGGGTATTATAAGAAATAAATTGAAGATAAATGCTGCAGTTCAAAACGCAAAAGTATTTTTAGAAATACAAAAAGAATTTGGAAGCTTTGACAAATATATCTGGCAGTTTGTAGATGGCAAGCCAAAACATAATATATTTAAAAACTTAAAAGAAGTTCCGGCTAAGACAAAAGAATCGGATGCAATGAGTAAAAATTTGAAAAAGAGAGGATTCAAATTTGTAGGCTCTACAATTTGTTATGCTTTTATGCAGGCAGTGGGAATGGTAAATGATCATGTTGAAGGCTGCTTCAAATTCAAAAAAGCAATAAATAAAACTTAAATTATATCGTTTTATCAGGAGCTTTATATTTTTTCATTCTATTAATTAATCCAGCAGGATCAGTATCAATTAAAATCATTTCTTTAAATACCGGCATAACAAATTTTTCTTCAACAGCATGATTAAGAAATTTTACAAGATCATCAAAATAATTTTCTACATTTAATATAGCACAAGGTTTTTTGTGCAGCCCGATTTGTGCCCATGTCCAAACTTCAAAAAATTCTTCAAGCGTTCCTATTCCTCCGGGCATAGCAATAAAACCATCTGCTAATTCCGACATTAATGCTTTCCTTTGGTGCATTGAATCAACAACTCTTAAATCCGGAATTTCTAAATGTGCTCTTTCCTTTTCGACTAACGCTTTTGGAATAACTCCAATTACTTTTCCTTTTAACTGCAGCATTTGATCCGCAATTTCACCCATTAGGCCTAAGCGTCCGCCCCCGTAAACAAGTGTAAAATTATTTTCGACTAAAACTTTTGCAAGATCTTTCGTTGCTGTTTTAAATGCTTCATCCTTACCTAAATTAGATCCGCAAAACACACATATCCTTTTCAAATAGGTCGACCTCCATAAGAATTAAAAATAATTTTCTATATTTAAATTTACATTAATATCATCTAATCGTAAAAATTGAAGCTTTATTTTAAGATTAAAATGTGGTAATATTTTTTTATATTTACTCCGTTAATCATTTAAGTAAAGAGTATTTTCATTAATTAAGTATTGAATACAAAATTGATTTTAATCTTTAGGAGTAATAAAAATGATTAGTAAGGATTTATTGGATATTCTTTGTTGTCCCGAAACAAAAGCAGAATTAGTCCTTGATGGGAATACATTGGTTTCAATTGATAAAGAAACAAGGCGCCGTTATAGAATTGAGGATGATATTCCTATAATGCTGATTGATGAATCAGAGCAATTAAGCCTGGAAGAATGGGAAGCAATAATGCAAAAGCACGGAAAAAAGATTTAAATCATTCTTTAGTTAATTTTTTTACAATGCCCCACTATTTACTACATTTGATATTAACTTTTAGCTGCCGCCTTTCGTTAAATTTTCCATTTCAACTAACTGATAAAATTAATTAAATGTATATTTTTTGTAGTTACAATTTTTTTTAAAATTATTTAATTTAAAAATATGGATCCAATAAATATTATTGCGGGTTTGAACTTAATTGCAACCTTCGGTGCAAATGTTTCTGGTGCTAAAAAAGGACTTCGTTCGGTTGTTGGTGCTGCAAAGGACAAGCCTAAAACATATCTTCAAAAATTTCCTTTAGTTTTAGCAACATTAACTTTAGTAGGTTTATTGTTGGGAATTTTTAAGATTGGAACTTTGGAATATACGGCCGGTAATTACTCATTAAGATTAATTGGTCTGGCGGTTTATCTTGTTTTTTCCTGGATACAGGTTTGGGCGTATAAAACCTTAGGGGAAAATTACTCACAAGAAATTGTTATTTTCAAAAATCATCAATTGATTAAGAAAGGCCCATTTAAATTTGTTCGGCATCCGCAATATGTTTCTCAAATTTTGATGGATTTGGGCGCAAGTTTTGCTGTAATGAGTTATATTATTTTACCAATAGCCTTGTTCCAGATTCCGTTTATATTTTTTAGAGCATCGATAGAAGATAAATTAATGAATAAACATTTCGGAGAAGAATTTAAGGCATATAAAGCTAAGTCTGGTTTTATGATTCCTTTTATCGGGTAAGTTTTTAATGATTAGTTTGAATAAAAATTTTCACAATTCCTTCAAGGGGATTTTTTTCTTTTTTATTATTTGTTCCCTTCAATTGTTCGGACAATCTATAACAAGATTGGAAGTTATAACTGCTATAGGCAGTAATTATATTTCTGCACAAAGCAAAGATGGAATGATTTATTTTCCAATCTCACAATTTGCAGATGCACTTTCCGAAAATTACAAGTACAATAAAGCAACTGAAAAAATTAAAATAGATTTTGATAGAAAGTCTTTGGTAATAACTGCTCAAAATCCTTTCTATGTTTTAATCGACACAAGCAGAAAAAAAGTTCAATCTATACAAATACCTATCAATACTTACTTAAGCAATAATGAGATTTATATTCCGATGTTTTATTCATTGAATATTATCCAGGAAGCTATGGGCAGGCAAATATTTTTCAGTGGCCCAAATAGGATAATTTTAGGAAGGTCATTAGCCCCTGTAGCAGAAAATGAATCAGAAACCGGGAAAGTGAATGTTGATACAGAAAAAACAGAAAAAGAGCCAGAAGAAAATGTTACCTCAAGAAATTTTGATATTTCTAATATTACATTGGATGAAAAAGCAAACGGAACTTTAATCAGGCTGAAATGTGACAAAAAAGTATCAACATATACAAGTTCTTACAAAACCGGTGTCTTAACTATTTTATTAAAAGATTGCAGTGCTGATGCAAAGGCTTTGAATCAAACTAAAGATGAAGGCCTGGTAAAAGAAATAAAAGTAAATAACATTAAATCTGATGTAGAAATGCAAATTAAAGTTGGGAAAGAATATTCTACTAGTGAAGTTATAAATGCTTCAGGCAGCAATGATATTTTAATTACACTTCATAACAAAGTTTTTTCCAATAATAATGACAGAGAGAAGAATAAGCAAAAGTGGGACTTTGATGTTATTGTTCTTGACGCCGGCCATGGTGGATATGATTCCGGAACGATTGGAGTGAACGGAGTTAAAGAAAAAGATGTAAACCTTGGAATTACATTGAAGCTTGGCAAACTGATTGAAAAAAACATGAAAGATGTGAAAGTAGTTTACACAAGAAAAACTGACAAGTTCGTAGAACTTTATAAACGCGGTCAAATAGCTAATGAAAATAATGGAAAACTTTTTATTTCACTTCATTGTAATTCAACTCCAAAAAAGCCGACAAATGCATCCGGTTTTGAAGTATATCTGCTGCGTCCGGGCAGAACCAAAGAAGCAATTTCGATTGCAGAAAGAGAAAATAGCGTAATTCAATATGAAGACAATCCAGGCAGATACAAAGCGTTAACTGATGAAAATTTTATTTTAGTTTCTATGGCACAGTCTTCCTACATGAAATATTCTGAAAAATTTTCCGATATCTTAAATAAAGAATTTAGCAAAGATATTTCCGTACCTTCAAGAGGGGTAAAACAAGCAGGCTTTTATGTATTGGTCGGTGCTTCTATGCCGAGTGTTTTGATAGAATCCGGATTTCTATCCAATAGAAAAGATGCGAATTATTTGAAAAGCTCAAAAGGACAACAAGCAATCGCTAATTCAATTTTTAAAGCAATAAAAGAATTTAAAGAGCATTATGAAAAAGCAATGGACTCAGATTCTTAAATTTCTTACCTAATATAAATTATCACAATAATAAATTTATTAAAAGAGAAAGCATTTTTTACAAAATGATAGAATAATAAAGGCAATGACATTTTCTCTAATCTGCACATTAAAAGAAATTCGTGAAAAAATTGTACTGACAGACACTTCTGAAAATAATATGATAACACAAAAAGAAAAATGTGCCTGACCGTTGGAGGTTGAAGAAATCCAGCAGCTGAAGAACGACTGATTATTTTTCTTTATTGGTTAAGATTGAATGTAATATGTGAAGTACAATTTTAGAATTTATTTTAAAGTGCATGTTTCTTTTGTTACTTTTCTTACGTTAAGAAAAGTAAAGAGGTGTTGTTAAGGAATATTATAATTATATACCGCTTTGTTGAATGAGTAAATAATAGATGGAGTTGGATTCCTAATTTTCCTAAATTTTCTAACCGCTCATCACTCTAAAAGTTCGTCTCATCACACAATAAAAAATTAGACTAAAATTTCTATTGACAAGTGAGATTTTTTGTCTTATGTTTGGAAACCAAATAAACAATATTGGTTTCCAAATTAAGAAATGATAAAATATAATGAAAATAAGAGAAAATCTAATATAAATAGTGGAAACCATATAAAACTGTATAGGTTTCTTTAGTGGAGGTAAAGAGAAATGACACATTCAGAACTTGAAATAAAAGACAGAATTCTTAAACAATCTTATGAATTATTTAACAAATTCGGTTTTCATAAAGTAACAATGCAAGAAATTGCTAACAGCATGGGAATGAGTAAAAAAACCCTTTATAAATTCTTTGAAGGGAAAGAACAAATAATTCGGGAAATAATTGAAAATAAAAAATGTGACATTGATAATTATCTTGAAAATTTATGGGCAGATGAGAACCTGGACTTTGTTGAAAAGATATCATCAATGATGAATTTTATTAGAACTCAACTTCCCAATATGCGGGGGCCGTTATTTGAGGATTTGAAAAAAAATATTCCTGAGATTTATAATGAAATAACCGAATCAAGAAAAAAATACATCCGAGAAAAATATTCAAGGTTAATAAGAGAAGGAATTAAAAAAGGTTCGGTAAGAAAAGATTTGGATGAAGAAGTTGTGATGTTAGTGTATATAAATGCAATTCATAATATTCTAGTTCCAGAAGTTCTTTCAGAACTGCCATTAACAGCAGAACAAGTTTTTGATACAATAGTCACCACATTGTTCTTGGGAATTTTTACAGATGAAGGCAGACAAAAATATCAAAAACATTTAATGGAACAACAACAAATATCTAATAATTAAAGATTAAGTGATTAATTGAAAATGAAAGATAAGGAGAATAATCAAGTGAAGTCCAAATTTCAAACAATGATTTATATTGTCGGATTTTTATTTCTGACATATAATTTATTATTAGCGCAAGAGGTTAAGAAACTTACTTTAGAAGAAAGCATAAAAATTGGTTTAGAGAATAGTGAAGAAATTAATTCTGCAAAGTGGAGAGTAACTTCTGCCGATGCAAAATTAAGTGAGATGAATGCATCAAGATTGCCAAGCCTTTCTCTTAATGCAAATTACACAAGGTTAAGCCCGATAGACCCATATTCTATATCAACTCCTTTTGGTGATTTTGAGTTGAACCAGAATATTGTAAACACTTATGGAGTAAAGCTTACTTTGCAGCAGCCGATTATTTACCGGATTTAGGCTAAAAGCTAATTCTGATATCGCTGAATATAATTTGGAATCCGTTAAAGAAGATTTTAACCGCGACAAAAATGATTTGGTTTATAATATTAAAAAAGCTTACTGGAGTTTATTCAAAGCAAATGAAGTTAAAAAAGTTGTTGATGAAAATGTTGCACAAACTAAAGTACATTTAAAAGATGTGCAGAATTTTTATGACCAGGGTTTAGCAACGAAGAACGAATTATTAAAAGTTCAAGTACAATTAGCCGATACAAAATTAAAACAGATTGATGCAAATAATGCTGTAAGACTTGCAGTAATCAGTTTGAATAATGTTATTGGATTGCCTCTTTCAACCAAAATTGATATTGCTGATACTGTAAATCCAAATAAAAGTGTGAATGAAAATTTGGATGTTCTGGTAAATAAAGCCTATGATAAAAGGCCTGAATTAAAATCAATGGAATTTAAGATTAAAGCCAGTGAATCCGGGATTACAATGGCAGAAGCAGGCTGGTGGCCCCAAATTTATTTAACCGGCGATTATAATTACGCACGGCCTAATACAAGAATTTTCCCGACAGAAGATAAATTTAAAGGTACCTGGGATGTAAACGTAACTGCTTCATTTAATTTGTGGAACTGGGGTGCAACTTCAGACCAAACCACACAAGCTGAAGCAACATTTGAACAGGCAAAAGATTCTTACAAGACTTTAAAAGATAATGTTACTCTTGAAGTAACAAATAATTATTTAGAAATGATGCGTTCAAAGGAAAGCATAAGCGTAGCAAATGATAATGTAAAGCAGGCTGAAGAGAATTATAGAGTTACTGACCAGCAGTTTAAAAACGGGTTAACGTTAAATTCGGAATTGCTTGATGCAGAAGTTGCTCTTCTTCAAGCAAAAACAAATTATGTGCAGTCTTTGGTTGATTACGAATTGGCCGTTGCACAATTAGAAAAATCAGTTGGTAAATAAAAAGAATAAAAGCATAAAGAAAGGTTAATGCCATGCAAAAGTTAAAATATTTTTTGATTGCCTTTGTGATTGTTGGGGGCATTATAGCGATTCTCTTAAACAATAAAGCAAAGCTTCAGGCAAAAAGCAAAAATGAAAAAATAGATGCTTACCCTGTAAGTGTTACTAAAGTTCAAAATAAACCTGTTAAAAGAAGTCTTGATTTGGTTGGGACAATTGACGCTAACAATGATGTGGCAATTGTTTCGGAAGCAGAAGGTAAAGTTGTTGGTGTTTATGCTAAAGTAGGTGATTACAAAGCAAAAGGTTCAACTTTAATTCAACTTGATGACGAATTAAAATTAGCTGCTTTCAAAACTGCTGAAGTAAATTATGAAAAAGCAAAAAAGGATTATGACAGATATGAAGCACTTTACCAGCAGAAAGCTGTTACCGATGCACAAAGAGAATCAATCAAGTTAGCATATCAATCCGCTGATGCAAATTATATTGTAGCAAAGAAGGAATACGATAATACTAAAATTACTGCACCTATTTCCGGTGTTGTAACTTCAAGAATTGTTGATATGGGTGACTATGTTAAAAGAGGAACCCCGGTTGCTAATATTGTAGATATCGCAGAATTGAAAGTAAAATTAAACGTAAGTGAAAAAAATGTTTTCCAATTGAAAGTCGGCGACCCGGTTAAAGTCAGCACAGACGTTTATCCTGGAGTAACATTTAAAGGAAATATTTCAACCATAAGCGATAAAGGAGATGAAGCTCATACTTATCCAATTGAAATTTCTCTTCCAAACAGTAAAGAGCATCCTTTAAAAGCCGGAATGTTTGGAACCGTAAGCTTTAACTCAAGCTCAAAAGGTGACAAATTATTTATTCCAAGAGATGCATTACTGGGAAGTGTAAAAGATGCACAAGTATATGTAGTTGAAAACGGAACTGCTCATTTAAGAAATATTATTGTTGGAAATACATTCGATAAAAATCTTGAAGTATTAAAAGGCTTAACAGCGGGTGAGACCGTTGTTGTAAACGGACAGAATAATCTTGTAGATAATTACAGAGTAACGGTAGTTCAATAAATAATCAGTCATGCTGAACCTGCCTGCCGGCAGGCAAGCTCAATTCAGCATCTTTGGATTAGCTTAGATTTTAAGAATGACAATAGAAATTAAATTTTGAAAAAAGAAGGTATTAGAAAATGACGATAACAGAACTTGCAATAAAAAGGCCGACTCTTATAGTAGTTATATTTGCTGCGTTAAGTATCTTGGGTATATACAGCTATACCCAGTTAAGTTACGAATTGCTGCCGAAGATAACCCCACCAGTGCTGACCATTACTACTGTTTATCCAGGCGCAGCACCAAATGAAGTTGAAACATCTGTAACAAAACCGATAGAAGATGCTATATCAAGTCTTGATGAAATAGATGCGGTTAACTCAACATCAACAGAAGGCGTTTCTTTTGTAATGGTAAATTTCCTGCAATCGGCAGATATAGATGTTGCATTACAAAATGCACAAAGAAAAGTAAATGAAATTTTGTCTCAGCTTCCTACTGATGCTAAGACTCCTACAATTTCAAAATTTGCTCTTGATGAAATTCCTGTATTAAGAATGGGTGTTACAAGCAATATGCCATCAACTCAGTTCTATCAATTTATTAAAGATAGGATTCAGCCAAGGCTTGCAAAACTTGATGGAGTTGGACAAATTACTTTAGTCGGCGGCGATGAAAGAGAAATTAAAGTAAACTTGAATGCTGATAAAATTCATTCATACGGACTATCAATACTTCAAGTTGTTGGAGCTATAAAATCTTCAAACCTCGATTATCCGACAGGCAAAATTGAAGATAACACTGACCAGTTAGTTGTAAGAATAGCCGGTAAGCTGAAATCAGTTGATGATTTGAGAAATCTTGTAATTGCTCAATCAAAAACCGGCGGCGATATAAAATTGAGTGATGTTGCAGAAGTTGAAGATGGAAGAAAAGATTACTCTACAATCAATAGAATAAACGGAAAAACTTCTGTCGGTGTTTTAGTTCAAAAACAGACAGATGCAAACGCTGTTGATGTTGTTAAATTGGTAAGAAATGAATTAACAAAAATTGAATCGGACTATAAAGCTGAAAATGTAAAATTTGATATCGCACAGGATGGTTCTCAATTTACTCTTGATGCTGCTAATGGTGTCAAGTTCGATTTGCTCTTGGCTGTAATTCTTGTTGCAATTGTAATGATGCTATTCTTACACAGCCTCAGAGATTCATTCATTGTTATGCTTGCAATTCCTGCATCAATGATTTCGACTTTTATTGTGATGTACATGTTTGGATTTACTTTGAACTTAATGACATTACTTGGTTTGTCTTTAGTAGTTGGTATTCTTGTGGACGATTCGATAGTTGTTCTTGAGAATATTCATCATCATCTTGAAAAAGGAGAACCCAAAAGAATTGCTGCTTTAAAAGGAAGGAATGAAATTGGCTTTGCAGCGTTATCAATTACTATGGTTGATGTTGTGGTGTTTGTTCCTCTTGCATTAACCGGCGGATTAATAGGAAACATAATTAGAGAATTTGCGGTAGTTGTTGTTATATCAACATTGTTGAGTCTTTTTGTTTCATTTACAGTTACACCTGCTCTTGCCTCAAGAATAGGCAAACTTGAAAGATTATCAAAAAATTCTTTGATGGGAAAATTTGCTCTTGGTTTTGAATCATTATTTAAAAAATTAGTAGAGCATTATCTTGGAATTTTAAAATGGGCACTAAATAATAAATGGAAAGTGATAGGAATATCATTTATCCTTTTTGTCCTTGCTTTAGGTTTAGCTCCTGCCGGATTTATAGGAAGCGAGTTTATAACTCAATCAGACCGTGGTGAGTTTGCAGTTATCTTGGAAACAAAACCAGGTGCATCACTTGAAAATACAAATATGGTTACTCAGAAGGTTGAACGATATGTAACTAATTTACCAGAAGTTAAAAAAGTGTTTGTTACTGTGGGGGCTTCAAATGAAGGACTACTGGGACAATCTTCAAATAATTCTTCAGAATTAGATGTGGCTTTAGTTCCAAAAGATCAAAGAGATATTTCTACAGATGATGTTGGAGAAAAGATAAAACAATATGCTCAGAAAATTCCTGGATTAAAAGTTCGAGTTAACCCCATTGGACTTTTTGGCACGGCAAATCAAACTCCAATTCAATTAATTGTGAATGGACCCAATAGAACCGACGTTGAAAAGGGTGCAGACATATTAATGAAAACTTTAAATAATATTCGTGGGACTGCAGATGTTAGATTGTCTGCCGAAGAAGGTAAGCCCGAAACTCGTGTGGATATTGACAGGCAAAAATTAGCACAATTCGGATTAACGATTGCAGATGTAGGCGCTGCTTTGCGTGTAGCACTGACCGGAGACGACAATTCAAAATTTAGAGATGGTAACGATGATTACGATTTAAGAATTGTGCTTGACAAATTTGACCGTTCGACAATATCGGATGTTAAAAATCTTACCTTTATTAATAAGAAGGGGCAGGCAATCGAGCTTCAGCAGTTCGCGGATATTTATCAAACAACAGGCCCGACAAAGCTGCAAAGAAGGAACAGAATAAATTCAATAACTGTTTATGCCCAGGTAAATGGAAGGCCGAGCGGCAGCATTGGTGCAGATATCAAGGCTGCTTTAGCTAAAGGTATTCTTCCCGCCGGTGTTGATGTTGCGTATGAAGGCGACTTGAAGAATCAGGCTCAATCTTTTGGTAGTCTTGGTTTAGCAATGATTGCAGCTATACTTTTTGTTTATATGGTAATGGTTGCTTTGTATGATTCTTACATTTATCCGTTTGTAGTTCTTTTATCAATCCCGGTTGCAATGGTTGGTGCTTTTTTAGCATTGGCGTTAACAATGAAAACTTTAAACATATTTTCTATTCTTGGAATAATAATGCTGATTGGATTGGTTGGGAAGAACGCAATATTACTTGTTGATAGAGCCAGCCAAATGAGGAAAGAATCCGGCATGAATGTATTCGATGCATTGATGGAAGCAGGCCACAGCAGAATTAGGCCGATTCTCATGACTACAACTGCGATGGTAATTGGTATGCTTCCGTTAGCATTAGCTACTGACTCAGGTTCCGAATGGAAATCCGGATTAGCATGGGCAATCATCGGTGGTTTAATAAGCTCAATGTTTTTAACTTTGATTTTAGTTCCCGTTGTTTATACAATGATGGAGAACTTAAAAGTAAAAGTGCCTGCACTGGGAAGAAAAATATTCGGAAGAAAAACCCGCGAAGATGTGGTTTTAGATTATCAGGATTAAATATATTATTTGGTCAATTTAATTATAGGGGTGTTTAATTAAACACCCCTACTTTTTATTCGTCATGCTGAATTTATTTCAGCATCTTTTAAAGTATAATTGAATGGAAAGAGATCCCGAAACAAGTTCGGAATGACAGTGTAAAGCTTTTATTTCTTTAAAACATCTTTAAAAATTTTCTCAAACTTTTCAACTTTTGGAGTAATTACAAAAGCGCAGTATCCTTGGTTTGGATTATTGTCATAGTATTCTTGATGATAATCTTCTGCTTTATAAAAATGGGTGAAGGGAGAGATTTCAGTTACTATCGAGTCCTTCCAAATCTTTTCATCTTCTAATTTCTTTTTATAATATTCTGCTTTTTCTTTTTGAGCTTCATTGTGATAAAAAATTACAGACCTGTATTGAGTTCCAACATCAGCGCCTTGTCTATTTAATGTAGTCGGGTCGTGTGTCTTCCAAAATATTTCAAGAAGCTTATCATAAGAAACTACATTTGGGTCATAAGTTATTTGAACAACTTCCGCATGTCCCGTTTTACCTGTGCAGACTTCTTTATAAGTTGGGTTTTCAACTATGCCGCCGGAATATCCAGCAACTGCAGTTTTCACACCTTTAACTCTTTCAAAAATTGCTTCCGAACACCAAAAACAACCTGTACCAAAAGTTGCGGTATCTAATTTTGCTTCTGTTAGTGAATTCATTTTTTTCTCTTTCAGTTTTGTTTTAGCTTTTAAACCAATGTTTCCTAAAGAAGTTAATGACACTCCGAATGTAAGAAATATTATATACAAAATTAATTTTTTCATAATAGTTCACAACCTCTCAGTATCTTTAAAATTATTGCTATGAAAATATCATTTAATAATGTAAAAATTCTATCACAAAATGAATACATTTTTTTAACAATTATTTCGTTTAATTTTTATAAATCTAAATTCTTGAAGAAATTGGATTTATTCAGAGTTTTAATAATAGTATTACATTTGTAAGGGTGTTCAAACTTGCCTGACGGCAGTCAGGTTGAACGCCCTTACGATTTCAATTAAGCAAGAAATTGGGTTTATTTACAAGTTCTTTTAAAGAAGTTTTTTTTAATGTAGTGATAATTTTGTGAATCTTTTTTATTATTATTGAATCAAATGTTACGATATATTATTTAGATAACATTTTGGGAAAGCGGGATTTAAGATGAAGAAGGTGAAAAAATCAAAAAACAAAAAGGAGACCGGTTTGAAATCGATAGTTAAAGTAATTATTCTACTTGCATTTGTGTCAACAATCGTCTTTGCAATTAGCTCAACTGGAAATAAAAAATCCTCAAAAGCAGAATTAAAATGGAATGAAAAGTTAGAATCTGCGATTACAAAAGCTAAAAAAGAAAATAAGCCTATTTTAGTCGATTTTACAGGCTCTGATTGGTGTATCTGGTGTAAGAGATTAAGTAACGAAGTATTTACTCAAAAAGAATTTATTGATTACGCTAATAAAAATCTTGTATTGGTAAAATTTGATTTTCCAAAAAATATTGAACAGTCACAAGAGACACAATACTATAACCGTCAGATGGCTCAGAAATTTGGTATACAAGGATTTCCAACTATTATTCTATTGGACAGCAACGGTAAGGTTATAAATTATACAGGTTACCAGGAGGGCGGGGCAGAAGCTTATGTTAATCATATTAAAAGCTTACTGACGCAATCATAAATTCATAAGTATTTTTAAAATGAAAAAGACGCCGAAACAAGGCGTCTTTTTTTGTTTAAGCCAATTTTATTTTTTCTATAAATTATTATTACTTGTTGTAGAGACGCATTTCAATTCGTCTCTACTATGCAAATTTTATATTTGATTTATTTATTTGCAGAGCGGGGAAGTGTCTCGTCTCTACAAAGGATATATGAAATAGTTGAGGTTAGAAAGAAATAAACCCAATTTCTTTGAAAAATTGGGTTTGTAAAACATCTTTACATTGTCTAAGTTATTTTAGATTTCTACTTATTGAAGCAATATTGCTTTCATAACTTTAGTATTTAAACCATTTAAACTTACCTTAAAGAAATAAACACCGCTTGAAAGATGATAATTACTTGCATCAAAATTAAATTCGTAGTCTCCAGGCTGCTGGTTTTTATTTATAAGAGTCGCTACTTCATTTCCCAATATGTCATAAACATTTAATTGTACGGACACAGCATGCTGTGTCCCTACCGGAACAGAATATTTTATTTTTGTACTCGGATTAAATGGATTAGGATAGTTCTGATATACTTTAAAAGATTTTATAACTTCCTGTTTATCCTCAACACTGACCAATGATTTTTTAAATTCAAATGAAGCAACATTAAAGCCGCCGAAATAAAAGTTCATTTGTAAAAGATGAGAACCCGCAGTTAATTCAATATTGCTTGTATCGGAAATAGTTTTCCATGAATTCCATCCACCTGTTACAGGAACATCAATAAAGCCGGTTACATTTTGGTTATCGACTCTAAATAAAATTTTTCCACCTGAATTATTTCCGGCAATTCTCATATTTAAATTATACATGCCCGTTTCCACTACATTAATTGTGTAATTTAAAAACTCACCGCTTTCAATCCATCCAACATCATAACCGTTTGAATAAGAATCAGTGCAAACCTCAATATCCACACCGTCGTTTCTTAATGCGCTTCCGCTATTCCATGAATTCATTGAAGTTCCGTTATTTTTTTCGTAGTCATTATCACGATAAGCTTTTCCCAACTGCCCCATATCGTAATTAACTGCATAAATCCTTCCGGGTACGTTGTTCGTTCTGTAAGGAATTGTTTTTTCATTATTTATTTGTCTAAACATGGCATCAATTACATCCGGGTGATACTCACATTTTTCAATAGCAAGATTGGCAGCCATTCCCATTAAGGCATTTTTAGCATAAGTCACAGTAGGCTTTGTTCCCCCGTTATTCCAATAATTTAAAAGCACTTTATATTCAGGAGTCGCTTTTGCTGAAAGCGGCCCGGCAATCGATTCAATTTTTTTATGCGGCCACCAGCTCCATCCAATATTGTTAGTTTGCATTAATTCAATGCAATCAGTAAACCATTTATTAGAATTTTCACCGGATTCCCCAAGCCATAATGGAACATTGTATTGTGTACTTAAGTTTATTAAATATTGAATAGAACTTTGATCGTTAGAGTTCCAGTACTTATGAAAGCTGTAAACAAAATTATTATCCCATGGCGAACCTAAACCGTTAAAATCTGTTGCATATTGATTACCTTCAATAAAAACTATATGATTTGTATCTACGTCCCGGATTGCGTTTGTGATATTAATATATAAATCTCTTAAAGGCTGATTGTTTGGGGATAAATCCCAATGAGGTTCATTTAGCAAATCATAACCTCCAATCCATTCTTCATTAGCATATCTTTCGGCTAGCTTTTTCCATAAGTTAATTGTGCGTGTTTTGTTTTCTTCACTTTCCCAAAGTGAAGGAACACCGCTTTGATAATCGCTGATGTTATCGCTGCTTTGTCCGCCTGGGGCGCAATGAAGATCTAATATTAAATACAAATGATTTTCTTTACACCAGGCTAATAGGCTGTCTATCATTGCAAAACCTTGTTCTGTGTAAACACCCGGCTGATTTGTCGGTGTTAAAAGATTGTAATGCATTGGAAGTCGAATTGAATTAAAACCCCATTTGGCAATTATATCAACATCTTTTTTGTTAAGAAAATTTTGGTAAAATGCCTGATAGAAACTGTCGGTGTTGACTTCACCAATTAAACCAACAATTTTATTTCTAATTTCAGTCGGAGAATTTGCAAACCCTGATGTTTGAAACATATATCCTTCTTGTTCAAGCCATCCGCCAAGGCCCATACCTTTTAAATGAACCTGCTGGCCGTATCCATTTACAATGGTTCTTCCTGAAGCGTGTAAAAAACCTTGAGAGAAAATATTGTTAGATGAAAGTATGAAAAATGAAAATATAATAATTATGATTTTTGTTTTTTGTAGAAGATAAAACATGATATCCCGTTTTTTTTGTGCAAAATTGATACATCAACATTTAGAGGGCGCAATTTTCAAACCAATATTTTCCTTAAAATATTACATAAATTAGAGCAATAATTTGTACTAAATGAGAATGGATGAGTTTTAGATTTTATAATTCTAATAAAAAACGGTTATTAAATTGATAAGTATTATAACTAAAATACACTAATTAAAATATCATATAAGACTAAGATGTAATGGGCAAACTTTTACGCATAGTTAACTTATAAATAAATTTAAAAATTATATGTTGAAAATACCATTGTATTTACCTAATTTATTTTCATATAATCTGCTTTTAGTGAAAAGGCTTCTGATTTTTTCAATTATATAATGAACTCAATTTTGGGGTAATAAAATGAAAAGCATTTCTACAGTATTATTAATTATAATTTCTACGGGATTTACGTTCAGTCAATGGACCCAGGTAAGTTCACCAACTAAACAAAATCTTAATGATATAAAATTTTTAAATAACCAAGGAATTATTGTTGGAGATAGCATAATTTTAACTTCTAATGATTCGGGAAAGACGTGGGATGATCAAATTTTTAATGGCTTTCTTGGAAGTTGCGGTTTTCAAAATAATAAGTCAGTATGGGCTGTTGGTGGGACTTACAGCGGAAAGAATTTAGTAGTTAAAAGTTTGAATAATGGAGCAAATTGGACCGTAGTAGATACTAGTGAAACCAACTCAATATGGGAATCAGTATTTTTTTATAATAATAAGTACGGCTGGATAGGAGGCGGATCAATTACTGATACAACTGGTGAATTAATGCTAACAACAGATGGAGGGAATTCCTGGGATAAAAGTGAAACTAGTTTGGCGTTTATTAATGATGTTTTTTTTGTTGATTCGCTTAATGGTTGGGCTGTCGCAGAATATGGTGAAATTTATAAATCTACTGATGGTGGAAAGTCATGGGGGCTTAATTATTTTATGAATAGCCAGCCTTTAAGAAAAATAATGTTCGTTTCACCTGATTTAGGATGGACAGTTGGGGGAATTGCAGGAGATCAGATTACAGCCAAAACAACAAACGGAGGGAAAAATTGGGATGTATTAAATCAAAATAATAATGGTTCAAGCCTTCATGGCCTATATTTTTTAGACTCAAATTATGGTTGGGCTGTAGGAGGAGCAAATTCTGGGTTAAAAATATTAAATACTGTTGACGGCGGAGATAATTGGTCATTACAAACTCAACCGCTTTTACCATTTGAAATACATTATTTTGAAAATATATATATGTTTAATTCAAATTTTGGCTTTGTTGTTGGAGATGACGGTACTATTCTAAAAACAACTAATGGTGGTGGGCTGACTAGTATAACAGATGAAAATACTGTTATACCGAATATGATAAAACTTTATCAAAATTATCCCAATCCTTTTAATCCCGATACTAAAATAAAATATTCTATCCCTGTTGGTACAAACCATACTGTGTCTGTACGATTAATTGTTTACAACATCCTTGGAAACGAAGTTGCAAGTCTTGTAAATAAAAAACAGTCCGCAGGGAATTATGAAGTTGATTTTGACGGAAAGAATTTATCAAGCGGCGTATATTTTTATAAACTAAATATCGATGGATTCACAACTACAAAAAAAATGTTATTGCTAAAATAAAATTTAACACCTACCAGAAAACCCTCCCTTTGGGAGGGTTTGGGATAGACCTATATTTCAAACTTTTGCCCATGCACAGGATAATGAACAGATTTGTAACCTTTGCTTTTAATTTTTTCTAATAACACTTCCGATTGTTCAGGTTCGCCGTGAACAAGGAAAATATTTTTTAATTTAGCAGGCGGACTAAATTTCAGATATTCCAGCAATCCTTTCTGGTCGGCATGGCCGGAGAAATAATCCATCTTTTTAATATTTGCTTTTACTTTATGAACGTCTCCTAAAATACTGACTTCTCCCGCTCCGTCCATAATTTTTCTGGCAAGGGTATTTTCTGCGGCATAACCCACAAATAAAATTAAGTTTCTTTTGTTTTCAATATTATTTTTTAGATGATGTAATATTCTCCCGCCTTCCGCCATTCCCGAAGCAGATATAATTACACATGAAACATTGTCTTTGTTTAATGCTTTTGATGCTTCCACATTCTGTATGTAAGTCAGCCTTCCGAAACCAAAAGGGTCTTCATAATTATCTATAAAAATTCTGTAAGTCTCTCTATCAAAACATTCCGGGTGCAGCCTGAATACATCGGTAGCTTTAACTGCAAGAGGAGAATCAACATAGATGGGAAATTTAGGAATTCTATTTTGATCCCAAAGCTTGTGAAGCATGTAAACTAACAATTGAGTTCTTCCAACAGCGAAAGAAGGAATAATTATTTTTCCATTTTGATTTATTGTTTCATTTATAGTATTTGCTAATTCCTCTTCAGCTTCATCGCTTACTGAATGAAGTCTATTTCCATATGTGCTTTCCATTATTAAAGCATCAAGATCACGCATAATATTAGGATTACGTAAAATCGGCATTTCATTACGGCCAAGGTCTCCTGTAAAACCCAGCCTTGTTTTTTTACCATTTTCATTAATTTCCAGCATTATGCTTGCCGAACCAAGTATATGCCCGGCATCTCTAAAAACAGCACGTACACCTGGAACAACTTCAATTTCTTTATCATACTGAACTCCAACAAAATGAGTCAATGCATCTTCAACATCATCAATGGTATAAAGTGGTTCGAATAATTTTTGTTTATGTTTTGCTCTTTTTCTATTTACCCATTCAACATCTCTTTCCTGCAAGTAAGCAGAATCTCTAAGCATAATTTGGCAAAGATCAACCGTTGCACTGGTTGTATAAATGATTCCTTTAAATCCGTTTTTAACTAAGCTTGGAATGTTCCCGGAATGGTCAATGTGAGCATGAGATAAAAGCATAATGTCAATCTCTGCCGGATTAAAAATGAAATTTCTATTTTTTTCGAATGCATCCTTGCGGTGTCCTTGATACATCCCGCATTCTAGAAGAATTTTTTTGCCGTTAATTTTTAAAAGATGCTGTGAGCCGGTTACTTCCTGGGCGGCGCCGATGAATTGAATTTCCAATGTTCCCTCTGAAAGTTATGAATGAATTGATGTGTAATTTTTATTTCTAATGAATTCATAAAAAGAAAAATAGTTATTTGAGATTTTAATTCATAGAATTGATTTAAGAAATCATCAATATCTGGGGTAAATTATCAGCCGAATATTTTAATAAATTAACACATTAAAAATTTTTGTTTCAATTCAGATTTTGTAATTTTGTATTTTTAGAATATGGAGATAGTGAGAGATTTTATCGTTTAAATTTCATACTAAATTCGGCAAAATATGTTAGAAGCCCTCATCACAATCGTTATTGTCGGGTTTAGTGCCGGTTTTATTTTTTCAATTCCAGTAGCTGGTCCTATTAATGTTATCATAACTTCAAATGCTTTAAGCGGCAAACTTCGTTACTGCATTCGAACTGCTCTCGGCGCTTCTATAATTGAATTCATTTACATTGTAATTATTGTTTTTGGTATTTCATCACTCTATTCTTTGTACAGGCCGATAATACCTTATCTTTTGCTTGCCGGCGGTGCGGTACTGATTGCAGTTGGAATTAAAATAATCAGAACTAAATTCAGTCTTGAAAACCCGGAAGAAAAATTAGTTATTAAAGATAAACTTAAGAATAAAGGGGGTATGAGAACAGGAATCATTATAAACTTAACTAATCCATCATTATTTCTCGGCTGGCTTACATCAACTTTTTTAATTTTCTCTTTTGTTTCTTCATTAGGGCTTAATACCGGAGGATTAAATTTAATCATTAAAGAAAATGTAAATTCAATAAGAGAAATGTCCGGTACTGAATTAAAAAAATTAAAAAATCTTCAAATTGATTCCTTAAAAAATGTTAACCAAAATGAAGAGGAAGAAGAAACTTTAAATCCACTATTATTAGGAACTGTTTATGGCTTTTCATTAGCATTCGGCAGCTTTCTTTGGCTTTATATCTATTCGAGAACAATAGTAAAATTTAGGAAAAAATTAAACCTAAAGCTTGTAAATTTTATAATACGTTCTTTAGGCGTTGTGCTGCTATTTGTAGCTCTTTATTTAATATTTAAAGCTATTCAATTATTAATGGTTTAGTTAACCAAATTCCACTTGATTTCTATTCAATATCCCCTTTAAATATTCTAATTAAAATCTTAAAATTTAATTTCAGTTATAGCAACCTTTTTAATATTTTAGTTGTTATTGTTATTTTATTTTCTGTAAAAAAAGGACTTAAGAAATTTTACAAGCAGAAAACTTTAATTAATTATTTTATTACAAAAATGAATTTTTTATGAGCAATAAAATTATTTACTTTGACAGGAATGAAAACAATTATGGGCCGGCTCCTAAGTGTTTTGATATCCTCAAGAACGCTGATCTCACAAAGATTAGCTTTTACTCAAAAGTCTTTACCAAAGGCGTAAAAAGTATTCTCTCTGAAAGATTAGCAAAAGAATTTAACATAGATGAAAAAAATGTTTTACTCGGCTACGGTGCCGAAGATTTATTAAAACAAGTCGTTCAATGTTACATGAACGAAAGCCAGAAGATTATGATTCCAACATATTCATGGTGGTATTATAAAGCTATGGCTGATGAAGTGAATGGACAAAATGTAGAGTATCCATTAATAGAAGGTGAAGATACTTTTTACTATGACGTTAAAACGATGCTTGAACTTTTTGAAAATGAAAAACCAAGTGTAGTTTTGATCAGCTCACCTAATAATCCGACAGGTAATTCGATATCCAAAGAAAATTTGTTTAAAGTTCTTGAAGCTTTTAAAGAAGCTGTTGTTGTTCTTGATGAAGCTTACTGGTATGACAGTTCAAATGAATATGTTAAAGACCTAATTCAAAAATATCCAAACTTAATTGTGATAAGAACTTTCTCTAAATATTATGCTTTAGCCGGGATGAGAATTGGTTTTGCATTGGTAGGGGAGAACCATAAAAATCTGGCTAAGTTTACTAATAGATATTTAGGATTTAATAGGCTTAATGAAGAAGTTGCAATAGCTGCATTAGATTCAGCGGAATATTATAACGGGATTGCAGATAAAATGTGTGAAGATAGAAAATTATATTTTGATGAATTGAGTAAGCTGCCTGGATTTAAAGTTTATAAATCTAATGCTAATTTTATTTTAGTTAAGATCCCCAAAGAAATAATGTCGCCATTAAAAGAGTTTTTAACCGGGAAAAACTTAATTGTAAAATTTATGAATGAAGAATTGTTAAATTCCCATTTAAGAATTTCTCTCGGTACACAAGAACAAAACAAAATGGTGATTGAAGCAATTAAAGAGTTTTGTAATTCCAATCGTTAATAATGACGTTATTTGAAGAGTTTAAAAATACTTTAAAGATGGTTGAGGTCGAGGAAGTTCTCGACCTCATATTTTACCGTCCGCTTGCCTTTATTTTTGTTAAGTCAATTTTAAAAACAAATCTAACCCCCAACCATTTAACAATAGTCTCAATTATATTTGGTGTATTGGCAAGTATAATGCTTGGTCTGGCTAATTCAACATTGTACATTTTAGCGGGACTATTTTTTATAATTTATGATGTGCTCGATTGCAGCGACGGCCAATTAGCACGTTTAAAAAAGAATGGCACTTACATTGGAAGAATTTTAGACGGCTTCGGTGATTATATTGTAAGTGTTGCAGCATATATTGGAATCGGTGTTGGATTTGCAAGTCATTCAAATGATCCTCTCTTCTGGTGGGCAATGGTAGTAGCCGCCGGAATAAGTAATGCAATTCATTCTTCTATTCTTGATTTTTATCGAAACAGATTTTTGGATTACGCTTTAAATAGAAAAAGCATTCTTGGTGAGGATTTGAAATTTTTTAGAGAAGAGTATAACCGTCTTTTAAAACAAAAAGGTAAAACTTTTGATAAAGCGATGCTTTGGATATACTTTAAATATTCTGCTGTACAGTTAAAATTTTCTTCGACTACGGTTGAATCAGAAACAAAAAAATATGATGCCGCAGATTTTTATAAGAAGAATAAACTTATAATGCATTTATGGACATATCTTGGCCCAACAACTGAAATATCTTTTTTAATAATTTGTGCATTTATTAATCGAATAGATATTTATTTAATTGGCTTAGTAACAGTTGGAAATATTTTGACTTTGCTTTTATATCTCTGGCAGCGAAATGTAAATTCTTCAACAAAACTTGTAGCGCAATCATGAAAGGAATAATATTAGCGGCCGGAATAGCCTCCAGGTTGCGTCCTATTACCGATAACATTCCCAAGTGCCTTTTGAAGATTGGCGAGCAGCGAATCCTCGAAAGAACATTAAACAATCTCTTAAAAAACGGAATTGATGATATTGTAATTGTAACCGGGTATCTGGAAAGTCAAATAAAAGATTTTGTCGGATTAAATTTCCCCGAATTAAATGTTGAATATATTACAAACGAAATATACAATTCCACAAATAATATTTATTCTCTCTGGCTTGCAAAAGATTCAATTTTAGGTAACGATATTCTTCTGTTAGACAGCGACATAATTTTCGACAGCAGAATAATTAACAAACTAATTACATCTGGTCACAAAAATTGCTTGGCCGTACGTTCCGATCATGTTTTAGGTGAAGAAGAAATAAAAGTTACTGTTGATGAAGAAAATTATATTACAGAAATAAGCAAAGTTGTTAATCCCAAAGAAGCTGTCGGTGAATCAATCGGAATTGAATTGTTTGATAAAGAGTTTAACAGAAAGCTGTTTGAAATTTTAGAAGATAAGATGCTAAGAAGAAAAGAAGTAAACCATTTTTACGAAGCTGCATTTGAAGAAGCAATACAAAAGGGAAGTAAAATATTTTCTGTTGATGTTGAAGGTTTGCGGTGTATTGAAATTGACACTGCTGATGATATCCAATCAGCCGAAGAAGAAGTTGTTAAGTACGTGAAATAAATCTAACCGTCATGCTGAATTTATTTCAGCATCTTTCATATGTTATTTAGAGATTCCGAAACAAGTTCGGAATGACTTATCTTTTAACTCAACACAACCCTATTAGAAATTTCATTAGTATCATCCGGTTTAATCGGAAAATGTTTCGCTAAAATTTTACCGACTTCCTCGACTCCCCAAATTAAGCCTTCTGCGAATTTACCTTTTACAAAAAAGTCTTGAATTTGATTTTTAATATCATCCCAGGTTGAATCAGAAACTTTTTCATGAATGCCTTTATCAGCCATTATATGAAACTGTCTATCTGTGAGCATTAGAAAAATAAGTATGCCGGTTTTATCTCGTGTCTTATCGATGCCCAGACGGAAAAATTCTTCTTCTGCTATTTCCTTTATTGATTTATTTCTTTGAGAAAATTTTCTTTTCTCTTTAATGCTAACGGAAATTTCTCCGGCAGTTTGCAGCTCAAACTCTTTTATCTTATTTGAGATATGAAGAAAATCGTCGTCGTTTATAAAATGATATATTAATCTTTCAGTCATAATCTTTTTATGTAAACCTATTAAAAGAACCAAAATATTACAAATCTTTTACATTTAAATTGGAGGTTTTTGGATAAAAAGCTCATTATCAATTTAAAATAGATCAACAAGTTTATTTCCATATCCAGTTGATTTTAGAAAAGTAATAGTAGATTTTATATGAATCTTTTAACTATTTCCTTTAGTTAAATTTCACCATCAACATTAATTTTTTCTTATTTCTTTTTAACAGCTTACTTATTAGATTAACTGATGATAAAATTAAATATTTATGCAAGGGGAAGAAATTTTATGAAAAAAGTTAATCAAATAGTTAAATATGAAGCCCGCCAGACAACTCCACGTATATAAAAAATCAAGATGTATTTATAAATTTTGAGGCATGAATGAAAAAATTGGCTGTGGTCGCTTTTGGTGGAAATGCTATCTTAAGAGGAAATGAAGTTGGAACTATCGATCAACAGGAAAAAAATACTTATGATACTTGTGAAAAGCTAATTAAACTATTAGAAGATGGTTACAACATTGTTATAACTCATGGCAACGGTCCGCAGGTTGGAAATATTTTATTGCGCAATGAAGCCGGGTTTAATCAATATAAAATCCCAAAAATGCCGATTGATATTTGCGTAGCTGATTCACAAGGCGGAATTGGCTATATGATAGAAAGGCAAATGAGAAATGTTTTAAATGATTATCATGTTGATCGGAATGTCGTAACATTAGTAACGCAAGTTTTAGTTGATATAAAAGACCCGGCATTTGAAAATCCAACAAAGCCTGTGGGAGCTTTTTACATTAAAGAAGAAGCTGATTTGCTGGCAAAAGCAAACAATTGGATTTTTAAAGAAGATCAGCGGAAGCGCGGCTGGAGGCGTCTAGTAGCGTCTCCAAAGCCAATGGATGTAATGAATAAAGCAATGATTAGTGAGCTTGTTGAACGCGGACATATTGTTGTAGCTGTTGGCGGCGGCGGAATTCCGATTTACAAGCATGAGAATAATCATCTTGAAGCAATCGAAGCTGTAATTGATAAAGATCTTGCATCTTCTTTATTAGCAACTATGATTAATGCAGATACATTTTATATTTTTACAGACGTTCCAAAAGTTTATTTGAACTTTAATCAAAAAGATCAAGTTGCTTTAGATGAACTAAATATTGATGATGCAAAAAAGTATTTGAACGAAGGACAATTTGCGATGGGCAGTATGGGCCCTAAAATTCTAGCTGCAGTTAATTTTATTGAAAGCGGTGGTAAGGAAGCTGTTATAACCGAAGCATCACAAGTTGGAATTGAGGGCAGCGGAACAAGAATTATAAATTAATATTTTCATAAAGCGGAGAAATTAAAATGGCAGTTAACATGAAGGGTAAAAGTTTAATTTCAATTAATGATTTATCATTAGAAGAAATCTACCAGATATTTGACTTAAGCAAAACATTAAAAGAAAAATTACTAATTGGTGAACCACACAAAATTCTTGAAGGAAGAACCTTGGGAATGATTTTTTCAAAACCTTCCACACGAACAAGAATTTCTTTTGAAACTGGAATTTACCAGCTAGGCGGACTTGGAATGTACTTCGGCAAAAACGATTTACAGCTTGGTAAAAGTGAAAACATTTCCGATACGGCAAAAGTTCTTTCAAGATATTTAAGTGCGATTATGATTAGAACTTTTGATCATCAGGATGTAATTGATCTTGCAAGATTTGGTTCAATTCCCATCATAAACGGATTGACTGATTTGCTTCATCCCTGCCAGGTATTAACCGACTTGTTTACAATTCTTGAGAAGAAAAGAACTTTTAAAGGATTAAAACTTGCTTATCTAGGCGATGGAAATAATATGGCGCATAGTTTATTGCATGGCTGTTCAAAAGTTGGGATGAACATTGTGCTTGCTACTCCTTCCAATTACAAACCAGTAAAAGAAATTGTGGAGAATGCTAAAAAGAATGCAAAGTATATGGGCAGTAAAGTTGAAATTTTAGAAGATCCGGTTAAAGCTGTTAGAGATGCAGATATAATTTATACTGACGTTTGGGCAAGCATGGGGCAGGAAGCTGAAGCTGAAGATAGAAAGAAAAAATTTGTTAAATACCAGGTCAATTCTAAATTGGTTAGAAACGCAAAAGATGATTACTTGTTCATGCATTGTTTGCCTGCACACAGAGGCGATGAAGTAACAGATGAAGTTGCAGATTCATCAAACTCTATAATTTTTGACGAAGCTGAAAATAGACTGCATGTTCAGAAAGCTATAATGGCGCTGGTGATTAGATAAAAACTTATTCTTCTGTCTTTACTTCATACTGAATGATGCTGTACCCTTTTATAGTTTCATAAGAGGCGAAGATTACTCCAAGTAATACTGCAACCATTCCCAGTAAAAACAATGCGGCAATTATAAAGTCTAATCTATCTGAATTTGTTAAATAATTTAATCCAATAAAAAGTGAAGTGAGTACAAATATTCCGACTGCAACTGAATAAGCAAAAACTGCGTTACGGACCAGCCTTACTCTTACGACTAAAGATTGAATTTGAGTTGAAAGGCTTTCTATCCTAACATTTTCTTCATATTTAAATTCTTTATCATGTTTGCTTAAATATTTTCTTCGTTCTTCGTTTAACAAACGAATTCTATTAACAACCAAAGAATATTTATTATTCATTCCTAAAAGTAAAAGTCCGCAAGCTGAAATCATTAAGCCCGGTGCTAACATTAATTGAATAACTTGTACTATTGAAGAAGTATCCATTTTATTATCAATAAGAATAAATTTATAATATTAACATTCCAAAATTAATAAAATAAAATGTTGATATGAAAAGATGTTGATGTCAGTTATCCTATAACTTTATCAAATTAAATCATCGTAGCCAATAACCAATAGCAACGCCAATGAAGGTTGCAAAAGCATACCCAAGAGTGCCGCATAAAATGGCCGGAATAACCAGTTCATCCCATCTTTTTGCAACTGCCATTGCTGCGGCAGTAGTGGGACCGCCCATATTTGCATTTGAAGCAATAAGAATTTCAGCAAGATCAAGCTTAAATATTTTTCCTGCGGTAAGAATAAAAATTAGATGAGTTAACAATATCATTCCGGCAAATAAAAATAAAATCGGCCCGACTTTTATTACTACCATTATATTTGCACTTGCTCCAATTGCTGCAAAGAAAACTTGCATTAACATTGTCCCTATTTTATCAGCTCCTTTAATTTTCCCCAATTGCTTTGGGAAGATTGTAGCTGCAGCAACAACTATAGCTGTAATTATTAATATTCCAATTCCGTTTATGCCCGATAAATCAGCAAGCGTAAACCCAATTGCACAAATTGCAAGCGCAATCATTAATGATTTAGATAAATCCATCAATCCCAATTTATCATTATCTTCAATCTCATTAACTGCTGTCAAATTATTTTCGGAAATATTTTCATCATACTTTGTTATAAAATAATTTTGAAAAAATTTAATGGAGGGAATGGCAAAAAGTAAAATAAAATAAACCGTCATCACTAAATTATCGGCTGCTACACCGGCAGATAATAATTCTCCTGATTTCAATTGCAATGCTGCTGCAGTTGCAACGTAATTCATCGAACCACCGATGTAAGTAGAACAGAATATTCCGGCGAGTTTCCAGCTTTCGCTACCTAAGTTAATTAGAAAAAAAGCTAAAAATGTTCCGAGCACCGTTCCAACAGCACCAAAAGTAAACGCAATTAATGTAGGCCCGGCTTCTTTAATAATTTTTCTTAAATCAGCTTTAAACAAAAGCAGCGGAATTGCAAGCGGAACTAAATAAGACCAAACTATGTCATATGCCGGGGCATCAGTAGGAATGATAGATAAGTTTGATAAAATAAATGTTCCTAAAATCGATACAACAACTGCAGAAAGTTTTGAGCCCCATTTGGTTTTTTCCGCCCATAAGCCAAACCATGCAACAAAAAATAAAATAGCCCAAAGAGCCCAATGATTAGTCGGTGAAATTAAAACTTTATCAAACAAATTTATCTCACTTTTTATTATTAACTCAATCCAGCCTGCTTAAGAATATACAAACCCAAAGTAATTGTTATAATTGAAAAAATAGTTGTGAGCAGTAAAATATTTCCTGCTAATCGACTATTCAATCCCATTGCTTCAGCCATAATAAAGCTGGCAATGGCGGTAGGGCATGCAAACAAAATAAAAATAATTCCCAAATCACCTTTAAAAAATCCTAAATAGTATGCTGCAATTGTAGCAATCAATGGAATCACTACAATTTTAATTATCGTTGATGTAAACGCGATACCCGATATTTTTTTAAAATCACTAAATTTCATAAAACCACCTAAGCCTATTAATGCAAGAGGTAGAGCTAATGCAGCAAGGTAATCAACTGTTTTAAAAATAAAATCCGGGATCTGAATTGAGAAGTATGAAAAAAACAGTCCAATCAGTACAGCGATGATTAAAGGATTTTTTAATATCTCGTAAAAAGTATGAGTGTAATTTAAATTTCTTTCAACACGTACGGGAACAGTTAAAGCAATTACAGCCAACACATTATAGAGTGGAATTGTGAAACCCAATATCAATGCGGCTTTTGCAAGGTTCTCTGTTCCATACACACTTGAAATTAACGCTAAGCCAACAATTGCAAAATTCCCTCTAAAACTGCCTTGAATAAAAACACCTCTGTCATTCCCTTCTTCGATAAAAGGTTTGCTTAAGAACCATACTAATAAAAAAGAAATTATTGTCCCGCTATAAACAAAAGCTAAAATTTTTAAATCAAGCACTTCATTTAAACTAAGTTTAGAAACCTCTGTAAAAATTAAAGCCGGTAGAGCAACAGTGAAAACAACTTTTGAACTTAGGCTGACAAAGGTATCATTTATCAGTCCAATCTTTTTTAAAAAATAACCGAGTATGATAATTAAGAAGACAGGAGCAACAAGGCTAAAAATTAAAATTAAATTTTGCATTAAGTGAAAATAAAAATTTTGTACATAAGAAAGGTGATAAAAGAAAAATATTAACTTCCAAAACTTTTATTAAAATCTTCCCTTGTCATACCATAATAGTAGACATCAACCAATTTTTCATCAAAAGTAAGATGGTCTTTAGACATACATCCTTCACGCTTAAAACCAAATTTTTCGGCTATTGTAACACTTCTTGCATTTGAAATTATAGTACGAAGAAAAAGGCGATTTAATTTTAAAATATCAAAGCCAAACTTAATCATTGAAACTACAGCTTCGCTCATCAAACCTTTGCCCTCGAACTCATAAGAAATAAAGTATGCTAGTTCACCGCGCGGTATTCTCCAATCAATATCTTTTATACTTATGTGCCCAATGCAATGATTTGTCTTTTTTAGCCAGATACCAAAAGCAAAAGTCTGCTTTTGACGCCATTCGTAAATTTTGTCTCTTATATAATTCTCTGCAGTAACTTCATCACGAGTATTAGATAAAGTGCTAGGGAAACTATCCTTAAGCCTATCTCTATTTTTGTTTATTAAGTCGAAAAATATTTTTCCCTCACCTTCAACATAATTTCTTAAGACAGTATTTTTCGTTTCAATCTTAGCTGGAGTAAACTGAGGAATATTACTCATTATTTTTACAAATTATTTAATAATAATGATTAGTTATAATAATCTACTTTGCATCCGCAACCATCCCACATTTTTTCGTAAACTTCCATTCGTTTATTTAATAATTGTTCTGCATCTTTAATATAATCAAACAGCCTAAGTGCAACTTCATTTTTTGCTGTTATTTCCTGGAATATTGTTTTGTTTTCTATTTCCAGAATTCTAACATTATCATTTATAATTGTGTCTTTTTCCAAAAGTACTTTAGATTTTGATAAAATTTCAGGAAGCGTAGTAATATCAAGTAAAACAATATTTGATTCTGAAAATTTTTTAATAATATCTTTAATATTAAATTCTGAATTTTCCATATTCATCAATACTCAAATTTAAATTCCCGGTATTAATGGTTTTACAACCATCAACACAACTGCGATTAAAGGTGTAATTAATGCAATTGATCCCCATAAACTCCATTGGTCTGCAAGTTTTTTGTATTCATCCCAATTGAATTTTGAATCTTCACTTGCAAGAGCATAAATCTTTTTTTGAAGAGGGACAACCTTTGCCATGAAGACTGCACCGGAAATTATAAATAAAACTAAAGACCAAAATATCCACCCTGCAGCAAGTATATTATAATGACCACCCGCTGCACCAATACCAAAAATTAATAATACAGCTACACTTGGCATTGTAAAAATTCTATCTGCCTTTATTATCCCTTTAAATGTAAAAGCAATTATTTTTGCATCTTTAGTCTTTTCTGCATACATCTTCCAAAAAATTCCAACTGTAATGTTACCCATAAAAATAATAACAGCTAAAACATGTATTAACTTTAAAATTGAATAAACCATTTAATAACCTGTTTTGATATTAATAATATATAGTTTAAAATATAAAAATATTAGAAAAGTGTTGTGTTATTTTTAAAATAAAAAAAGGGAAGCCGAAGCTTCCCTTAATAATATATTATTGAAATTTAAATATTATTTATTTCAATAGAACAAGTTTTTTAGTTGTCACGAAGTTCTTTGTTCCATCAGATGATACTGCATTTATAGAATACAAGTAAACGCCCGAGGCAAGATTAGATGCATTAAATACTGTTTCATGATATCCGGCACTTTGAAATCCATCAACCAGTTCAGCTATTCTTTGTCCTAACAAATTGTAAATTGTTAAAGAGACTTTGCTTTCCGAAGGTAAAGCATATCGTATTGTTGTAGTTGGATTGAAAGGATTAGGATAATTTTGGCTTAATTCAAAGTTTTCGGGAATAATTCCAGCTAAGTCATTTATTCCTGTTGCATATCCAGTTGAGTCTGCAATTTCAATATCATCAAGATAATAAGGCCCATAAGGTGAATAAACACCTATTCTAATGAGAACATTTTTCTGCATGTAATTAGCTAGTGAATATAATCCTTGTGTATAATCTGTACCGCTAAAGTTTTGGTCTTTGATTTTTTCCCATGTTTGTCCTCCATCACTTGAAACTTCAAATCTGTAATAACCGCCGCCGCCATCTGCTCTTCTAACCCAGAATGAAACATATGGTTTAGGTGCACCGGATAAATCAATTGTACCTTTCAAAGTTATGGAGGTGTATCCATCAGCTCCTCCACCTGATTGAGGACAGTACCAAACCTGGGTACCACTATGAGAATTTGCAGAAATAATTTTCCAAACACCGGTAGTCCAATATGTCTTTGAAACACTATCTACTTCAACACTATCGATAAAGGGAATTTGGGCATGTTTATAATTATCTGTTATTTGAATATCATCTAAATGCCATCCATCCTGCTGAACGCCTGGGCCATTAGAAGTAGTATTAAATCTTAAATAAGCTGCTGATTGTTGAGAAAGAGGACCTAAGTCAAATTCTTCTGCCTCCCATACACCACCGCTATTTCCAGTAAATGATGCTATATTTTTCCAAGTTGCATTGTCAGAAGAAATATCTATACTGCCGAAATCATAGTTTTGTTCAAAAGCATATTTATGATTGAACTTAAGAAGTGGTCTGGCAATAGATGATAAATCCATTTGAACCACTAATCTTCTATCAGCATTTGCATCATAGTTGCCGTTAGGTGAATCTTCAAAAGCATGAGTAGCCGAATGCAATGTATCTGAAGAATCAGCTTGTGTTACAGCCCAAGGGACGTCTGCAGCCCACTTAAATGAAGAACCTTCAAAATCTTCTGTAAATGGAGCAACTTCCGGAGTAACATCAAAGGTAGTTGCTAAATCTGCTCTATCCGAACCCTGATTTATAAGCAGTTGAGTATCTTGCTCATAAATTTTTCCATAGTATTGTGCATTAGTAAAAGTAAGATCCGTTAAAATTGTATCAGTTGTATTTATATTACTAATATCAAAGACTCTTGTTTCTTTCCTTCTATTTACTTCAGTTACGGCATAATAACCTTTATTTGCAGCACTATTATTATAGTCATTTGTTAAAACATTTTGATCCGTAGTTACAACTATCCTATAAAATCCAAAATCAGCTGCTGTTGATTTACCCCATTTAACTTCCATTCCATTATTAGTTGGATTAAGTAAAACAAACGATTTGGGTGTTGGGGCATTGTCTATCAAAATATCATCTAAATAATACGAACCATAAGGAGCATATCCTCCAATTCGAATCATAATACTGTTCTCTCTAAAATTATATAACGAAGCTTGTACTCTTGTATATTGAGCGCCTGTAAAATTAGGGTTAATCAATGTTGTCCATGTAATACCACCATCATTAGAAGCTTGAACGCTTACATATCCTCCTTGATTATCACTTCTCTTTATCCAAAATTGCACATAAGGATTTGAGGCCCCAGATAAATTAATTGGCCCTCCAAGCGTTATATAATTATATCCATTAGGTCCTCCTGCTGATTGTGGTAAGTTCCATACCTGGCTGTCTCCGGAATGATCCCCTGTTATTTTTACATTCCAAGCACCTGGGATCCATTTCTTTTGAGAAGCTGTATCAACACTAACATCATCAAAAAATGGGAATGCTGTAGTTCTGGTGTTATTATATACCTGTATATCATCTATATGCCATCCATCTTGTTGTATGCCGGCACCATTAGAAGTAGATCTAAATCTAACATAACCACTCGTACCTTTTAACATTCCTGCATCAAAATCTCTCATTTCCCATAGGCCCCCCGTATTTCCAGTAAAGCTAGATATTGTTGTCCAAGTTGAATTATTCGTAGAAAATTCCAAATAACCCTGGTCACTATTCTGTTCATAAGAATATTTTTGATTAAATCTTAATATCGGATGCTGCATATTTCCAAAATTTATTTGGGTTACTAATCTTCTGTCAGCATTAGGAGGGTAATTACCATTTGGAGAATCTTCAAAAGCATGGGTAGTACTATGACCATTATCCGAAGCATCAGCCTCAGTAACTTCCCAGGGTATATCTGCAGCCCATTTGTATGTTCCTTCAAATGTCTCAGTAAAAGGTGCTGTTTCTGCTGTGACAGAAAATGTGGTTGCCAGGTCTGCCCTATCCGAACCTTGATTTACAAGATCCTGGGTATCTTGTTCATAAATTTTACCATAGTATTGTGTATTTGTAAATGTTAGGTCAGTTAAAACAGTATCAACTGTCGATTTATTTGTAATATCAAACACTCTTGTTTCTGTACGCCTGTTTATATCGGTTACAGAATAAAATCCTTTATTAGCTGCAAAATTATTAAGATCATTGTTTAAAACGTTTTGATCAGTAGACATTACAATTCTATAAAATCCGAAATCACTGGCAGTTGATTGTCCCCATTTTACTTCCATTCCATTATTTGTTTGATTTAATAGTACAAAAGATTGAGGAGTTGGTGCATTATCAATTAAAATATCATCGAGATAATATGAACCATAAGGTGCGTAACAACCAATTCTGATTAAAGCATTATTCACTCTATAATTATATAGTGAAGCTTGAATACGCGTATAATTTGAACCATTAAAATTTGGAGTAATTAAATTAGTCCATGTTGTACCGCCATCACTGGAAGCTTGTAAGCTTATATATCCGCCTTGGCCATCTGATCTTTTAACCCAGCATTGGACATAAGGATTGGGAGTACTCGATAAATCCATTCCACTTGATAAGGTAATGTAAGTATAACCGTTGACCTCGCCCGACCCTTGCTGTAGTACCCAAGCTTGTGATCCGCTATGAGCACCTACTATTTTTATTTGCCATTGAGAAGGATCTCGATCCCAGAGAGCATATGATGCTGTAGTATCTTCTGCATCATCACTTAATGGGAAAGAAACTTGCACATTATTTAGGTTTAAGTTACTCCCGGCTTGTGAATATGATGAGCTAACAATCAGCAACGATACTAAAAAAATTGTCAAAATTAATTTAAACATTGAGCCCTCCTATATATGATTATTAAATAATATTCGTTACTATATATTTAGTGGAATTAACTAGTAAAAATATTTTCAAATGAATATTTATCACTGAGAAGAAAAACTACTTTATAAAGCGATATTTTCACAAATTAATAAAGAAATATTGTGAAGGAACTTAAAAAGAATTTAAACACCGATTTTGCAAGCTGCAGTTATAAATTGAACAGAAAAATAATTTTACTTAGTAGAAATACTTATCGAACAACAAAATCTTAGTTATAAATATTACATAAAATCATGCTTAATGATATAGAACAATTGAACTAATTTTTTATTAAAAAAGGTGTGAAATTTTGATTTATTTGAATGAAATTGATATCAAGTAGTAAAGATTATCTATAAGTTATAAAGATTAGGTATTTATTTGAACTATTATTGCAAACAACCTTTTGTTAGTTACTTTTTAATTTTAACTAAAAAATATAAATTTTAATAGTATTGTAAATCAAAAATTAAATAATGCATTTTTATTTTTTGTACAAAAACAAAAATTTTCGGCTTCTAAAGTAATCTAAATTTCTTCTATTTCGAGATTAATATTTCTTTTTTTGAGGTATGAAAGAATATAATCAAAACATGTTTTATTCTCACCTAAAAATTCAGGCGGTGATATTCCTTTTTTAGTATAAATATTTTTTGCTACTAAGTTCACTGCAGCTGTGCATGTATAACCTGTTGTTCTTGCCATTGAACTTTTTTTTGTAGAAGTATCAAATTCATCATACAAATTATATGTATACATTTTTTGCTTTTTATTTTTTAGGCCTTCAATCTTTACTCTTAGAATTGTAAACTCTTTTTCATTTTCTTTTAACTTCCACAATGGAAAAAGCAGTTTAACTGTTAAATCCAATGGACGAATTTTCTCACCATTTTTTAATTCAATTAATTTTTCGCTAAAAAATCCTGTATCTTTTAGTAGTTTTATATTCTTCACATGCCCTGGATAGCGTAATGTTTTCTCAATCATGTTGGGAATTTTCATCGTTTTAATAAGAGTCCTTAGCCCATCAGTATTAAAAGCTTCAAGTGAACCGGCTTTTTCAAACTTAATAATTTCGACATCTGATAAAGCTGGTTTGACTACTAACTTTCTATCCTTTATATATCTTGCTGGACGAGTATATTCCTCAATTACATCAACAGGAGAAAAGGGAGCTTTATATTGATAAGGTAATTTTCCGTTTTTAGGAAGGCCTCCTACATAACATTCGAATGATTTAACATTCATTCTTTTGTTATGATAACCTAAAATAATGCTGCTCAATCCAGGCGCCACTCCACAATCAACAATTGCCGTTACATTCTTTTTCTTTGCGAGCTTATCAAGTTTAAAAGGATCTTCGCTAAAAAAAGAAATATCAACTAAATTTTTTGATTCTTCAATTATAGTTTTGATAGTATTAAAACCCATAAAACCTGGAACAGCGCAGACTACTAAATCTGAAACCTGAATTACTTTTTTAATATTTTCGGGTATAAGTAAATCAGTCTGTACGGTTTTAATGTTGTGATATTTATTTAACTTTTTAAGTTTTGCAGGATTAATATCTGCAACTTTAATCCGGTAGTTTTTTGAAAGGTCGGCTGCGATTGCGCTTCCGACCATTCCTGCGCCCAGAACAATTATTTTTGTCATATTTTTTTCGATAAAATGTTAAGGAATTATCAACAATACCAAAATATTATAAATAAAAATAAATTATTGTGTTTGATACATATGAATATCCCTTTGAGGGAAAGGTATGCTGATTTTATTTTCATCAAAAGCGTTTTTAACTTTTTCGATTGTATCAAAATAAACGCCCCAATAATCAGAAATATTTACAAATGCTCGTACTGCAAAATTTACACTGCTGTCCGCAAGCTCTTTTACCAAAATTTGAGGAGCAGGATCAGTCAAAATTCTTTGATCACTTTCAATAATATTTTTAATTACTGATCTGGCTTTTTGAATATTATCTTCATAACCAATTCCAAAAATCCATTCAGCTCTTCTGGTATCATTTGCACTAAAATTAGTTATAGTATCGCCCATCAATTTACTGTTTGGAACAACTACTTTAATATTATCCGGTGTTTTTAATTTTGTATATAGGATTTGAATTTCTTCAACTGTCCCTGCAGAACCTGCCGCATCTATAAAATCACCGGCTTTAAATGGACGGAAAATTATCAATAAAAATCCGGCAGCAAAGTTTGAAAGAGTTCCTTGAAAGGCAAGTCCAACAGCGAGTCCGGCAGCACCTATAACTGCAATGAAAGATGTTGTTTCTATTCCCACCTGTGAAAGTGTTGCAATAACAACAAATGCAACTAATAAAGTATATACTATATTTGAAGTAAAGACAGCTATTGTTTTTTCAACCTCTTTCTTTGCAAGTAATTTACTAGTGAATTTTTTTAAAGCTTTTGAAACCCACAATCCTATAATTAAAATTGCAATAGCAGCTATAACTTTTATACCATATATCGTGGCAAATTCTTTGAGTTGAGGCAAGACGTTTTCCATATTTTTCCCTTTCAAATTAATTTATTTATGTATTCTTTTTTATTATCCCCTTATTTTTTAGTAATTCATTTAAATAAAAAAACTTTGTGGATTTTTTTTCAACAACTTAAAAATAAATATTAAAATGGCAAACTTTTCGGAACAATTTTACACGTTGAATCATATTAGAATAAAATTAAAAGTTCTCCCTCTTTTAACAAGTTAATAAATTTTTATTTGTTTCAGTTTGTTCAATTGTCCTAATTTACCGACTTATCATCATGGTTCGACTCTGCTCACCATGAAATTTAACGGATTTCTATAGTCATCCCGGGCAGACTTGCATACCGGCAGGCAGGGTCGAGAGACAAAGTAATCTTACAAACTTACTTTACGTATTAGGCTTAAATAAACCCGATTTCTTTGAGAAATCGGGTTTATATCTGCATGCTGTGAGTAACATGAGTTACTAAATGTAATAAAACAAACTAGGACACTCCTGTTTGTTCACAGTAACACATAATATTTTTGTTTATATTAATCATGAATAATAATTACAGGTCACTTCTTTGCTAAAAAAATTCGATCAAAAAATTACTGAAGGAGCCTTATTTACAGACCACTATCAACTGCTGATGGCTCAATTATATTTTAAAAATAATCTTCATGAAAAAACAGTTCAGTTCGATCATTACTTTAGAAATTATCCTGATTACGGTTCACACAAAGCAGGCTATTGTATTAACGCCGGACTTGAATGGCTGATTGATTGGCTTGAAAATACATCCTTTACTGAAGCTGAAATTGAAATTCTAAAGGCTCATAAAAACTCAAAAGGCGAAAGATTATTTCATGATGATTTTTTAGATTGGTTAAAAAAGAATGGAAGTTTTAAATCTTTATATATTAAGTCAATTCCTGAAGGAAGAGTAGTTCATCCAAATGAACCGTTAACTATCATTGAAGGGCCTGCCGCAATTGCTCAAATTTTCGAAACAGTATTATTAAACAATTTAAACTTTCAAACATTAATTGCTACTAAAGCTTCCCGCATAAAAGAAATGACCAAAGGTCAGATGCTGATAGATTTTGGAACGAGAAGAGCGCAGGATAGAGGGGCAATAGCAGCTGTTAGAGCGGCATTAATTGGCGGCGCTGACTTTTCATCAAACGTAGGAATTTCAAATTTGCTTGGCTATCCTCCCAAAGGAACACATTCTCATAGCATGGTACAATTATATCTTGCGTTAGGAATGTCAGAACTGGATGCTTTTGAAGCTTTTGCAAATTTATACCCTGATGAATGTGTTTTATTAGTTGATACAATTAATACCATTGAAAGCGGTATACCAAACGCAATAAAAGTTTTTAAAAACTTAAAAAAGCGTGGACATAAACCAATAGCCATTAGATTGGATTCAGGAGATCTTGCTTACTTAAGTATTATTGCTGTTCAAATGTTAGATGACGCAGGATTAAATGAAGTTGGAATTGTGCTTTCGAATGAGTTGGATGAAATGAACATTTGGCAAATAATAAGTCAGATTAGAGAAGATGCGCCCAAGCATCAAGTTGATCCTGACAATTTAATAAAGCGGTTGACTTATGGTGTCGGAACCAGATTGATTACTTCAGAAGGAGCCCCGGCTTTAGGCGGCGTATATAAACTAGTTGCGCTGGATAATAAAAATGAATGGATTCCTGCAATTAAAATTTCCGAGTCAGTTGAAAAAATTCCTAATCCTGGCAATAAGCAAGTTTATAGAATTTATAATAATACAAATGAAGCTACGGCAGATTTAGTTGCTTTGATTGACGAGGATATAATTAAAAGTGAAAAATTGGTTTTACGACATTCATTCGATCAAAGTAAAAAAAGAGTATTGAATAAAAATCAGATAAAAGAAATTGAACCACTGCTTGTGGATATTTATAAGGATGGAAATCTTGTTTACGATTTCCCATCAATAGAAGACATAAGGAAGCAGCGCGAAAAAGATTTGAACAGACTTGATACTGGTGTAAAGAGATTAATTTACCCGCATCTTTATCACGTTTCCATCACTCCTAAAATTTGGGATTTGAGAAATGAACTTATCGATAAATTAAATTACTCAAATGGAATTTAATTTTTAGTAGAAGTTAATCAAAAATAAATATTGGAAAAGATGATATCTTTGTTTTACCGAAGTCTTCTGCAGAACAAAAATTTAACAAAAATGCCATCTTTCAGAATAGTTATTATTAATTAGATAAAAAAGTTCCTACCACTTCTTCAAATTTTTTCATTTCGCAGCCAGGACCTAAATGTCCGCACTTATTATTGAAAATATAAATTTCTGAGTTTATAAATTTTGCAAATTCCATTGCCGGATTTGGATTAACCATATGGTCAGTTAGGTTTACTATTATAAGCATTCTTGCTTTAATATAATCTGCCGTTAGTTTCATTGACTCTGCAAATTGAGAAAAAATATCCTGCTGCATCATAGCTTTTAATTGCGATTCCCAATCATATGAATGAAAACGACTCTTAATGCTTTCGTATCTTGTCTGCATAAAGGCATCAATATCTTCCGGTTTTGTTTGATCGACCCTAAACTGTGGTGTTTGAATATTAAGAGTTTGAACATTAATTATATCTTTAATTAAATCTTCATCGCTAATGTTATACTTATGCCCTTGTTCAATAATATCCAGCTCTGTTTTCCAAAGAAGTAAATCGTAAGATGTAAGTTTTGGAGAACCAACATAACTTACTGCTTTATCCATAAAATCTGGATAAGAAGTAATCCATTGAAAAGTCTGCATACCTCCCATAGAACCGCCTATAACAGTATAGATATGATTTATATTTAAAACTTTGGTCAGCAGCTTGTATTGTGAGTTAACCATATCCTTAATATTAAAAACCGGAAATTTTGAATTGGGCTGTTCTTCACTATTTGAAGGAGAAGAAGAAATTCCATCACCTAAAGCATCAACAGCAATTACATAATACTTATTTGTATCAATCAATTTATCAGGCCCAATTAGACTTAAGAGCCCCTCGGTAGTTCCACCAAACCATGTTGGAAACAAAATTATATTTGATTTGTCTTTATTCATTTCTCCTAAAGTTCGATAGCCAACTTTGCAATTAATTATTGTATTTCCATTTGTAAGACTTAAATCGCCGATGTTTGCTATCTGTAAATTACCATCAGCAAATAAAAAAGATGAAAGTGAAAAAAGTATTACAAAAATAAGCTTAATGTTTTTTGACATAGCGAGGTTCCTCGAGATTTGAAATTAAAGAGAAATATAAAAGGGTTTGCATAATGTTAATTTGATACGCTTTAAATGACTTCTTAAATAAACTGTCTTTATCTAATTACAGGTAAAACATAATGAGTTTAAGAATTAAAAACTATCTGAAAAGAAATCAAAATAATGTTAAATTGGATTGTAATAATTTAAGCATAGAGGTGAGTTTAATGGATGGAAATCTTAAAATTCCTTCTGAAATTTTAGAACTAATTAAACGCGGTAATAAAATCGAAGCAATTAAAATGCTTCGCGGGGAACTAAATATAGGCTTAAAAGAAGCCAAAGGTATAGTCGACAAAATTTCCTCAGGTTCTACAATAGATAATAATTTTATTAAGACAAAGAATATTTCAGTATCTGAAAAAGCATTAGATTTTTTAAGAAAAGGGAAAAAGATTGATGCCGTAAAAGTTGTGCGGGAAGAAATGGGTTTAGGCCTTAAAGATTCAAAAGACATAGTGGAAAAAGTTCTTTTGGAGAATTCTGAAGTGAAGGAATTATATTCTGCACATAGTCGTGAAGGTGTTAGGAAATTTTTCTTTGCTGTCTCATTATTAATTTTAATTTATTTGATTATTTATCTATTGCGTTAATATACAACCAACAATAATATCTTGGTTTATCATTAAAAATTAAAGTAAAAATTCTTTGGTATGAACTTTTACTTATAAAAAATCAGCTTTTCTTTTTCATTTTTAATTACTATTCTATATTTTCTATTAGTTACAATCATAAATTAATGTTTTATAAATAGCTTATGTTCGAACTCCATCAACAATTGAAGAATGATACATTTTTAATTGGCTCATTCCCGCTTTCACTTTTACTGTTGAATAACGACTCTAATTACCCCTGGTTTATTCTAGTCCCTCAAATAGAAGAGGTAAAAGAAATTTATGAATTAAGTGAGGAAGATCAAGTTCAGCTTTTGAAGGAATCATCTTATCTTGCAAGCATCTTACAAAAGAATTACCGGCCTAACAAAATAAACATTGCAGCACTTGGGAATGTAGTTCCGCAACTGCATATACATCATATTGTACGTTATAAAATTGACGCTGCATGGCCGCAGCCTGTTTGGGGAAAAGTCCCTTCTAAGCCTTATTCGGATGAATTAAAGTCAATTGTTTTTGAAAAATTAAGAGGCATTTTAAAAAATAATTTTACTTTCAATATTTAATTTCTTACCATTCTATGGTGATTAATTTTAATATTAATCTGTTTTTATTTATAAACAATAAATTCCATCCTCAACTAAATTTAGTTATTAATCACAAATACATTCTCAGTTGTTTAGTTAATTAATAGAAAAATTTAATTAATTATTTGAGAGGTAGTTATGCCGGCAAAAAAATTAAAAAAATTTCTGGATGATAATAATATCAAGTATATATCTATCAGCCATTCTTCTGCATATACCTCGCAGGAAATTGCTGCATCTGCGCATATTCCAGGTAAAGAACTTGCAAAAACAGTTATAATAAAAATAAACAGTAAGATGGCTATGGCAGTCATTCCTGGCTCTTATAAAATCGATTTACATCTTTTAAAAGAAATTATGAGAAATGAAAATATCCGCATTGCCAGTGAATACGAGTTTGCCGATAAGTTTCCGGAATGCGAAATCGGAGCCATGCCCCCATTTGGTAACCTATATGATATGGAAGTTTATGTAGCAGGAAGCCTTGCTGAAGATGAAGAGATTGCATTCAATGCATGTTCACACACGGAATTAATAAAAATGTCTTATAAAGATTTCGAAAGATTGGTTCATCCCAAAGTGCTTGAGTTTTCATACTTATCAAGGTTATAAATAAAATTTTGATGAGGCTGCCTTAATCATTCAAAAATAATGGGAACCTATAAACCATCACGAAAATAGGTCCCAACAAACCCGCATCCTCGGGGAGTGAGGAAAGAATGATTTTTTTGGAAGTGAGACAACCTCATCTAAAGTTTTATTATTACTTATTTGACTCAAGTGTAAATACACCGCTTACTATTTTCCAGCCGTTACCGTTTTTTACTAATGTTAGGTAGCCGTCCTGTTTAACTGCTGCATCAGAAATAGAAATTTTTGCCGTTGCCACATTGTTATTACCATCTATTGAGGTAACTTCAAGGTTTCTTTTCCAGCCGCCTGTTGTTCCTGCCTTAACTTTTTCAACAAATTGTTCACCGGTTTCAGTCATTGTTTTATTAGTAATTTTATTAACAGTGACTAAAGTAGCTTCAGGGTAAAGTGCATTTTCAAGAGTGTTTATATTACGAGTGTCAGTACTGCTTACATAATTGTCAATAGTTTTTTCAATCTCATCCTTTTGTGCAGGGTTATTTGCAAAAACAGAAGAAGAAACAGCGAAAACCATCAACAAACAAACAAAAGAATAAAAAAATCTTTTCATAACAACCTTCTTTTATATGTAATAGATTAAACTTTATATTTAATTAATATTTATAACGGTGTAAAAATTATTAAAGTTTTGGAGGAAAGTTTCAAATATTTATAGAAACGGTAGAATTAAACTTTATTCGGCTTTAAAATTATTTGAAGGGAGATTTGAAGGTATGAATTGAAAATTTTGAATTTTGGGCGGTTAAAATTTAGGACGTATTTCGAAAAGAAAATCTATTTTACTTGAATTTATTGTTCCAAAAAATATTCATAAAATTCATCAACTTCTTTCATTTCGGATTCAGTATAGCGTGCAAAAAGCGTTTCTCCGGCAGTTTCTTTAATCGCGGATATTCCAACATCAATTAATCTAATACCGGTTGGAGTTAAAATTATATTATCGTATGGATGTCCTCCATAACCTGAAGGTCTTTTTATTTCTCTATGACAAAATCCTTCTTTGTTTAAATGCTTTAATTCATCAACAAATACAGAAAATAGAGTTTCACGAACTTCCTTTTCTAATGACCTCGGTTCAAGAATAGTCAATCTCTCCATAATGAGAATTTGATTTTCGCCTTCAATATCAACTCTGATAAATTTTACAACAAGATCATTTATCTGATTTGCATATTTCATATTTTTTGCTTCAACGGAAATCTCAACTCTTGATTCAGGCGTAAAAATTTTCCCGGCTTCAGTCTTGGATAATGCAACAACTTGATTATTATTACCTCTTGAAAGTTCTTTAGGATATTTGTTTAAAAATTAGGCATTTAATCGGCAACTCAAAGATAAAGGTTGTCCATAAAAATTTGATGATATTTTTTATTACTTCATTAGAATTAATTTCTTCGTATCAGTAAACTTTCCAGCTTGCAGTCGATAAAAATATATTCCACTCGCTAATCTGTTTCCGTTAAAAGTTACTTCATAATTACCAGGCTGCTGATTTTCATTTACGAGTGTTGCTACTTCTTTTCCAAGAATATCGTAAACCTTTATTTGTATCGATAGAGTGCTCTCTTTCCCTACATTAGGAATTGAGTATTTGATTTTTGTTGTTGGATTAAAAGGATTTGGATAATTCTGATATAAAACAAATTTATTTGGTACCTGGTTATTGTCATTTACACTTAGTACAGATGGCTGAATGTTTATATTATCAATTACCCATCCCCAGCCTGTAACAAATTGGTCAGCAAAAAGCCTGAATCTAATTAGTATTTTATCTCCTGGCTTAAATTTATTCTGCAAATCAATAATATGAGTTCTATACAAGGTAGAATCCGGAGAAATGGCTGAATTGAAATCAGTTGACCAGGCTTGATCAAATCTTGAATCATATCCACTACTTAAAGGAATCCAATTAATTCCATCTTTAGTTGCTTCTGTTATTACGTAATCCCAAAAATTTGGATTACCAAAGATAGAACCAGCATCACCCGGTTCCATCAATGCAATATCATCATAAGTGAAAGTTGTGCCGGATGAAGAAACAATAATTGGGATAGTCAAAGTATACGTTAGATTTTGCTGATTGCTGTATGGATGTGCTGTATGAATTGCCGGACTGGAGAAGCCGGAATAAGTTTTTACTTCAAATCCGTTACCGATAAAATCATTAGTAGTTGAATTAAAGTTATTTGAATAATTGTTTTGTGCGGATTTGTAAATTACAGTGGATATATTTTTGGTTACTGATTGATATTCAATTCCATTTTTGTAACCTGTAACTGAAACATTAATATTTCCTTTTTGTGTAATTGCATATTGTATAATAGTATCTTTGTTTGAAACAATATTCTTACCGAGTAGGACATATTGCATACCATTAATTTTTACAATAGAAGAATCATATAACGACCTTAATTTAATTTTTATATTTAAAAATCCGTTAAGGTCCTGAGAAAGACTATTTATAAGCGGTTTATAAGTACCAAAATTTCCAAGTGCCGGAATTTTAACAGACCATATACCCCGGCCATGACTTCCTATTACAATTTCATCTTCAACATTTGTCATAGACCATATTGCCACGGAAGGTAATCCATTTTTAGCAGCATGCCAGGTCAAACCATTATTTGTTGATTCAAATAATCCAATTTCTGTTCCTGCCCAAATAGTATCAGGAGACTGTGGCATAACTAACAAATCATAAACAGCCACATCAGGAAATCCATTTGTGCTTGTTGTGCCGCTTCCGAATCCACTTATATCTTCCCAGCTTTGTCCAAGATTAGTGGTTCGAAGTATTTTAGGTTTATGAGCAAAAGAAAATAAAACATAAGCAGTTGAATCTTGAGTTGGATGAGTTGCAAGTCCGGAAATTCCTCCCATTGTAACAACACCGTATAAATTTGTCGGAGAAAAAGTTGTTCCTTTATCAGTTGAAACATTAATAACTCCGTTTGCATCCATCCGGGAACCGCCCCAGATTATATTAGGATTTACTTTTGAAATTTTGATATCATGAAATGAGCTTAAACTTCCCCAGTAGTTTGAGCGAATTGCAGTGAGCTTCCAGTTTTCACCAAAATTTGTTGATTTCCATACCCCATGTTTTCCAACAACAAAAATCAAATCCGGCTCAAGATTTGTTTTACCTATTTTTGTTATAAATGGCGCATTTCCCGAACCAACATCGGATAAACCGGATGTTGCATCACTAAAAGTTAAACCGCCATCCGTAGATCGTTCAAAACCATTATATTGCGAACCCCCAATAATTTTTAACGGGTCGTCAAAATTCCAAGAAGTTTCATAGCCATCACCTCCGATTTGAAAATTCCAATTCGTTGAAGAAACAGAATTTTCCGGTGAACGCCATGTACCGTTATCCTGCATTCCTCCAATATATGCGCTGCCGCCCGGCATTTTATCTACACCATAAAATTGAGTTGTATTTAATCCGTTAATTGGATTAGTCCAATTAGCAGAGCTGTCAGAGGATACAGCAATCCCACCATCATTTGCATCAAGAATTCTGAAAGACGTTCCTTCGCCTTTTATTATAACTAGATTATGATGATCCACATGCGCATTGCCGGTTGATAATGCAGTTGTTATTCTTTTATTAGAATCAAGAAGATTAATTTTATATAGCAATACACCGCCAACGTAAACAATATTTTCTTTATAAGGATGTGCTGCTATTGTATTATCATACCAACCCTGCGAGGAAAGCCAGTTTGGTTCTGTTCCGTCTTCAGATGTTTTTTGCCAGGTATTTCCTTCATCAGCTGAAACATATAAATTTGAAGTCGGGAAACCTTCGGCGGCTGCAAATATTTTATTTTTATTAACCGGAGAAATGGCTAACTCAAATCTTCCTGTAGAGTCATCGATTCCAATTTTAGAAAGGTGCCATGTTTCACCGGCATCTGTTGATTTGATGATCCCTTTCTCTTCAATCGCTCCAAATAAAATATTAAAGTTGCCAGGTTTATCTACTATTTGTAGAATTTTTTTCACTTTGCCTGATGAGCCAATTGAAGTTTCATCATAAACTTGATACCATGTATTTCCGCCGTTTGTAGATTTAAAAATACCCGATTTGTTATAAAAGCTCATTCGGTATCTTCCAGAGGAAGTAGATGCCAATACAATATTTGCATTATTGGGATCAACAATTATTCTTGAAACATTATTGAAATTTAAATTGCCGACAGTGTTTGTAATTTGATTCCAGGTTTCGCCTCTATCTGTAGATTTTAATAGACCGTCTCCATTTACAACATCAATGTTGTACATGCTCTCGCCGGTTCCTGCATAAATTATATTATGATTTGATGCGGCCATTGCCAAAGTCGATACAGCAAGATTTGGAATATCAGGAGTTAAATTACTCCAATGCTGGCCAGTATCTGTTGTCTTCCATATTCCTCCTCCTACACTTCCTACAAACCATGTGTTTCCTGTTGCATCATCAGGATCAACAATTAATCCTCTTGCTCTTCCACTTACGTTTCCGGGGCCTCTTTCAACCCATGGTAAAATTGAAGCTAAATTTTTTTGAAGCCGGTTTTGTAGTCTTGCTTTTTGTAGTTCAATCTGTTTGTAATTTGTAGGATAATCTGATTTTGTTTCACCATAAGGTATTTTCATTTCATTTAATATCTGAACAAACTTGTTGGGTTCATCAGCGTTTAATTCTTTTTCTTTGGTCTTATTGATCTTTTTAATTTTTTCAGAAATTCTATTTGCCAGGTAAGAATTAAGGCTGTAATGATTTCTAAGTTTAAATAAGCTGTTAATTTCCTGGTCATTGCGAGAATCTATATTGAAAAGGTTTTTATCATTTTGGATTTGAAAGCTATATTGAATTATCATGTAGAATACAGCCGCAAATAGAAATACAAAAGTTAATCTTGTCTTCAAAATAATTCCCTTAATGATATTTCACTAAAATATTTTATCTCTTGTTCAAAATCTTTTGAAGGTGAACATCGTAAATATCTTTAAAAGTATCTGGCGGCTCAAAGCCTGTAACAATTCCGGGTATTGTTTCAATTTCAACTTGCTCATTATTTTTCCAGGCTACTCTTCCATTTGCTAAGTTAGACTGGTATAAAATCTTTTCGTTTTTAATATCATATATAAAAAAATTAAGTGGTGGAGATGGCAGGGAAGGAGTAATCTTAACTTGCTTTACACATATTGCATAAGTTTTATCTTCATTATATGAAATATTGTAATCCTTGTTGAATTTATCTTTTGCAGTATTCTCTAATTGCTCGTAATTGGAGTTGTTTATTTTAGATGTGCTGCAATTAAAAAATAAAATTGCAAACAATGGTATAAATATTCTAAGGGTCTTCATATTTAAAGAGAAGTTATCTTGATTTTTATTTAGATGCAAAGTAAAAATTTGAATTCTAATTTATTTTGTAGAGCATCAATTTATTGAATCTACCATTCCTACTAAAATACTACCTCTTAAAGAATAAAACATCAAAAGTGAAATAATTTAGTTTAATTTAGCATCAGTTAAAAAAATAATAACATGGTAACCTTTTCTATCTTGCCTGGTCTAATATAAAAAATATAAGGAAAGAAGAGGATGAACAAAATATATACTAACATACCTAAAATAATTATTTCTTCAATTTTTATTTTTTCCGGCGTATTTGCTGCGGATTTTAATAACAATTCAAATAATCTAAACGAACTTCATACACTTAGAGAAAAAAGCTTTTCAATTCAACCAGGTAAAAATCTAAATATTGAAGCATCATTCGGTGATGTAATGATTACCACCTGGGATAAAGCAGAAGTTCACGTGAAGATTTTAGGTAACGACAAGGCCGAGGAAAAGGTTAAATTTTTAGTGCATAACGATGAAGATGAAGTTTCAATCAAAACTGAAAGTGATAAAAACATTTTTCACCTGTTTGATTGGGGTCCGCGAATGAGATTTGAAATTAAAGTTCCAAATCAATTTAATACTAAAGTTTATACAAGCGGGGGGGATATTAAAATAGCCGACGTTAAAGGCAATAATTTTTTAAAAACATCTGGCGGGGATGTAACATTAAAAAATACTGACGGTAATTTAAAGGTTTCAACTTCAGGCGGTGATATTAAGCTATATCGTACTAAAGGAACCATGGGAGTTTCCACTTCCGGTGGTGATATTAGAGCTGATGAATTTATTGGGAATATTGACGCAGAAACATCTGGCGGTGATATTTATTTAAATGGTAAAGATGCATCTATAAATGCAGAAACATCCGGAGGAGATATTACTGTAAAATATACGGGCAGCAACAAAGGGATTGAGCTGCATACTTCCGGCGGAGATATAGATATTAGTCTTCCTTCAAATTTTAATGCATCAGCAAATTTATCAACTTCCGGCGGAGATGTAAATTGTGATTTTAAAGGAAACAATGCTGATAAAATTTCAGATTCGAAATTCAGAGCCGATATTAATGCTGGCGGAAATAAATTAATCGCTAAAACTTCCGGCGGTTCAATAAGAGTTAGAAAAAATTAAATCTGTTCATACTATCTTCTCCACCAAAGCGCTGTGATGCTATAGAGCCTCCACCCTTTATAAAATTCACAGCGCCTTTTTTTATCAATGTCAATTCGTTAATAATTTAATTTCCTAAAATAATTAACTTTATGTGAGATGCTTTTCGCTTTTCTTTTAAAATTAATTTCATAATTTTAATAATATAATGAGAAGCAAAAATGAAATAAGCAGTGCCGATTTATTGAAGCCGGAAAACATGCTTAGGCTTTATGCCAGCGGTGCTTTTCCAATGGCTGATGAAAAAACAGAAGAAATTAATTGGTACATGCCTGAAGTTAGAACCATCATTCCTCTTGAAAATTTTAATATTCCGCGTTCATTAAAAAAGTTTTTGGAAACTTCGGATTTTGAGTTTAAATATGATAACGATTTTCTTTCAGTCGTAAAAAATTGTGCTGACAGGGAAACCACTTGGATTTCAGAAAAGCTTATTGATGCATATTTAAAGCTTAATAAAATTGGAAACATTCACACCGTTGAAACCTGGCAAAAGGGAAAACTTGTTGGAGGTTTGTACGGGGTTACATTTCGTGGAGCATTTTTTGGTGAGTCAATGTTTTCAAAAATTGAACAAGCCTCAAAAGCAGCTTTAGTAAAATTGATTGAAAGATTAAATGAAAAAAAATTTGTTATTCTTGATGTTCAGTACACAACCGAACATCTGAAAATGTTTGGCGCTACAGAAATTTCTTTGAAAAATACCAACAACTGCTTTTTGAAGCATACAGCATAAACTGAACTTTTAAATTTTTTGTTTGAGTAATTTAATTATTATAATATGTATGGAAATTTTTGTGAGAATTTTCTAAAAGAATAATTTTTTTTATTTAATAGGCTCTAATTTTATGGTAACTAAATTAATTTGTTTGGGTGAGTTTTCTGTAATTGAAAATGAAATTGTTTTGCGCTTATAGTCTTCATACTCTTCAACTATTTGCTCATTGCACTCATTATTTTCTTGTTTTGTTTAGATTTTTTTTAGGCGCTTGAACATATTATCAACTGGTATTCCCCAACGGGCAGGTTTTCATATAGATTTAAATTATAATCGTATGCAAAAAAATCATGCAAGATGTTGCTCACTTTATTCTTTAAATCAAAAAGAACACATTTATCAGATTTATCACCACCGGGAGATTTAATCTGAAATATAACGTTGGTTCCATTTTCCAAATAAGCATTAATCATCATTGAATCTTTATAAGTTTCAAAATAAGATGGATTACACATTTTTGATACGGGAACATATAATGAAACAGAAAATTTCATTGTTTTCTGTATTCTAACTGGAATATCAAAAACATCTTTAACATCAACTTTATAATTCAAATATGATGATTTGGGTGGGAATAAATCGACGTCCATTTTTTTGTTCTTATAAAAATCATGTTTCCGATTTAAATGCAATTTGATTGATACTTTTGCGGATGAAATTTTTATAACTGTAGTATCATGCAAGTCTTGGGGAAGTACACTCTCTTTATAGAATATAACTTGTTTACCGCCACCATTCATTTTATCGGGGTAAAAAATTATCTTTTTTATTTCATTGATACGATTGAGTATAATATCCTGGTTAATAGCCAGAATTCCACCTTCAGAAGTTCTATCAAAACTGAAAGGAAATAACGACTCGAGGTGGAATCTTTATATAACTCCGAATGAATAATCTTTTGAAGACTACCAGCAGTTACTTTTTAATGCATACCAAAAGGACTGTTCTTTTTAATTATTATTTTTAAGAAATAAATTTGCTATACTTTTTGTCAGTACCTTCAATATGATTTAACAGCCAATTCTTTAAAAAGTTCATCGTTTCAAATGTTACCAAATTACTATCTGTTAAATATTTTTCTTGTAAGTCTATAACTTGTTTGGTTAAATCTTTATGTATTTGCTGGTGTTCTATAAGGCCTGGATAATCTGCTTTTTTCATTAAATATTCTTCGTTTGAAAAATGATATTTTGTATAATTTATCAGTTCATCAAAAATTTTATGCAATATTAGTTTGCCTTTTCCCTCTTTCATAGCTGAATTAAGCTCATTAATAAGAGCAATTAATTTTTTATGTTGAGAATCCATTAAAGAATTATTAACACTATATTTATCGGACCACGTTATTAACTCAGCCATTTTTAAAGCCTCTTTTAAATACTATAATTTTGTTATGATAATTCAATCAAAGTAAATTATGATAACTATAAAAGCCTAAAAACTTTTGTTACTTCATAAATTTAATTATTGAATAACTTATTTATATTAAAATTATTTTTCTTAAGTGATATATTTACTTAATCAGCCAAATTTCCTTCTGCGGTTTTGAAATAAACTTACATCCATCTTTAGTCACATAAACTTCTTCTTCAAGAGTTGAAGTACCGTAACCTTTTACAGGCAGCCTTGGCTCAATTGTAAAAATTTGTGATTCCTCTATTTCCATTAGTGGAGTGTCGCCATATTTTTCCCATTTGGGGAACAAGCCGGCTCCTCCATCGTGAACCGCTCTCCCAACCTGGTGCCCAAGTCCATGCGGAAATTCCTGGATAACCTTGTTCTACGATATAACTTCTTGCTATAGTATCCATTTCTAAACCTGTTACTCCTGGTTTAAGAGCATCTGCAACTTTTTGAATTGCATCTCTTATAATATTAAATCCTTTTGTAACATCTGCCGGAGCCTGAGTTTCTCCATCCTTTAAAACGTACCAGGTTCTCTGCAAATCTGAACAGTAACCTTTTAATTGAATTCCAAAATCAATATTAACCATGTGTCCTTTTTCAACTTTCCTATTAGTTGGACCAGAATGAGGGTCGCCGGCTTCCGGCCCTGAAAAAACAGCAGGGCAATGATCATCATCCCAGGCTAATCCAAATCCTTTTTCTTTAACAATGTTTTTTATGAAGTTTGAAATATCAAGCTCACTTTTTCCCGGTTTAATAAATTGTGTGGTCTGGTCAAAAATCTTTAAAGTTTCATCAACGGCTTCCTGCATTATTTTTAATTCGGTTGCAGTTTTTCTTCCTTTTAAAGCTGAAATAATTTCTTCAGATGAAATTAATCTGTCTATATATTCCGTTCCTTTTAAATAGTCATTCAAAATAAGATACAAACCATGAGTTAACCCGTCGGCTAATTCTGAATTGAGAGAATAATTTATTGCAATTTTTTTTGGATCTTTTGATTTGATGTAATTAACAAGCAGATCTCTTATTGCTTCGTTATAGCCAAAGATATTTTTGTAGAGATTTTTTTCACGTATATTACTTTCTTCCAACTTACCAACAATACACGTTGTGTCACCATCTTTATTAATTATCAATGCCGTCTGCCAGGTAAAATTAATTTCCGCAATCATATCCAAAACCGGATCACGCATGTTTGAGCTTTCCCTAACAAATGTAATCCACATATCAATATCTTTTTCTTTTAGAATTTCAACCGCCTGGTTAACTTTTTCTATTAAAATATCATTATCCATTTTATCCTCAATTATTTTGAATTTTCAACAAATTATTTTTACAAATCTATTAATAATTAAGTCAAAAGTCATAAATCAAAAGTCAAAAATAAAACAGGAAAATTTTAATGTAGAGATCACAGAGAAGACACAGGTTTTCATAGAAATGACTAAAGGAAATGACTTTATAATTTTATGAATTTCCAAAATTTAAAATTACTTAATGCAACCTTAAGGAGACTTTGCGTAACTTTCTGAAAATTTTCTGGTTAATTTCTTTATCTTTTAAATTATTAGTTATGAGATTCCATTAAAGAGTTAAGCTGAATAAAACCCTTATTTCATATTAAATTTTGAAAATCTTAAAAAATATTTCAGTTTTTCAGTTAATTATTCGCTAAGTTTCTTTAGTAGAATAAAGGATTTTATTAAAATTTTCTTTTTTAATGAAGCTGCAAAAACAAAAAATCATTCATGGGGAAAAATGATTTCTAAAATAAAAGGCCAATCTTTAATCAAATCAAAGTATAGTATTATTATATCACCATATTAAATTAATTTTATTATTAAGAGGATTTTATGTCAGAGTACATCAATAATTTATTGACGAAGGTGAAAGCACTAAACCCGAATGAACCCGAATTTCATCAAGCTGTTGAAGAAGTAGTTGAATCACTTGAAATAGTTTTGGAAAGGCATCCTGAATACCGGTCTGCAAAAATATTAGAGAGAATGGTTGAACCGGAAAGAGTAGTTTTATTTAGAGTGCCGTGGATGGATGATCAGGGAGAAATTCATGTTAACCGTGGATTTAGAATTGAAATGAACAGCGCAATTGGCCCTTACAAAGGCGGACTAAGATTTCACCCTTCTGTAAACTTAGGCATTTTAAAATTTTTAGCTTTTGAACAAGTATTTAAAAACAGCTTAACAACATTGCCAATGGGTGGCGGTAAAGGCGGTTCTGATTTTGATCCCAAAGGAAAAAGTGATAATGAAGTAATGCGTTTCTGCCAAAGTTTTATGACCGAATTATTCCGTCACATTGGACCTAACACTGATGTGCCTGCCGGGGATATTGGTGTTGGTGCAAGAGAGATTGGATATTTATTTGGACAGTATAAAAGACTTAAAAATGAGTTTACCGGAGTGCTTACAGGTAAAGGATTAAATTGGGGCGGCTCTTTAATTCGTCCGGAAGCTACAGGTTATGGCGCAGTTTATTTTGCGCAGGAAATGTTGAAAACAAAAGGACTTGAGATTGAAGGAAAAACTTTTGCTGTTTCTGGTTTTGGAAATGTTGCCTGGGGTGCAGTAAGGAAAATCAATCAACTTGGCGGACGAGTAGTTACTTTGTCAGGGCCGGATGGTTTTGTTTATGATAAAGATGGAGTCAAAGGTGAAAAAGTTGATTACATGTTAAAGCTTCGAGCGAGTGCTAATGACAGGGTTCAGGATTATGCAGATCAATTTAAAGTTGAATTCTTTCCCGGTAAACGGCCATGGAGTGTAAAGGCCGATGTTGCAATGCCCTGCGCAACACAAAATGAAATCTTTGAAGACGATGCTAAAGAATTAATTAAGAACGGATGCATCTGTGTTTGTGAAGGTGCAAATATGCCTACAACCTTGGAAGCATATAAGGTTATAAAACAAGCAGGTATTCTTTATTCTCCTGGGAAAGCTTCTAACGCTGGGGGTGTTGCAGTGTCAGGGCTTGAGATGACTCAAAACAGTATGCGATTGCCCTGGCTGCATAATGAAGTTGATGAAAGACTTCAACAGATTATGAAAAAGATTCATGATACCTGTGTTTCCACTGCAGAAAGATTTGGTACTCCGGGCAATTATGTTAACGGTGCAAATATTGCAGGCTTTTTGAAAGTTGCAGATGCAATGTTGGATCAGGGTTTAGTTTAATTATTGTGACGGAGTAGTGCAATATTAAAGTTGAATTTACTTAAACTTACTAATGAATATGAACTTTAATGGTTTTTGTAAATGATAGAAGTATTAATCTTTACTATTTTTCAAGTGAAGTTTTCTTGTTAAGAAAAAATTGATTCGGATTTAGATTTGTTTGAGAATACGAAAATAACTAAAATGGATAAGATAGGCCTTTTTAGTATAGAAGATATTTTCAGCAGCCGCATTAAAAAATTCCAAAAATTAATGCGCTATAAAATTCGTGAAATTCTGCTTGTATCCAGCCTTTATGATTATTATTTATTCGAAGAAGATGGGAGGCTTTATGAATTAATCCGCCAGGAATATCAAGTCTTAAATCTAAGCCAGGCCCCCGAAATCACACACGTAACAACCGGTACAGAAGCAATTGAATTATTGCTTCAAGAAAACAGTTTTGATCTTATCATTACTACTCTTCACATTGATGACATGCATGTTATAAAATTAGCCGAACTTATAAAGAAGACTGGTGTTAAAGCTCCTATAATTTTACTTGCTTATGACAACCGTGAAAGAAAAGAACTTGTAACAAATTATGATACTTCAATTTTTGATAGAATTTTTATCTGGCAGGGTGATTACCGTTTGCTCATCGGTATAATAAAATATGCTGAAGATAGAATGAATGTTGAAAATGATACCTCTGCTGTCGGCGTTCAGGTAATAATTCTTGTTGAAGACAATGTAAAATTTTATTCAACTTATCTTCCCTTAGTTTATACAGAAATCTTTAAACAGTCACAACGACTAATTACAGAAGGAATTAATCTTACACATAAATTTTTAAGAATGCGTGCTCGTCCTAAAATTCTTTTGTGTACAACTTATGAAGAAGCCTGGGATAACTTTACTAAGTATCAAGATTTTATTTTAGGAATAATAAGTGACAGTAATTTTAAGCATCATGGGCAAAGAGATCCTGAAGCCGGAATTAAATTTTCACAAAATGTAAAAGCTAAGTTAAAAGATATTCCAATTTTATTACAGTCAAGTAATCTTGATTTTGAAGAAAAAGCTAAAGCCGCTGGAGCAGGATTTTTATATAAAAGTTCACCACGTCTGCTTCATGAATTACGTGATTTTATGATAGATCATTTTGGATTTGGTGATTTTGTTTTCCAAACACCGGACGGGAAAGAAGTTGCAAGAGCTAATAATTTAAAAACACTTGAAGAACAGCTTACAGTTATTCCCATTGAAAGTATAGTCTATCACGCCGAAGGAAATCATTTTTCAAAATGGCTAAAAGCCAGAACAGAATTTTGGCTTGCTCATAAATTAAGGCCTAGAAAGGTTTCTGACTTTAGTTCATTGGAGGAGTTGAGGCTTGAATTAATAAATTCAATAAGGCTTTATCTCGAGCTTCGACAGAGAGGATTAATTACGGATTTTGATAAAAATTCGTTTGATCCTAAAAACAGTTTTGCCCGAATTGGCGGAGGTTCTCTTGGAGGTAAGGCCCGTGGTCTTGGTTTTATTAATACATTAATAAATAATAATAAGATTAGGTATAAATTTCCCGGGGTAGAAATTTCGGTTCCTTCTGCAATTGTTATTGCAACGGATGTATTCGATCATTTTATTGAAGAAAATCATCTCGATGTTTTTGCTTTAAGCTCAACAAGTGATGAAGACATTACATTAAGATTTCTTCATGCCCCAAATTTTCCCTCTGATATAATTAATAAGCTTACTGAATATCTTGAAATAACAGAAGGTCCGCTTGCAATTCGTTCATCGAGCCTTCTTGAAGATTCACAATTCCAGCCATTTGCCGGTGTGTATCAGACATATATGATACCAAATAACAATCCAAATATTCAAGTGAGACTAGATGAGCTGCTTCAATGTATAAAAGCAGTTTATGCATCAACCTTTTTTAAAAAAGCGAAAGATTATATGAAGGCAACTTCTTATAGTCTTGAAGAAGAAAAAATGGCAGTTATCATTCAAAAGCTGGTTGGCGCTCAGCGTGACGGAAGATTTTATCCTGATTTTGCCGGGGTAGCAAAGTCATTTAATTTTTATCCCGTTCCCCCGCAAAAATCTTCAGATGGAATTGCACTTGTTGCATTAGGATTAGGTAAACAGGTTGTTGACGGCGGAATGGCGGTTAGATTTTGTCCAAAATATCCAAAGCACTTACTCCAATTTTTTTCTACTAAAGAAACAATAAGAAATGCTCAGCAGGAGTTTTTTGCTTTAGAAATTAATGGACATCTTGATGATTCCGCAACAAAACAGCCTGATCAATTAGTCCGGAAATTTGATTTGACAAAAGCAGAAGAAGATCAAACCTTATTTCATGTTGGGTCAACTTATTCTGTTGAAGATGATGCTGTTTACGATGGTGTTTCAAGAAGAGGTAGAAGAGTAGTAACTTTTGCACCAATTTTAAAACATAATGCATTCCCCCTTGCCGATATTCTTGAGCTTCTTTTAGAAATGGGAACTTGGGGTATGGGAGTTCCCGTAGAAATTGAATTTGCTGTTAATATGCAAGTTCATCCCGGATTGCCAAAAGAGTTTGCAATGCTTCAAATGAGGCCGTTGGTTATAAGTCATGAGCTTGAAGAATTAAATGTCGATTATCCGGATAAAGAAGAATTAATTTGTCAAAGCCAGCAGGTTTTAGGCAATGGTGCAATGAATGGAATTTACGATATTGTTTATGTTGATTTCCAGAAATTTGAACGGGCAAAAAGCAGGGAAGTTGCAATTGAAGTAAATATGATAAACACAAAACTGCTTGAACAAAAGAGGCCTTATATATTAATTGGTGTAGGCCGGTGGGGAAGTCTTGATCCATGGCTTGGCATTCCTGTTACATGGGATCAAATTTCAGGTGCCGGTGTAATTGTTGAAACTAGCTTTAAAGACATGACGGTTACTCCATCTCAGGGTTCTCATTTCTTTCAGAATTTAACTTCATTTAAAGTTGGATATTTTACAGTGGATTCTGCAAATCATTTTGATTTTATTAATTGGGATTGGCTTAATAATGAAAAACCGATTGAAGAATATAAATTCACAAAACATTTAAGGTTTGATAAACAAATTGTAGTTAAAATTAACGGAACAAAAAATAAAGGAGTTATTTTAAAACCGGAGAAATAAAATCTTATTGTTGTGAAAATGATAAATTCATTTTCATAATATGTTTTGACTTTAATCATAATCAAAACAAAATTAGCTAATTGTGCCAAAAGCACTGAATTCATAATCATTAAAAATACAGGGAGGCAGTAATGTCTGACTACGTAAAAGATCTTCTTACTGAAGTAAAGGCAAAAAATCCAAGTGAACCGGAATTTCACCAGGCAGTTGAAGAAGTTGCAGATTCACTTGAATTAGTATTTGAAAGACACCCCGAATATAGAGCTGCAAAAGTTCTTGAAAGAATAATTGAACCTGAAAGAATAATTACATTCCGGGTACCCTGGGTTGACGAACAGGGAGAAATTCATATTAACAGAGGATACAGAATTGAAATGAACAGTGCTATCGGTCCTTACAAGGGCGGCTTAAGATTTCATCCTTCTGTTAATCAAGGGATACTAAAATTTTTAGCTTTCGAACAAGTATTCAAAAACAGCTTAACAACACTGCCAATGGGTGGCGGTAAAGGCGGTTCTGATTTTGATCCTAAAGGAAAAAGTGACCTGAAAATTATGCGTTTCTGCCAGGCTTTTATGTCTGAATTATTCAGACATATTGGTCCGAACACAGATGTGCCTGCAGGAGATATTGGTGTTGGCGGTAGAGAGATAGGTTATTTATTTGGTACATATAAAAAATTAAGAAATGAATTTACCGGTGTACTTACTGGTAAAGGATTAAACTGGGGTGGTTCATTAATTCGTCCTGAAGCAACCGGTTATGGCTCAGTATATTTTGCTGCTGAAATGCTTGAAACAAGGAATCAAACTCTTGAAGGAAAAACTTGTCTTGTTTCAGGAAGCGGCAACGTTGCTCAGTATACAGTTGAAAAAATTCTTGAGCTAGGTGGTAAAGTAGTTACTCTTTCTGATTCAAACGGATATATTTATGATGAAGCCGGGATAACAAAAGAAAAACTACAATACTTAATGGATTTAAAAAATGTCCGCCGCGGAAGAATAAAAGAATACGCAGATAAATTTAAGGGCGTTGTTTATACCGCTATTGATCCGAAGATGAATCATAATCCATTGTGGGATCATAAAGCTGACTGTGCATTCCCAAGCGCTACTCAAAATGAAATAAATGAAAACGATGCAAAGAATTTAGTTAAGAATGGTGTTTATGTAGTAAGTGAAGGTGCAAATATGCCGACTACTTTAGAAGGCGTAAAAATATTTTTAGACGAAAAAATTCTTTATGGACCCGGTAAAGCTGCTAACGCCGGCGGGGTAGCTGTTTCCGGTTTGGAAATGACGCAAAATAGTATGAGATTGCCTTGGAATAGAGAAGAGGTTGATGCCAGGTTAAAAATGATTATGAGAAATATTCATACTACCTGTGTTGAAATGGCAGATAGATTTGGAACACCTGGTAATTATGTTAACGGTGCAAACATCGGCGGCTTCTTAAAAGTTGCAGATGCTATGATTGATCAAGGTGTTGTTTAATTAAAAAGGTAAAAAGGGGCTGCTTAATGCAGCCCTAATTATTTTAAAGTATTATACCGAGCTTGTTTCTGCATCTTTTATAACTAACTTAAATTTTATGAAACATAACTTCAAAGAAGTAAAAGACAATTTTGATTCATTTTGGATTGAACATGGCTACGGCAACCGTTTCCAGGGATTTCAAAATTTAATGCGGCTACGTATTCGAAACATCCTTTTGGTTTCAAGTTTGTACGATCTTTATCTTTTTGAAGAAGACGGAAGGTTGTATGAACTAATTAGAAATGAATATCAAGGTTTGGGTTTAAGTCATTCTCCAGATTTAACAAGAGTATCTAGCGGTAAAGATGCAATCAACCTGGCAAAAGATGAAAACCGTTTCGATCTTATTATCACCACACTTCATATCGAAGATATGCATGCAATTAATTTCGCCAGACTTGTTAAGCAATCCGGATTGAATATTCCTGTGGTTTTATTAGCTCATGATAATAAAGAACTCAATCAACTATTACTTAGTAAAGATGTAACTGTATTTGATAAAATATTTGTATGGCAGGGCGATTTTAGAATTATTATTGCCATTATAAAATACTTAGAAGACAAGCTAAACGTAGAGCATGATACTAAAATTGTTGGAGTGCAAACAGTAATAGTAATCGAAGATAATGTAAGATATTATTCCTCTTTCCTCCCTTTGATTTATACCGAAATGTTAAAACAGTCCAGGCGACTTATTTCAGAAGGGATTAATCTTACACACAAATTTTTAAGAATGCGTGCCAGGCCTAAAATTCTGCTTTGTTCTAATTATGAAGAAGCTTGGGATTACTATAAAAAATACAAGGAATATATTCTCGGAATTATATCTGACATCGATTTTCCGCATGAAGGAATACAAGACCCCAAAGCAGGGATAAAGTTTGCTAAAAATGTTAAGAAAGATCATCAAGATATTCCAATTCTTCTTCTTTCAAATATGGAAGAAAATGCCGAGGATGCTAAAAGAGTTGATGCGGCTTTCATTTTAAAAGATTCTGCTTTGCTTTTAAGTGAACTTAGACAATTTATGATTACTCATTTCAGTTTTGGTGATTTTATTTTTAGAACACCACAAGGTACAGAAGTGGGAAGGGCAAATGATCTTCGCTCATTAGAGAAGCATATAAAAAGAGCACCTGATTGAAAGTATTCTGTACCATGCAGAAAGAAATCATTTCTCAAATTGGCTAAAAGCAAGAACTGAATTCTGGCTGGCCCATCAATTAAGACCTAGAAAAGTTACTGATTATTCTTCGGTAGAAAATCTAAGAAATGATTTAGTTGATACTTTAAATAATTATAGACATGCAAGACAAAGGGGAATTATTACTGACTTCTCTAAAGAGTCGTTTGATCCCGACACAAGCTTTGCAAGAATTGGCGGCGGCTCATTAGGCGGCAAAGCAAGGGGATTGGGTTTTGTTAATACACTTATAAATAATTACAATGTTAGAAAACAATTTGATGATGTTGTAATATATGTTCCTCCTGCCGTCGTTGTAGGGACAGAGGTGTTTGATCAATTTATAGATGAAAATAATTTAAGAAAGTTTGCTCTTAATGGCAGCGATGATGAAGAGATAACCCGTCGGTTTCTAGAAGCAGAAAAATTTCCTGAAGAAATTCTTGCTGAACTTGCCGCATTTTTGGACTTGATTCATACCCCATTAGCGGTGCGATCTTCAAGTCTACTAGAGGATTCGCAGTACCATCCATTTGCCGGTGTTTATAAAACTTATATGCTTCCCAATAATCATCCTAATCCTTTGTTTAGGCTTAATGATCTTTTAAATACAATTAAAAAAGTTTATGCATCTACGTTTTATCAAAGCACTAAGGATTACATAAAAATAACTTCTTACCGTCTTGAAGAAGAAAAGATGGCTGTTATAATTCAAAAGATGATAGGGAACAAGCATAACGAAAGATTTTACCCGGATTTTTCAGGTGTAGCAAAGTCATATAATTTTTATCCGCTTCAGCCGCAAAAACCGCTTGATGGTATTGTCTCGGTCGCACTTGGTTTAGGAAAGACAGTTGTTGACGGAGGAAACACAGTTAAGTTTTGTCCGAAATACCCAACCGATTTAATTCAATTTTATTCAATAGATGAATCTTTGAATAGCAGTCAAAGAGATTTTTTTTCTTTGCAGATGAATCATCAAAATGAAATGAATTATACTTCGCAAGATTTATTGCTTGAACAACATAATCTTGAAGTTGCGGAGAAAGACGGCACTTTAAATTATGTCGGTTCAACTTATTCTCCCGATAACGATTCAATCACAGATGGTTTATCTAGAATAGGTACCCGTGTAATTACATTTGGCCCTATCCTTAGACATAAAATTTTTCCACTTCCCGGAATTTTAGAATTACTTTTGGATATGGGGACCTGGGGAATGGGTACACCTATTGAAATTGAATTTGCTGTAAATATGTCTGTCCCGCAAGGAAAGCGAAAAGAGTTTGGTTTACTTCAAATGCGTCCTTTAGTAGTCAACCGGGAATTAGAGGAGTTATCAGTTGAAGATTTTGAAACTGAAAAATTAATTTGTCACAGCAACCAGGTTTTGGGTAATGGAATAATTTCAGATATACAGGATATTGTGCTTGTTGACTATAATCTTTTTGACAGATCAAAAACAAGAGAGGTAGCTAAAGAAGTAAGCAAATTTAATAGTTTGTTAATTTCTGAAAAACGACCTTATTTGTTGATTGGAGTTGGAAGATGGGGGAGTCTTGATCCATGGTTGGGTATTCCCGTTACCTGGGAAAGTATTTCAGGAGCAAAAGCAATTATCGAAACTAGCTTTAAAGAGCTTGCTGTTGCACCTTCACAAGGGTCGCATTTTTTCCAGAACATTACTTCTTTTATGGTAGGATATTTCACTGTTAATACAAACGATAAAGATTTTGTCGATTGGGAATGGCTGCTTGCACAAGAACCTATTAAGAAAATGAATTATATAAGATTAGTTAGATTCGATAAGCCGCTTACTATAAAAATGAACGGTCATAAAAACAAAGGCGTAATAATTAAGCCTGATTAATTTTACTAGTTTTATGAAATTACTTTTTAACCCTTTAATAATTAGGGGTATTCAAAATGTCAATTCAAAATGATAAACCTGAAAAAAATGAAAAGATATTTGATTCATGCCCTCATTGCGGACAGAAACTAAGTCCCTGGCAGCAAGTTTTATTAAGTGTAGATAGAGTATTAACATGTAAAAATTGTTGGTACAGAATAATACTTGATGTTTTTGAAGAAGGAAACGATGAAGAGGAGAATAACAAAAACCAATCTAAATCCTAAGGAATTTCAAAATGGAATCATATAATTCTTTTAAGGTTGCTCAGCAGCAGATTTTTGAGGCAGCTAAATTATTAAACCTTGACGAAGCTACTGTAAATTTACTCGCCTGGCCCCAAAGAGAAATTAATTTTTCTTTACATGTGAAGATGGATACAGGGAAAGTAAAAATATTTCATGCTTATAGAATTCAATACAATTACGGGAGAGGGCCTGCTAAAGGAGGTATTAGATTTCATCCTGAAGAAACAGTTGATACAATTCGCGCTCTTGCAAGCTGGATGACCTGGAAAACCGCAGTTGTAGATATTCCTTTAGGTGGAGGAAAGGGCGGAGTCAAATGTGATCCAAAATCAATGTCAAAACGTGAACTTGAAAATTTATCAAGAGAATATGTGCGTGCAATTGCACCATATATTGGAGTCGATAAAGATATTCCTGCGCCTGACGTTTACACTAATCCGCAAACCATGGCCTGGATGATGGATGAATATGAAACTATAATGAACAGCCACCAGCCTGGTGTTATGACGGATAAACCAATGCAGGTTGGTGGAACAGAAGGAAGAAGAGATGCAACTGCAAGAGGCGGTGTAATTACTGTCCGGGAGGCATGTAAGGAATTAGGAGTTGATCCTTTAGGCAAATTTGCAATTCAAGGATTTGGAAATGCAGGACAGAGAGCCGCATTACTTCATCATGAAATTTTAAGAGGAGGAAAATTAGTTGCAGTAAGTGATTCACGTGGCGCTATTTATAATGAAAAAGGTTTTGATTCAAAAGAACTTGTAACTCATAAATTAAAAACCGGAACAGTTTTAAACTTTCCCGGTTCCAAACAAATTCAGCATCATGAATTACTGGAATTAGATGTTAATGTTCTATATCCGGCAGCTTTAGAAAATGCAATCTCGGCGGATAATGCATCGAAAGTTAAAGCTAAAATTATTTGTGAATTAGCTAATGGACCTACAACCCCTGAAGCTGATTTAATCTTAAGCAAAAATGGAGTCCACGTTATACCGGATATTCTTGCCAGCGCCGGAGGTGTTACTGTTTCTTATTTTGAAATGGTGCAGGATAAATCTTCATTCTTTTGGGATGAAGATACAATACATAAAATTCTTGATGAAAAATTAACAAAAGCTTACCATACTGTTTATGAAGCAGTTAAAGAAAAAAAAGTTCACCCAAGATTAGGGGCGATGATTGTTGGAGTAGCAAGGGTTGCAGATGCTTGTAAACTTAGGGGCTGGGTTTAATTAAAATTTTTATCTTTAAAAGAATCTTTTTTTGACTTAATTCATCTTAATGTAAAAAAATTAGAGACAAAATGGCTACTAAAACAGCATATTTAAAACAATTGAAAGGAATTACTTTCGCAGCAAAGTCAGATACAAATCATTGGGTTACGATGGACGGTTCACCAGAATTTGGTGGCAGCAGCGCAGGCAGCAGTCCAAAAGAATTAGTATTGTTAGGATTAGCGGGATGTACAAGCAGCGATGTAATAAATATATTAAATAAAAAAAGAGTTAATCTCAAAAACTATGAAGTAAATATAAAAGCAGACGTCGCTGATGAACACCCAAAAGTTTTTACTTCAATTGAAATGGAATATGTTTTTTATGGTAAAGATATTCACACAAAAGATGTAGAAAGAGCGATTGAGCTTTCGCAAACAAAATACTGCGGCGTAACAAAAATGTTTGAGAAGGCAGTGAAGATTTCACATACTTACCGGATTGTTGAAGAATAGAACTCAACATTCACTAAGATTTTTTAATTTATAATAAATTAAATAATATCATTTAAAATTTACGGAAATATTCCAAGCGAGTAATATGCATTTGCTATTTTATCTATAGAAAGCACGAATGCAGCAGTTCTTAAATCAGGAATTTTTTTATTCCCTTTTAATGTCTCACGAATTTCGTTGTAGGCAGTTACCATAGTCTCTTCTAAACCTGATCTAACCAAATCCCCTTCATCAGCTCCATGAGTAAATATTGTTTTAGCACTATCATCTAATTTAGCACCAATAGCCTTTTCGATTGAATTAACTAGGGTTTTATTTATTAATTCATCATATCGCTTATCCATTCTTCCAAAACGGACATGCGATAGATTTTTTAACCATTCAAAATATGAAACTGTTACACCGCCTGCATTAAGATATAAATCAGGAATAATCATTATTCCTTTTTTAGTTAGAATTTTTTCTGCCTCCGGAGTAACCGGTCCATTGGCAGCTTCTGCTACTATTTTTGCTTTAATATTTGCTGCGTTACCTGAATTGATTTGATTTTCAAGAGCAGCAGGAACTAGTATATCACATTCTAGTTCCAATGCTTTGTGCGACGCTTTGATGTTCTTTGCTTTTTTAAAATTTAAAATTGAACCCGTTGACTTTCTATGCTTAACAACTTCATCAACATCAAATCCTTTCAAATCAAAAATAGCTCCTTCATATTCGGCTATCCCAATAATTACTGCCCCGGCTTCCTGCAAAAATTTAGCGGAATGATAACCTACATTTCCCAAAGCTTGAACAACTACTTTTTTCCCTTCTAATCCGGTTGTTAATTTTAGTCTTTTCATATCATTTACGTTACTTACTGCTTCTCGAATTCCAAAATAAACCCCTCTTCCGGTAGCTTCTGTACGGCCCATTATTCCGCCCTGACTTAAAGGCTTACCTGTAACACATCCGCCTGCATCTAAAGCGCCGGAATTAAAAGCTGCATAGGTATCAGCAATCCATGCCATCTCTCTACTACTTGTTCCGTAATCAGGGGCAGGTACATCAATACCCGGCCCAATAAAATTTTTCTTGATTAATTCTGCAGTATATCTTCTGGTTATATGTTCTAGCTCAACTTCAGTATATACCTTGGGGTCAATTTGAACCCCTCCTTTTGCGCCGCCAAACGGGACGTTGACGACAGCACATTTGTAAGTCATCAATGCTGCCAACGCCATTACTTCATCTTGATTTACCGAAAGACTGTATCTTATTCCGCCTTTAACAGGAAGTTTATGATGGCTGTGCTCTACTCTATATGCTGTAATTACTTGAATATCATTTTTAACTCTTACAGGAAATTTCATTCTATAAATGCTGTTGCAGTATTTAATCTGATCGAGCAATCCTTTGGGGTACTTAGTAAATTTTGCAGCATTGTCAAAATAATTTAATACATCTTCAAAAAAACTTAGCTCTCTTTTTTTACTTATTTGATTGGGCATGAGACGCTCCTTATTAATTGTCTAATAATGAGGTGAAATTTGTTTGTAAGTTATTTATTAATTAGAAAACTGACAAGATAGACTGACTTTATTTTATAAGCAGATCATTGATCTTTAAAAGAACTTCATCAACTGTAATTTCTCTCATACAGTAAGAACCAAACATTTCATCTTTCGGGATTCTATCATTGCATTCTAATTTGTTGCAGAATGCGCATTCTTTTTTTGATTGAATTGTCGAAGTGAATTTATTTTCAGGATAAACTTTCCAAGCCCTATCATGATATCTTCTAAATAAAGTAAGATTTGGAACACCTAAAGCTGCGGATAAATGGCGCGGCCCGGAATCATTTGTAATTGTTAAATTACAATTTTGAAATACTTCTGCAAGCTTATTTAAATCATTGCCTGCATTTACAAAAACTAGTTTTGTTTCTGCATCTTTTTGTAAATTATTTTTTATAAGGTCTATTACTATTGAATCATCTTCACCATAACACAAAATAATTTTTGCATTTTCTTTTTCACTCAATCCCTGTATTAATTGAGCATAATTTTCGGGTGGCCAAATCTTATAATTACCGCTTGCTCCAGGGATGAATAGCAATTAATTTTTTATCATTTAAATTATTTTCATCAGCAAATTGCTTGAACCAGTTTTTTGATTTTTCGTCAATGTAATATTCTGTTTTGTTCGAATCGGATTTTGCACCAATAGCTTTAACCATTTCCAGGTAATAATTTAAAACACCTGCTTCTTCTTTTTTGATATTAACTTTATGAGTTAAAAGAAATGAGAATGATTGCCTGCCTTGCCCAACTCTTATTTTAGCTCCTGAAGTAGAAGCCCAAAGTATAAACCGGTCATGCGAAAAAGTACAGATAACAGCATCAAATTTTTTTTGCCTGATAAATTTAATTACCTGAAGCTCAAGCTTAATTTTTTTTAATCCTTTTATAACCCGCATTGCGTTATGATTTATTACAAAAATATCATCAATATTCGGATTGTTACTTAGCGGGTTTGTGCTATTGCGAGTTAAAATATCTTCAATTGAATTTATCCGTTCAACATTAAAATTATTATTTCTTCTCTGAATTATTAATAATGAAATTGATGATTGGGGGAAAGATTTTTTTACAGATCTAATTGCCGGTGTTAAAAGCAAAAGATCTCCCAATTGTCCTTCAGCAATAAATAAGATTTTTTTTAATTCCATAAACTTAAAGTAAGTTAGCCTGTCGGGAAGAAAATTTCTCTAACTTTAATTTGTGAAGCTTTATTTTTTATTCAATTACAAATTTACCGGATTGCTTTAATTGGTCATTAACAAATATTTTCCAATAGTAGAGACCAGGTTTTAATTTTCCCGAATATATTAAATCATTTCCTCTGATTGTTGTTTCGTACATAATTTGATTCTTATTATCAACTATATTTATCTCGTAAGCGTTATTTTTCCCCATGTCCATCCACCTGAACTTTATTGAGTTATGCAGCGTGTCGCCAATACTTGGAGAAATGATTACTATACCATTACCGGTGGTATCAACCATATCTACATCTCTTTCCAAAATAAAATTGCGCGAAAATTCATTCCTCAATTTCACATCTTCAGGCATAATGTTAAATATAGAATCAATTGAAGAAGTTGAATCATATTTCGATGTCTCTAAAGAATTATTTTGCTGCTGTAAGGGTTTATTTTCTCCTTTTTGCCGACCATTATTATCAGTATCTAACATTTCTTTTCTGGTATGAGTCATTAAAATAACTTCATGGTTTTCTTTTTTATTATTAAAAAAGTAAAATAAAGCCATTAATAAGATGCCGCAGATAAATACTAGAGCAACTGTTGTAACCAAGTTAAAACGTCGCTCTTTTGTTTTGGGGAAAGTGGTGCGGCTTGTTGTAACTAATATGTCGGCTCCTATTTCGGAAAGGGCATTTAATGAAGTTCCGCTTGGAAATTCTATTTTATATTCTTTATTTACATCAACATTTAAAAAACGTAAGGTTTGTCCCAGCTCATTAATAAATATACGGATCATATTGTTATGAACAGAGTGGGGAATGAGATTAAAAATTAAAATGAAATCGTCATTTAAATTTTTTTTGATAATTAAACGAAAATTATTAGAAATATCTTCAAACAAGACTTGGTTGGGTTCTACTTTCGAAATATCGTTATTGAATAGACTAATAGAATGTTTGTTGTGAGCTTCTTCTAAAAGTTTATCAAATATTTCATTGTATTTATCTTGACATTCCTGGCATTTAGGGAGATGGCCATTAACTTGTTCGGTTTCATAAAGCGATAACTGGTCAAAATAATTTATGTAAGAAGTAATTGTTTCAACGGCTAAATGCTTATTTGAATTATCAACTGTGGGGGTGTTTATGTCCATAATTTTAAGTTAAAATAATGGACTAATTTAAGGTGATGAAATTTTATAGTCAAAAGTAAAGAAGTAAAAAAAGCAACCCGTAAACGGTCATAATCATTCCATAGCTTTACCTCTACACAAATAACTCATTGCCGTTTACGGGTCTTATAATACTGCCTGTTTGTAATTAAGTCTCGCCGCTAAAGTAAAAAGAAGAAAAATATATTGGTGTGATTTAAAGTAAAGAAATTTGTGAAAAATTTATTTACTGGTTCTTTGGATAAAATCTAAAATGATTTCATCTTTGGAATCTAGAAGCTGCCGGGTTGTTCCGACAAAATGGATTTTTCCTTCATGCATCATTGCTACTTTGTGAGCAACATTTTTTACACTATACATATCGTGAGTAACAACAACGGATGTAACATTTAATTTCTCGCTTAACTCTTTAATTAAATTATCAATTGAATCAGACATTATTGGATCAAGGCCAGTGGTGGGTTCATCATAAAGAATATAATCGGGATTTGTTACAAGCGCTCTTGCCAGACCAACTCGTTTTTTCATTCCACCGGAAAGTTCAGCGGGTTTTAATTTTTCAACACCGGGTAATCCAACTAAAGATAATTTTTCTTTAACAATATCTTCAATTTCTTTTTCGCTATATCCGTTTTTATTTTCAACAAGGGGAAGTCCAATATTTTCTTCAACGGTCATTGAATCGAAAAGAGCGGCACCTTGAAATAAAAATCCAAATTTCTTTCTAAGGTCATAAAGCTGTTTCATATTTAAATCGTTAATTCGCTGGCCTTCAATAAATATTTCACCTGAATCAGGAGTTAAAAGTTTGAGGATGTGTTTTAATAAAACGCTTTTTCCTTCGCCGCTCTTACCTATTATTATAGTAGTTTCGCCAGGTTCAATTTTTAAATTTATTCCACGCAGAACTTCTTTACTGCCAAAGCTTTTATAAAGATTTTTAATTTCAATCATACAAATAAAAATGGAAAAATTATTATAACAGGATTAAAAATAATTAAAATAATTCTAAAAAGTTTCTGGGAAGAATTAGGAATGGTCGGGGATTGGAGTAATTATTTTTTATAATGGGTTATTGCTTATAGTTTCGCGTGATTAATTAATTTAAAAGTATTTTTAAAAAATCAATTTTTTTGTTGCATCTCATTAAATGATATGTATTTTAAGAACAGTCTATCGCTCAGAATCTAATTTCTTTTCTTCTATAAATATATTTAATCAAAAATAAAGGATAACATGCCATGAGGAAAACCATACTATTTCCAATCTTTGCTTTTATTCTTTTTGTTGTTCCTATAAAAGCACAAATGCATTTGCAAATTAATTCACAGTCCATTTCCGATAATTTGGTTTATAACCAAACAGCACATTATTCTAATCTTCAACTAAAAGTAAATACAAGTGCTTTAACTTCATCGTACAAAACTTTGGATAAAATTAGAATGATGTTAATGCTGAATATTATTTATGCAGTAACACTGGGGAATTTTAGTGATATTTATAAAAGTGCTTTTGGGGCTGAATTTACATTCGCTTATTTATTTACACGTCAAATATGGTTTCTGGGCACCTTAGGATATTTGAGCTGGGCTCTTAAAAATGATCTGCCGTCGGGATTTGAGCGGAGTTTAACTTCATTTCCTTTATTAGTTGGAATAAGATATTTTCTTCTAAGTCAATTCGCCGTATTAATGCCTTATCTGACTTTACATATGGGTTTGCACTTCTTAAAAGAAAAACAAACGTATGATTTTGGTTTTGGTAAAGACGAATTTTCTGAGAGTTTTACAAAATTTGCGATAAATTTTGGGGCAGGTTTTATGTATTATTTAACGGCAGCCTTATTTATAGATTTCAGTGTGAGATATATGTTAATAAGCTTTGCTCCGGAAAGTATTGCTGCGCTAGCATTTCATCTCGGTGGAGCTTTTCCGCTAAATTAAGAAGAGTTAGTATAAAATTGGAAGGAGAGGAAGAACATTATTCTATAAAGTCTTAGTATTATTTGAAAATCTGTAACTGCAATAATGGTGTATGCATTATTTATAAAAGAAAATCCCAAAAATCTTTTTTCTCAGTCATAATTTGATTTAGTAAGTATAATCAAATAAACTAATTTTAGCTGCTCTTCAAATTTTATAATATACAGATGCTTGATATTTGAAAATATTTGTTTTTCCTCTTCCAATGATTTTTGACAAGTTAAAGAGAATTTCAAAATTAATGAATCGGGATTTGAATTTTAAACTATTCATTAAAAGAAAATTGACAGGCCTAAATTTACTCCCAAACCTCTTATAGTGAATGTCTGACTTTCTCCATTTTCACTATTGGTTCTATTTGGATCTCCATTATTGTAAGTATAATTTGAATAGTAGTCAATATCTGAATTAGCTTTTGATATTGTTAATCCATACTCGCCTGATAATCTAACATTTTGGGCTAGTTCATATTCAACCCCTAAAATTAAGTCTATGCCAAAACTAAAAGTGTTCTCTTTACGTTTATACTGATTTATGTATGCTGAACTTAGATATTCTGTGTAAGATTCATTTTTGCTATAAGATATAAACGGGCCTCCACCCCAAATAAAAGAGAAACTGTTATAATTCATTATGCTATGAAGGTATTGTGCAGATATTTTGAAATTATAATAATGAGAATATTCAGATGGATTACTAATAAGGCTATCCGTTTGCTTTGTTATATCATCGTCTTCTTTATTTACATTTGTATATAATCCTATTCGCAGTCCGGATTTTTGATTAAAACAATACCGGTAAGAAAAAGTATAGTTGTTGAAATTAGTGAGAGTCAGATGGCTTCCAACTTGAAATTCTAGCCCATGTTTTAGTTCCTTGTTTAATGTTTTTGAAGAATCTTGAGCAAAAGTTAAATTAATTGAAAACAAGAAAAGAATAAGAGGATAATATTTCATAATTGTGCCCCGGTTTTTAATTAATGATTTGAAGTTTATTTTAATTTGAAGTTGGACTCTATATAAACCTTTTAACTGTTTTAATAAGTTGTTGTTCAGGTAAACGAATTAATCACAGATCAATATATCCAAGGACATTATGAAATTGGATCGAAACTTGAATATTATTATTGATCTATCTATTGAATTTTTACTTATTAAAGATTTTATGTTGTTTTTAATTTAAAGCGATAAATATAAATGTATTTAAACCCCCAGTATTTCTAACTTTATTTAAATTATAATATGCTATAAATCCTAATCCAAAATAATTTGTAATTTCTTCCCTCAGTTCTAATTCTATTGGAATTCCAAAACCAAAATTATTGTCTGTTATTGAATCATAACCTTTACTTTCAAATAATCCTTCATTATAAGAAATTCCTACTTTACCAGTTAAGGAATAATTAAATTCTTTGTCTATATCTAAATACGGTAAAATTATAATTGGAAGAAATAATCCTTTCATTTTAAAATGATAGGTACTTCCGTATTTTATTTGAAATGTACTTAAATACTCGACAGATTTACTTATTGGTGAAAATTCATATGATTTAACAAAAGCAATTTCAATTAGCTTATTCCCGATGCCGTAATCTATTGAGGAATATAAATTCATCGCAAGATGCGTATTTGAAAAATTAAGAAACCCTATCCCTCCTCCAAATTGCCCAGATAAAGAATGTTGCATTTCATTCTGAGCGAATAATAGATTTTGAAAAGATAATGTTAGAGTAATAATTATTGTAAGAATTACTTTCATATGTTTGTTAAACAACCTAACGGCGTGGCAAATAACTTGCCGCCCCAAATAACAATTTTATAAAATAACGATTGGTTAAAATTACCGGAGCAGTTTTTAATTTTATTCAGCAAAACTGCGACTAACTTTTCTGAACTTCGTTCCCTTTTAACAAAAAACTTAAACTATACTTTCACACCCAATTTTTACAAATTCAGCCCGAACGCCCTCGGCGGTCAAGTTGATTTGTTAGTTATGGTGATTTTATTTTTTCAATTCTGTTTTAAATTCTTCATTGCATCCATTAATGTTACATAAACATTACTTGGTTTCTTATTTTGCCAACTCGTATCAGATTCGGTTTCTGATATTTTTTCCACTTCTTCTTTTTCCGGTTCATATAACCACCAGATATTTCCCCAATTATCTTTAAGTCTAGCTAATTTAAAACCGTTGTAAAAGTCACTTACTTCCGTAACTATGGTTGCTCCCATTTTTACTGCTCGATCCAGAATTGCTTGAGCATTTTCAACATAAATTTGTATAAATGCGGGTGTAAATAACCAGTCTGGTTTTGAATCTGCAATTAAAATTGACGAATCTCCCAATTGAACTTCAGCATGAATTAATTTACCATCTTTATCTGGTGTTCTAAAGTTTTTTCTTTCTTTGCCATCAAATACTTTTTCAACAAACTCTATAAATTTGATCGCATCGCCTTTAATTAAAACAAACATATTCACTGAATTATAACCATTTGGAATTTTTTGTTTATTAAGTATCATCAAAATATATCCTTTCAAAATCATTAATAATTTTTTTGATCACCATAACGGCGTTGCGGCTAAGGCGCAGCCCATAACTGCAATGCCGATTTAATTAGTAAATTTTATAATTAGAATAACTTTTCATAATTAAACAACGTTGAACCCACCTACCGGTAGGCAGGCAAGAAACTAAGCACGGAACGACAAACATTAAAACCCCAAAATTGCCCGAGAGCGAAATCGCTGTCGCCTTGAGCCGCGGGTTAAGCTTATGCTTTTTATATTAAAAAAGGTAAAAGACCCCAGTGTTTAATCCTATGAACCACAAATCAGAATTATAATTATAATCATATTCAAATTCAGAGAAATACTTTTTCTTAAAGTAATAATCTGATTCAAACGAAACACCTAACAAAAACTTTGAGCTTAGATTTATATTATAACCTAAATTTGTAGTAAAAAGTTGTGTAGTAATATTATTTTTATATGGGCTTTGTATTTCAGTTCGAAAGCTATTATATATATAATTCAAATTTCCCATTAAATATGATATTGAAAATGTGAAATAAGAATTTGAATTTATTTTCGGATAATTTAGATTTATTCCCGGACCAATTAAAAATCCTCTTTCGATGTAATTAAAAGGAGATTCAATTATTTCTTTACTATCAACACTACCACTAATTTGTAAATAGTTAAATTTTGATTTTATAAATAAAGTCAGATTATCAAATAAATTATAACCAACTACTATTCCTAAATCATTTCTATTCATATGAGAATGAAAACCCGCATCAATATCATCAGCTGGACCAGTTTCGGTTAAATCGTTAGGTCCTGTAAAATGAAAGTAACTCAACATAAAATCAAATTGAAAATAGAAATTATTTATATTCATTTTATAAATTGGACTTAAAAATGTTCCAACCCCAAGGTTATCATAGCCTACCTGTGGAATCGGATGTTTCCAAAGAGTGAAAGAATTAAATACATTTAATCCCACAGAATTATTAATTTTCTGTGGGAATATATTTTTTGAAAAGAGTAAAACAATTATTAGAGAAAAGAATAAAAAATATTTAAATCTTCTCACTTATTCCTCCTTTGAGTAAGCCTAACAGCTTTGCGGCTAAGGCGCTGCCCAGAACAACAATGCCGAATTAATTAGTAAATTTTATAATTAGAAAAATCTTTCATAGCAGAACAACGTTGAACCTACCTACAGGTAGGCAGGCAAGAAACTAAGCACGGAACGACAAACCCGAAAACCTTTAGGGGGTGAGATAAAAATATCAAGAGAAAAGTAATTTAAATAATTGAAAACTTTTTAAGATTTACTCATATTCTTATCTCACCCCCTGAAATTGCCAAGAGCGAAATCGCTGTCATCTTGAGCCGCGGGTTATATTGCGTTTTATATTACTATTGAATCTATCAGAATAATGATATAATTTTGACTTAACTTTTAAAGGAATGTAAGATGCCAATAATTAAACCAATTTCTGATTTGAGAAATAAATCAAATGAAATATCCAAACTTGCAAATAATTCTAATGAACCAATTTTTATTACGAAAAATGGAGAAGGTGATTTAGTTGTAATGTCCATGGCTCATTATTCAAAGCTTCAATTAAAACTTGATTTGCTTAGCAAATTATCTGTTGCACAAAAACAAAAATCTGATGGCAATAAAGGTAAAACATTAAAACAAGTAATGACCAACATTAGAGAAACAATAAATGCCAACAGATAAATATCAAGTTCGACTTCTTAATATAGCAGAGGAAGACTTTACTGAAATTATATCTTTTATCGCTGCAGATAATCCAACTGCAGCAGATGCAATGGCAAACAATATTGAAAAGAACTTAGAACTATTAACTGCCAATCCCAAACTCGGAAGAATCCCAAGGGAAGAAGAAATACGAAATCTTGGTTACAGATATTTGATAGTTCAAAATTATCTTATTTTTTATACAATAGAAGAAAGAACAATTTTTATTCACAGAATTCTTCATGGTGCTCGAAACTATAAATCTTTACTCTAATTATTTACCATTCAAAAGCCATATAAAATACGCTTCACCCGCGAGCAGGGCGCCAGCCCTGATAGTCGGATGTGAAAGCGATTGTTGGACGTAACGTCGAATTGAATCCTCCTAAAAATGCACGACCAACATCACCCTATCGATTTCTACTATATCAAGAATTGCTGGACAACCTTGACCATAGGCATTCCGAACTACTGTGAATCAATCCATCAAAAAGCTGTCGATTATTTTACTATATGTTTCAGGCTCTTCAAACATTGGGGCATGTCCAGAATATTCCATTTCAATAAAAGTTGCGTTTGGTATCAATGTTGCGCACAGCTTGCCTTCAGAAGGAGGATTTAATCTATCATACTTGCCACTGATAACAAGAGTTTTAGCATTTATTCTTGACAGGTTATCTCTAAAATCAAAGTTACTTAATGCTTTATTTGCTGTCAAAAATTGCTCTGGCGTCAACTTTGTTTCCAAGACAGCGATAAATTTCTCTAAGTTTTTCGGGTTATATGCAATATATTTTAGCATTGATAGAAACATTTCATGCTGATTCAATCCTTCAAATTCTTGAGGGCTTTCCTTTATAATCCTCTGCATCGATGTTGTTAATCCATTGGATTTGGTCGACGTGAGAATTAACTTATCGATTCGGTCCGTCTGTGAAATTGCTACCCCTTGTCCAATGTAGCTGCCCATAGAAACCCCATAAATAGTTGTGATTTCAATATTTAAATAGTCCATTAGCCCTACAATATCAGAGACATGATCATTCAAAGTATAATTAATGGGCTTATCGGAGAGTCCATGCCCTCTACAATCAAGAGCTATCACTCTAAAACGGCACGAAAGCCTTTCGATTTCTAAATCCAATTGTCTGAGATCGCCGCCTACACCATGAATAAGAATTATAGGATGCCCTTCGCCTTTGATCTCAACATTCAATTGTACTCCATTGATTTTTACTAATCCCATTATATATCTCCTCGGTTATATTGCTTCTTATAATTAATTGCCACCTTTTGAGAATCCTATGATTTTAAAGGTTCCATAATCTGAGGCAATAAATGAATTATTTGTTAATGGATTCATTATCAACGTATCTTTTTTTGAAATTATATTTGGTGCATCAAATCCAATAACCGGATACCAGCCGTTATCGGAAATTGTGGAGCGAATTTCCCAGCATGGATAAATTATTATTTCATCTTTTTTTAATGATATTTTAGAATTAATTGTTAGACCTTTTGACGTTCGGAAATTTTTATCTATTGTGTGAATATATCTTATTTCAAAACTGTCTTTATCATAAGCAATTGTGTATTCAACACTTTCTTTGTTAATTCTGATATAAGGTCTGAATTGGGATTGATTGGTAAGTATAAAATTATTAGTGCTATCCGATAAGAGCTTCTTTTCAATTTTGTTCCCAATATCAAGTTTTATATCTGATTGACAAAAGCAAAAAGACGAAAAGAATATGAAAATTATTCCAAGATTTTTTATAACATTTCCCATGATATTTTTAGCAATATAACGGCTTGCGGCTAAGGCGCAGAACAGCAAAGCCGGTTTTATTAAATAACTTTTATCACTAAAAAAACTTTCATAGCACAAATACCTTGAACAAGAAACTAAGCACGGAATGACAAACATTAAAACCCCAAAATGCTAAGGGCGAAATCGCTGTCGCCTTGAGCCGCGGGTTAGGTAGCTATTTAATATTGGTTATCCATTCCATTGCTTTCACTATAACTTTATCATTTTCTATTTTATCAATTTTATATGGATTGTCTATTGATATATCAGGTTCAATAACATTCCCATATTCATTTTTATTTCTATCCACAAATATTGAAGTTGTTAAAATTAGACAAGCATCGTTACTCAATTTAAATATGTCATTTCCAGTTGATAAACCTCGTGTAGGTTCCCCATAAAATTTAGTGTTCTTTCTTCCTTTAAATGATACAACAACTGCTTCTCCGGAACTTGCAGTAAAACTGCCTATTAAAACAGCAACTTTAGATTCTGAAATTAATAAATCTTTTGGTTCTCCTATAATTGAACATTCTAAACTATCGTCTAAAAATGACGAACCATTCTTACAATTCCATTTTGTGTATATTCTATCTGAATTAATGAAATACCCTACAACTTCATCACCTAATAAAGGACTAAGACCGGCTAACATTGGCCACATATTACCACCTTTGTTTTCTCTTAAATCAAGAATCCAGCCTTTAACATTTTTCATTGAGTAGGATTTTATGTAATTGTATAAACGAGTTGCATATTCTTTTGTTATAGATTCATTACCCATAATACTTGGTATTTGAATATAAGCTATATTATGTTTTAAAAGTCTTGAAAATGGATAATTAGTTTTGAATTTATTTATCATTTCAGAATAATTCTCAACAAAAAAACTGTGATTGTCTCCTAATTTTTTAATTGCATATCTTATTATTGGATAAGTTGAATCTATGGAGCTTATATTTTTTGCCTTATTTAAAACATCTTTTCTGAATTCATCCCAGTTAATCTTAGTCTTGTTAATTGAATTGACTTCCATTATATCTAAAACTTCATTTAAATAGTTTTCTACCTCAACAGAAATATTATTAGATGTGGTTGAATTGCATCCTTGAATGAAAAAACTAAGTATTAACAAGGTGATATTAAATAACCTAATTAACATATTTCCCTTAATCTTGTATAGCTACCTAACGGCTTTGCGGCTAAGGCGCAGCCCAGAACAGCAATGCCGAATAGTTGCAACGACTTTTTATTAATTAAAATATTTTTAGAACAAACTATCTTAAAGAGCAACTATACTTTGCAAACACAATATTATAATTACACAAATGCCGCTTTGAAAAACGCTGTCCGTGTTGAGCGGCTGGTTATGCAGCCAGTAATATTCTTTAATTTTATTATTTAATATTTCAGTTATTTGTTCGGACTAAATGTAATTAAAAATCTATTTTGAAGATCATCACGTACACCAATAATCTTCCAGAAAGGATCATACCAACCATCATTGCGACCACCCCAACCCATATTCAAATGAACTAAAAATCTGATCATTACTTTCAGTATAACCGTCAAGAACTGCAGCATGCCCAAAATCATCACCATTGTCAAAGTAGAGCATTAAAGGACGTTGAGCATCGATTTCATCCTTAATAAGTACCCGAATCTTATCATGTTCATTTAAATAACTTTGCTTTTTGTATTCGTAAAAACCAACCGAACAATTTAAATGCCTTTCAATTCTTGACATCATTGTTTCGTGTTCTAGATAACCAGAGGAGCCAAAATCCGTATAAATTAAAGCAGCAATATAATATATATACTTCGCAACTTGTTCTTTAGATTCCGCAGTGGTCTGTCCATTAATTGATTTGCTAAACTGTTCATGATGAAATGTATAATCATCAAGATTTTCGGAAATTTGATCTCCTATGGACGTAGTATATTCGATTTTACCTAAAGGTTTGAGCCGGTGGTAATGAGCAATTTGCGCTATGGCAGTCGCCCAACATCCAGTGTCATCATCGTATTTAACAAATGCAGCATAATCACCTATCTGGTCCCAGGTTGTCTCTATAAGATAGGGATGATCACCTTTGATATCCACAAGATTTGGACTTAGCAGGAACCTTGATACTACTTCGAAAATAAGTATTATAGCAACTATTATAATAATTGCGTAAAGATATTTCCTTTTTAATATCAACTATAGATTCCAAGTTCTATTACTTTTGAAAAAATATATAACAATTTAGAGATTGTTTTACTTTATAATTACATTTGTTACTGAAATAGTCCCAATCATTGTACAAAATCGAAATATAAATTTTGTATAGCGCAACGAATAGGATTGAAATTGTAACCCAAATGAATATTTTTCTTAATTCTTTTTTCATATTAACCATATAACGGCGTTGCAAATAACCCGCCGCCCAAAACAACAGCGCCGGTTGACCACAACTGCCGAGAATTTGTAGCCACGTTTAACTTTCAGAAAAAACGTGGCGATATTAACTTTTTTTATTTATTACAATGTTAAAAGCTTACTTCCCTTTTAGCACTTCACTTCAGAAAATCAATTCGGCCGCTTCTTCTCGCGGTCGGGTTGATTTGCTGGTTAGGTGTTTATCTATTCTTTATAAAATAGTTCTACTGTAAATTCAGTATATTCTCGTTGTGTTATCCCTTTTGCATATTCTATATTTTGGGGTTGATTATATTTTTTCAAATATGCTTGATCTATTAACTTATTTATTTCAAAATTATTATTTCGCTTTGCTTCAATTTTTATAACTTTATCTGAATATTTTACTTCTCCTTTTCCCTCTTCTAATAAGATACTGAACCAACCATTCTTGCTTTTTTCCCAAGTTCTTGCAAATATTCTTCCATTTACATTCACCATCCAAATTTTCAAAAATTTATCTCTTTGGGTTCCTCCTTTAATTTTAACTAAAGTATTCTTTTCTAAATATTCATAAAACTCATCTGGGAATTTATTTTTAATTGTCATCTACATATCCTTTTAGTTAAACACCTAACGGCTTTGCGGCTAAGGCGCAGCCCAGTTTACCTACCGTAGGTAGGAACAGCAAAGCCGATTTTATTAAATACCTTTTATAATTAAAAAAAACTTTCAAACACGAACAACGTTACACAAGAAACTAACACGGAATACAAACACAAAAACCCCAAAATTGCCAAGAGCGAAATCGCTGTCGCCTTGAGCCGCGGGTTATACTGCTTTTTGTTTATCTATTTAACCAGTAATTTGGTCTTCTATGCTGATGAGCGATTGCAAGTATTTCAATATAATCTTTATGAATGGTGTAAATTATGTTATAAGGGAAAACATTTGCTACGGCTTTTCTTGTATGCTTTGTGTATTGGGATAAACTCTCAGGATAATTCTTGATTATTGTTATTACTTTATCAATCTCTTGAATAAATTTATTACCTAATCCTTCGCTTTGCAAATTATAGAAATCTATCGCTTCTTGATATTCTATGTATGCTGGTTCATAAAATTCTACTCTCATTTACTTTTTAGAATTTCTTCATAAGGTATGCTTTTATGCTTTCCACTTATAAATGCCTCATACCTTTTTTCCACTTCTTCTTTCCAATCTTCTTCAATCTCTTTATTTGGTTCGCTTAAACTTTGAGAAAGTGCTTCTATTATAAAAAGCCTTTCTGCTGGGCTTAAGCTAAGTGCATCTCGGATAATATTTTTTGAATCCATTAATAATCTCCAAAGTTTTTTCTTTAATAATAGACAAGCAAAAATAGAAATTCAAGTAAGTAAATCATATTATCTATTTAACACTTATTTTTTCCTTAGCAGTATAACGGCTTTGCGGCTAAGGCGCAGCCCAGAACAGCAAAGCCGATTTAATTAGTAAATTTTATAATTAAAAAAATATTTCACAACACGAACAACGTTGAACAAGAAACTAAACACGGAATGACAAACCCGAAAACCCCAAAATTGCCAAGAGCGAAATCGCTGTCGCCTTGAGCCGCGGGTTATACCCATTTTGTTAATTATTATAACCTAAATAAAATCCAATTCCAATAAAGGAGGAATTTTTAATTAATGATGTTGAGCCTTTCAATAAAAATCCTAAAGTGGTTCCGTATTTTATTTCAAATCCGGTTCTGAATAAATATCTACTTTGTATATAACTTGGTTCATTTGATGTATAATATGTCATCCCTAATAGAGCGCTTATTGATAAATCATCTGGCTTAGTACTCAACCTTGCAAGTAAATTATAATTGGTAAATGGAGAACCATAGTATTTATCTACAAAGTTAATTAGAGCGTAATGTTCGATTCCAATTCTTGTTCCTATGCATGTATTATTATTTTTAGAATGAAAAATATCAAAATCAATTTCTCCGCCGATTTGATTCATAATAATAATTGAAGTTGCATCGATTTGAATGCTATGCAAACTTGGAAGTAATACAAATGATTTATTTTGAAGTCTAATAGAATCATCTTGTGAATAAATGATGGGGGAGAAAATTAAACAAATCAATAATATCTCCAAAACCCTTTTATGTTTGTTTCTCAAATTCATAATATCTACCTTTTAAATTTAATGGGTATAACGGCGTTGCAAATAACCCGCCGACCAAAACTACATTGCCGCAAGATTACAACTGCCGAGAATTTGTAGCCACGTTTAACTTTCAGAAAAAACGTGGCGTTACTAATTATTTATTTTGTACAATGTTAAAAGCCAACTGCCTTTTTGCACTTCACTTCAGAAAATCAATTCGGCTGCGTTGAAAACGCGGTCAGATGTTATGTTTAAAAAGTCTCTTTAATTGATTTCATTTGGTTACCATTTCAAAGGAGACATAACAATGAACATCTTAACATTTACCAATTTGCACTTTTTCATCGGTATTGACACTCATCTGAAAAATTGGAGAGTAACAATACGTAACTGCCGGTATTGAACTTAAAACATTTTCAATGAACCCTTCCCCGGTGAACTATATAATTATCTTAACAAAACATTATCCCGGAGGCACTTACTATATAGTTTATGAAGCCGGTTTCTGCGGCTTCTGGCCTCAAAGAAAATTCACAGAGCTTGGTATTAACTGTATTGTTGTTAATCCTGCAGATGTTCCTTCTTCCAATAAAGAAAAAGTTGTTAAAACAGATCCATCAGATTCACGCAAACTTGCACGTGAACTTGAGAATCGATTCCTTAAGGCCAATCTATGTCCCGGATTTAAACTCTGAACAGCTTCGCTCTTTATGCGTCTGCGCTTCCGGCTTACCCAGCAGCAAACCAGGATTAAGAACAGAATTAAAATGCTTCTTTATAATTACGGAATCATTATTCCCAAAGAACATCTTACCAATTCCCGCTGGTCGGGTTACTTTATTCACTGGCTTAAGTCTGTTAAGCTTTCCTCTTCTGCCGGGCAGTTTACCCTTGATAATCTTCTTATGCAGCTTGAACAAACAAGAGAACATCTTAAAAATGTTCTCAAACAATTAAGAGAAGAATCGAAAAATGAGAATATATGCTTCTATTATTTCATCCCTCTGCTCTGTTCCCGGTGTTGCCTTTATTACTGCTATGAGTCTTTACACTGAAATAATTGACATCAGACGTTTCAAAAAATTTGATGAAGCTCTGCAGCTTTGTTGGCCTTGTTCCTTCCGTTTATTCTTCCGGTGAAACCGAATACACAAGAGGAATTTACTTTCCGTCACAACAAATTCCTTCGTCCTATTCTGATTGAAGCTGCATGGACTGCCGTAAGAAAAGATCCGGCTCTTACTTTAAGATTTAATGAACTGATTAAACAGATGCCAAAACAAAAAGCTATTATTCGTATTGCAAAGAAACTATTAAGAAGAATAAGACACGTTTGGTTAACCAGGATAATTACGTTAAAGCTTTAGTTGCTTAAAACTCATTATAATTAATTCAAAGAACAATAGCTGAAAGAATTCTTTTAAGATTCAATGGCGAGGACTGTTAACTCAACCCTGCTCATACGAGGCTCACGAAGTCCCAACAGATTACTATACTTTATAGTAGCTGCAAATGAGTTTTCGGTCAGATTACAGCCTCGCCTTATTATAGTTTTTGAAAGACATATTTGCAGCCCTAATTTAACCGGCGACTGTTTATAACAGATTAATTCTTTTAGTAAAATATTAAAATATTTTTAAGAACAACTATGTAGACTTGACTTTTTACATAACGGGTTGAAGCGCTTGTTATATGCGTATTCATAATTTAGTAATCTTACTATGATTTTTTTTTCGTTCAATGGTTTTAATAATTGGGGGGTCTTCAATCCCCTTTGGGATAAAAGGATCATCGTCTTCATATATTGCTACTGCCTCTAAATCGCTTTCACCCACTTCCCAAGCAAATTTAATATATAGTTCTTTCTTATTTATACCTTCTTGAATGAAAGGGATTGGCCCAGAGCCATCTTCTCGCATTCGGGCTGGATACAATGTATACGCTTTTTTTGATTCATAAATATTGATAAGTGTTAAGAGATTGTCAGGTGTCTTTGGAGTCATTTCTTGGATTCTTGATGTAGAAATAAATTGCATATCTTTTTCAAGTTTCCAAGTATTTTCATTAGAACTAATTACAACTCTGTACCACTCGGGATTTGATTTAGATACCCCTCTGATAATACTAATTTTTATTGCATCGTCCTTATCTTCCTTACCAAAACGACTAATCCATTCTTTAAATATTTTTTTACCAGCCTCACCATTTTTAAAAGAAATGAATAATCCAAAACCTAATTGTGGATGATGAATAAATCCAAATCCGATCCATCCTGCTTTATTCCATAATTCTAAATTAATTACTGACATTATTTTTCTCTTATCATGTCTTATTACCTTTGCTAAATCGAATTCTTCTGATTCTATAATATCTTCATCGACTTCATTATTAGGGAAATTTAGTTCTTTAGTTCTAATAAACGGGTACTCTTTAACCTTCTTCTTGTCAAGCCATTCATTTAAGGTATATTTTAGTTGATCTCCATAAATATTTTTAGAAAATATTACGTGGTTTAGAACTAAAGATAGCCGTTCATGTGTTTCTTCTTTTTCGAAAAGGCTAGTTACATATTCAAATGGGTGCTCTGTGTAGAAATGATTAACAAATAAATAAATAACAAATTCGAATATTTCTTCAGAAATATTTCCGGACTTCATATCATCAATAAGAGTTAAGTTTACATAAAGATTATATTTGTTAAGTTCATTCACTTTTGAAAAAGAAAGTGTTTTTTCTCCATAATCTTCAATTAGATTAATTATTATCTCTTCTGTTGTAGGAAATACACCAGTAATACTGGTTGATACAAAGCCTTCTATAAACGCTAGAATCATTTCCGCAACAACAATTAATTCATTTTTGTTTTTCATCTCAACTAATAATTCACAACCAAGGATTTTTGTATGTAATTTTATTTCTTTTTCTATTCCAAATTCAGTGTCAAATAACATTTGCTTCTTAAATGGTTGGTTAGCCCAACGAGTAAAAAACTCAAGGAAATCTTCGCCATTAAGGAAACCATCATCTTTACTTTCTTCTAATAATTTTTCCTCGTGACCTAGAACGTACAAAAGACTTTTTCTTGACATCCAAAGACCAATATTTTCTAAGACATCGGGTAAAAAATTTTGTTGTGAAATAGCATCCACATTGGAATTTAAAAGACGAGTACCCAAGCAACCATCTATCCAAACTAAATCTGATAATTCTTCTTCCTCATTTTGTAAATTAAAATGACGTGATAAAATAAAATACATTTCGCAACTAGAAAGTATATTTGGGATTCTTCCAATGAATAACTCATTTTCAATAATCATTAATATTCGGTGTAACGAACGAATATTGATTTTACCGCTTGTATACCATGATTTTAGTGAAATAGCTGCAGAGGAAATAAAGCAATTATTTGATGCCCAAATTAATCCTAATTGTCTATAAGAATAACCTAAGCCAGCCAACACTAAACCAAGTGCATAATGAGTTTCTTCCTTTGAGAGTTTACGAACTGCTTTACCAAAATATACTATGCTATCTTTATACGCTTTGTTTTCATATTTCTGGATACCCCTTTTGAAAAATATATTTGCAGAAGATTTTTCTGAGTCTCGTTTCTCTGTTACAATAGCAAGTGTATTGATTAATTTATCAAATTCACTATTATCATAAAATATACTACCCATCTCTTCAAGAATGTTCTTATATAATTCGAAAGGGTATTCCATAAAATTTATAGATTCCGAAATGATTCCTTCAAGTTCCACAAATTTTTGAGAACAATCATTTCTATTTCTTATATCCTCTTGTAAATTAAGCAGTATAATATCTGTGCTTGCTATTAGAGCGGAACAAGTTTGTTTTTTATCAAGGGTGATTTTTTTTAGTAATTTAACAAAATCATCCTTTTCTGTTGCGTAGGTGATATCATGTTTTGTAAGATCAATAGTACTGAGTAGTTGAATAAGAGTTAAATAATTTTCCATCTCGGAAATATGTGGTTGCATTGGGACGTGCTTTTTGAATCTTTTAAACTGCTCAACAAATGAATCATAATCATCATAATAGTTAAAATACGTCCATGCGCGTTGATAATAATATTTTCTGAATATCTTATCAAAATTTAGTTTGTCACAAATCCTTTTTGCTCGGTCAAATTTACCTTCAACTTCATCTCTAGGTAATTCTAATTCCCTAGATAATATTGCGGTATCTAGAGCATCATTGAATAATTGAAAATCATATTCGCTATATCGATTGGGGTTTTCTAATTTATTTTCGAGATCCTTGAGTTCCCTAATTTTCTTGGCATCATTTGTTCCAAGTATCGTTTTTTTGTTCTTAAATGTTTGTGATAAATTCAAAGAATCAACAACTAATTCCAAGAGGTCATTGCTATAAACTTTTTCAAGAATCCACATTCCATCGAGAATGACAACTTCAACGTTAAATTCGGCACTGAATTCATCTTGAGCATCTTTCTTTTTTTTACTTGATAGTAATTGGTTTGTAATAAAATATATTTTTGTATATCCTCTTTTCGTCCCGACAATATTTTTTATATCTGATTTCGCCTTAGTTTTCCATTCTTTTTTTGCGCTTATTGCAAAAGCCCATTTTTCATCCTTTTTCCAACCGCTTTCAGGTACAAACCATCTTTCGGAAATAATAGATGAAACAGGGTGAGTTTCAGAATCAGTTTTACCATCTCCACCACCGGTCGGTCCTACTTGAGGTATCAAGTTTGGCGCAATCAATTTTTCTGCTAATTTTCTACAAAGAATCTCAAATTCATTCTCTTTTTGATTAGTAGTAATGTTATTTAATTCAAGGGATAATACTTCTTTGGGTAGTTTATATTCCCAAATAATTTCCGAATCTGAAAAATTTTCGGGTCTTCTTTGTCTATAGAATTGAGAAGGAGTTTTGATTTTCACTTCATTATTTTTCATAAAAATAGCACAAAATTAATTTTTGATTTATGAATTAGATTTAAGGATATAACGGCTTTGCACCTAACCCGCCGCCCAAAACAAGAAATTAAGTTAGGACGAAACCGTCAATAGTTTAGCCGTAGGTGTGTAACTTTCTTTTTTCATACACACCGGAGGCAAGAATATTAATTAACTAAACCTCGTTGAACAAAATGCTAAGCGAAAATATGAACCTAAAAAACCCCGATTATGCCGAACCGATTGTGAGGTCGGTGTTAAGGCGCTTGTTATAACACATACAAAAAATATTTTGTAAAAATTCATATTAGCTTAAATCAAAAGACACGTGCATAATCTTTACTATATTTATTTTTATACCACTTAAAAAAGTCTTTATATGTTGCTTTATATCCTATTTCACCTCGAAATTCACGAAGGGCTTCATTTGGGTTTTTGTCAAGTTTTGGCAATCCAAAACGTGAGACAGCCAATAAAGTACGAAGTTTTTGATTTGAATCTTGTATATATCGAACATTTCTTCGGAGTTGAAGATCGTAATACCCATTGCGTTTTCGTCCACCCTTTCTCTTCCGATGATCAGGATTGTCACCCAAAAGAATGAAAGCTATCCTTAAAATAGCTTCAGTATATGATGGCCAAAAATCATTTGTATTAAGAGATTCTTCGGCTGCCAAAAATCCGGTATAGAGCATATACATATGAAGTTCATCTGTATCAATATTGGTTCTGAGATATTGTTCCAATTCCATTAAGTATTTTATGTAAATTATTTTTCCATTCAGTATCGGTAAATGAATCTTGCTTAGTCATTTTATATTGAGAACCAAATAGGCGAGATAATAATACCTTAAATGCTTGTGGGACTTTAGTTTTTTGTAAAGATTTCATATTGAATCCCTATGAAAAATGATTCAAGAGTTATAACTTACAATTATACTGCGCGATAAATTAGTAAAAAGAATATAGTTATGCATTCAACTACATATCTATATTCTGATTTCTTTCCACCCATATTTATTATAAATATCTAATAGTTAAAAAACACTTAAATCTGGAAAATTGAATTTATTAATTTAAATGTCAGTCAGTACCAGGTCAAAGACTGAAGAAAAAAATACAATGACTTTCTGTAAACAAGTCCCTCTCAACCATTCATCCATTCAATCATCAAACTCTACTCAACTTATATTATATCCATATCTGTATTCGTTCTGAATACGTCTTGAATACGTTAATATTATATTTATCTCCTATTTTAGCACCTTTTATTATAGTGTATTTAGACTTCAAGTATCAATTAAAGCGCTTTTTTAGGTTAAAAATGGAAGTAATACCTTAAATGCAAGATTAAAAAGCAGCTTTAATTGAAGTGAATAGGGAAATCGGGGATTATGCAGTTCGAAATATGAATTGCTTTGCGTGAGTAATTTAATCTCTTCATATTTAAACTTAGCAGCTATCTGTTATCTACATTCTTCAAAAGGCTGCAGCAAATCCGGTGCTTGTCAAAGACAGAAAGTAATGATTGTCGGTTAAACGTTACACTACCAAAAACTAAGTGTTTCATATAAATGTCATGGTGAGCGGAGTCGAACCATGAAAGATAAGATCGACAATAGAACCTCACATTTCTACCATCTCAATGTGACATAGTCAGTGTGGCATTCAATCATTCAAACTTTACCATTCAGCTATTCATTTCATTCAATCTTATAATCTTATAATTTTATATATTTCAATTAAAAATAATTTACATTCTATGATGCCCAAATGGCTTAAAATATTAATTGGCGGTTTTGTTACTTTCCTAATTGTTTTTACTGTCGGCGGAGTAATTTTTTATCATGTATTAAAAACATCTTTGCCTGATTATAATGGAGAAGCTTCTTCAAATAGAATCAAAGATAACATTACAATTTACCGGGACAGCATGGCGGTCCCATATATCATTGCACAAAACGATGAAGATGCCGCCTTTGCTTTAGGATATGTTCATGCACAGGAAAGATTATTCACAATGGACCTTGCACGAAGAGCCGGCGCCGGAAGATTGAGCGAGATTTTTGGAAGAGAAACTATTCCCTTTGATAAAATGTTTTTAACAGTCGGAATTAAAAGAACAGCCGATGCAAATATGAAAAAGATGAGTGCTGATGAATTAAAAATTCTTCAGGCTTATGCAAACGGAGTTAACTTTTATATTAGGCAGGAAAAAGGTAAATACCCTGTTGAGTTTGATGCATTGGGCTATGACCCATATCCATGGAAGCCGGAACATACTTTAATTATTGCAAGAATGATGGCCTGGGAATTAAATATTAGCTGGTGGAATGATGTTACATTTTCCGATCTTGTGCAGAAATTTGGAGAAGAAAAGGTAAAAGAGATTTTGCCAAGCTATCCTGAGAATGGGCCGTTTATTATTCCGCCTGAATTAAAAAAATATCCGAATGTAAGTAAATCATTTGTTGAAACCGATAAGGCATTCAGAAAATTTATGGGATGGCGAGGAACTCACATTGGCTCCAACAATTGGGTTGTTAACGGGAACATGTCAAAAAGCGGAAAACCATTAATTGCCAATGATACTCACCTTGAATTCAGTGCCCCGGGAAAATGGTTCGCTGCTGTTATAAAAAGTGAAGAGCCTAACGGCTGGAATACTGCCGGTTTTACATTGCCTGGAATACCCATGATTGTTATCGGTAAGAATAAAAATATAACGTGGACAGTCACAAATCTTATGACAGATGATGCAGATTTTTATATTGAAAAATTAGATTCGGCTAAGAAAAAATATTTGTACAATAATAAATGGTATGACGTTCAGTAATTAAAGACACGATTAGAGTTAAAGATTCTAATTCGGATTTGAGTTGAAATAAAATAACTGATCATGGCCCCTTAATTTCTGATATTCATCCTTATTCTATTTTATATACTGATAGAAAAAATAAAGGCTGTCCCTTTAAGCATGCGCTGGCAAGGGGATCATTACAGCGATGAGTTTTTAGCTTACTATGAATTTAATAAAGCCAAAAACTGGGATGAGTTCAAAGTTCATTAAAAACTTATGCTGTGCCGGACAAAATTTTATTTATGCAGATAAAGAAGGAAACATCGGCTATGTAATGGGTACCAAAATTCCTATTCGTAAAAGTGAAAATGCAGCGTTTGTTTGCGATGGAACAACCAGCAAATATGATTGGAAAGGGATAATCAATCCAGAAGATTTACCGGACTTATTTAAACCTCCTTCAAATTTTATAGCTTCAGCAAATAATAAAACTATAAAGAATTTTAAATATTATATTTCGAATTTATGGGAACCACCTTCAAGATATGAAAGAATCGTTGAACTGCTGAGTAAAAAGCAAAAACATTCCGTTCGTGATTATGAAAAATATCAAAATGATTTTGTTTCACCTTATGCCGAACAAATCACAAAATACATTTTGAATGCGATTAAAAATGTAAAAGTATTAGATAAGAATTTGAATTTAACTTTAAAGCTTTTTGATGAATGGAACTATGAGTTCAACCAGTACAGCCAGGTCCCGGCAATATATGCAGTATTCTTTAAGCATTTGTTAAAAAATATTTATTACGATGAAATGGGTGATGAGTAATTCAATGAATTTTTATTTGATGCCGAATGTTCCTTATAGAAGCGTAATCCAGGTATTACGTGATTCAACTTGTACTTGGTTTGATAATATAAACACAAAAGATAAAATTGAAACAAGAGATGAAATTATTAGGAAAAGCCTTTCGGATGCATTAACAGAATTAGAAAAGTAATTTGGAGAGATTTAAATACCTGGCAATGGGGAAAACTTCACGAAGTAACTTTCAAACACGCTTTTCCCGGTGTTTCATCAATACTTGATGATTTTATTGATATAGGCCCTTACAGTATTGGCGGGGACGGCACAACTATTTTCAATACTGAGTATCCTTTTTACGAGCCGATAAAAAAATATCCACGGTTCGATCATAAGCAATTTGAGAATAATCTTGGCCCTTCAATGCG
>CAVZQU010000005.1:0-31955 GCA_963777515.1 uncultured Bacteroidota bacterium
GATAAAAAAAGTTTTGGATTATTTATTTCATATGCAATAAGAATATTAAATAATAATGGAAAATATGAAAAAGCATTGGATTATAGTCAGCAATTAATTTCCATCGGGCAAGAATTAAAAGATACTGTGGCTCTGATAAAAGGATATAACGATGCAGCGAATGAGTATGAATATTTAGGAGAATTGCAAAAAGCTTCTGAAGATTATATGACGGCGTTAAATTTAGCTGATCGAATTAATAATAAGCAGATGCAGCAAAAACTGGATAATAACATTGCCTCTGTTTTTATTGAATTAAAGGATTATCATCAAGCTAATAAATATGCAAATGAATCTTATAAGTTAGTGCAGCTTACTAAAGATTCATCAGAGTTAGGAAGCAGTTTAATAAACCTTGGTATTACGGAAATTCATATTGATAAATATAATTCGGCACTTGAACATTTTAATCAGGCGATACAAATCGGGAAGAAGGTCGGTGACGCCACACTTATTGCAGATGCAAAATTAAATAGGGGAATAATTTTCACGAATCAAGGCAAGCTTAAAAAAGCAAAGAATGACTATGTAGATGTTCAATCAATGGCAAACAAATTAAACATGCCGGATTATAGTCTTTATGCATTATTTTCTCTTGCCGGAGTTTATCAAACTGAACATAATTTTAATCAAGCAGTTTTATTCACTAAGCATGCAATTAAAATTGGCGAAAAAATAAAAGCCGCAAATGAACTGCAGGAGATGTACGATTCTACTTTCAGTTTTTCTTGAAAAAATTGGTGATTTAAAAGGTGCTTTAAAGTATCGTAAAATGTATGAAGCACTTCATGACTCAATTTTAAATGCAAAAGTAAAAACAAATATCAATCGATTACAGATTCAATATAAAGCCGCACAAAAAGACAAACAGATTGCCGAACAAAACTTATTGATTGAAAAGAAGCAGTCGACAATTAAAAGAGAAAATACATTGCTTCTTTTTTCTGTAATTGGAATAATCATTTTGCTTTTGCTAATCATTTTAAGTTACAGATTATATAGGCAGCGAAAAAAATTACATGAACAATCAATATTAAACTTTCAAAAGGAACAGGAAGTTATTCGACTTAAAGCAACAATGGAAGGAAGGGAAGAAGAAAGAAGGCGGATATCAAGTGAAATGCATGATGATATTGGTTCATCACTTACAACTATTATGTATCTTTCAAGCAATTTAAATTCAAGAAATCAAAACGAAAACTCCACAACAATAAACAAAATTAAATTTACGGCAGAAACTGTAGTAGATAAAATGAATGAAATCATCTGGTCGATGAATAAAGATTATGATACTTTAGAAGACCTTATAACTTATATCCGTTTTAATGCAGTCCAATTATTAGAAAACAATAATTTGAAATATCAAATAAATATGCCGGAATTTACACCTTCAATTAATTTAAGTGGAGAGAAAAGAAGAAATATTTATTTAGTTGTCAAAGAAGCTGTGCATAACATAATTAAACATGCGGAAGCCTCGGAAGTGAGTTTAGATTTTATAGTCGATGATGAATTAAAAATAAATATTTGTGACAACGGCAAAGGATTTGACTTAAATAATATTAGCAAGTTTGGAAATGGTTTGAAGAACATGAAATATAGAATGGAAAGTATTGGAGGGGAGTTTTCAATTTTGCAAGCTGAAAAAACTATAGCAGCAATACGGTTCCCACTTCCCCAAACAGACAAAAACGGAATTACTATATAACATTTGTTATAATGAAACTGATAAATATTTTTATAATAATAAAGCATGGAAAAAATAATTTCTGTTTGTGTAGTTGAAGATTTAGAAGATATTCGCCTTTCAGTAAAACAACTGCTTGATGAATCAAAAGAATTTTTATGCGTTGGTGCTTTTGAAAATGCAGAGGAAGCTGTTGATAAGCTGTTAGAAACAAAACCTGACATCGGTTTAATGGATATTAATCTCCCGGGAATGAGCGGCATTGAATGCATTCGGAGAGTAAAAAGCAAATGCCCTGAAACTCAATTCATGATGTTTACAATTTATGAAGACAGTAACTCAGTTTATGAAGCACTGGCAGCTGGAGCCAATGGATACCTTCTTAAGAAAACACCTAAAAATAAAATTCTTGATGCATTGAAAGAATTATATGAAGGCGGTTCGCCAATGAATATGCAGATTGCAAGAAAAGTAGTTGCTGCATTTCAAAAATCCTCGCAGGGGAGTAATGATATTAATATTCTATCAAATAGAGAAAAAGAAGTTCTGCAGCTTTTATCCAAAGGATATTTATATAAAGAAATAGGAGAAAGGCTGAATATTTCTACCGGAACAGTCCGGCAGCATATTCATAAAATTTATGAAAAGCTGCACGTGCAGAATCGAACTGAAGCCGTGAATAAATTTTATGGTAGAGAGTAGAGAAATCAGATCTTAGTAATTTAATCCGGTAATTATTGTTTTTTGTTTGATAAATGCTTAACAATATATTCAGCATCCTTTTTAACGCCTCCCAGCAATGATGAACTTATTGTATATTGAAAATGTAAACCAAGAAAATAAATTCCCGGCACTTTCTGAACAATTCCTCTTTCGTTAATTGGAAATCTTTTATCATCAAAAATATCAAACTTGATCCAATCAAAATTATATCTGAACCCGGTGCACCAAATAATATTTTTTACATTTAAAGAAATATCTTTTTCAATCAGAGGATAGCCTTCTTTTACTCCGATAGTTCTTCCAATTCTTTTCACTCCTGCTTTTAGCATTTTTTTATAAGTTGGCCTCAAAGCAAGATCGCCATGTCTGTAGCTTACTAATTTTATTATTTTTCCTATAAATGATTTTATTGGAATTTTAAAAACTGTTGCTGCATAGAAATGATAAATATCTATCCATAAAATGTGTCTTGGAAATGTTCCGGTATTCGGGCCTGAAAGCCAAACATTAGTGTTAGAATTTTTTTGTTCGGCAATTTCTGCGGCTATCTGCAATCCCGAGCTGCCGGCACCTACAACTAATACATCTCCTTCTTTAAGCTGATTTGGATTTTTATAATGGCTGGAATGAATTTGAAAAATAGATTCTGGCAAGTCAGAGGCAAATTCAGGAATATGTGGATTATGAAAAGCTCCGGTTGCTACAATAACATTCTTTGCAAAATACGAGTCCGATTTAGTTTTTATTATGAATGAATGTTCTCTCCCTTCAAGACTAATTACTTCAGTATTAAAGCAAATAGGCAGATCAAATTCTTTTGAAAAATTTTCTAAAAAATCTGCTGTTTCATTTTTATCCGGCAGGTAATCCGGATCATCAGAAGGGAATTTCATCCCCGGAAGATTATTATAAAAAGCAGGCGTGAATAATCTTAATGAATCCCAGCGTTCTCTCCAATTATCTCCTATTCTATTATCTTTTGTAAGGATAATAAAATTTTGACCTAACTTTTTTAGATAGTAGCCAGCGGATAATCCCGCCTGGCCTGAACCGATAATAATAGTATCATATTTCGGAATATTTATTTCTTCCATATTAGTGTCAAAGTATTTATTTGATAAAATTTTCTTTTAATGAATACATCTATTCACTGCTAATAAAAGTATCAATTATATTTTTTGCCTTCAATATAATATTAGTTATATGTAAGGATCATCAACTAATCAATTCAATATATTTTAACATAGGTTAAAAACCCTTTAGAAAGAATGAACTATAACATTTGTTCTATTGAAGCGCCTGCCATCGAAGATTAATTTTGCCACCAAAATTCACTAACTATAAAACTTTTAAAATTTAATTAAGAATAAAAAATGGGATTAAATAATTATGGAACTGTATGGACAAAAAAGTAAAAGCATACCTCAAAAGATTATTATACATATACTTGAAATTTTTTTCATAATACTTTCGTATTGGATATTATTTCTTCACGGCGGAGACTTCATTCAAAATAAGCTTGGAATATATAATGCTGTAAATGCATTTAATAGGAGAATAATAATTTTTCTTTTCAACATTGTGATTTTTTTCAGGCTTGGGTTTATGATGTTTTATTTGCTTAAAAGAAAAATACCCTGGGAAGAAAGCATAAGTGTTCCATTCGCATTTGCATTGTATTATCTCGGTTTCACATTGTTTGTTCTTCCAATAAATAAGAATATAGATTGGTTTGATTTTCTTGCCATAGCAATTTTTATTGAAGGATGTTTCACTAATACCTCAAGTGAATTATTAAGGGATATTTGGAAACAAAAATATGAGAATAAAGGAAAGTTATATACAAAAGGATTATTCAAATATTCTGTGCATATAAATTACTTTGGAGACTTACTTTGGGTTTCTGCTTATGCTTTGATTACCAGGAATTTGTATTCAATAGCAATTCCAATTTTTCTTTTCTGTTTCTTTGCTATTCTTTAACATTCCAAAACTCGATAAATATCTTAAGGAGAAATATGGGGAAGAATTTAAGAAGTATGCTGCTAATACAAAAAAGTTAATACCGTTTATTTATTAATAATTGAAATTTAATAACTAATAGGAAAGAGAAAGATGAAAGTTATAGCTAAAACAAAATTAGATCTTAAGAGTCTTAATTCATTGTATTCAAATTCAATTGATTTTACATCATGGAATTTGCTTAAAATTCTTGTATTAATATTTTTAATAGCCTTTACTGTAGAAGGTCAAATTCCAAATGCCGGTTTTGAGAGCTGGACAAATGGAAATCCGGATGGATGGATAACTGATAATGATCCAGGCGATAGCTTCGTTCCAATAACCCCCACTTCTGATTCTCACTCTGGAAATAATGCCTTGATAGGAGAAGTAAAAACACTTCAGGGTTTTCCGTTAAATCCAGTTTTAAGTTCAGTATTTCCTTATTCGGAAAGGCCTGCAAATTTTACAGGATATTATAAGTTCACTTCGGTTGGTGGTGATTCACTTGTTATTCTTGTTTCTTTCGGTAGCAGTAAAGATAGTGCCGGAAGAGGCGGCGGTGGAAGCATGGTTGTTAAAAATACTGTAAATGATTACACAGAATTTAATATACCAATTTATTGGGCTTCCCAAAACAATCCTGATTCTTGCATAATAAGTTTTACAGTTTTTCCATATTCTCCTGCTGCTCATGCAGGAACATTTTTTATAATTGATGATCTTTCATTTACAAATAACACAACAAGTGTAAAAAATAATTTATCGCAAGTACCACAAAGTTTTAATCTAAGTCAAAATTATCCTAATCCATTTAATCCAACAACAACTATAGATTATCAAATACCCAAACAGTCTCATGTGAGGTTAAGCGTTTACGATATTCTTGGAAACAAAGTTGAAGATTTAGTAAATGAAAATAAATCTGCTGGTAAATATTCTATTAATTTTAATGCGTCAAGTTTATCAAGCGGGACCTACTTCTATCAATTGGAAGCCGGTAATTATATGCAGACAAAAAAATTAATCTTGATAAAATAAAATCAATTCAATCTTATAACTAATAAGATAAGTTATATAGATAATTTAATTTACGATTGAGCTGGAAATAATATGAACCGTATAAAAATAATTGGAAATTTGTCTATTGTATTTTTTGCTTTGTGTATAACTATTGCACAAGGAGCAGATAATCAAAGAAGCATGATGAATTTAAACAAACCACTACGACCATCAAAAGTAAATTCAAACAAAGCTAATAGTAATCTTGATTTAGTCGGAAGATGGGCTTACGGTGCATGTTATGCTGTAAAAATTATTGGCAATTATGCTTTGATTGGAGATGGTTGTACCTTGGATATTGTAAACGTTAGTAATTTATCTTCTCCTCAAAAAGCAGCAGAATTAACAACTCCTTCAGTAGTAGAAGATATTTTTATTCAAGATAATTATGCTTTCATTGCAGATGGTTTTGCAGGATTAAGAATTCTCGATTTAACAAAGCCGGCATCACCGGTTGAAATAGGTTCTTTTGATAATGGTAATGAAGCAGCTTCAGTAATTATCAAAGGTAATTATGCATATCTTGCTTATGGTAATGATGGTCTGAGGATTATTGATATAAGTAATCCTTCTGCTCCAACATCAGCAGGGAATTTTCCATCAGGTGGTTATGCAAAAGGAATATTTTTAAAAGGTAATTACGCTTACTTGGCTGTGAGCGACAGCGGAATGAAAGTTATTGATGTAAGCAATCCTGTACAGCCTAAGCAAATTGGTTCTTACAATTCACAGGATATTTTAAGCCCTGACAATGCTGGTGGAGTTTATGTCGATAGTAATTATGCCTATCTCGCCGATGGGCTTAATGGTTTAGTAATTTTAGATGTAAGCAATCCAAAATTACCTCAGCCGGTTTCAAGATTTTATGATATAAACGATATTGAAAATGACTTAGGTGTTAACATAAGTGGTGCTGTAGCTTATGTTTCAGATGATGTGAATGGACTGAAAATAGTTGATATAAGTAATCCTTTATTACCGACCGAGATATCGAGTTATGAATCCGGCATCAAAATTTTAAGTGTATGTGTTAATAAGAATTATGCTTTCCTTGCAGCAGGAAATGAGGGTATGAAAATTTTGGATGTAAATAATCTTAATTCTCCAGTTGAAGTTGGAGGTTTTCAAACTGCAGGAGGAGAAGCTGTTGGAGTTAATATAGTTGGAAATAATGCATACGTTGCCGATGGTGATTTTGGAATTAAAGTTATAGATGTCGAGAATCCGTCACAGCCTGTTTTAAAAGGTGGAACAAATAAAGGGAATTATGCCTGTAGAACATGTCTCCAAAATAATTATTTATATGTTGCGGACGGATATGATGGGATGAGAATATTTGATGTTAGCGATCCTGCCAACCTGGTTGAAGAAGGAAATTATAATCCTGGTGGATATGCAGCAGGGATATATATTTCCGGGAATCAAGCTTTTCTAGCAGATGGTACTGCAGGTTTATCGATTTTTGATATAAGTAATCCAGTTTCTATATCCTATGTAACAAATGGATATTTAAATGAATACGCTGAAAACGATGAAGATGTTTCAGTCGCAAATAATAATGCATTTCTAGTTGGAGGAGGGCCGACATTACTTCGCATTGATGATGTTACTAAACCATCATCGGTCAAAGAAGTTGGAAAATTTACATTGGTAGGTGATTCACACTGCATATTCTTAAAGGATAATTATGCTTACGTTGGAGATAATTTAGGTTTAGAAATTATTGATATTAGCAATACATCTTCTCCAAATGAAATAGGCTACTATAATGCCGGCGATGATGTAGTCGGAGTTTGTGTTAGCGGCAATTATGCTTACTTATCATGCGGATATAGCGGATTAAAGATGGTGAATATTTCTGATCCATCATATCCAATAGAAGCTGGATTTTATGATACAAAAGATTATGCTTTTGATGTTAAAGTAATAGGTGATAAAGTTTATGTAGCAAATTTTGACGGCGGATTGGAAATACTAAAAAATACATTAATCACTGGAATAATAAATAATAAAACCAGAACATATAAATTTAAACTTTCACAAAACTATCCTAATCCATTTAATCCAACAACAACAATCAAATACTCCATCCCTATCTTAGGGACACAGCATGCTGTGTCCGTACATTTAGAAGTTTATGATATTTTAGGGAGAGAAGTTAAAACACTCGTTAATGAAGTTAAGTCCCCAGGCAATTATGAAGTAAACTTTAATGCAAGTAATTTAGCAAGCGGAGTTTATTTTTATAGGCTGCAGGCAGGAAGTTTTGTACAAACGAAGAAGATGATTCTTCTTCGTTAAAAATTAAATCTGAATTTATAAAGAAATCTCCAAGGTTCTTAAAACTTTGGAGGTTTTTATACCTTAAGTTTTTACCCTTAAATACGGACGCTGAATAAATTTCATCTACAAGCAAAATGAAAAATACAAGTTCAGTATAGTCTAGCTTTAAAGCAATTACCGCAGTTGGAACCAGGCTAAAAATATCATTTGAATTTTTATAATTATTAACCAATTTTTCTTTCCGAAGTTTTCCCTTATTAATAAATGGAATAAGATATGAAGTTAATTGATTTAAGCCATACTATTGAAAATGGATTAATAACTTACAAAGAGCTGCCCGCACCAGTCATCTGCAATTATTTATCAAGAGAAAAATCACGTGAATTTTATGAAGAAGGCACTGAATTTCAGATTGGAAAAATTGAGATGGTCTCTAACACAGGAACATACATCGACTGTCCGTTTCACCGTTATGAAAACGGAAAAGATTTAAGTGAAACTAATCTTGAAAAATTTGCTGAGATAGTTGCGATAGTTATAAAATATGATTACGAGAAAAACGGGTTAGCAATTGATAAAGAATATTTTGAAGGCATTGAATTAAAAAACAAAGCTGTGCTTGTAAATACGGATTGGAGTAAACCATGGAACACAAGTAATTATTATGAAAATCATCCTTTCATAACTGAAGAAGCTGCAAATTATTTAAAGGAGAATGAAGCAGAGCTTGTTGGAATCGATTCACATAATATTGATGACACAATAACCAAGAGAAGGCCGGTTCATTCAATTTTACTAAAGAATGAAATTCTAATAGTCGAACATTTAACAAACCTTAATGAACTTCCGCAAAACGGATTTAAGTTTTATGCGGTACCTCCCAAATTTAAAGGCGTAGGGACATTTCCGGTAAGAGCATATGCTAAAATTTCATAAGGAGAATTTTTACAATAGATATTGACAACCATTCCATTTTTTATGATTTTCTAATCAAATTCCAACCGCGTTAATTATTTCAGGAAAATAATATATTGTGAAAGCTAAAATCGCTTTTATACAAATGTTAGTTTGTGTTCTGACTAATTATATTTTTGTCAGCGCACAGCCATTCCCAGCTAAATATAATTTTGAAAAAATTTCAATTGAACAAGGGCTATCTTCATCGGGTGTATATTCAATATTCCAGGATAGAAAAGGTTTTCTCTGGTTTGGAACTGAAAATGGTTTGAATAGATATGACGGCTACTCTTTTAAAATATTTAAAAATGAGCCGGATGATTCCAATAGTATAGTCAGATAATTTTATCTGGAATATTTGTGAAGATTCAAGCGGAAATATCTGGCTTGCAACTGAAGCAGGGCTTGACAAATACAATCCGGTAAACGGAATAATCACTCATTACACTTCTAACCCAAAAGACTCAAATTCAATTAGCGGAAATAGTATTTCTATCAATTACAGAAGATGCTGAATAAAAATCTATGGATAGGAACTTGGACTCTGGGTTTAATGTTTATGATGTTGGAGAAAAATAAATTCACAAGATACTAGCGCAAAGCAATTAGGAATTAAAAGCGATATAATTTGGTGCATCTTTAAAGATTCGAGAAATAATATTTGGATAGGAACTGATGCTGGAGATTTACTTAGGTATAATTTTATTCAAAAAAAATTTGAAATCCTTAGCAAGGATAAAAATGAAATATTAAAAAAAAGATATACCATAACTTCAATTTGTGAAGATAAAGATGGCTTAATTTGGTTCAGCACATACGGGTATGGAATTTATAACTACAGTTATAAAACAAATTCTTTTAATAATTTTAAAAATATCCCGGACAATAAAAATTCAATTTCTGATAATATTGTTTGGAAAGTTTTCTGTGATTCAAAAGGTTTGCTGTGGATTGGAACTGTATCAAAGGGATTGACAATTTATGATTCTAAAATAAAAGTTTTTACAAGATTAAAAAATAAACCTAGTGACGTTCAAAGTTTAAGTTCTGATTTAATACTTGGCATTTGTGAAGACCGTGCAAATAACTTGTGGATAGGCACATCCGGCGGGGGGGTTAATAAAATTGATAGAAAGAATCAGAATTTTTTTCAATTAAAAAATGAATATGACAATCCTAATAGTCTCGCTGGAAATTTTATTTTTTCAATTTGCGAAGATGAATATGAAGATATTTGGATTGCTAATTATGAAAAAGGAATCAGCAAGTATAATTTTATAACTGATAAATTTACTTTTTACAGAAACAACCCGGCTTTATCAACAAGCATATCAACAGATAAAGTGAGATGCATTTATGAAGACAAAGAAGGAGGAATTTGGATTGGGACTCATGCCGGCGGTTTAAATAGATATGAACGGAATTTAAATTCATTTAAAAGATTTCCTTACAATACTTCCTCAAATAGTTTGAACAGCGATAATGTCCGCGCAATTTTTGAAGATTCAGAACATAATCTTTGGATTGCTACAAGTGGAGGAGGAGTTAATAAACTTGACATGACTGAAAATATTTTTACTCATTTCATAAACAATCCCAACAACCCGAATAGTATCAGCAGTAATGATATAACAACTATTTGCGAAGATACTTCGAAACATTTATGGATTGGGACTGACGGCGAAGGGTTAAATTGGTTTGATAAGAAAAATAAATTTAAAAGATATTTACACATTAAAGATGACTCTGCTTCAATTAGTGAAAATTATGTGGTTTGTTCTTTTTCGGATTCCAAAGGAAATCTATGGGTAGGTACATGGGGCGGCGGACTTAATCTATATAACAAATCTAAAGATAATTTTATCCATTACAGGGAAAAAGATGGTTTATTGAGTGATGTTATTTGCGCCATCGGGGAAGATAGAAAGCAAAATCTTTGGATAAGCACTGTTAAAGGAATATCAAAATTTAATTGTGATACTAAAAAGTTCACCAATTATAATGTTAACGATGGGATAAAAGGTGAATTAAATCCGGGCGCTTTTTTCATTAATAAAAATGGATGGATTTATTTCGGCGGAACTGAAGGAGTATTTGCGTTTCATCCTGACAGCTTAACAAAAAATGAAAGTATTCCTTTAGTAGCAATAACTTCAATAAAAAAGTTTAATGAAGAATTTCCTACCATGAAACAGACTCCTTATTTAGAAGAATTAAAATTTAAAGTATGATGAAGATGTCATTTCATTTGAGTTTGCTTCTTTGGATTATACACAACCTTTAAAAAATAAGTTTGCTTATAAACTCGAAGGGTTTGATAGAGATTGGATTTACTCAGGCAATAGACATTATGCAAGCTACACTCATCTTGACCCTGGCCGATACATATTTAAAGTGAAAGGAACCAACAATAGCGGAATATGGAGTGCAAAAGAGCAAAGTATAAGTTTGATTATAACCCCGCCATACTGGCAAACCTGGTGGTTCAGAAGCTTAATGATTTTATTTATTGCCGGAATACTTTATTCGTTTTACAGAATAAGATTAAATAGAATTTTGGAATTAGAAAGACTTCGTATTAAAATTGCTTCCGACCTTCATGATGATATCGGTTCGGCATTAACAAGAATTTCAATCGACAGCGATTTACTAAAATCAAATTTAGGTAATGAAGAGTCAAATGTTATATTTCAAAGAATTGGAAATGTAAGCAGGGAAATAATTTCTTCAATGAGTGACGTAGTTTGGTCGATTGATTCACGGAATGATACAATCCAGGATTTAATTAATAAGATGAAAGATTTTGCTTATTCAGTTTTATCAGCAAAAAATATTTTGGTTACTTTTGAAACAGAAAGCTTAAATCTTCAAAAGAAGATTAAAATTGATTTACGCCAAAATATTTATCTTATATTTAAAGAAGCAATAAATAATTCATCCAAATATTCAAACGCGGATGAGATTAAAGTTTCATTAAAGAATATTAACGGCAATTTTCTTATGACAATAAATGATTTGGGAAGCGGCATTTCTTCATCTGAAAAATTAACCGGACATGGGTTAAGAAATATGAAAATGCGGGCAGAAAGAATTGGAGGTAAAATTGAATTTGTTAAAGATGGTGGATTTAAAATTGTTCTAACTACTAATGAGATATAAGCTCTATTGCTAAATTGTTTAATTGCTTTTTGACAATTAAACAATTTGGCAGTTAGACAATGAATTCACCCACATCTTTATGCAGTTTAAAAATGACAACAAAATAGTTAGTATTAGTTATGATAAAAGTAGGCATAATAGAAGACGATGATTTTATTCGTGAAAGCATTCAGAAATATTTGAATCGTCAGGATAATTTTATTTGTGATATTGCAGAAGACAGCTTTGAAAAATTTTTACCGAAGCTTGCTCGATGAAGGGCCGATAGATATTGCTTTAGCTGATATTGGATTGCCTGGAATTTCCGGAATAAATGGAATTAAAATATTGAAGCATGACTATCCGGGTATTAATATTATTATGCTGACTGTATATAATGATTCGACGAGAATATTTAATTCACTTTGTGCTGGTGCTTCAGGTTATCTTTTAAAAAATACTCCGCTTGAAGAAATTAAAAAAGCCATTGAAGCCTTGGATAGCGGCGGTGCGCCAATGTCCCCCGAAATTGCAAGGAAAGTAATTGAATATTTTAATCCAAAGAAATCAGATACTTATCAAACTAATTTAACTACAAAAGAAAATGAAATTGTTAACCTAATGGTAGATGGCTTAAGCTATAAAATGATAGCAGATAGAATGGGGATTTCAATTGATACCGTTCGTTTTCACATCAAAAATATTTATAGAAAGCTTCATGTTAATTCCAAGGGTGAAGTTATTAGCAAATCGCTCAAGGGAGAGATTTAAGCTAAATCATTAATCATAAATTTCCTATCGACAAATTAGATTGCTTATTTGTTAAACTGTTTAATAGTTAGAATGAAAATATAGAATAACAATTTAGCAATGAAACAATTTAACTATTATTTAAATATGAATGACCAGAGAATTACATCAGAGTGACAATTTTGTAATTTTTTAATCTTGTAATCTTTCAATTTAGTACCCAACATCTTTATGTAGTTGTGCCGCTTAAATTTATTCCTTAGAATTCCACATATCAATTTCGAAATCTTCTTCCGCTATACTAAAGACCAACTGTTTACATTTTTTCTGTAAAAATAATTGCTGTACTATTTATAATAATTTGTTAGGAGTGATGAATGAAATTTAGTATGAAACTTTTTGCAGTGTTTACCTTAGTTGTTCTTTTGTATATGCAAAAAATTAATGCACAATATGCTACAGACCCTGCATTTGGAATTAATGGAATCACAAGTACCGGGTTTGGAGGCTTTGGAGAACAAAATGGAGATGAACCTTATGATATGCTTATTCAACCAGATGGAAAAATAATTACTGCCGGAATAAGCGATGGTGCCGATGGATATTTTATAGCGATGGCAAGGCATTTATCAGATGGAACAATTGATTCAGATAATTTTGGAGATAGCGGAAAAGTAAGAATTCATTTTGCTGCTCGTGACCAAGCAAATGCAATCGCATTACAAGCGGATGGCAAAATAGTTATTGTCGGCAGCGAAGCAACTTCAAATGCAGGCAGTGCAATTACTCAATCAATTTATAGATTTAATTCTAATGGCAGTATTGATACAACATTCGGTGCCCATGGATTCAGAGCATTTGAAATATGATGGAGTTTCTAGTGGAGAATTCTTCGGAATATCTATACAAACGGATGGTAAAATTTTAGCTGCCGGAAGTAAAAACGCAAATGCTCAGGGCGGCTCTAACGGATTTGGAGCCATGCGCTTTCTTCCATCTGGTGAACTCGATACAACTTTTGGTGTTTTCGGAAAAGCAACTATCTCTGGGCCAGTTTTATTTAATTGGGTTGGCTGCATTTTCCTACCAGATGGCGGAATAATTATGGCTACTTATTCATTTACCAATCAAGCCGAATATTTGATGGCTCGTATGGATAGTCTCGGAAATCGCGATACTACTTTTGGTGAAAAAGGTATTTTACAAACTGGAATTAATTTAACAGGAAATACAATTACAAAACTATTATTAACAAGTGATGAAAAAATTTTATTGGCTGGAACGACTGCTGATATGGGAACGGGACAATCTCAATTTTCAGTATTTCGTTTTTCATTAAATGGTTCAATTGATTCCACATTTGGAACAAATGGACGAACTGATATTAAACTAAGCAACAGTGATATACTTCATGATGTATCTATCGATGCTAATGGAAAAATATTATTGGTTGGTGCCTCTGCCGGTGGTTTTGGCTTTGCTGGCCTGGCCAGATTAAATAAAGATGGTGATATGGATACAACTTTTGCCCCGGGAGGTATATTTATAAGTGATTTAAATAATAATACCGGTACACATTATTTAACAAGAGCTATCCCGCTTTCTGATGGAAGCATACTTGCTTGCGGATATAATTTTGGCAGCGGCAGAGGAGATTTTTTATTAACAAAATATATTGTTAATACAACCGGCGTTGAATCAAATAATATTGAAAAGCCTAATAAGTATATACTTGAACAAAATTACCCAAACCCGTTTAATCCTACAACAATAATAAAATATTCCATTCCTTTCGTAGAGACGCATCGTGATGCGTCTCTACAATTAAATGTATACGATATCCTTGGAAGAGAAGTAGCAGCATTAGTAAATGAAAATCAAAAACCCGGTAATTATGAAGTAACATTTAATGGCAGCGGATTGGCAAGCGGGATTTATTTTTATCGTTTGCAAGCTGGAAATTTTGTTGATACAAAGAAACTTATTTTGATGAAGTAATAAATGTGTATTCATATCACAGATTATACGGTGTGTATTGGGAATAGAAATCTGTTCTTATAAAATTAAAAATTGTGTTGCAGTACGAAACTGAAATACAGATTTCTGATGTAAAGCAAACCGCTTTATCTGTGCTACGAAACCGTTGCAAATCGCAAGGATTTAAAAAGATGGAGGGAAAAATAATTATGAAAAAAAGTTATCGTTTTACCCGGCTTATGGTTTTTCTGTTAATAATAATTGTGAACCAAATATTTTTAAGAGCCCAGGTACGATACAAAGTAATTGATCTTGGAATTTCGAGTGGAGTAGCAACTGCTATTAATGATAGTGGACAAATCGTAGGTGAAGGATTTATAAGCGGAATATATGGCGGGTTTTTTTGGGAAGATAATAATATTATTCCTATGGGGAAGTTCTTAGGACCTACCGCAATCAATAATCTTGGGCAGGTAGTTGGTGAATATGCACTTAAAAATGAAAATGATACATTCATTGAACGTGCTTTTTTGTGGCAATCAGGTAATTTCACAAACCTTGACCCCGGGGACCAATTTTCGATTGCTACTGACATAAATGATAATGAAGTAGCAGTTGGTTTTAATAATCGGAACAACGTTGTTATTGCTGTAAGATGGAAAAATAATTCCTTACAAGATATTGGTATACCTGTCGGTTCCGAAGCATATCAGGAAGCTAGAGCAATTAATAATTCGGACCAAATAGTTGGCTACTTACATTGTGACTGTCCTAGCCCGGATGGAACAGGTAGTTTCCTATGGGACAATGGCAGTATTACGCGCATAAACGACTTAGAATTTATATCTATCAATGACAGCAGCCAAATACTTTGTCAAACATTAAATCCGCCAAGGCATGCTGTTCTATTAGATAATGGAAACAGAAAAGACCTTGGGGAATTTGAACCAACTAAAATCAATAATAAAGGAGAGGTTGTTGGGTATGGAACACTGGGTAACGCTGGGAACGTCTACCTGTATGAGAATTCTTTATTCAATTTAAATAATGTTAGCGATACGAGTGGCGGTTGGGTTCTATCAGTAGTAAATGACATAAATAATAAGGGAGAGATTGTAGGATTCGGTTTTCATAATGGCGAAAGAAGGGCATTTCTGCTGGAGCCAAATTCTCTTGCCATTACAGAGCCAATAGCTGGGGAACTTTGGACAGCAGGAGAAATGGATACAATTAAATGGGAAGGTGGTGAAAAAGGTAAATTTGTAGATATAAAATACAGTGTGGATTCAGGCAAAACATTTCATCCTGTTGCTACTTTAATTCCAGCAGAGTTAGGTAAATATGCTTGGAATATGGATGATACAATTTTAACAACAAAAGCATTGATAAAAATATCAGACATAAATGATACAACAATAACTAATACCAGTGATTTGTTCAAAATCAAACCATTTATAATAACAAGAGTAGATAAAAATGGAAATTATGTTGCTTATGATGTCGATAAAGACAGATGGAACTTTCCAAATACCCAAATTAATATGTGGCCTATCGATTATTGGTATGGCAAATTTGACTATAAGGGAACAGATCCTTTCACCAATAGTGAGTATTCACAATGGCAAGGAAATAGTATTTTTCAAAATACGAGAAATGATGCTTTCCCAGACTGGGTTTCGTTTGTAAATGCATTCGGAATAGATGCATGTTATTTTAGCAGAACCCTGCGTATTTATAACCCGGCGGCACTTTCAAGATGGGGAGCAATTAAACATATATGGGGTGGTTCTTGTTTTGGAATGGCTATTTCTGATGCTTTAGTTTTTGAAGATAAAAAAGATTTTGCTAGTATTTATTCAGATTATCCGCAGTTTAATAATCCAATTGAAGCTACCCCAATCTCTGGTGTTGTTAAAGTAATTACGGAATTATTTACAAAACAATTTGGTAATCCAACAGTTCAAAATCATATTAACAAGATAAATATGACTACCCCTAATCAAACACTTGATGAAATAAAATCAATGCTGAGAGATGATAATACCAAAATCAAAACTTTAACAATTATTAATAACAATGGACAAGGGGGGCACGAGATTTTGCCTTACATGGTTGAGAGAGACAACTCGATTCGTAGTTTATATTATATCTGGGTTTATGATAACAGCTATCCGAACATAAAAAATGCAATTATTACTGTCGATACAACAGGAAACTCAAATAATGGTATATGGAATGTGTCATATGCTTGGAATAACTGGGGAGGAACAAAGGGGTTCTTTTTGGAGCCAACTGCTAAGCAATACCTTAATTTATCAGCACTACCAAAATCAAATAAAAATTATTCTCCATTTATTATGAGTAGTTCCATGCTTGAAGTAAGTAATCCTCAAAATGCAGCAGTATTTTTCAGGGATAGCTTGGGTAATACAACAGGGTTTAATAATAATAAGTTTCATAATAACATTCCTGGTTGTATCCCTCTTACCGTAATAGACGGAAGTGAGTCCCCACCTTATAGTTATCTTTTACCTATGCATAATTTTAATATGGAAGTAAGCGATTTTTCTAATGATACCTTAAATATTTATTTATTTACTGGCAACAAAAGTTTTCAGTTTTTCAGGACCGATGCAGTGCAAAACCAAAAGGATATATTAAACGTGGGAAACGGTGTCTCAGTTGTTAATAAAGACAACGATAATAAATCTGTATCATTGTCAGAAATAATTAACGAAGTAAATCAGGAGAAACTATATAAGATCAGTTCACTTGAATTAACCAAGGGAGATTCTATTAAAATTGAAAATCCCGACAGTAATAAAATAAAACTTGTTTCTTTTGGTTCTGCAAAAAACTATGACATTGAATTAAACTTTGCAACTGAAAAAAGCTTAGGTAGATTTGGAAGTCTTAATATCCCTCTGAAAGAAAATACTTCTCACACAATTATTCCTGACTGGACTAATTTAGAAGATAAAATTACTTTGGTTTTAATTGATGAAGGAAATGATGGGACAATAGATGATACGCTTATCCTTAAAAATGAATTAACTAATATAAAAGACAAAGGCTCCTTAACAATCCCGGAAGAATTTTATCTTTCACAGAATTATCCAAACCCCTTCAACCCAACGACAACGATTAGATATTCGATTCCTCAAAACAGTAAAGTCACATTAAAGGTTTATGATATTCTTGGACGTGAAGTTGCAACTTTGGTTAATGAAGCGAAGCAGCCTGGGAATTATGAAGTTGCATTTAATGGAAGCGGATTAGCGAGCGGCATATATTTTTATCGATTGCAGGCTGGCAACTTTTCAGCTACGAAGAAATTAATTCTGATGAAATAGTATTAACACAGTTTGATTCAATCTATTTGAAAATGTTTGAATTTAATAAAAAGTAAGGATTCATATATGAAAGACAAATATCACATTTTAATAGTTGTTATTTCATTAATAACATTCATTTATAATTCTTCAGATGCACAGGTAAAATACAAGGTCATTGATCTCGGGACATTAGGTGGCAATTATACCGAAGCTGCTGATATAAATGAAAAAGGTGAAGTTACAGGCTCTGTAATTTCTTCAGATGGAATTGAGCATGCATTTATTTATAAAAATGGAAAAATTCAGGAAATCAATACCTTTGGAAAAGCAAGCTCCGGAATTGCTATAAATAATTTAGAGCATGTTACGGGAGGTTTTTGGGATTCGAATGGAACTCTTTGGACGCCATTTATTTACAAGGGCACAACTGTTATAGACTTAGGGCTGTTTAATGGTACTAACACTATTGTAACAGATATTAATAATTCAGATCAGGTAATTGGAAATATTACTGTATATAAAAACGGTGGTAGTGTCTATGAAAAATCCTTTATTAATACCAATGGTATATATACAGATATTGGGGCTTTCATAAATTCTGATTCAAGCAGTACTTATGCATGGAAAATTAATGACGCCGGACATATTGTTGGTTATTCTACTATAAAACCATTCCCCCCATCTCCAGTATTTTTCCACCCTTATGTGTATAAAGATGGAAATATGATAGACCTTGGTACTTTGGGCGGTAGGCTAATGGGTTTTAATGCAATAAATAATCGTGATCAAATTGCAGGTATTGCCTCTTTACCGGGAGATTCGATATATCATATTTATATCTATCAAAATGGTTCAAAGTTTGATTTTGGTTTCCCGGGTATTACAGTTAGGATCAATGATTTAAATGACTCGACTGTTATAGTAGGCAGTTATTCTAAGAAAGCCTGTATTATAAAAGATCAAAAATTGAATGACTTAAATACTCTTATTGATCCTGACAGCGGATGGGTTCTATTGGAGGCGACTGCAATTAATAACAAAGGTCAAATTGTTGGATATGGAACACATAACAATCAAACCAGGGCATTCTTATTGGATCCCGCGATTTCAATAAGTAATCCAAAACTAAATGATTTTTTAACCGCCGGGGAAACTGATACAATAAAATGGGTCGGCGGAGAACAAGGAGAATTATTGGATATCAAATTAAGTGTAGATTCAGGTAAATCATTTCATCCTATTGCTACTTTAATTCCAGCAGAGTTAGGGAAATATGTTTGGAGCATTGATGATACATTACTTACAACAAAAGCAATGATAAAAATATCTGATGCAGCAAATGATACAATGAAGGTAGACACAAGCGGCTTGTTTAAAATTAAAGGATATCTGCTTGCAAGAATAGATGAAAAAGGGAACTATGAGCCATTCACGGTAAAACACGATAATTGGAAGTTCCCAAATAATCGACAAATGTGGCAAGAATCCTGGTGGAAGCAATTCGATTATGCAAATGGGAAAGACCCATATACCAATATAAGATATAGTGTTATATTTCATGATCCCATCATAAATGCAAAACCATCGGATTTTCCTGACTGGCCCTCATTTGTAAGAGTTTTTGGTGTAGATAATTGCTATTCCAAATTTCTGGGTGAGGGTGTTCTGGAACCGAATATGAGTAAAGTTTTATACTGGTATTTTGTAAAGGGAGGATTCGAAGGGTCTTGCTTTGGCTTTGCCGTCTCATCGGTTCTCGCATTCGAAAATAAAGAAGCCTGGATCCATAATTTTGAAGTTCCGGACTTTACAGAGCTTTTTTCAATAGAACCGGATAATGATATTAGAAGAGCGATTAATGATGCGTGGGTATATCAATTTCGTGATGACTTTAAGGAAGATGACAGAAAAGAATATTACAATGATCCAAATACTACTCTTGCAGAGCTGAAGTATATATTTCATGATAAATTAGCCGGCAATGTTGGACTTATTATTAATAATTGGATTCTAACACCGGGCTTGCCGCTTCCCCATTTCTTTGCTCATACAGTAACACCATATAAAGTTATACAGGATAAAGTTAATCCAAATATTAATTATATTTATGTTTATGATAATGATGACCCAAGCGGAGCAAACGATAAAATTGTTATCGATATTTCTGAAGACACATGGAAATATACAGATTATTGGTCGGAATTTGATATAAATTTAGGCGGAACGCTAGGGCTATATATTTCATCCCCCACATCGTATCTCTTAAATTCTCCAAAAAAAGCTGTTCATAAAGAAGAGCAAAAAAAAATTGCGTTATCATCTGCTGAAAATAATCATCTTAAAATATTTACAAACTCTCTCGGTTCAACAAGGATATCAGACCAATCAGGTAATTCCTTGAATTTTAATGCTGACGACAGCACTTTGGAAAATACAATAACAGGTGCTGTGCCTATTACACCAATAACCGATATTTACCATGCACCTGTAGGATATATATTGCCGTCAGGAAATTCTTACAGAACGCTTCTAAATAATATAAAGGACTCAACGGCCTACCTTGGAATTGTAACAGATTCTTTAATTTTATATGCAGGACGAATGGATGCCGATTCAAGTCAAAATGACCAAATAACTTTTGATGGCTCAATTGGAATAAAAAATATAGAAGCATTTTCAAAAACTTACAATTTTGCCGCAGTGATAACAGAGACAGAAGCAGAGAAAGCTTTCGAACTGTTTAATTTAAAAACTGTAGATAATGACTCACTTCAATTAAAGGTTTATGAACATGACAGATTAAAGCTTCTTAATTCAGGAACACAGAAGAAATATGATATAAAGCTTCGGGGATTATCTGATTCAGGAATAAATCAATTTTCGCATTCTGCAGTTCAATTAGCAGGAGTGTCAACTCATTTTATTGAACCGGATTGGAAGAATACGACTTCATTAAAAATATTAGTAGATTTAGGAAATGATGGAACAATTGATGACACACTGTTTCTTAAAAATGAACTTACAGATGTGGATGATAATAATGATTCTGCAATGCCAACTGAGTTTTATCTTTCTCAAAACTTTCCGAACCCATTTAACCCAACAACAAAAATAAAATATTCAATCCCTTCCGAAGAGACGGGATATATCCCGTCTGTACAATTAAAAGTCTATGACATTCTTGGAAGAGAAGTTGCAACACTTGTAAATGAAACAAAATCACCCGGCAATTACGAAGTAAACTTTAATGCAAGCAATTTTGCAAGTGGAGTTTATTTTTACAGACTGCAGGCAGGGAATTTTATTCAAACGAAGAAGATGATATTGATGAAATAATAATTTATATAATCTAAAAATTAAACCTCTGATAAATTTTTAATTTGTCAGAGGTTTTTTATTTATATTCCTCATACAATAAATAAGCTTAAAATTGTTAGCCATATCAACTCAAATTTTCAACATTAGTGATTTTGAAATCGTGCTAACTTTCTTTTCTTCTTCCACTTAAAATCATATTTATAACAACTATCTACGTTCAAACTAAAAACAGTACTAGCTGAGAATAACACTTATAAAGAAAGTATCCATTTCTCTCATTTATTATAAAACTAAATTATTCAAATTATTTAATATAAACAGTTTTAATATTTACAAATTCTTTTATACCAAAAGGGGAAAGTTCTCTCCCATAACCAGATTCTTTTATTCCGCCAAAAGGTAACCTGGGATCGGATTTTACAGATGAATTCACAAAACAACAACCCGCTTTCAACTTTTTTGCTGCAATAGTCTCCCCCTTTTTTAAATCTTTTGTAAACACTGCAGCCCCCAATCCAAAAATGGAGTCATTTGCTACTTCGATTGCTTCTGCTTCATCCTTAACTTTAATTAAGGCAGCAACTGGTCCGAATAGTTCTTCATCATAAGCCGGCATTCCTTTTTTCACATTTTTCAGAATAGTTGGAGGATAATAAGCTCCTTTATCAGAAGGGATCTTTCCGCCAAGTAATAATGCGGCACCTTTTTCTATACTTTTTTCAACTTGATGATGAAGTTCATCTCTTAGATCAATACTTGCTTGAGGGCCTAACATCATTAATCTCATTCATGGGATCTCCCATTTTTTTATTTTTCATAACCGAAAGAAATAGCTCTTCAAATTTATCATATACTTTTTCAACGATAATAAATCTTTTGGCAGCAATACAGCTTTGTCCGCCATTTATTAATCTTGCATTAACACAAGTTGATGCTGCTTCATTCAGATCGGCATCTTCAAGAATTACATAAGGGTCACTTCCTCCCAACTCCAATACAGTTTTTTTCAAAACAGACCCGGCAGCTTTTGCCACAGATTTTCCCGCAGGTACACTTCCAGTTATTGTAACAGCTTTTATCGCATTATGTTTAATTACACCTTCCATCTTTTGTGATGGATAAATAATTGTTCTGAAAAGATCCTCTGGAAAACCTGCTTCTTTAAATACAGACTCAATAGCAAGCGCGCAGCCAGAAACATTTGATGCATGTTTTAATATCCCTGCATTACCCGCCATTAAATTTGGAGCGGCAAACCTGTATACCTGCCAAAAAGGAAAATTCCAAGGCATAATAGCAAGTATAACACCTAAAGATTGATAAGTAACAAAACTTTTTGAAGCATCTGTTTTTATCTCCTCATCCTTTAAAAATTTTTCGGAATTCTCAGCATAATATTCGCATACCCATGCACATTTATTAACTTCTGCTATAGATTGTAAAATTGGTTTTCCCATTTCCAGCGTCATCAATTCGGCAAATTCTTTAGATTTATTTTTTAATATTTTTGCAGCATTAAACATTAATTTTGCTCTTTCTGAATAATTCACACTTTGCCATTTTTCATATGCCGAATCAGCTTTTTGCAAAATTTTTTCTACTTCACTTTCAGTCATATCATTATACTTTTTTATTTCTTTTCCAGTAGCCGGATTAATAGATTTAGCCATTCTTAATTCCTTTGTTATATGGTTATTATAATAATGAATATAATATTTTAAAACTGAAATACTAAATTTCTGTTTTTATTTTCAAAATTGATTATGATGAAAATCAATCAATTTGATCTGCAATACTTTTATTTTGATAATAATACTAATATTCATAGCGATTATTTTTTGCTTAGTTAAGTTATTTTGTTATATTCTTTAATTAACAAACCTGAAAAGCCCAATGAAAATTAAAGATAATTTATTTGAAAGACGTAAAAATATTGTTCCCAATGGTATAGGGATTTTTAATAATGCTACTGCGGTTTCAGCAAAAGGTTCAATAATTAAAGATGCAGATGGAAATGAACTGATTGATTTTGCAGGAGGGATAGGAGTTTTAAATACAGGACATTGCCCCGAACCCGTGGTTGAAGCAATAATTAAACAATCAAAAAAGTTTATTCACTCTTGTTTTCATGTTGCCACATATGAACCGTATATTGAGCTTTGTGAAAAATTGGCGTCACTTTTCCCGCACGGTAACAAAACTAAAGTAATGTTAACAAATACTGGTGCCGAGTCTGTTGAAAATGCAATAAAAATTGCAAGACAGGCAACTAAAAGGGAGGCAGTAATTTGTTTTACCGATGCATTTCACGGTAGATCAATGATGGCAATGACATTAACATCAAAAGTCGCATACAAAAATGATTGTGGTCCCTTTGCCCCAGAAGTTTACCGGTTGCCATTTCCCAATTATTTTCAAAACGGAAATGGATTAACTTTGGATGATTTTGTAGAACGAGAAATTGACCAGTTGAAGGAAGCATTCTTAAAGGTAGTTGACCCAAATAATGTGGCGGCAATAATTATTGAAACTATACAGGGTGAGGGCGGTTTCAATCCGGTTCCGGAAAAATATTTAAAAGCGTTAAGGAAAATTTGTGATGAGTACAAAATAATACTAATTGTGGATGAAGTTCAATCAGGATTTTGCAGGACAGGTGAGTGGGCAGCATATCAGCATTATGGAATCACCCCGGATATTTCAACCTGGGCAAAATCTTTAGGTGCTGGAATGCCGATCGGAGCGGTTATTGGGAAAGCTGAAATTATGGATGCCGCAAAACCCGGAACAATTGGCGGGACATATCTTGGAAACCCAGTTTGCTGCGCAGCTGCCATTGCCAATATTAAATATATGGAAGAAATAGATCTTAATAAAAAAGCCAAAAAAATTGGTTTAAATATCCGCTCTCGCTTTCAATCACTTAAAAATAAATGCAGTTCTATCGGTGATGTTCGCGGCTTGGGCGCAATGATGGCTTTTGAACTAGTCGAAAATAATGATCCTAAAAAGCCAAATGCTAAACTTTGTTCAGATTTGATAAATGCGTGTCTTGAAAAGGGTGTTGTTCTATTAAGCGCAGGGACAAATAAAAATGTAATTAGAATTCTTTCTCCTTTAACCATATCGGATGAAATACTAGAAAGAGGATTAAATATTATTGAGACTGAATTATTAAAATTAACTAACAAAAAATCGCAAACAAAAGAATTCCCAAAAATATGAAACCATTTTCAATCGCCGGTATTCAAATGAAAGTGTATGATGCTAATAATGTTGAATCTATGAAGCACAAAATTGAAGTACTGATGTACGCTTACCCCTGGGTTCAAATGATAGTATTTAGTGAATTATCAACATTCGGATATTCAACCAAATACGCACAACCATTTCCGAATAAAATAGAAGATGAATTCTGTAAAATAGCAGCTAAACACCGGATTTGGCTTTTACCCGGAAGTATGTTTGAAAAAGCAGTTGATGGAATTTATAATACAGCATCAGTGATCAATCCTGAGGGTGTTGTAGTTGGAAGATATAGAAAGATGTTCCCTTTTTATCCATATGAAGCTGGTGTAAAAGCTGGACAAGAATTTTTTGTATTTGATGTGGATGATGTTGGAAAATTCGGTGTCTCAATTTGCTATGACATGTGGTTTCCAGAAACTACAAGAACATTGGCAGTAATGGGAGCCGAAGTAATTTTGCATCCAACTTTAACAGGGACAATGGATCGTGAAATTGAGCTTTCAATTGTCAGAGCCTCTGCAGCAATGAATCAATGTTTTATTTTTGATATAAACGGACTTGAATCTGGAGGAAACGGACGTTCTATTATTTGCGGGCCTGACGGGAGAATCTTATACCAAGCCGATTCAGGCGAAGAAATGATGCCTATTGAGATAAATTTAGAATTAGTAAAAAGAGGCCGTGAGAATGGAGTTTTAAAATTAGGCCAACCACTAAAAAGTTTCAGAGATCGTGCAGTAGACTTTTCAATTTATAATAAAAATCAAAAATTCCCGTACCTGGACACTTTAGGTGTACTAAGCAAACCTGCTAAAATTAATAAGAACGATAATCTTGGTCTGATTGATCCAGCTCCATCAGCTGAATTACCGGTTTAACAGAAACTATGAGGAGATATTATGACTAGTGAAAGGTTAACAAATAGATTTTATAACATTACGCAATTCAGAGCTGATCTTTGGAATAACTTTAAACAAACCGCCAGTCAATTAGAAAATAAGGTTAATAGTAATGAGAATTCAGAAATAAAAAAAAGAATTCTGGATTTGTTTGATAATTTAAAGATTGTTGAACAATACTGGGCCTACCCGGGAATAGAGAATTTGACGCGTCTTAAAAAAATGTATGATAAAAAAGAGTATGCTTCTTTTTCAAACTCTATTTCTGAAATAGTGAGAATGTTAATTAGCGAATCATACCGGGACAAGTACTCACAATTAGGAACTAAAGAAAAAAGTACGAAGGACGTTGGAGAGAGGCAGCATTATTTTGAAGTTTTATTTATAGATAATTTATCCCACAAAGAAGAAGCTGAATTAAAAGAAAAATTTTCTGATATAAGAAATACTAAAGATAAATTTATTTATGATATCGTTGTAACAAAAACTTTTCAAGATGCTTTAATAGCTTTGTTATTTAATTACAATATTCAAAGTGTTGTAATTAGATATGGTATTCAATTTAAATCAAAAAATAACCTTAAAATCTTTAAGCCGTTCATTTCAAGTGTCTTAAAATATAAAATAGAAGATAAGCTGGACTCAGAACTTGGTCCTGTTTTAGCCAATATTATTAAAGCATTTCGGCCAGAATTAGATCTGTATTATGTAACGGATACATCTCTTGATAAGATCTCAACAAATGTATTTGAAAATTTCAGAAGAATATTTTATCGGCAGGAAGATCTTCAGGAGCTTCATTTAAGTATTCGTAAAGGAATTCTAGAAAGATTTGAAACTCCATTCTTTACGGCATTAACCGAATACAGCCAACGCCCTACCGGGGTCTTTCACGCAATGCCTATTTCTAGGGGAAATTCAATTTTTAAATCTCATTGGATTCACGACATGAGCGATTTTTATGGGAGAAATATTTTTCTTGCGGAAACTTCGGCAACTACCGGCGGACTTGATTCTTTACTGCAGCCTACAGGCCCTTTGAAAAAAGCTCAGGAATTAGCTGCTAAAGCATTTGGATCTCAGCATACGTATTTCGTAACTAACGGAACTTCAACAGCAAATAAAATTGTTCAGCAGGCTTTGGTTCAACCCGGAGATATTGTTTTGATAGATCGGGATTGTCATAAATCTCATCATTACGCATTGGTTCTCGCAGGAGCTTTTCCTGTTTATCTCGATTCATATCCAATCCAGAATTACTCAATTTACGGAGCTGTTCCTCTTGAGGAGATTAAGAATAAACTATTTGAGTTAAAAGAGGCGGGAAGATTAAATAAAGTTAAAATGCTTGTGCTTACAAATTGTACATTTGATGGTTTGGTTTATAATGTTGAAAAAGTAATGAAAGAAATTCTATTAATTAAACCGGACATGATTTTCCTTTGGGATGAAGCTTGGTTTGGATTCGCTTCTTTTACTTCTATTTACCGACAAAGAACTGCAATGAGTGTCGCTTCAAAACTTTATTCACTTTATAAAAGTGATGAATATAGAAAGAAATATTCTGAACACAAGAAAACTAGTAACGGTACAGCATCTCTTTCAAATATGCAGGATCCGGACCTAGTTAAAATTAGAGTTTACTCAACTCAATCCACTCATAAAACACTATCATCGCTTCGTCAGGGCTCGATGATACATATTTTCGATGAAGAATTTAGAAAGAAAGTAGAAGATACATTTCATGAAGCATATATGACTCATACATCAACTTCTGCAAATTACCAAATACTTGCGTCTCTTGATGTAGGAAGAAGACAAACTGCTTTTGAAGCTTACGAGCTTGTTGAAAAAAGTATTGAAATGGCGATGATATTAAGAGAAAAAATTACATCTCATCCCAGGCTAAATAAATATTTCCATGTGTTAACAATTAAAGATATTATTCCCGAAAAGCACAGGGTCTCCGGAATTGCACAATATTATGATGCCGATAATGGATGGAGCAGGATGGAAGAAGCCTGGGCTAATGATGAGTTTGTTTTGGATCCGACAAAGGTTACACTGTTTATCGGGAACACCGGAGTTGACGGTGATACTTTTAAAAACCGATATTTAATGGATCAATTCGGGATACAAATAAACAAGACTTCAAGAAATACAGTTTTATTTATGACCAACATTGGAACGAGGAGAAGCTCAGTTGCCTATTTGCTTGGAGTTTTATTAAAAATTGCTAAACAAATTGAGGAAACAAATGAATCATTAAATAATGATGAGGCTGATGTTCATAAGAAATTAATTCATTCTTTAAATTACGAAAATCCGCCATTACCAGATTTTAGCAGATTTCATAATGCTTTCAAGCCGAACCCGGATTCCTCTGAGGGCGATATTAGGTCAGCTTTTTTTCTAGCTTATAATGAAGAAATTTGTGAATACATAAAATTACAAGATTGTTATAGTGTTATGGATTCCGGAAGAGAATTAGTTTCTGCATCCTTTGTTATTCCTTATCCTCCCGGTTTCCCAGTGCTTATTCCAGGACAAGTTTTTAGTAAAGAGATTATGGATTTTATGAGCGCTCTTGATGTTAAGGAAATTCACGGATATAGAGCCGATCTTGGATTTAGGGTATTTAGTGAAGACGCTATAAAAAATATTGAATCAAAACAGATTGCAAAAAAAATAACAGCCAACATTTCAAGTATTAAATTAGAACCATCAAACGGTGGGCAAAATTCAAAAAAAGAAAAAAATAATAACAAGCAGAAAAAAGTTTATACACAATAAAATTCACATAGTCTGTTATTATATAGAGTAATTTTATCTAAGCTAAAGAATATATTGAATTGACAAAATATAATAAAAAGGATTTAAGATGAGCGAATTTGGAAATAATGGTAAAAATAAAAAAGTTTTAAGGGGAGTTTCTGATATCAGAAGTTTCTTCTATAAAAATGAAGTCCCAATTTATTTTATAAGTGCTACTAACTTTAATTTACTTGGTGCTGATGAATGGGTTAAAAGCTTTAAATTCATTTGCTATATAGAATGTTTTGATAAAAAACATCCTAATGTATTTACACCTACTGAACAGCCTCATGATGAATTTCAAAGCATAGAGGATATTAATAACTATCTTCTCGAGCATAAAGAAGTTGCAGATTTTATCAAAAAACGAGGAGGGAAAGGGAAAGCTTTATTTTTAATGTTCGATGAACAAACTGAAAACCTTGCTAAACAATTAGGATTGGAAGTATGTTTCCCTTCCGCAAAATTAAGAAATAATCTTGATAACAAAGTTGTTACAAACAGAGTTGCAGAAAAAGCCGGCGTACCTTGCGTTCCTTATGTCTTGTCGAATGTAAAAAACTATACTCAATTAAAAGAAATCACCAAATATCTTGGCAATGATTTAGTGGTACAAACACCATTTGGGGATTCCGGACATACAACTTTTTTTATTTCTAATGAAGAAGAATGGAATAAGTACGAAGAAGAAATTGTAAGAGAATCCGAAGTTAAAATAATGAAAAGAATTAATTGCAGAGGTTCAGCAATCGAGGCCTGCGTTACAAAGGAAGGGACAATTGTTGCCCCGTTGATGACAGAGCTGGTAGGATTTAAAAGAACTGACTCCGTACAAAGGCGGATGGTGCGGAAATGAAATTTATGCAAATGCTTTCACTCCCAAAATCAGAAAGCTGGCAAAACAATATACAGAAAAATTTGGCGATCAATTAAGAAAAGAAGGATATAAAGGATATTTTGAACTTGATTTTTTAATTGATGAAGATTCCGGCGAACTATATTTGGGCGAATTAAATCCACGTATAACCGGGGCTAGTTCAATTACCAATCATTCACTTTTCGCACTTGCCGATTGTCCCTTGTTTTTATTTCATATCTTGCAATGGATGGATGTAGATTATAAACTAAATATTAAACAAATCAATAATCGTTGGTCTAAGGCTGATAATATGGATACCTGGAGCCAGATGGTAATTAAGCATACTGAAGATACGATAGATATAATCACAAAAGCTCCTAAAACCGGAATATGGGAATTGTCACCGGATGGAAATGTTATTTACTCACGCTATGACACTCATCGAAGAGCAGTTGAGCAAGAATCAGAAGCTTTCTTTTTAAGAATTAGCAAAGAAGGTGATTACCGATATGAGGGTTGTGATCTGGGTATTTTAGTTATGAGAGGAAGATTAATGACCGAAGATTTTAAATTAACCGATAGAGCTAAAGCCTGGATAGAAGGAATAAGATCAAATTATGCAGGAGAACTTCCACAGAATATGGAAAAAGCCGAAGAAAAAGTTGCCGAAATCGGCGGATTTAAAGTAATGTAATTTATGATTTTAACTTTGAATTCAATTCGAGAAGACAAACCCGGTGAAAAGTGGAAAAATCTATTTCATAAATTTTGGATCAGTTATAAAAATTGGTTTTTGTCTGAAGGTTACTCAGCACGGCCCGGTTATACAACATCCTCCATGAAACTCAAAAATTTTATGCCGGAAATTTTTCATGTATATGAAAATCTTATTGAACTTGCAGGAGGCGGTGACATTGAAGCACGATTTTTATCACAATATTGTCCGCCCCCATATCTTACCGGTTGTTCACAAATTGTATTGATAGAAGACAATCAAACTGCGTTAATTAGAAATTATGATTACAGCCCTGCTATGTATGAGGGAGTTCTTTTATATACAAATTGGCTTCGTCCGGTAATTGCGATGAGCGATTGTTTGTGGGGGGTTCTTGACGGAATTAATGATGCAGGTTTATCAGTCTCATTATCCTTTGGAGGAAGAAATATAACTGGAGACGGTTTCGGTATTGCTTTGCTGTTACGATATATACTTGAAACTTGTGAAACAACTGCTGAGGCAAATAATGTGATTAAAAGAATTCCAGTACATATGACTTATAATATAACTGTGGTCGATAGCAAGAGTGAATTTTCAACTGCTTTCCTATCGCCTGATAGAGATGCTATTATTACAAATGCACAGGTTTGTACCAATCATCAAAGCATTGTAGAATGGCAGGATTATGCTGCCTTTAGTTCAACAGTTGAAAGAAAAATTTATTTGGAAGGACTTTTAGAAAAAAAGCATGAATCAGAAAATTCAATTTTAAAATATTTTTTAAACCGCCATTATACCACACAAATTTTGATAAAGCATTTGGAACACTATACACATCTGTATATCATCCTAAAAACAAATCCATTGAGATACATTGGCCTGACAAATTTATAAACCAGTCTATAAACTTTTTTAAGGAAGAAACAATAAAAGTAAGAATTGGGAAAGTACCTAAAAACAAACTTTCTGTGTAATGCAAATAAGTAATTAGTAATTGGAAAGAATATGCCATGAACAATTTTTTTGAAAAAATTGAAGAAATTTTTAATTATAAAATTTTCACACTGAATGGTACAGATATAACTATTACATCAATAATTTTATTTCTATTGATAGTGCTTATCTTTCTTTTCTTATCAAGAATCTCCAGAAACAAATTTTTACCTAAAATCCTTGGCAAATTTAAAATAGATGAAGGCATTCAATTCATGCTTTCTAAATTAGTTCAGTATCTTATTGTCTTCGTCGGAGTTATAATCGCTTTTCAATTTATTGGTATTGATTTAACAGGTTTAACGGTAGTGCTTGGCTTTCTCTCTGTGGGAATAGGATTCGGTCTTCAAAATGTTACCTCAAATTTTATAGCTGGAATTATTTTGCTGTTTGAGCGACCCATCAATATAGGCGATAGAGTAACTGTTGGAAACACTGAAGGGGATGTTCGAAATATTAATATAAGATCTACAACAATCCGATCGTTAAATAACATTTCTTATATAGTACCTAACTCAGAGTTTATTTCATCAACAGTTATAAATTGGTCTCATATAGACAAAAGAATACGAATGGATCTTGATGTAGGGGTATCTTATAATTCCGAAATAGATATTGTCCTTAAAGCGCTTCGTGAAGTGGCTGACGAAAATAATAATGTTCTCCGTACACCTGAACCGGAGGTGCTTTTTAAAGAATTTGGCGATTCTTCCTGGAATATGCAATTAAGAGTTTGGATTGAAAATCCTCAAAGGTTTTATTATGTGAAATCAGAGTTAAATTGCGCTATAGTTCAAAAATTTAGAGACTATAAAATTGAAATTCCTTTCCCTCAGCGTGATTTGCATCTCCGTTCCGGAGTTACATCGCCAATTAAGTAAGTTAAAATCCGATAATTTGTGTAATTGGATTTTTCATTAGAGGAGGTAGATGATAGTTTTGACATGCAAGCTAATTAGTTAGTTGTCAATACCTGGGTTGATGATCCGGCAAGACTTATTGTTTCTAAGAAAGTAAAACTTCATAGTGTTTATGAGTACTATCCTCTGTGTACTAATGGCTCCGAAGAACGAAAGAAGATCATCCTCCTATGATAGAATTCGAGGATAGGTTTTGATGAAGAGAAAAAAATATTCTTTTGAAAAATCTCATT
>CAVZQU010000006.1:0-303655 GCA_963777515.1 uncultured Bacteroidota bacterium
TAAAAACAAATATCAATCGATTTCAGATTCAATATAGGGCTGCACAAAAAGACAAACAGATTGCCGAACAAAACTTATTGATTGAAAAGAAGCAGTCGACAATTAAAAGAGAAAATACTCTGCTTCTTTTTTCCTTAATTGGCATAATAGTTTTACTTGTACTAATTTTTTTAAGTTACAGATTATACAGGCAGCGAAAAAAATTGCATGAACAATCAATATTAAATTTTCAGAAGGAACAGGAAGTTATTCGACTTAAAGCAACGATGGAAGGAAGGGAAGAAGAAAGAAAGCGGATATCAAGTGAAATGCATGATGATATTGGTTCATCACTTACGACTATTATGTATCTTTCAAGCAATTTAAATTCAAGAAATCAAAACGAAAACTCCACAACAATAAACAAAATTAAATTTACGGCAGAAACTGTAGTAGATAAAATGAATGAAATCATCTGGTCGATGAATAAAGATTATGATACTTTAGAAGACCTTATAACTTATATCCGTTTTAATGCAGTCCAATTATTAGAAAACAATAATTTGAAATATCAAATAAATATGCCGGAATTTACACCTTCAATTAATTTAAGTGGAGAGAAAAGAAGAAATATTTATTTAGTTGTCAAAGAAGCTGTGCATAACATAATTAAACATGCGGAAGCCTCGGAAGTGAGTTTAGATTTTATAGTCGATGATGAATTAAAAATAAATATTTGTGACAACGGCAAAGGATTTGACTTAAATAATATTAGCAAGTTTGGGAATGGTTTGAAGAACATGAAATATAGAATGGAAAGTATTGGAGGGGAGTTTTCAATTTTGCAAGCTGAAAAAACTATAGCAGCAATACGGTTCCCACTTCCCCAAACAGACAAAAACGGAATTACTATATAACATTTGTTATAATGAAACTGATAAATATTTTTATAATAATAAAGCATGGAAAAAATAATTTCTGTTTGTGTAGTTGAAGATTTAGAAGATATTCGCCTTTCAGTAAAACAACTGCTTGATGAATCAAAAGAATTTTTATGCGTTGGTGCTTTTGAAAATGCAGAGGAAGCTGTTGATAAGCTGTTAGAAACAAAACCTGACATCGGTTTAATGGATATTAATCTCCCGGGAATGAGCGGCATTGAATGCATTCGGAGAGTAAAAAGCAAATGTCCTGAAACTCAATTCATGATGTTTACAATTTATGAAGACAGTAACTCAGTTTATGAAGCACTGGCAGCTGGAGCCAATGGATACCTTCTTAAGAAAACACCTAAAAATAAAATTCTTGATGCATTGAAAGAATTATATGAAGGCGGTTCGCCAATGAATATGCAGATTGCAAGAAAAGTAGTTGCTGCATTTCAAAAATCCTCGCAGGGGAGTAATGATATTAATATTCTATCAAATAGAGAAAAAGAAGTTCTGCAGCTTTTATCTAAAGGATATTTATATAAAGAAATAGGAGAAAGGCTGAATATTTCTACCGGAACAGTCCGGCAGCATATTCATAAAATTTATGAAAAGTTGCACGTGCAGAATCGAACTGAAGCCGTGAATAAATTTTATGGTAGAGAGTAGAGAAATCAGATCTTAGTAATTTAATCCGGTAATTATTGTTTTTTGTTTGATAAATGCTTAACAATATATTCTGCATCCTTTTTAACGCCTCCCAACAGTGATGAACTAATAGTATATTGAAAATGTAAACCAAGAAAATAAATTCCAGGTGCTTTCTCGAAGACGCCTCTTTCATTAATTGGAAATGCTTTGTTATCAAAAATATCAAGTTTGATCCAATCAAAATTATATCTAAACCCTGTACACCAAATTATATTTTTTACATTTAGAGAAATATCTTTTTCAATCAAAGGATAGCCTTCTTTTACACCAATAGTTCTTCCTATTCTTTTTACTCCTGCTTTAAGCATTTTTTTATAAGTTGGCCTCAAGGCAAGATCACCATGTCTATAGCTTACTGCTTTTATTATTTTTCCTATAAATGATTTAATTGGAATTTTAAAAACTGTAGCTGATAAGAAATGATAAATATCTATTCCTAAAATGTGTCTTGGAAATGTTCCGGTATTCGGGCCTGAAAGCCAAACATTAGTGTTAGAATTTTTTTGTTCGGCAATTTCTGCGGCTATCTGCAATCCCGAGCTGCCGGCACCTACAACTAATACATCTCCTTCTTTAAGCTGGGTAGGATTTTTATAATGGCTGGAATGAATTTGAAAAATAGATTCTGGCAAGTCAGAGGCAAATTCAGGGATATGTGGATTATGAAAAGCTCCGGTTGCTACAATAACATTCTTTGCAAAATACGAGTCCGATTTAGTTTTTATTATGAATGAATGTTCTCTCCCTTCAAGACTAATTACTTCAGTATTAAAGCAAATAGGCAGATCAAATTCTTTTGAAAAATTTTCTAAAAAATCTGCTGTTTTATTTTTATCCGGCAGGTAATCCGGATCATCAGAAGGGAATTTCATCCCCGGAAGATTATTATAAAAAGCAGGCGTGAATAATCTTAATGAATCCCAGCGTTCTCTCCAATTATCTCCTATTCTATTATCTTTTGTAAGGATAATAAAATTTTGACCTAACTTTTTTAGATAGTAGCCAGCGGATAATCCCGCCTGGCCTGAACCGATAACAATAGTATCATATTTCGGAATATTTATTTCTTCCATATTAGTGTCAAAGTATTTATTTGATAAAATTTTCTTTTAATGAATACATCTATTCACTGCTAATAAAAGTATCAATTATATTTTTTGCCTTCAATATAATATTAGTTATATGTAAGGATCATCAACTAATAAATTCAATATATTTTAACATAGGTTAAAAACCCTGTAGAAAGAATGAACTATAACATTTGTTCTATTGAAGCGCCTGCCATCGAAGATTAATTTTGCCACCAAAATTCACTAACTATAAAACTTTTAAAATTTAATTAAGAATAAAAAATGGGATTAAATAATTATGGAACTGTATGGACAAAAAAGTAAAAGCATACCTCAAAAGATTATTATACATATACTTGAAATTTTTTTCATAATACTTTCGTATTGGATATTATTTCTTCACGGCGGAGACTTCATTCAAAATAAGCTTGGAATATATAATGCTGTAAATGCATTTAATAGGAGAATAATAATTTTTCTTTTCAACATTGTGATTTTTTTCAGGCTTGGGTTTATGATGTTTTATCTGCTTAAAAGAAAAATACCCTGGGAAGAAAGCATCAGTGTTCCCTTCGCATTTGCATTGTATTATCTCGGTTTCACATTGTTTGTTCTTCCAATAAATAAGAATATAGATTGGTTAGATTTTCTTGCCATAGCAATTTTTATTGAAGGATGCTTCACTAATACCGCAAGTGAATTATTAAGGGATATTTGGAAACAAAAATATGAGAATAAAGGAAAGTTATATACAAAAGGATTATTCAAATATTCTGTACATATAAATTACTTTGGAGACTTACTCTGGGTTTCTGCTTACACGTTAATTACCAGAAATTTGTATTCAATAACAATTCCAATTTTTCTTTGCTGTTTCTTTGTATTCTTTAACATTCCAAAACTTGACGAATATCTTAAAGAAAAATATGGGGATGAATTTATGAAGTATTCTGCTAATACAAAAAAGTTAATACCGTTTATTTATTAATAACTGAAATTTAATAACTAATAGGAAAGAAAAAGATGAAAGTTATATCTAAAACAAAATTAGATTTTAAGAGTCTTAATTCAATGTATTCAAATTCAATTGGTTTAACATCATGGAGTTTGCTTAAAACTCTTGTATTAATATTTTTAATAGCCTTTACTGTAGAAGGTCAAATTCCAAATGCCGGTTTTGAGAGCTGGACAAATGGAAACCCGGATGGATGGATAACCGACAATGATCCAGGTGACGGATTCGTGGCAATAACTCTTACTCCAAATTCACATTCGGGAAATGATGCTTTGATTGGTGCAGTTAAAACTTTGCAGGGATTTCCAATAAATCCAGTATTAAGTTCAGTATTTCCTTATTCGGAGAGGCCTTCAAATTTTAAAGGTTATTATAAATTCACTTCGGTAGGCTCTGACTCACTTATTATTCTTGTTTCTTTTGGTAGCAGTAAAGATAGTGCCGGAAGAGGCGGCGGCGGAAGCATGGTTGTCAAAAATACCGTAAATGATTACACAGAATTTAATATACCAATTTATTGGGCTTCACTAAACAATCCTGATTCTTGCATAATAAGTTTTACAGTTTTTCCATATTCTCCTGCTGCTCATGCAGGAACATTTTTTATAATTGATGATCTTTCATTTACAAATAACACAACAAGTGTAAAGAATAATTTATCGCAATTACCACAAAGTTTTAATCTAAGTCAAAATTATCCTAATCCATTTAATCCAACAACAACTATAGATTATCAAATACCCAAACAGTCTCATGTGAGGTTAAGCGTTTACGATATTCTTGGAAATAAAGTTGAAGATTTAGTGAATGAAAATAAGTCTGCTGGTAAATATTCTATTAATTTTAATGCGTCAAGTTTGTCAAGCGGGACCTACTTCTATCAATTGGAAGCCGGTAATTATATGCAGACAAAAAAATTAATCTTGATAAAATAAAATCAATTCAATCTTATAACTAATAAGATAAGTTATATAGATAATTTAATTTACGATTGAGCTGGAAATAATATGAACCGTATAAAAATAATTGGAAATTTGTCTATTGTATTTTTTGCTTTGTGTATAACTATTGCACAAGGAGCAGATAATCAAAGAAGCATGATGAATTTAAACAAACCACTACGACCATCAAAAGTAAATTCAAACAAAGCTAATAGTAATCTTGATTTAGTCGGAAGATGGGCTTACGGTGCATGTTATGCTGTAAAAATTATTGGCAATTATGCTTTGATTGGAGATGGTTGTACCCTGGATATTGTAAACGTTAGTAATTTATCTTCTCCTCAAAAAGCAGCAGAATTAACAACTCCTTCAGTAGTAGAAGATATTTTTATTCAAGATAATTATGCTTTCATTGCAGATGGTTTTGCAGGATTAAGAATTCTCGATTTAACAAATCCGGCATCACCGGTTGAAATAGGTTCTTTTGATAATGGTAATGAAGCAGCTTCAGTAATTATCAAAGGTAATTATGCATATCTTGCTTATGGTAATGATGGTCTGAGGATTATTGATATAAGTAATCTTTCTGCTCCAACATCAGCAGGGAATTTTCCATCAGGTGGTTATGCAAAAGGAATATTTTTAAAAGGTAATTACGCTTACTTGGCTGTGAGCGACAGCGGAATGAAAGTTATTGATGTAAGCAATCCTGTACAGCCTAAGCAAATTGGTTCTTACAATTCACAGGATATTTTAAGCCCTGACAATGCTGGTGGAGTTTATGTCGATAGTAATTATGCCTATCTCGCCGATGGGCTTAATGGTTTAGTAATTTTAGATGTAAGCAATCCAAAATTACCTCAGCCGGTTTCAAGATTTTATGATATAAACGATATTGAAAATGAACTTGGTTTGCAGATCAGCGGTAATATTGCCTTTGTTTCAGATGATGTGAATGGACTGAAAATAGTTGATATAAGTAATCCTTTATTACCGACCGAGATATCGAGTTATGAATCCGGCAGCAAAATTTCAAGTGTATGTGTTAATAAGAATTATGCTTTCCTTGCAGCAGGAAATGAGGGTATGAAGATTTTGGATGTGAATAATCTTAATTCTCCAGTTGAAGTTGGAGGTTTTCAAACTGCAGGAGGAGAAGCTGTTGGAGTTAATGTAGTTGGAAATAATGCATACGTTGCCGATGGTGATTTTGGAATTAAAGTTATAGATGTCGAGAATCCGTCACAGCTTGTTTTAAAAGGTGGAACAAATAAAGGGAATTATGCCTGGAGAACATGTTTCCAAAATAATTATTTATATGTTGCGGACGGATATGATGGAATGAGAATATTTAATGTTAGCGATCCTGCCAACCTGGTTGAAGAAGGAAATTATAATCCGGGCGGATATGCAGCGGGGATATATATTTCCGGGAATCAAGCTTTCCTAGCTGATGGTACTGCAGGTTTATCGATTTTTGATATAAGTAATCCAGTTTCTATATCCTATGTAACAAATGGATATTTAAATGAATACGCTGAAAACGATGAAGATGTTTCAGTCGCAAATAATAATGCATTTCTAGTAGGAGGAGGGCCGACATTACTTCGCATTGATGATGTTACTAAACCATCATCGGTCAAAGAAGTTGGAAAATTTACATTAGTAGGTGATTCACACTGCATATTCTTAAAGGATAATTATGCTTACATTGGAGATAATTTAGGTTTAGAAATTATTGATATAAGCAATACAGCTTCTCCAAATGAAATAGGCTACTATAATGCCGGCGATGATGTAGTCGGAGTTTGTGTTAGCGGCAATTATGCATACTTATCATGCGGATATAGCGGATTAAAGATGGTGAATATTTCTGATCCATCATATCCAACAGAAGCTGGGTTTTATGATACAAAAGATTATGCATTTGATGTTAAAGTAATAGGAGATAAAATTTATGTCGCAAATTTTGATGGCGGATTAGAAATATTAAAGAATACATTAATCACTGGAATAATAAATAATAAAACTAATCCAAATAAATTTGAACTATCACAAAACTATCCTAATCCATTTAATCCAACGACAACAATTAAATATTCAATACCCCAACAAAACGTAGGGAACGAAAATTTTCGTGTCCGTACAACTAATTGTATATGACGTTCTCGGAAGAAAAGTTGCGACGCTTTTAAACGAAATCAAAGCACCGGGTAATTATGAAGTAAACTTGAATGCAAGTAATCTGGCAAGCGGAGTTTATTTTTATAGGTTGCAGGCAGGCAGTTTTGTGCAGACAAAGAAGATGATATTAATGAAGTAAATTTTATAGTATCAGTATACTAAACCTCTGATAGATTAAAAGTTTGTCAGAGGTTTTTTTATTAAATCTACTAAAATAATAATCACTAAAACTAGGTTTAAAAATTTTATTCAAAAGATTATCCTATAAAGAAAGCAATTTTAAATGATCTTATCTCTAATGCCTCTGTTTTCAAAAGTATAATTTTTTGTTTTATTTTAATCGAAAGTCTTAAGAAGTATTAAGATACTTCGATAATAATAAAAAGTATATACTATTTTTTCATAAGGGTGAAACAAATGAAAACATCATTGGTACTAATGTTTTTTTTACCTCTTTCCGTTATGGCTAATGTTAACCTTAGGGTTGTTTTAATTAGTAATCAAAATAATGATGGTTCAACCGGAACAATGGTCTTGCAAATGCAGGCAGAATCTGATGCCGGTGATATAAACATTCAACAATTTAATGCAACATTTCTGGAAGACAATGTATTAAATGCATTGAATCCGGCAGGGGTATTTTCGGATGAATTATTTACAGCTCCTGATTACTCTAATATTTTTGAAGTTTTTGAAGTCCATAACGGTAATGGAATTTATTCGTACTATGCTATAAGTACTAGTGGAAGTCCAACTCCTGGAATTATTAGCGGATCAGCATGGACTAACATTTACGACATAAGTATTACATATGATTTATCTGCAGGTCAAACTACTTCTTTCAGCTGGTCTTCAAAAAGTAGTGATATTTCAATCCAGCAATACTCGCCTTATGCTGACATTACAGTTAATTTAGGTGATGTGCCGTCTAACGTATCGGTTTCCCCATCACCTATGCCAGTTGAATTGACAACATTTACAGCACAATATGTAGATCAAAAAGTATCTCTAAATTGGCAAACAGCAACAGAAGTAAATAATTATGGTTTTGAAATTGAGCGGACACCAATTATTAGTAATCAATCACCAAAAGCCTGGGAGAAGATAGGTTTTGTTAATGGACATGGAAATAGTAATTCAATAAAGGAATATTCCTACATAGATAATTCATTAACGGCATCAGGAAAATATTTATATAAATTAAAACAAATCGATAATAATGGAAATTTTGAATATTCAAAAACTATTGAAGTTGATTTTAATATTCCAAATAGATTTAGCTTGGATCAAAACTATCCGAATCCATTTAATCCAACAACAACAATCAAATACTCCATCCCTATCGTAGGGGCACAACATACTGTGTCAGTACAATTAAAAGTTTATGACATAATCGGAAGAGAAATTGCGACACTTGTAAATGAAAATAAAGCTCCAGGCAATTATCAAGTAAACTTTAACGCAAGCAGCCTTGCAAGCGGAGTTTATTTCTATGGGCTGCAGGCTGGTAGTTTTATACAAACGAAGAAAATGATTTTGATGAAATAATTTTATTTAATTAAAAATAAGTTAATTATCTGTTTAAAAAGACGATTCATTGAATCGTCTTTTTTTGTTTCAATAGATATTTCAATTTTTTAATAATAAAAAAATAAATAGTTCATTTGTTCTATATAAACTAAAGTTAAATTTCCTCATATTAAAAGAAATTTACTAACCAAAGCACTTTACTTCCAATTCTCTGCTGTTTTCTTCTGATATAAAAATTCTAATAAAAATAGGAGAAGTCATGTATTCATTAATTAAGAAAACCTTATGGTTTTTATTAATCCTTTCAATACCTCTACTCGCTCAAATACCAAAAATGTTAAATTATCAGGGAGTACTAAAAGATAAAGGTGGAAACCTTCTTAATGGTACGAATACATTGGTTTTTAAATTATATGACGTGGAATCAGAGGGAACTTCACTTTGGAGCGAAACACAAAATGTTGAAGTCAGTGAAGGAGTGTTTAATGTTCAATTAGGGAAACTAGTCCCTTTCGAGCTTGCATTTGATAAACCATATTGGCTTGGAATTTCAGTAAACGGTGACGCTGAATTGGAACCAAGAGTTCAGCTTTCATCGGTCGCTTACAGTATAAGTGCAAAAACTGTTGAGGATAGCAGTATTACTACATCGAAAATAGTAGATGGTGCTATCACTCAAGATAAATTATCGCCTGGTTTAAGCTTACCACCAGGTGGAACTGCAGGGGGTGATTTATCAGGTAATTTCCCTAATCCCTCTGTAAATAAAATTAGGGGAAGAAATGTTTCCAGCACTGCTCCATCTACGGGACAACTTTTACAATGGGATGGCTCTGCATGGTCTCCGGGTTCAGTTGATGGCAGCCTGTGGCAGCAAAATGGAAGTAATATTTATTTTAATTCCGGGAAAGTTGGAATTGGCGAAAATACGCCAAAAGTATCATTACATATTGGGGAGAATCAGAGAGTTTTGTTTGGTGCAGATACAGTCGGTGCGGGAGATAAATTAATGTGGATTCCTGGATTACATGCTTTTCGTGTTGGTGCACTTGCTATAGGGGCTGCAAGCAGTTATTGGGATAGAGACAGCATAGGACAATATTCATTTGCTGCCGGACTGAATACTCGCGCTCAAGGTTTTGGTGGAACCGCTTTAGGCCGAGACACTGAAGCCTTTGGTTCATATTCATTTGCCTCCGGTTATTTTACTAATGCTGATGGACAATATTCAACTGCAATGGGTTTTAACACTGACGCCCTGGCATTAGGTTCAACAGCTTTGGGCTATAGCACAGATGCCGAAGAAAACTATTCGACTGCAATTGGTTATTTTACCGAAGCACAAGCGATTTATTCAATAGCTTTAGGCAATGGAACTCATGCACAATCTTATAGCTCTATGGCCGTTGGCAGATATAATGTTGGGGGAGGGAATTCCACATCATGGGTTTCAACCGATCCCATTTTTGAAATTGGAATTGGAACTAGCAATAGTAATCGTATAAATGCTGTTACAGTTAGAAAAGATGGGAATGTTGGGATAGGGACTACTGTTCCTTTAGCTGCATTACATGTTAATGGCCAAATTAGGTTCGCCACTGTGGAATATTTTGAAGATGGTGGAACAAATGAAATAGCAGCTCGTGGAGATATAAGGCCAACATCGGACAACACTTATGACTTAGGAACCCCAACATTTCATTGGGATGATGTATATGCAACTAACGGGACAATACAAACTTCTGATATCCGTGATAAAGAAAATATTAGGGACCTTAACTACGGATTGAATGAGATATTAAAAATGCGGCCTGTTAAATTCACATGGAAAAATAATCCTCAACAAGGCGATAAGATTGGATTAATTGCACAGGAAGTACTGCCTCTTATAAAAGAAGTTGTAAAAACTTACGACTTTAAACCGTCCGAAACGGAAAAAATAATAAATGGTAAATCAGAACCCGCATCAATGCAGCGTGAAGAACTTGATCACCTAGGAATATATTATACTAATTTAATACCTGTATTAATCAAAGCTATTCAAGAGCAGCAGAAGGAAATAGAAGAATTAAAATTATTAATCAACAAATAGAAATCAGTAATTAAATTACTAGTGGTATTAATATGCAAAAGCCAAAAATATTTATTTTTACTTTATCAGTTTTTATTCTGACAATATTTATTTCTCCCTTGAAGGCACAATATAAATTAGAACGAAGTGTTTTCGGAAGCGGCGGAGGGATGAATATTTCAGATAACAATTCTTTAATTGGAACTTTTGGCCAGACTTTTATTGGAGTGAGTGAAAATACAGTTAATGAGGTTTATTCTGGATTTTGGTATGTTAATCAAACTTTGGTTGGTATTTCAGATGGACAATTAATTCCTAAAAAATTTGAGATATTTCAAAATTACCCAAATCCTTTTAATCCAATAACAACAATTAAATATTCTATTCCACAACAAAACGTAGGGAACGAAAATTTTCGTTCTGTACAATTAATCGTATATGATATTCTGGGCAGAAAAGTTGCTACACTTGTTAACGAAGCAAAAGCACCAGGAAATTATGAAGTAAACTTTAACGCAAGCAACTTAGCAAGCGGCGTTTATTTTTATAGATTGCATGCCGGTAGTTTTATTCAGGTTAAGAAGATGATATTGATGAAGTAAATTTTTGATAAATTAATTTATATTTAAAGAGAAGATTCAACAAGTTGTCTCTTTTATTTTGTAATTTAAAATATTAAAATTAAAAACTTAATTAGTCTATTTGATAAAATTATTTTTGTATTTATGAAAAAATATTTTTTGCTTTTTACTATTCTTTTTCTACAGATAATAATTTATCCTCAAGAAGTCGCTTTGTCTTTTGATGATGCCCCTCGTGGAGATGGTGCCTACTTTACAGGACTGGAAAGAACTAAGACATTAATTAAAGATTTGAAGGAAGCGAATGTTAAGCAGGTGATATTTTATTGTGTAACAAATCAAATTGATACTATTGGAAATAAAAGATTGGAAATGTATTCTAACGCCGGATATTTAATTGCCAATCATTCAGATACACATCGTTCGTTAGATAATATTAGTGCCAAGGAATATATTAAGGATATTCAGCGGGCAGACAGCATATTGAAAAAATATAAAACTTATACAAAATTATTCCGTTATCCTTATTTGCATGAAGGTAAAACAATTGAAAAAAGAGATAGTGTTAGAAATGCTCTATCTAAAATGAATTATAAGAATGGCTATGTAACAATTGACGATTATGACTGGTACATTGCTAAGATATTTAAAGACGCATATAGTAAAAGCAAACAAATAGATTTTGAAAATTTCAAAAATGCGTATGTAAATATTTTATGGGAAGGAATTAAATTTTATGATGAAATGGCTAAAAAAGTATTGGGGCGATCGCCTAAACATGTTTTGCTTCTTCATGAAAATGATGTAGCCGCATTATTTATAAAAGATTTGATTAAACATATCAGAGAAAATGGGGGACAAATTATATCTCCCATTGAAGCTTATAAAGATCCTATCGCGGATTATATTCCAAATGTTTTAATGAATAACCAGGGAAGAATTGGCGCCATTGCTAAGGACAAAGGATATAAAGAAAAGTTTAGTCACATATCTGAAAGCGATGAATATCTGGATAAATATTTTTCAGAAAATAGAATAATAAAATAAAAAGTTATCTGTCTATACAGTTTCAAAATTGTATAGACAGACGTACTACTTCTTCTAACTTAGTCAAGTTATCTTATCTAATTATTTTCTTCAGATACTTTCAAATTATTTTTAACATAATTTACTCCAAGCACCCGGAAAAAATCATTTTCAATATTATCCTTTGCCCAAATGCTGGATACAGTTCCATCAAGAGTTACCACTCCTTTATCAACTTTATATGTAACTCCTTTTTCAATACCATAATGAGTTTTAAGAATTTCGCCAAGGATAATATTTAGATTATTATCATCTATGGCTTTTTTATAGGGTAGAACTTTAAGGTTATTGGTAATTCCCAAAACACCGTTTTGCCATGAAGCTAGCGTTTCTGCCATTTCCCGTTCCCTTGGATAACTAACAGTTCCATCTAAAATTACTTCACCGTTATCAACTGCAACCTTAATTCTATCTGGTTCAATAATGGCATTATTCAAATGCATCTCCTCGACTATATTTTGCTGGACTTCCTTATCAGGAATAGGATTGGCCTGGATATCTATTAGGTCTTCAATTTTCTTTACTCCTTTTACTTCAGAGGCTATCTCGTAAATTCTTAGTTTATCATAAAGAGTATTTACCGTTCCCTTTAAAACTATATCCCCATTCTTGCTGTTGCTTACTTCAATTGAAGGATTGTCATAATATGTTTGGATTTTATTACTGACTTTATCTATTAAATTATTGCCTTTGGCATAAATCGTACTTTGATAAAATCCTAATGTTAAAAAAGCAATAGTAAATATTGCTGTTCCAAATTTTGAAATTTTAATGTTTTTCATTTTAGTACCTCTTTCGCTTAGCTTATTAAAAAGTATCTTTAATTAATTATACACATATAGACAGATTCTGAATTCATTAGGTTTCGTGCCTCTTTCCTTCTCTTGTTTAGTATCACAAAATCCGCTCCTTTGTTTTTAATCATTTTAATATGAAAGATTTCTTAAAAAATCTTTCCATTGGTTATCACTTTTCATCTTTTTTTCTGCGTAATAGAGAAACAATCAAAAAAAATTATTAGGAGAAAAAAGATGAAAACATCTTTATTGTTTCTTTTAGCATTATTTCTTTTTGCGGGGAGTGAATTGATTTTTTCTCAAAATGCAAATCGTTCACAAAATAAGGGTGGTTTCGTTTATTTGACTGCACCAAATGGAACAGAAAAAGCTTTGTCCGATACTGGTGATGTTGATGGGGATGGAATAAGCAATGAATTGGAAGTAAATGGTTATACTTTCAGTGCTTTGGGTGGACTAAAACCCTGGAATGGTGATCCGAATGTAAAGCATTACATTACCGATCCCCTTAGATGGAGTACTGACGGTGATCCTTACAGTGATTATATGGAAGTCACGGGTATTAACATGCCTGCATCTATTTCCGCTCCTGAAAACGACCCATTAGTAGCAGCACGCCCGATTATCAGTATTAAAATGACAGATTATACTGTAGAAACTCTTGCAACCATAAGCAACTCCAATGGCGGCCATGCAGACAGTACTTTTACAAATGAAACATCTAATAGTGACCAAGTAGGGGCAGAAGTTACTGTAGAAGCATCATTAAACCCCTTTGAACTGGTTGGCGGATCAGTGACCGGATCATACTCGCATACCTGGACATCAACAAACAGTACAACTGTAAATATTGGCAAAGACTGGAATAATACCAGGACGTCACAGCCTGACAAAGCCGCCCGGTTAAAACTGCATATTTATATGGAAAACCTGGGCGGGGCCACAGCACTTGATGTTTCTCCAACGGTTAATCTTAAATTAGGTGATAAGACTATTGCCACTTTTATTCCATCTCAAAAAGCTAATACACTTACACCTCCGGGAACATCGGATAACCGTTTTCCTAAAAACGGGACAATTGTTGTTCAAAAAGATAAAAACGGTGATGAAATAACTGTAACCCTTAATGAGCTTAAAGCTATTCAAGGAGGTGCACCATTGTCATTGGAAGTTATCCAGGTTGATGCCAAGGTTGTTCGTTGGGATCCCACCACTCAGAACTGGGATTCAGATATTGATTGGGCCAGCTTTGAAAGCGAAATAAATCCTGTTTCGGTTGAAGTGCTGGCAGAAATGGGAAATGGACAAAATTATCGTTACGAGGTATTTGCCGGTACTCCTTATTGGGATCCGCAATATAAGTTAAGTGATATTCTTTCCCTGATCTTTGATAAAAAAGAAGTAAACAATGTAACTTATATTGAGAATCGTAAATATCCAGATGACTGGTATTTATCTTCGCCTTCCAGTGAGGTGATTGATGAATGGAATAATGAAGGGCAGCCAAACAACATGCTTGGATTGCGTATGTATCGTAATACAAAATTGGTGATGATGAGTCCTGGAGATGATCCGGCGCCTATTGTTAATCTTGCTTCTTATTCCGCTGACTATAAAAATGTATTTATTAGCGCTCAGCCAAATAACTTCCCAATCCAGTCAGTTGAAGCCGAAGTACCTATTAATGGCAAAATGGTAAAATACACTTTAACACAAGGTGATAATTCTTTTTATACCAGCTCTGTGAACTTCAGTGAGACACCAGATGGCCCCGGTACCGTAAAAGTAACCAACGCCCGTGGCGATGTTACTACGTCAACTATAATTATCCCGGCGATTTATACCAGCGCCAAAGATGTAAAAACCTACAGTTCATTTTTACCTGACCCTGGTGGTGATTTTTGGATCTATCAAAATGGCGATACATCTAAGCCAATGCTGCTTTATTGCCTGTTTAATGATCCTGAAACGGATGCAGCACTTGAACAGCCTAAGGAGTATCTCACTGTTAATAATAACGGCAGTGTACCCAAAGTCTTTTCAGATTTCCTTGATAATTCCGATGTGTACCGGGCAACATTTAATAAAATCAGGATAAACCCGCATACTCTAAAAATGGACATTAATGATTTGAGTTTTGTTGATTATGAAAATCTGACAAGTGGTGGGGGATTACCAAGCTGGATGGAGGGTGAAGTAGGTGCATATTTTCAGTTAGGACGGGTAGGCTGGAGTTACCCGGGTATTGACAGTGTTTCTTCAAAAGTTGATCTAAGCGGAACTCCATTTAACCTGGCAGTAGACAATGCCTTCGAACAAGGCACATATCAATTTTATGTTATAGATAAATCAAGAAAAGTCATGGATATAATGATGACAAATCTAATAGCCAATACGTCTACTTATCTTGATTTTGCTGGTCTTGATCAGAACCAGGATTCGTTACAACTGGTTTATGGATATTCACCTGTTCCTACGCGTGATAAACCTGCGGATGTAACAGGCAACGCTCTGGATTTTAGTGAAACATCAGACGATGGCCAGGTTTCTATGGGGGCGCCGGAAAATCTGCGAGTAACAGGTAATTTCACTCTGGAAGCCTGGATTTATCCTACAGGTAACGGATCTAATCCAATCTGGGGCGGAATAATTATTAATAAGGAAGGCGAGTATGAATTAGCACGAAATCACAAGGGAGTTTTGATTTGGGCTATTAAAAAAGAATCTAATTCTAGCTGGAGCTGGCAAAGTTCAAATTATTATGCCCCGGAAAAAGAATGGACCCATGTTGCACTTGTTTATAATCAGTCACAGGTAAAAGTCTATATTAACGGTGTTCTTTTCCATACGGCTGTCTCAACCGGTGCGGTAGGAGATCTTACCACAGCTCAGAATGATTTTAGGATTGGCGGAAGGCAAGCGGACGATCAATTTTTTAAAGGTGTTATTGATGAAGTTCAGGTTTGGAATAAAGCCCGCAGCGCTGACGAAATAGCCAAAACCTATAATGATACACTTACCACTAATTATTATGCTTCAGCTGATAGCGGTTTGATTGGTTACTGGCGTTTCGATAAAACAACTTCTCTCGGTGATGGTGTTTTTACTGTTAAGGATTTTTCAATAAATTCTAATGACGGTCATTTGTATGGTGATGTTCAATTGTCCGCAATACCAACAGACGTTAAAACTGAAAAGCAATTTTCTCAACTTCCCAACCAATACTCTTTAGAACAGAATTATCCGAATCCGTTTAATCCATCAACTACCATCGAATTTAAATTGCCGGAAACTTCTCATGTTACTTTAAAGATTTATGATATCACGGGCAGAGAAGTTGCAAGTCTTGTTAATGAAGATAAAACTGCAGGCAATTATAAAGTTAATTTCAATGCGAGTAATCTTGCAAGCGGAGTTTATTTCTATAGAATTCAATCAGGTAATTATGTTAAAACAAACAAAATGATATTAATGAAGTAATTTTTATTTAAAGTTTGTCTATTGCTTCATCCTGATAAATTAGACTGCTGCGGATATTGAAATAAGTAAATATCTTCAGCAGTCTTTTTATTTGATTCAAAGAATTTATAAAATTAACTTAATACTAAAGAAAATTAATTTATTCTATAATAGATGGGAAACTGCATTATAAGTTGTTTTAACAGAAATAATCAAAAAAAAATTTATCTTTTATTTTTAAGCATTATTTTTATTACTTTCATTGTCATATCAAATGGATGTGGGGAAGATAAAAAAGCAAACCAGGGCGATAGTAAGGAAGCACCCGCTAAAAATTTAAACTTAAATTTGGATTGTACCGGATACATTATAAACGATGTCTTAAATGAAGGAAGCGCAAATTATTTAATCATTGATACTGTTGAATGGTTTAGCGGCGACGCTGCTGTGAAAGCTTTTAATATGGACAAAAAAGAAGGGAAAAATAAAACGAACGAAACACCCGGCGGTTATTATATAAGAAACGATAAAATTGACTCGCTGAAATTTAAAGTATCCGATACTGCAAATGTAGTAATGCAAACTCTTTCTTATAATCAATCCGGCAATTATAATTTCAATGAGAAAATACCGACTTCAAAATTTATTTCTTTGTTAAATGATAAGGAATATCAGCGGTTTAAATTCAAACCATATAAATTCCATATTTTAAACAATGAAATTGTATCAATTAAGGAAATATATATACCATAATTACTTCAAATCATTTTCTAAATTATTATAAAAAAGAATTCAGAACCTTAATAGTGGATTTCTCGTATTCGTTTTTGCCTCAACCGGAGCTGTTATGAAATTTATCCTATCAATCTTTACTACTGTTTTAATGGTCAGCGCATCTTTAGGGCAGACTGTTTTTACTAAATTAATTGAAAAAAAATATTCGGATCTTCCTGTTAGATTAAGAATGGAAAACTCAGGAATTTATGCCATTTCTTCTTTTGATGTTGATAATGGCAATATATGGATTCAAGATTTTGATTCACAGAATATCTACCGCATTAATGAAAACCAAAAGCAGCAAGCAGCTATTGCCGTTCACATAGGGAAAGATTTTGTTGCTGAAAGTAATTCCTTAGAGAATTCACTTCTGCAAAATTATAAGCCTAAGGAAAAGGGAGGATTTAGCTTAAAAAAATCTTTTTTATCTAATGAAAAAAACATTTTTATTGATAACGGCGGAGTCTTATTAGATAATGCAAATGATTCAATAATCGTTCAAGTGCAAAATAAAAGCAACCTTCAGATTAATTACTATCTGTCAAAGTTCAATAAAATTTTCAAAATAAATTTTCCTTCAAACCTAGCATTTGCAGATTTAATCGGAATTGATTCGAAAGGAAATTCATTTATTCTAATCGAAACATTTCAGTCCGAAGTTCCATTAAAAGTTAAAAGAGAAGTTTATACGATTTCACAAGATGGAGAAATACTTACTATCCTTGAAGTTCCGTCGATTAAATATTTATACATGGTAAGGGATTTCCAAATTGATGCTGATGGTAACTTATACCAATTATTATCTGAAAAAGATAAAATTACAATTATAAAATGGAGCGGATTAACAAATTATTCGTCCTCTAAAATTTATTATCCTCCCGAATATAATTATGAGTTAAATTATAATAATATTGTTCCGGAGAAAGAACCGATTTCAGGATTCAAAAAAGTCAGCAGCATACAATCATCCAGCAGGCAAACTGCATTAAGACTTGGGGAAAGTTATGCTTTGTACAAATATAATTGCGCCTCAAAAAATTTGGCTCCAGCAAATGTAGAAGGGCCCGATGGAGATGTTGTTCGAACCCCATCGTGGTTAATTGTAGGAGAGAATGCAAAAATCCCATATATGTGGGGCGGATTTAGTACATTAGCGCAGTTTTCCAGCGGGCTTCAAAACGGTAGGTATGCTGGCGATATTAATACTGCAGGTGTTTCTGGTTATGCTGTGGGAGTAGATTGTTCAGGATTTGTCAGTCGATGCTGGCAGTTGAGCTATCATTCTTCAACAAGCGATATGCCTTCAATAACAACATCATATTCTGATTGGAGTGATTTAAAACCTGGTGATGCAATTCTTAAACAAGGGCACGTAAGACTTTTTGTTGATAAAGCCCCAAACGGAGCAATGCGCGTTGTGGAATCTTCCGGCAGAGATTGGGGAGTTTCGTACTGGACATATTCACCTTCTGATTTAACAGCATATCATCCATGTTATTATAATGGAATGGAAAGTAATTATTCATTTAATGTCCCACAGTTATTAAGTGTGTTGAACTTGCCTGATAACAAAGTAAAAATTACATGGACTTGTGATACGACAAATGTAATTGGCTATAGGCTTTATAATTCTACAGATGGCACTAACTGGAGTATGGTAGAAGATGAATCTAGTTTGAATGAATCAAGTGCAACTATTGCCATTAGCGGTGCTGAGTATTATCGGGTTTCCAGTGTACTAAATGATTCATTGAATAATAGTGAAAGCAATTGGTCAAATGTTCTTGGAGCAAAGCAAAATTCAAGCAGTAAAAAAATATTAATTGTTGACGGATTTAACAGACAAAATGGAGATTGGCGCGGTGAAAGTAATACTTTTGCTTATAGGTACGGACAAGCTTTGGAACAGTTAGGTTTGAATTTTGAATCCGTTAAGAATTCCGAAGTAATTAATGCTGTTGTTAATTTAAATGATTATGACGCCGTCTTTTGGATATTGGGAGATGAAAGTACCGTTGATGAAACATTTAGCTCTACGGAACAAGCACTCGTAAAGAATTATCTTGAAAACGGCGGAAATCTTTTTGTTTCCGGAAGTGAAGTCGGCTGGGATTTGTCATATAAAGGAAGCAGCAGTGACAAAAGTTTTTATAATAATTATTTAAAAGCAAAATTTATTGCGGATGATTCCGGCTCCTTAATTGTAAAGGGCATGTCCGGTTCAGCACTTGAAGGAACTGCATTTAACTATGCTCAAGTGTATGAAGTTGGTTATCCTGATGAAATAGGAGTTTACGGAGGCAGTACTTTATGCATGGAATATTCGAACAATACCGGTGCTGGTATTCAGTATTCAGGACAATTTGGGACTTCATCAAAAATAGGTAAAATAATTTATTTAGGATTTCCATTGGAAACTACTGCCGATGATTCATCTTTCAATTCCGTTATAAGTAAATCCGCAGATTACTTTTTTACAAATGTGAGTTCTGTTTCTTCAGAAGATATTAATCCTTTAAAATTTAATTTATTGCAAAACTATCCTAATCCATTTAATCCATCCACAAAAATAAAATATTCGGTTAGCAGTCAGCAGCTGGTAACTTTAAAGGTCTATGATATATTGGGAAAAGAAGTAGCTACATTAGTAAATGAAGTAAAGCAGCCCGGGAAATATGAAATAAATTATAATGCAATATATCTATCAAGTGGAGTTTACATTTATAAATTATCAGCAGGTAATTTTTCAGAAACAAAAAAGATGATCCTGTTAAAGTAATATTTAAAAGCTTCCAAGGTCTATATGAGGGTGGCATAATTCATAGGAATTAAAATAATTAAAACCTTGGGGGTTTTACCCAAATTCTTCCTTCAATAATTTGGCAATTTACTAATGCGGTTGTTTTTCTTATCTTTGAAACTTCAAAAAACAGGTTAAACTAAATTGGATAATAAAGCAAAAAAGGCTGTTATAGCAGTCAGCGGTGGAATGGATAGTTGTGTTACTGCTGCTATTGCAAAGCAAAGTTATGAGCTTGCTTTTATTCACATTAATTATGGACAGCGAACAGAAGAAAGAGAATTAAAATCGTTTAATGATATTGCTGAGTTTTATGACGTGAAAGAAAGACTTGTTATTGATTTTCAGCATCTTGCAAAAATAGGCGGTTCATCTTTAACTGATAAAAATATTGAGGTAACAAAAGCTGATTTAGATAACAAAGAAATTCCATCGTCATATGTTCCTTTTCGAAATGCGAATATTTTGTCTGCTTGTGTTAGCTGGGCAGAAGTAATAAAAGCGGAAGCAATTTTTGTCGGTGCTGTTTATGAGGATTCTTCTGGATATCCAGATTGCCGGCCGGAGTTTTTTTCTGCTTATGAAAAAATGATTGATGTTGGAACCAAACCTGAAACAAAAATTAAAATTGTTACTCCAATTATAGATCTTTCAAAAGCGGAAATTATTCAAAAAGGAATGGAACTGGAGGCTCCTCTTGATTTAACTTGGTCGTGCTATCAAAATGAAGATGAAGCTTGCGGAGTTTGTGATAGCTGTGCTTTGCGTTTAAGAGGATTTCAAATGGCAGGAATTGAAGACCCGATTCCTTATAAAGTAAAACCAAATTATTTTATCGAAGCTTAAAATCTATAAGAAAAAATATGAGTGAAAAAATAAAATTATTAGAAGTCTTTGAAAACAAATATCCTGACAGAGATTATACTGTTGTTCATGAAGCACCGGAGTTTACTTCTGTCTGTCCCAAAACCGGGCAGCCGGATTTTGCAACAATCACGGTTGAGTATGTACCCGATAAACTTTGCATTGAATTAAAATCGTTGAAGTTTTATTATAACTCTTACCGCAATGATGGAATTTATTTTGAGTCAGTAACAAACCAAATTTTAGATGACTTAGTTAAAGTTTCAAAGCCAAGATTTATGCGTGTCACTGCTGAATTTAATGTTCGCGGCGGAATTGGATCAACAGTAGAAGTAGAGTATGCAAAAGAAGATTATTATTCCGATAAAATTAAGTGATTTTTATTTTATAATTAATACTAAAAATATATGCCTGAAATTTTAGAACTTAAAAATGATTTTGTAAAAAAGAAAGAGCAGCTTTTCCAGGATAATTCTTTAAGAAAAGATTCGCTGGCATTTTGTAAAAGGCATACTTCACTTGTTGAAAATTACATTAAAGATTTGACAAAGGGAAAGAATTATAGCTTTGCCCTGGCTTCTGCGGGCAGTTTCAGCAGAAATGAACTTTCTCCTTTCTCAGATATTGACTTAATGTTTATTGCAGAATCATTTGATCACAATAATAATGACATAACAGAACTTGTTAAACTTTTCTGGGATAACGGGATAGAAGCTTCACACACAATTAGAGATTTCAGCGACATAAAAAAGTATTTAAAAGAGGACCTTCATACCTTTACACAATTTTTTGAAACAAAATTTTTATTTGGGGATAGTGCAGTTTATGATAAATGGAACAAAGAAATTTTTGCAAGTTTGAATGATAAAAACCTTGGCAAGCTATTCAAAGAATTCTTTAATGATATTGACGACCGTTATACAAAATATGGGGATTCACCTAAAGTTTTAGAGCCTAATGTAAAATTATCTGCAGGCGGATTAAGAGATTTCCAGGCGATTGAATGGATGTACATTTTAAAAAATAAAACTTTAATTATAAAAGACGATAACACCACTCAAGCCGAAGCAATTGTGAAGATTTTGAAAGAGCAGGATTATACAACAGAAAATGAGTGTACCAGGCTACTTGAAAGTTATGCTTTAATTCTTGGAGTCAGAAATTTAATTCATCTTTTCTCTCAGCAAAAAAATGATCGCTTTGAATTTAATCTACAGCAAAAAGTATCCTCATTTTTGTTTCATAAAAAAGATGCTTTGGCTGCCTTTATGCATGAATATTTTAAAGCAGCAAACGTTATAAATCGTTTTTCCAAGTCAATGATAAAAATATTTCAGGAAGAAATTTCTAATCCATTACCGGACTCTCTTAGCATTGAACTTGACGATGATTATATAATTAAAGGAAAAACAATTTATTATATAGATGAAAAAGAACCATCGCTTTCAGATATTTTAAGAGGATTTTACTACCGCGGGTTGTATAACGGATATTTTGATGAAAGTTTTAGAGCGTTAATTATTGAAGTTGTAGAGCATAAAGAGAACCAGGAAATGCTTGGAGCAGAATCTTCAGTTTTTTTTAGAGAGATTTTAAAGTTGCCTAAAAATGTAGGACAAACTTTATCTGCAATGAATGAGCTGGGAGTATTATCTGCGTTCCTACCGGAGTTTGAAGATTTAATTGGTTTTCTGCAGCATGGAGTCTATCATTGTTATACCGCCGACGAGCATACTTTAATTACAATTAAAAATTTGGAAATACTTGAAAAAGACACATCACCACTTGGAAAAATTTATAACAAGTTAAAGAATAGAGAAATACTCCATCTTGCATTGTTGTTTCATGATATTGCAAAGCCTATAAATATTTCCGGTCATGAAATTATCGGTGCAGAAATGGCTTCATCAATTATGAACCGTCTCGGCTATAGTGATGATGAAATTGATCATGTAACTTTTTTAGTTCGTAATCACCTCGTAATGGAACAAGTAGCTTTCCGTAGAAATTTAAATGATCCTGAAACATTAAACAATTTTACTTCCAGGTTTAATTCGGTTGGGGATCTTGAATTGCTTTATCTTGTTACTTACGCTGATCTCTCTGCTGTTAATCCTGCTGTTTGGACTTCATGGAAAAGTGACCTTCTTTCTGAACTTTATATGAAAACAAGAGCAATGCTTGAAGAACAAATCAGCGGTGAAGAATTAATTAAATCATCAACTTATATAGTTCCGAAAGAAATTAGCAAGCATTCCCCAATGATAAATGAATCCCATGTTCAGGAGCATATTGAAGCTATTAATGATATCGCTTATGCCCATCAATTTTCAGATCAAGAAATTGCTAAACACGTTGAAGAAATTCAAAAAGGTGATGTTATTTCTTCATTATTTACAGAGCTTAATGATTTTACAAATGTAACTGTTATTACAAAAGATTTTCCGTCACTTCTTTCAAAACTCTGCGGAGTTTTTTCAATAAATGATGCAAACATTCATGATGCGAAAATATTTACACGTAAAGATGGCATTGTAATCGATACATTCAACTTATCCGATTTCAGAACCGGAAGAAAAATAGAACCTCAGCGTTACGAAAAAATCAGCAGGGATTTAAAATCAGTTGTTTCGGGCATGATGCAGTTGAACCAGGAATTTGCAAAAATGAAATCCCGCTGGTGGAGAATTGAAAATAAATTTTTCAAACGTTCAGGAAAAATAAAAGTTGTATTTGAAAAACATAAAACTTATACCATTGTTGATATTTATTCTCCCGACAGACTTGGATTTCTTTACCAGGTAACAAACAAAATGAATGAGCTTGGATTAATGATTTACTTTGCAAAGATTGCTACGCGCGGAGATGATATCGTAGATGCATTTTATGTATTGAACAGAAACGGTAAGAAAATATCAGTAAATGATTATGAATTCATAAAAGAAGAATTAACTGAAACAATTAATCAAATGTTATAGGGATCCGATTGAATTTCATGGAAAAAGAAAAACCGGTTGGTGTATTTGATTCAGGTATTGGCGGGCTTACGGTTGTTAAAAGAATTGCATCTGCATTACCGAATGAAAGCATAGTATATTTTGGTGATACCGCACGCGTACCTTACGGTTCAAAATCTAATGCTACTGTTATAGAATATTCAATGCAGGATGCAAGGTTTTTAATTAATAAAAATGTTAAAGCAATTGTAGTCGCTTGCAACACTGCTTCTTCAACAGCACTTGAAGATTTGAAAAAACATTTTAATGTACCAATAATAGGGATGATTGAACCCGGTTCCGAAACGGCAGCAAGAGAAACCAAGAACGGAAGAATTGGAGTTATAGGAACGAGAGCTACAATAAGCAATAAAGCTTATTCAAAAGAATTGAAAAAGATAGACGAAAAACTTTTTGTTTTTGAAAAAGCATGTCCACTGTTCGTTCCTTTGGCTGAAGAAGGATGGGTTAAACATAAAGCGAGTTATGAAATAGCTGAAGAATATTTGAAAGAATTAAGAGAATTAAAAATTGATACTTTGGTTTTAGGTTGTACACATTACCCGATTTTAGCGGAAGTTATTCAGGATGTAATCGGGAAAGATGTTACTTTAATTGATTCCGGTATTGCTTCAGCTGAAGTAGTGAAAAAAGAATTAAATAGGATTGGGTTTGAAACCAACTCCCACAATCAAGGTAATCAAAGTTTCTATGTAAGCGATATTCCTGTAAAATTTAAAGAGGTTGCCGAATTGTTTTTAGGTAAACCGGTTAATGATATTCAAAAAGTTGACCTTGAAGTTTTAACTGATTCTTTTTGATTTAATTTTAAACCTTGTTCCAAACCCTTGTCCTTTTTTGTCATTCCTAAATTTGAAGTTGAATCTACTTTGTCAAAGTAGTTTAAAGCTTCATCTATAGTTTCAAAAACTTCGAATAACTTAATAGTACCTGTTACATGCAGCATATCGAAAGCAAAGGTCTTGGGAGAAATCAAAACTATCTTTCCATCTATGCTCGAGATCTTTTTAAGTGCAACTACAATAGTTCCTAAAAACGTTGAATCCATATATTCGCAACTGCTTAAATCGATTATCATTTTTTTACAGCCGTTGTCAATTTCGCTGATTAAGACGGCTTTAAATTCAATAGCCTCTTTCAATGTTGCTCTATTTATATTAACAATTTCTATAACCACATCTTCGTATATTTCTTTTGTGAAATCACTCAAGAGAATTCCTATTTTTAATTAAACATTCTTAATATATTATCGTTGATTTTTTCTGCAAGTTTAATTTTAGGAAGAATGATGAATTATTTAATCCCCAGACTGGAAAATTTGATACTTATATTAAGTAGTGATTTAAGACTAATCGCTAAGAAGAAAAAAGACGATGAATGGAAGCGAGATCATTATAGATATATTTTTACTGTTCATGCTCAAAGAATTTATAATTTATTAAATACTTCTCTAACAGAAAAATCACCAGCAAAGGTTCAAAAGATAACTAAAGATGAATTAATTGTTCTTCGTGATATTTTGAATAATATGATTGAAGAATCTTAATTTTCAAAAAGTTTTTTCAGCTTGTTTTTATTTTTGGTTTTGCCGAGTGCAATCATCAATTTAATTCTTGCCTTTTGCCCATTTAAGTAATCAGCAAAAATAACTCCCAATTTATAAAGCCATTTACCTGCACCCGGGTAACTATAAATATCTTCTATCTCTCCTGCCGGACATCGTGACACCAGCACAACCGGAATCCCTTTTTCAACAGCATATTTAATTCCTTTAAATGCTGCTGGAGGAACATTTCCTACTCCAAGTGCTTCAACGACAATTCCTTCAACATTACTTTCGGCAGAAAATTTAAAAAACTTCTCATCCATCCCGGCGTACACTGTAATCAAGTCAACATTGGTAACAATTTTTTCTGTTTTGATTGTTTCAAGCTTGCGCGGCATTCTATTTAAAAATACTCTTCCGTTTTGAACAAAACCAAGCGCTCCAAAATCAAGACTGTGAAATGTATCAATCTCATCAGTATAAGTTTTTGTTACTTCACTTGCTGCATTTATTTCTCCATTTAAGCAGACCAGCACGCCAAGATTTTTACAGTTTTCGTTTATGCAAATATGGATTGCATCAATTAAATTTTTTGGCCCGTCCCAATCGGGGTCAGAGCTGTTTTTCATTGAGCCGATTAACACAATTGGAATTTCTGTTTTAATCGTTAAATCTAAAAAGTAAGCTGTCTCTTCAAGAGTGTCGGTTCCGTGGGTTATAATTACGCCATCAAATTTCTGCTTTGTAATTTTTTCCTTAATTTTTTTAGAAAGGTCAAACATTAAATCCGGTGTCATGTGCGGGCCAGGATATTTCCCAAAATCATAACAGGAAATTTTAGCTAGCTTTTTTGCTTCCGGAATTTTATCAAGCAATTCTGTTCCGGAATAACGGGGGATAGCGCCGCCTGTTGTTTTATCAATTTTCATTGAAAAGGTGCCGCCGGTAAATACAATTAGAATTTTTTTCATGATTATTAAATTTCAATATATTTTATAAATAATACATTAAACTTAAAGAAATAAATAAAAATATTAATGGGAATTTTATTTAGTATGATAATCAAAACAAGATTTCCCTTGAAGCAGTTATAATTAAACTTTATCTTTGCATTAAAGTTTATTTAAAGGAGAAAATTATGTTAATGGTAGAAGACGTTGATTTAACGCCTAATCCGCATGCATTAAAATTTATATTGAATGAAAGATTATTAAATGTTGAATCACGCCAATTTGCAAATAAAGATGAAGCTGAAAGTGATCCATTGGCAAAAGGTATTTTCGAAATTGATGGGGTGGTTTCTGTTTTTTACATGGATAAATTTGTTACCATTGAAAAATCAAAAGAAACTAATTGGGGACAAATCCAGCGCCCCTTTATTAATTTCTTAAAAAATTTTGATAAAAACTTAATCCCGTCTGAACAGGATGTAAAGCCTTTAGATGAAAATGCAAGTGAGACTTTGAAAAAGGTAAATATGCTGCTCGACAAGCTTGTAAGGCCAGCTCTGGCCGGTGATGGTGGTGGTTTACAAGTCTTGGGAATTGAAGGCAACACGGTTAAAATACATTACCAGGGTGCTTGCGGAAGTTGTCCAAGTTCAATAAGCGGAACGTTAATGGCGATAGAGGGTTTGTTGAAAAGAGATATAAATCCGGCATTGGAAGTTGTTGCCGCTTAAAAATTTTGTTTGATTAGAATTGTTCCAATAAGAGGCTGTCTCAAAAATAATTCTTAATGTCACACTGAGCCTGCCTATCGGCAGACAGGTTTATCGAAGTGTGAATTTATTTCAAGATGTTATTCTTCGACAAGCTCAGAATGACAAATCCAATCTTTTGAAACAGCCACTTATAAAATTAAGTAAATCATTTCATACTTTTTAAACCTGAAAGAAAAGTAAATGAAATCTCATGAAAATTTATTTTTTTCATCTGCTATCGTTTCAGGAATTCACTTCAAAATATTTTCCACTCAAAAGGGTATAAGAAACATTTATTTAAATAAGAAAAATGCGCTAAGCAATGTTAAAGGATTAACCCAGCTTCATAATGATGACCCTCTTATGTATAATGTTTTTTCCGAACTCACTGAATATTTTAATTTAAAAGAAAAAAGTTTTCAGTCCCGCTTGATGAAATTGGAACCGACTTTCAAAAACAAATCTGGAAAGAATTGAGAAAAGTTCCTTACGGTAAAACAGTAAGCTATAAAGATATCGCTATACGAATTGACAATCTTGAAGCAATAAGAGCTGTTGGACAGGCAATGGGAGCTAATCCTATTCCGATAATTACACCATGTCATCGAGTAATAAATTCTAATGGAAAGATTGGTGGTTATTCAGCCGGATTAAAGATAAAAGAGAAGCTTTTAGAATTGGAAGGCTGGATTAGTTTGGAGTTATTTAACTAACCGAGCAATGTGAACCTTCAAGGTTTATATACAGTTAACATGGCTTTAACCTTGAAGGTTAAGCTAAGTCTAAAATTGTTAAATTTTTAATTTTTTATTACCAGTTGGTTGTTGGCAAGAGTTAAAGTCCCAATTCTAAAATCGGAAAGAAAATCAAAACCTCTTAATAATGGATTATATGAATTTGTTAAAACATTTATAATTGATGGGTAAATAGGGATAGAGTTTATTTTTAATCCTTCAACTTTAAATTCTATATTTTCATTTTTAATTGTCCAGAGTTTTATTCCCGCAATGATGTTTAATTTAGATTTTGGAATTTCTACATCAAGATTTATCTTCCCATTTCTTAACGATAAGTTTTTTACCATGGTATTATGATTAGATGAAGCCTCAATATAATCTTTTAAATCATTTGTTGTTATTGACATACTGTTGAAATGAACTCCTGATAGCGATAATAATTGCAAACTATCTTTTTCAACTAACAATAATGGATTGAATACAATATCAGCTAATTCTAAATTAATATTTCGAACCCGCAATCCGGTATCTTTAAAAGCAAAATCCCCAAGGTCTGCTTCTTTAGAATTTAGTGAAATACTTTTTATATGCCCGTGGATAGTTTCCTTAGAATCATATTCAGAAATTGATAAAGAAAAATCCTTAACTGGGCGAACATATCTTTTTAAAAAATTATTTATGTGCTCTTTAAATTTTTGAAGCAATAATTCATTTGATGCATTTTTAGCTATCGGTGGAGTTATTTTGAATAAAACAGCATCTGTTCCATCAGGCAGAGGATAGCTTTTTATTTTTGTGTAAAGCTGATCTGGCTGTTTGGAATTTTCAAATACTCGTTTTGTAATTGCATCACGCTGAACTGAATCTTCTCCAAGTTTTCCAGTTTTAAGTAATACATAGTTTGAAAGAAAAGGAAAGCCTGTTGTTCCAAACATTTTAATAGGAAAGCGTTTTCTTTTGCTTATATATTCAAACGACTGCCTATTAAAATTCATATTGTCTGGAATGATACTTAAAACAGCTTTCGATTTTTTAGTTTGCTGAATTTCTTTATTAATATTTTTAAGAATTTCTAATTGCTTCCAGTCGGAACCATTTGGCCCATCAACTGGAATAATTGAAGCGGAAAAAATTGGTGTTGATAATAAACTTCCGATTTTTGTTGATGCCGGGATATAAGAGATAATTAAAAATTGTAATAATATTAATGCAATAATATTTTGATAGACGAAAGTTTTTCCTTCTAACTTTTTAGAAATGAAATTAATCCATTCCAGAAAACCTGACGATGCAATAATTATTAATGGCGGCAATATTGAAATTGAAAACCGCGGTTCTTTAAAATTTATTAAAGATATTATTACATAAGAACCAATAAACCAGGTATAAAGCAGCCCATTCATTTTCATTTTGTTCTTGAAAAACCAAATCAATCCAATTAGTAAAACAATTGCAATTAACCATGAAACTTGCGAAGGAATTATGCTGATATAATAAAATGCATTCTCAAATAAATTTCGGTTTCCTCTTTTTAATTCTCCAAGCCTGCTTACAAATTGAATTAAATGAAGCAAATACCATGGAGCTGAAACAATTATTCCGGCAATGATACTTAAAAATACATTTACAAATTTGTTTCCATCTTGTTGGTGATTTCTTAAATGTTCTTATAAATGAATAAATAAAGGGAACGATTAGAAAGAAAATAAATGTCCACCTTGTTAAAATTCCAAGCCCTAAACTGATTCCAAATAAAATTGAATTTCTTGCACTTTTAAATTCATAAGAAGCAAGCAGCAAATAGATTGATAAAGAAACCATTGCTGCCAGCGGCAGGTCAAGCATGAAGTCTCTTGAAAAATGAATTACAATCGGACACATTGAAATTAAAAATGCACTAAGTATAGCTGTTTTTTTATTATATAAACGTAGTGTAATTCCATAAACAGAGATTACAAGGACTAAAAGAAAAACGCTCATCACAAAAAATGCTGTACCTTTTGACTCGCCAAAAATTTTATAGAATGGAACAGAAACATAAGAGACAAACGGAGGATAGTACCAGGAAATATTTAAGTATTCTTTAAATAATGATTGACTTGAATTCTCGCCGACACGATTTGCGTTGAGGCTTTCAGTTAAATGGACAGATGAATCCCAGTGAAGCGGCCTGCCGCCTAATTGATACCAGGCAATATTATTAATTAAAAGAAAGAGAAGAAGTAAAATTAAAATGAAATGCTGGCGGAGTTTGTTCACCATAGAAAAATCAAGTTTGTAAAAATTATATTTTGATTTTTAATGAATGAAAAGTAATTAAATTCAATTAAGATTAGAAATTAATTATGATATGGTATTTTAAAAAAAAGACGCAACCAACGATACATTCATATTATTAGTTGCGTCAAAATTTAAATAGAAAAAAATTTTATTTATTTAACTATCCTACTTCTTCTATCTCTTCAAAATCCATATCGAATGCTGAATCAGCTTCTGTTTCTTCATTGAAAAACATTTGGCCATTATTAGTTCTAATAATTTGATTTAATTCATCTTGATAGAAAAATTTGTCGTGGCCTAAAGCCGGTTTCAATTGACTTAACCAGGTAGCATTTTCATCATACTTAGCAAAGAACGGTTTCTTTACCCAATCTGGATTTCTTGCTTGAATTAAATTAAGTACAAAAACTTTTTCACCATTAACTTCCGTTACACCTTCAATTGCTGCTTTCCCCGGCAGTGCAGACATTGAAGGCCCGCGCACAGTTCTTCCCAATCCTGAAACCTGAACATAAGCTTCTCTAAAAATTTTATATGCCTTTGCCAAAGGGATTTCAAAATAATTTTTTGCACCGGTGTTCCTTTCAACAAAGAAGTAATAGGGAATTAATCCTAATCCAACTTGTGTCTGCCACATTCTTGCCCAAACAGATGAATCATCATTGATGTGTTTGATAAGAGGCGATTGAGTTCTAATTTGTGCCCCGGTGTTTCTAATTCTTCTAATTGCTTCTTGAGCAACATCAGTGGATAATTCCTGCCAATGATTATAATGTCCCATTACAGCAAGATGTTTTCCCGACTTAACAATCTTCTCAAATAGTTCAAGAACACCATCGGCTTCTTTATCAGTTACATATTTGTATGGCCAGTAAGCAACTGATTTTGTTCCGATTCTTATAGAACGAATGTGCTCAAATTCAGGTTCAAGAAATGGGAGAAGATATGCTTCAAGATTTTTTAATCCCATTATCATGGGGTCGCCGCCGGTTACCAATATATCTGTAACTTCTTTATGATTTCTAATATAATCTTGGAATCTGTTTGATTCATCAGTTGCGAACTTTAAATCGTTCATCCCAACAAACTGTGCCCATCTAAAACAGAAAGTACAGTAAGCATGACATGTTTGTCCGCTTGAAGGAAAAACTAAAACTGTTTCTTTATACTTATGTTGAATTCCCGGAACCGGGTCATCATTAATTACTGGAACATTAGCTGTTAATTGTCCCGCTGGATGCGGGTTCAATTCAAGTCTGATTGAATTTGCCAGCTCTTTAATTTCTTCATGAGACGAACCTTTTCTTAATGCCCAAGCCATTCTATCAAATTGATTGTCATTAATCATGTCTTTTTGAAGGAATGTTAATTGGTAAATCGGGTCGTCAGGAATATTATCCCAATCTATTAATTCTTCAATTACATAATTATTTGTTCTAAAGGGGAGTACATGTGAGACAACTTTTAAGTTAAATCGCTCCTCAAAATCAAGGTTTTGTAATTGAGGGATTTTCTCAATGTCTTTAATTCCATAAAACTTCATCTTTTTGGGGGTAATCATCCTTTTCTCCTTCAATTTTGTGAGACTTAACCGTATCGAATTCTGATATTTAGTACTTAAGTAATGTAACTAATGCAAGAATTATTGAAAGGCATTTGCCCGGTTGTATAGTAAAAGCAATATAAAAAAAATTGGGATTAAATCAAGGGAATTTGGAAAATAAGCGGTTTGAAAACGAGAAGAAAAAGCGGAATTTAACCGCTTTTATTTAATGTCAGTTACCTTGCTAATGTCGTCAATCTTAACAAATCTTTCGTTGAATTTGTAAGTCCCTTTATTTGATTTAACAGCTTTAATAAGCTTTACATTAACACCTTCAACTTTTTTCTTTGCTTTGGATTTATCAGCAAATGATTGTTGCTTAGCCATTTTTAACTCCTAAAAATTTGGGATGTAAATATATAAATAAAGGGTTATAAAAAAAAGACGATTTTTAAAGCAAATCAACAAATTTTGCTGTAACAATTCTAGCTAAATTTATTGGGCTTAAACAAACTTGCATTCCTCTTATGCCGGCACTTATATAAATTTTATCAAACATCTGTGCAGTCTCTTCAATGTAAGTTGGAAAGTTTTTTTTCATTCCAATTGGAGAACACCCTCCGCGGATGTATCCAGTAAGCGGCTGCAAGTCTTTTACTTTTATCATTTCGATTTTTTTATTACCGCTTGCAGAAGCAGCTTTCTTTAAATTTAATTCGGCAGTAACGGGAATACAGAAAACATTTATACCGTTTTTGTCTCCTTCGGCTACTAAGGTCTTGAAAACAGAATCGGGCTCGGCACTAATTTTATTTGCAACTGTTATCCCGGATAAATCACTTTCATCAACTTCATAAGTGTGTAATGAGTGTGGGATGTTGTGAGCTTCTAAAATTCTAACGGCATTGGTTTTGGACATTAGTGATTAATATTTGATTATTATGGCTTCTAATTTAACTCTTAATGCTCATAATTATTAATTCGAATTTATTTTTGATTTAATAGATTTCGCCACGACACAATTAAAAAGAATTTACTTTTAATAAAAAACATATTTCAAATCTATAAAAAGATTTTCCAATAGCTTAAATAAAATCTCCAATGTATTAAATAAAGTTTCTGATGACTTAAAGAAAGATTCCAAAGGGTTAAGGAAACTTCCAATCGCTTAAAGAGAGTTTCCAACGACTCAAAGAGATTTTCCAATGACTTAAAGAGTGTTTCCAGAGACTTAAAGAGAATTTCCAATCACTTAAAGAGACTTTCCAACGGAATGAATATTAGTTTTTCTACTTTTTTGAAATAAAATTATGCTTTTGGCATAATTATGGCGTATTTATGCAGCAATAGACATTTTAGGGGATTTTAATAACAGGAGAGTAGAATTTACAAGTAAAGGGAGAATTGAACTTACTTAATTACAATTCCATCAATTTAGTCTTACAAAAAATTCGGGTACAGATGAAATTTTAATTGCTCGTAGTTCGTTTAATTAATTTATTCATTCAAAAATACAGGGAGACAAAAATGTCTAAGAAAATTGATTATCAAATCCAGGATAATGATGCTTTACTGAAAGCAATAGATGGAAACCGTGAAGCCATGACAGCAAAGGGTTATACAGAAGCAAAGTATACTGCTTTTTTAAATGCGTGCAGCGACTTAGTGCAAAAAGAAGCAGCACAGCAGAGAGCGGTAAAATTAGTTACCGAAAAAACGGTGGAACAGAATGATGCCTTACAAGCAGTAACATTAGTTGTGCAGCAGGTAAAGAATGCGGCAAAAAGTGCCTTTGGAAAAGACCCGGCAAAGACAAAGCTGTTTAAAGTAGGGGACACAATTCCAAATTCAGTTAAGTCGCTTCGTTCTTTTACCGAGTATATAATACAGCTTGCAAATGAATACCATGATACATTACTGGAAAACGGATTGACACAGGACGATATTGACGGGCTTAATTCATCTTACGGGTTATTAGTTGCAGCGGATGCAAGCCAGGAAAATGCAAAGAAACTGCAGGCAACGGCAACAGTGGTGCGGGATGATTCTTCTGCTAAGGTTAAAGACTTAGCATTTAAAGCCAGAAGCTTTGCAAAAACATGTTTTGCTAAAAGCCCGGAAATACTTTTACAGTTTACGTCGATACCGAAGGGAAGAACAAGCGGTAATGGGGAAGTTGAAACCCCGGTTCAAACTCCGGCACAATAGTAAAATAATTTTAATTTGTTTATGTTATCATAAACGCCCCGATGTATGGGACGTTTTTTTTATTTGTAAAATGACATAAGTAGATTTTCAATAATTAGTGTTAATGATATAAACGAGATTAAGATTTTTTGTGTGAGAATTTTAACATAACAAAAATTTAATTTGACTTTAGTCTTTGTTTTCTACTAGTTATGGACAACAAATTAATCCTCTACTGCTAAGCTAACTCGGGGTATATATGCGGGAAATTTTTGAATCCAAACTTTATCTTTTTACTTCCTTTTTAATAATAAAATTTATTCAAGAATTATTTTTTCCGATAATGTGGATAACTTATGGTAATTATACTGATTTTTTTTAATCATTAATTTCATACCTTAAAAAGGAAAAAATTAGTCGTGAGTATGGATATTTATTTTTCAACGGCAATAATCTTTCGGGGAATTTAATGAAACAGCTAAAATCTTTTCTTAATTATTACATTTTTCAACCAGTAAAACTTATATTATTGAAGTAATACAAAAATAGGGAGTGGTTATGAAAAAAATATTTTTACTAATAATTGTTGTTTCCTTAAAACTTTCTGCCCAGAACTGGTTTGATATGCCATCTTTTTGGGAAGTAAGCGGAAAAGGATTGGCTTTTAACATAGAATCCTTTGATATGAATAAGGATGGACATCTTGATATTGTACTTGGCAACTGGAACGATACTTATGTTTATTATGGGGGATACGGAATACTTGATAAAACAGTAGATGTAATATACACAGGCAGGATGCTTGCAATATGTGACTATAATGGAGACGGTTACAAGGATATGATAACCATGCATTTTACAAATTTTGATAGCACAAGATTAGATTATAACGGGGAATTACTTTTTTACTGGGGCAGTGACAGCGCAGCATTAGCAATAGATACAGTTTCCGATTACTCTATTCCTTTGCCTACTTTATATCCTACATTTGAGCAACTTACAGTTAGAGGATTTACAGTAGGTATACAGAAAGGGGATTTAAATGGGGATGGTAAAACAGACCTTGTTTTCAGTTCAACGCAAGCAGTCGACTCTATGGGTAATATTAATTCCAAAGGGAAAGTATATATATATATGGGAAAAGAAAAACTTACTGATACTGCTGATTTTATTTTAATTGGACAAAATTTTAGTGCCTACTTAGGAGATTTTGTTGAAGTAGGAAATATAAATGGAGATAAGTATGATGATCTTTTAATTAGTTCTAATCAAGGAAGAACTGTTGGGGTCGGTTATGACAGTGTAAATTACCTCCATATATTTTATGGCTCGGATAATTTCAGAGCAATTTTAGGAGAAGAATCTAAAAAATATTCGTCTTATGTAAATCCTCTCGACAGCACTGCTGGGTGGTTTTTAAGGGAATTTTCTGTTGATGATATAAATGGTGACGGTGTTGATGACATTGTAATAGGTAGATCATTTTACGAATACCCTCATAAAACTACTGTTCATTATGGTAATGTTAGCGGGATAGATACTGTTCCATCGTTTACCTTTCTCCAAGATACAACCTTTGATGGTTTCTTTAGTGCAGGAGGAATATCTCAAAATATAGGGGATTTTAATATGGATGGGTATGATGATTTTATAATGTCCCCGGCAGGCTATCAATTGTTTGCTCTTCATCTTGGAGGCCCTCATGTTAGTAACGGTAACAAATATGGAGCAAGGGGTTATTCTAAAGCTAATAGCATATTCCCTGAAAAAGCAGTAAACATGGGTGACCAAACTAATGATAATGTAAATGATATAGCAACTATAGCAATTTCGGGCTATCCAGATAGGAATGGGTATGTTTTAATGTTATATGGTCAAACCATTCCTACGGATGTGAGAGAAAAAAAAACAGAACCAAAAGAATTTAATTTAAATCAGAATTATCCCAACCCGTTTAATCCACGTACGGTTATCGGTTACCGGTTATCGGTGAACAGCAAAGTAACACTGAAAGTTTATGATTCACTTGGACAAGAGATAGTAACGCTAATAGACAATGAGCAGAATGCCGGCAGTTATAAAATAAACTTTAATGCTAAAGACTATAATTTAAGTTCGGGAGTATATATTTATAAATTAAAGACGAAAGGGGGTGAAATAGCAAAGAAGATGACTTATTTAAAGTAATTATTTTTTCTTTTTATGTTCTTATTTTCTTTTATGCTGTTTTCACAACAGCAGGATAAGTTTATTATAGGGGTAGATTGGATCGGGCCTACCTGGCCTCATCCTTATAACCACTTTCAACCTCTTTCTACACAATACTGGGATTCACTTAAATCTTTAAATGTTAACTTTGGAAGATTAACTATAGGGTACGGTAATTTAAACCATCAGCAGTTAATTGAAAACGAGCTGGCAAAAGCACATGCAAGAGACATTTCTATATTTCTTGAAACTTACCAAAATACGGGGGGCAGAAGATGGATGTACCAGGTGGAAAAAAATTATGATTTTGCCTCTCATATTTCTGGGACTTTTCCTCAACCTGATATAAACGCTGAATCACACTGGAGCCAGATAAATGTAAATCTAAATGCACCTAATTTTTTAAGATTGCAGAATGGCGATCAATTAGGTTATGTAGCAGAGAATGTATTGCAGGATAACTTACAGCCTGATGATACGGACTATTATGTTAAATTAGGTATTAGAAAAACAGGTACACAAACACTAAGCACAATCCCTGTAGTTAAGGTTGTTATTAAAAACAAAAACAATGGCTTTTCTGCGGGAGATACAATTTATGCTAACCAATTAACTCAAAATGTATGGCAGGAGAAATTTGTTTTTAGTTTTCGTAAAAGCGCAATAGGGCCCTCGGCACCGATAGAGGATGATACAAATAGTAAGAGCGAAAATATCATTACTGCTCCAAGTCCTTCAGATATTGTTAAATCGGTAAACTATGGCGTAACTACCGAGGACGCAACTTATACACCATACGAAATTAAAATATATTGGTATGGACAGGTAAGTTGCGATCTTGACTATTTAACTATTGAAGATGAAAAGTCATATACTCTTCATAATCACAGTTATGATTACATTTATAATAATTTGGTCAGCGATGTAAGCAATATACAGGGTTTAGGAAAAATTAAACTCTGGGAAGAGCCGTACAGGGAAAACTTTCTACCTCTAAGATATATGAAGCGAAAAGTGGACGAACAGTTAGCCGGTTCGGGCAATGAAGATAAGGGAATCCTTTGCTTTCATGTACCTCCTGCCGCTGCACAATGGTCTACGCCTCAGCAATTTCTTGCGCAATCAGAATTAAACGTTTTGTTTTCGGATTTATACCCAATAAATTATACCCTAGAAATCCCTGGAGCACAAAATTACACAACCGCTCTGCAAAATAGATTTGACACATTATTTATAAATTATTTAAATGGGGAAATTGAAAAAGCTAAGTTGTTTGAGAAGCCTTTTTGGTTTGTCCCTCAAGCTCATGAGTGGAATTTACCGGGGCAACAATGGCAAAGAGAACCAAGTGCTTATGAAATAAAAGCAATGGCAAATTTAGCTGTTTGCTATGGTGCAAAAGGTATTTATTATTTTATGTATTCCCGACCTTTTGTAGACGATGACGGTGACCCAGTCACACCACCCATTAATGCAGGAGCAACATTACTTGATGATGATGATATAAATAGTCCGGTTCCAAGAGACACAGACTATTATGGCTATCCTAAGTGGAATACTGTGAAGGCATTAAATCAAAAACTTGCCTCAATTGGAGATGAACTTCTTTCTTTAACCTGGCAAAATGGTTATAGTATAACACCAACTACGCAAAGTTACCCGGGCTATATTTCAAGCATAAGAACTACCGCTGATAGCTATCCTTCAGCTACTTATATAGAACTTGGTGCATTTAAGAAAACTGACCAGATTAGTAATGACAATCTTGAATATTTTTACGTAGTAAATAGAAGAACTCTCTCAACCGAGCAAAGATATATAAGGGTTTACTTAAATAAGTCTTCTATTTTTAATAATTGGAAAATTACTGAAGTTGGTACACCAAATAGTTACATCATTTCAAAAACCGGAAACTTTACGACTTATTATCAACCCGGCGAAGGAAAATTGTTTAAGATGGAGCCGGTTATGATTGCCGGTGGAACCTTATCCGCAGCTAACGAAAATATACCGGCAGGCACAAGCGTTAATGTTAAAGGAACGGTTACGGTACCTTCGGGGAAGACATTAACAATTGGTGCCGGCTGCAATTTAACTTTTAACAGCGGTGTTTGGCTTATAACAGATGGTTTATTAAGTGCACAAGGCACATCAAGCCAAAGAATTACATTTACATTTCTGCCAGGCTCTCAATCATATAGTAATGGTAGAATAAAAATGGAAAACGCGGGTGCATCTAATTCAATTATTAAATATGCAAATATTAATACTGCTTATGATGTTGAAGCTATCGGGGCTTCTAATATTACAATTCAAAACTGTAATATTTTGGATACATATGCTGGTATAGATTTCTCCGGTGCGTCCGGTACTATGCAATATAATGTAATTAGCAATGCAAGTATAGGGCATGGTATTATTGTTGAAAATTCTTCAACAGCAAACTGCTATTACAACACTGTTTCTAAAAATAGAGGGGATACAGATAGAAGAGGAGTAGGAATTTTGTACCGCGGAGGTTCAAATGGATATTTATATCAAAATGATATTAAAGGCTGGAGTTGGGGGATAGGAGCAATTTACAGTTCTTCACCTCAATTTCGTTTATCCCCCGATTGTGATATAGATGCAAATAACCGCACCTGGCACTGCAATGATGGAGTTCACATCTATAGTAATAGTTGGCCTATTATAGGTAATGCTTCCCCATGTACATGGAATAATAGCATTTATGCAAACTCTAAAAATGTTTATTTTACTTCCGGTGGACAGTTATCAGCAACAAATGTTTATTGGGGAGGAACACCGTCTTCTTCAATGTTTACACTTGGTTCTGGATGCACAATTGCTACAGATCCTTACCTTGGATATAATCCTTGGGACTATATGCAAAATGCAATAACAAATGATGGTCAATTAACAGTTGCATCCAATCAGACAACAGTTGGAAATTCAATTTCAAAAACAGATCCCGAATCTTTTTATGATGGAATACTACTCCGCAATAATAATAAGTATAAAGAAGCTAAAGATTATTTTATTTCCTATCTTTCTAAATATCCAGATAAGCAAGCAGCCTATGTAGAGCTTTATAATTGCTATAATGATGAAACTGCCCAAGATTTAATAAAATATTTTTCCTCATTACCGAAAGAAGCCGCAAAAGAGCATAAGTTGCTGCTATCATATTTATATATGAAGCAAAGGAATGTATCAAAAGCAAAGAAGATAAATGATTCAATAATTAAAGAGGATATTGATAATGATGTAACAACTCAAGCTGAAATTAATAATTTATATATCGCGCTTTACAGTGATGATGATTTTAAGGAAGCAAATAAAATTTATAATGAGGTTTGCGCTAAATCTGGCACTTATACTGAATTTGAAGGGACTTCAGCTTCTTTAGATGTTTCATTAATTTATGATGCTTTGTTCTCCTATGCACAAGAGCATGGAATTGAGTTTGGAAACAAAAGCAATTCATCAATGCAAAAGCAAACTAACGTAAAGTCAACTGTTGAAACCCCGAAATCATACAGCCTACTTGGCAATTATCCAAATCCATTCAATCCAACAACAATTATATCTTATAATCTTCCAAAAACATCCGAAGTAGAACTGAAGATATATGATATACTTGGAAATGAAGTAAAATCATTCTTTATTTCATCACAATCAGCAGGGGCTCAAAATATAATTTGGAACGGGAGGAACAATTATAATGAACAAGTATCGAGCGGTATATATTTATACAGGTTTAGAGCCATTTCAAGAGAAGGAAAGAATGAAGTGTTTGAAAAATCTGCTAAATTGATAATGCTTAAGTAAAATGATTTGGATATATAAATTATGCCGGGGTTATATTTTAATCCCGGCATTTTTGTTTTTACTTGGTTTTAAAATATTTGGGGAAAATCCAGATACAACTTTCATTATTTCATACGAAAAAATTTTATTGTTTTGGCCAGATATATTTAATAATTTACCGCCAGCCAATTTCAAATTCGGGGATACAATGGATCAACTTTCCATATTACGTACCAGGAAAATAAAAGGAATTGTTTTATGCATTATAAAAAGTTTATAAAGCCAATGTTAAGCTTTCTAATATTTTGTTCTTTAAGCGTTACGGTCTGTAATGCAAGTGTTCGATATGTAAGCCATACCGGCAGCAGCACACTGCCATACACAAGTTGGGCAACAGCGGCAGACAGCATACAGAAAGTAATAAATATTTGTAATAATGGAGATACTGTAATAGTTGCTAACGGCGTGTATAAAGAAACTTTAGTAATAGACAGTGCTTTAACCTTGCTTGGCAGCAGCATGGATAGCTGCATCATTGATGGGACCGGACTTAATGGAATTGGAGGTGGTCTAAATGATGAAGGGAAAACTATAAAAGCAAGTAATTATTTGAATATCCAGAACTTTCATATTAAGGGAAAAGGTATAGAACCACTAACTGATGCAATAACTGCTTTTAATGATTACTTTGTCGGAAAAAATCTAAGAATTGAAAATGCGGCAGAAGGTATTGGAACACTTGGAGGGGCAACGTTAGAAAATAGTTTCTTTATAAATGTAATTTATTGTATTACAACTAGTAGTTCTTTTAATCAGGACACATTTAAAGTCTCTAATAATATTTTTATAAGTAATCAAGCGAATGGCGCTGGAATCTTGAATGCCGGAGGTGGAATCCATTATATCAATAATAATATAATTATTGGGCTTTATCCATCGCTATTTACCGGAATTGATTTATCATTAGATAACTACTCGGAAGTAAAAAATAATTTGGTGGCTAATTATCAGACAAATAATTATGATGGTGGACAATATATAAATGGAGCTGTAGTTGAAAATAATGTCTTTCTTCAAAATAATAATGAATATCAAAACAACGATAATATAGTAATATCAGGTACTGATAAGTCAATAATTAAAAATAATGTTATAGCGTATGCTAAAAGATTTGGAATTCAAACTGGTGCAGGTGCTGTAATAGATTATAATCTATTTTGGAAAAATACATCGGCAGTAAATTCGACAGCAACCCCTGGAGAGAATAATATATTGGCTGATCCAATGTTTGTAAAAGACACAATTCCCACAGAAGCCATGGATTATGATTTTCATCTTCAAAAATACTCTCCGGCAATAGATGCCGGTGATCCGGAAATACTTGATAAAGATGGTACAAGAAGTGATATAGGCATGTATGGAGGGGATTTAGGAAACGTTTATTCTTATATGGACCTGCCTCCCCGCATTCCGCAAGATATATCATATTCTATTAATACCGACTCACAAGAAATTAAATTAAGCTGGCGGAAAAATACTGAAGCCGATTTTAAAAACTATATTGTTTATAAAGATACTCTCTCAAAATTTACTATAGATACTACTAATAAACTGCTGGAAACTGATACATCTTATTTTAATGATTATTATTCTAATTACCCTGCTAAATTTTATTATAAAATTACGGCCGTTGACAGCCAGGGCAACGAAAGCAATCCATCGCAAGATATTGAAGTAATTATAACGGATATTAAAGAACCGAAGGTAAAGATAGTAAATGATTATTTTCTTTACCAAAACTTTCCTAATCCATTTAATCCCCAAACAACAATCGGGTTCAGGATAAAAGAAAGAAGCTACGTTAAGCTGATGGTGTATGACATATTAGGTAAATTGATAAAAACACTCGTAAATAATATTGAAGAACAAGGATATCACGAAGTGAAATTTAATGCCGAGAACTTATCCAGCGGTATTTATCTCTATAGAATCGAAATTGTTGGTGAAAATAATATTCCGAAGTATTTGGATATGAAAAAACTAATCCACTTAAAATAATTTATGGGGTATATTATGAAAAAAATTCTTCACATCTTTTTTGTCGTTTTGTTAATTGCAAATGGCAGCTTAGCTCAAAGCTATTTAGACAACTTTACAGGCATACCAATTATAACATTCGGCTGGACAACCAATGATGATTGGCTTCATGATTACGATTATAATAAAATAAAAGAAATGGGAACAGATGTTTTGGTTGCACCAGATTTACTTTATACAAAATTTGATATTTTCCGGCTTGCTAATTTAAAGTTAATACCATATCAAACTGATACAACATTTACCAGGACAAATCTTATTGCAAAATATACCGATGCAATATACAGTGTTTGGGAAACAGAAAGTGTTCCCATTTCACAAGGGGAAATTCAGTTGACAAGGGACTTAACAAAAGTAGATGAAATTCCTGGGGTGGGTGTGAAAACAAAGAATAATAATCCAGGGTATATAATAACAGGTCCCAATTATATACAACCTATTAAATACTCAATAGATACAGTTGGACCCGGCTTAATAACTTATTACGTCAATTTCAAATTAAAAGTAGAACCAAATGTAAACCCTGTTGTTCCATTAACGAATAATGTTGATAATATCTGCCGGATAGAAGTAACGAGCGGTGGAATTCCATTAGCTTCAAGCATTATTCAAGCAAATCAGTTTGTAAATTACGAAGTTTGGAAAGATTTTGAGCTAACATACTCTCAAAATAATAATGCTTCGATGAAAACAAATCAACCTCTGAAGACAAGTTATTTACTTAATGGCACGCAAAATACTGATATTGAAATATTTTCAAATGTAGAGTTTAAAATATATTACTATGGCACAGCAAATTATTATTTAAATTTATATGTTGACAATATTTTAGTTTACGATAATGCACGAGGAAACCCACTATTTACATCTCAAGCAATACAGCAAAATATTATAAAACAAGCGAACAACACAAATAATGTAAATAACATAACAACAAGCCAAAGTGATTTTGATAATACGGTGGTAGGCTGGTATCCAGCAGATGAAGCTTCATTTATAGACCAATGGGCATGTGTAAAGAAAATAGCAGAGTTAATTAAAAATAATACAAACGGCAAAAAGCTTGTTGCTTCGATTGCCGGCAACTGGAATGGTAGAGTTTATGAAGGAAGCAGTGTTTACAGAGTTGATGAATTAATAAGAAGAACAAATCTTGAAGAAGTTATAATGGATAATTACATTTTTAATTATCCTTACAATGAAAACGTTTCTGATTATCAAAATTTAAATATACAAAATATGGTATTAAATCATCTTGATAGGTTAAATAATTTTAATCTACCCTTTGTATTGAATGTTCAAGTCGGTAAATGGAATTATGAAGATAAAATACCAACTCCAGAGCAGCTAAAAAATACAGTATTTTTAGGCCTTCTTTATGGTGCAAAGGGTATTGGAATTAATAATTACTTTTTCAAGAGTGAAAGATCGGATACATCATACTTCCTGGTTTCATTTCATTATAATGGAAATGGTTATGATTATACTTATACGCCCCTTTGGTCAACAATAAAGAATGAAATAGCCCCGGTATTGAGCGATACTTTCGGGCAAACAATTAAAACACTAAATCAGCAAATACAGGGGAATAATTACGATGCTGTTTCGGCTACTACAATTAATGATTCTTACTGGGTAAAAAAAATTCGTGTAACTACTTCTTTGAATCAATTATTAGCAGACAAATGCTATGTTGATTATGGATATTTTTCAAATCCTTCGGATTTAAGTCAAAAGTATTTTATGATAGTAAATAGATACTATAGCACTATGTCTGGGTTTGAAATTACCTTAAAAAATCTAAGCCAATATAAAAACTGGGAAGTTAAAAATTTTATTAATTCGGCAGTAACGGGAATACAGAAAACATTTATACCGTTTTTGTCTCCTTCGGTTACTAAGGTCTTGAAAACAGAATCGGGCTCGGCACTAATTTTATTTGCAACTGTTATCCCGGATAAATCACTTTCATCAATTTCATAAGTGTGTAATGAATGAGGAATGTTGCTTGCTTCTAAAATTCTAATTGCGTTGGTTTTGGACATGGAAGATTAATATTTAAACATACCAAAAGATACAATTTATTAATAATTTCTAATTTAATTTTTACAATAGTAAGCAAAAAATTAATTTGAAGCTTATAAAAATTAATCCTACGTTATGTATAAACTTTCGGGGAGTTCTTAATGAGGAGATACTTTTCTAAAATAGTTTTCTTTTTAACCTTAGTTGTTCAACTAATTCCAGAGATAAAAGCACAAGCACCAACAGTTTTATCTATTTCACCAACCTTTAACCAAATAGCAAACACTACTACTCCAGAAATCTCTGCCACATTTAATGTATCAATGGATTCATCGTCATTTGACAACTTATCATTTGCTGTGATGGGTGAAAGGAGTGCTGATCATACCGGGGAAATAATCTATAATGAAGCAAATAAAACAGTAACATTTAATTCTACCAATAAATTCAGTGCCGGTGAAAGAATAACCGTTACTTTGTCCAATAAAATAAAATCTTCTCAAGGGGATTCCTTACAAGGTTTTATCTGGACGTTTAGAATTCCTTCCAAACGGGTGGGGGTTAATTTTAGCGAAGCAAAAGAATATAATGCTGGCGGATGGGGTTTGCAATGTGTAGACATGAATAATGACGGCAGCCCGGATATAGTAACGAGCAGCGGAATAATATTTAATAAATGACGGGCAAGGAAATTTCCCAACTCACTGGACAATAAATGGGCTAGATTATTCTTTCCCGATATGTGCAAGTGATTTTAATAGGGATGGAATTATAGATTTATTTTATTATGGAGCAAATGGACTTACAATAGGTTTAGGCGATGGAAAAGGAAATTTTGAAGAAAGCAGCTTAAACTGGTATTGGTATTATTTTACTGTGGCTGATTTTAATGGAGATGGATACCCGGATATAGCCGGCATAAATTCTACTCCTGGGGACCCAAATAATCCAGTTACAGATTGGGGAATAGCATTTAACGATGGGAAAGGAAATTATAAGGATACTGCTTCAATTAAAGTTGCAGGTGGTGGTGTTGGTAATTGTATTTCGCCTGCCGATATTGATAATGACGGAGATGTTGATATAATCATTGGCTCTATTCCATATTGTTGCGGACCAAATTTGACGACTTATGGTTTGGAAGGTTTGATTGTATCCAGAAATAATGGCAAAGGAATTTTTAACGAATATCAATTATATCCTGCTTGCAATGATTTTCCCGGAGATCCTTACGATTTATATTCATCGGATTTTAATAATGATAACCTTTTAGATATAGCAGTTTTGGGTTATCATGGAGCAATTATAATAAATAAAGGGGATGGTATTTATGGTGAATGCTTTGATACTTTGTATATTCACTCCTTTTGGGGACCTGAAATAGGTGGTAGTCTTACTGCCGGAGATGTAAATGGGGACGGTTGGATTGATATTGCAGTCAGTGGGCATCAATTTCTTCCTTTTGAAACCTTCCCAAGAGGATATACGGTTTTAATAAATTATGAAAGTAATTTCTCAGATAGTCAAGGTTTTTATAATTATTTTACTGATACATTACCTAATTCAGATATTTTTTCATCAACACTCGCAGATCTTGATGGTGACGATGATCTGGATTTAGTGCATTGCGGAAGCTCTTTGTACATTACTTTCAATCAAGATACTATCACCTCAGTTAAAGACAATATTTCCCAAACAAAGGAATTTTATCTATTCCAGAATTACCCTAATCCGTTTAATCCTTTAACTTATATGGAATATGCTTTAACAAAAAGTTGTTATGTTACATTAAAAATCTATAACGCATTAGGAAAGGAGGTAAAAACTTTAGTAAATAAATATCAAACAATTGGAAATTATAGAATTAGTTTTAATGCTAACAATTTGACGAGCGGTGTTTATTTTTATCAATTAACAACCGGTGGAGGAAGCATAACAAGAAAAATGATTTATTTAAAATGAAAAGTTTCTTAATTCATTTAAAGTAAGATTATATTCCTCAGCTTTTAATAGTAATTTTGTATAAGGATGCTGGGGATTCTGAAAAATATTTTTTGTTTCGCCTCTCTCAACAATTTCACCTTTGTACATGATAATAATTTCATCAGCAAGCTTTTGCAGGATTTTTAAATTATGAGCAATGCAAATCATTGTCAGGTTAAATTGTTCATTTATTTTTTTGAATAAGTTTAAAAGATTCAATTGTGATTCAGGGTCTTGTGCAGAAAAAGGTTCATCCAAGATTAAAAGTTCAGGCTGAGTTATTAATATTCTCGCTAAAGCTGCTCGCTGCTGTTCACCGCCGCTTAATTCATAACCTTTTCTATGCCAGAGCGATTCTGAAAAATTTAAAAGATTAAAAATTTGTACTACACTACCTTGCCGGGAGTGTTGCTGAACTAATTTTTCTGTCACATTGAGTTTGTCGAAATGTGATTTGTCTTTAGAAATATAGTCTTCGACAGGCTCAGACTGACGAGATAAGTCCTCAGCAACACTCACTGATTTGTAGTCCGTTCCTTGCGATGAACTTTGTGTTTTACCGAATCTTATTGAATATGCTTCTTCAACAATTTTATAAATTTCTCTATATGGATTTAATATCTCGCCATTGTTCTGAAATAAAATTTGTATCGGGCTGGTTTTAATATCTCCCCAGTTTTTTGATTTATGAAAAATCATTGAGCCTTTGGTTGGGCTATTTATTCCTGCAATTATTTTGACAAGAGTTGTTTTCCCGCTTCCCGATTCGCCGGCGATACCGAGAATTTTTCCATGATCAATTTCAAATGAAATATCTTTTAAAATTATTTTTTCAGAATGTTTTTGGGAATTATTCTCTGCATGAACTGAATAGGAAATATTATTTAAAATTAATTGCGGCATCAGCTTGAAAGACTTTGATATGAAGAAATAAAAGATTCAAATGAAGAACTGATTTTTTGATTGAAGAAATCTTCTGTATCATAAAAATCAGAAAGGGTTCCGTTATTTAAATAAGCTATTTTATCGCTAACAATTTTTGAAAAAGTTAAATCCTGCGAAACAAGTAAAACAGAATTATTTTTTTGCGATGCAAATTCTTTCAATTTATGTAAATATAAATTAGAAATTGCCGTATCGATCCCTGAAGTTGGTTCATCCAAAATTAAAAGCTGCGGATTAGTTGATAAAGCTAAAACGAGACTAACGCGCTGAGCCATCCCACCGCTGAGTTCGTAAGCATGCATATTAAATAATTGTTTTGACTTTGGAAGAAGAAAATATTCAAGCAGCTCATCAATATTTATGTTATCAGTTGCAAACTCTTTAAAATAATATCCCAACTTTTTTAAATGGTCAAATCCGTTCATCGCATCCTGGAAAACATATTTTACTTTTTCTCTTCTTAAATTTCTCAATTCATTTTCATTTAATTCAAAGATATCTTTTTCATCAATAATTATTTTACCATCAATAGAATAAAATTTTTCATCTAATAATTTTGTTAATGATTTTATGAGAGTTGATTTGCCGCTGCCGTTAATTCCCAGTATTGTGTTGATGGTATTTGGTTGAATCTCGAATTCTATGTCATGCAGCAAAGTCCGGCTGTTTCTTTCGCCGATTAATTTTATTTCTTTTATATCAACTTCAACCATTTATTTACGAAGTTTGTTATTTTATATTTGAATATCAAAATAATAAATAAAGTTAAATTTATGACTATTAAATTTACGAAAAATTTTGGGGGACACTTCAACGCTCTATTATTATCTCTACTTCTAATTTCACTGCTGGTATTTTCTTCATGTAAAAATGAATCACCGGTAAATTCAAATAGAGTTGTTATCGGAATTAATTCCGATATCGAATCAATGAATCCACTCTTCGCTTTTACTTTGAACGAAGGACAGATCACTGAATTATTGTATGCCGGTTTAGTTAAATTTGATTGGGATGACTCTACTGGAGATTTAAAGCCTTCTCCAATGCTTGCTAAAGAATGGAAATGGAGTGATGATTCTCTTTCGGTTACTTTTAAATTAAGAGATGGAATAAAGTGGCGTGATGATAAACCTATCACTCCTGAAGATATAGTTTTCTCTTTTGATTTATATGCAGACCCGAAAGTTCAGAGCAGGCTTTTGGGATATTTTGAAAAATTTGCAATGACAAAAGATTCGCTGATAGACCTTAAAAAGACTTTTGATATTATAGATTCAAAAACAATTAAAATTAATTTTATAAAAGGTTCAGCTCCGTCTTTGTTTGATGTTGATGTTCCAATTATTCCCAAACATGTTTTTGAAAAATTCGATAGAAAAAATTTAGTAACTCTTGAAAAAGGATTGGACTCAGTAACATCCGGCCCTTTTTATCTGGAAAGATGGGATAAGAATCAAGCAATATTTTTAAAGGCAAATCCGAAATCTTTTCTCTATAACCCAGACAATGTTTCAGAAATAATTTTTAAGATTGTTACGGACTATAATTCAAGGTTAACTCAGCTTGAAAAAGGCGAAATTGATTTGATGGAAAATTTAAAGCCGGACGATGCCGCCGAACTTGAATCATCAGGCAAGATAAATATTTCATCTGTCAAAGGAAGAAGCTATGATTATATCGCCTGGAATAATATTGATGGAGAAGCTTACAGTAAGAAAAAAATTATAAAGCCTAATTTTTTATTTGGTTCGCCGGAAGTTCGTAAAGCTTTAACCTATGCAATTAACAGAAGTGAAATTGTCTCAGAGTTTTTAAATAATAAAGGAAGTGTGGCAACTACTCCAATACCGGATATATTTAAAAATGCTTTCAATAATAATCTGCACACTTATGATTATAATCCTGAAAAGGCTAAATCTTTATTAAAGCAAGCAGGTTGGGAAGACAAAAATAAAGATGGAATTTTGGAAAAAGACGGGAAGAATTTTTCATTCGCGTTATATTATCCTGCTGGAAACCCTTTAAGGGATTTTGCTGCACCCATAATTAAAAATAATTTAAAAGCCGTTGGTATTGATGTTACAACCACTGCAATTGAATCGGGTGTGTTTTTTCAAAATATGTTTGAAAGAAAATATGACGCCTGGATGGCAGGCTGGGAAATAGCTGTGCCTCTTGATTTAAAGCCTTCATGGTATTCGAATTTTGATGCTGCGCCGATTAATCTATATTCTTATCAAAATAAAAATGTTGATGCAATTTTAGAAAAGCTTGATACTAAAATTTCAGAAGATGAAAAAAATATTCTTTATAAAAAGTTCCAGGAAATCATACATGAAGATGAGCCGATTACTTTTTTATATTGGATTGATGATTTAGTCGGTTATAACAAACGAATAAAAGATATTACGATTTCACCATTAGGCGCTGTTCAAGATTGCTGGGAGTGGAAAGTAACTCAATAGTAAATTAAAAGAGGCTTCTGAAAAATTAACTATTAAAAAAGTTATAATGTCAAACTGAGCTTGTCGAAGTTTATATTGCTTCTAAGTTTGTCATACTTCGATAAACTCAGTATGACAATGATTAATTTTTCAGAAGTCTTAAATAATAATAAATATTCTTATGCTTAGCTAAATTTTATTGAATGAAGAAAAATACTTTAATACTTATTGCTAAAAGAATTTTATCTTCACTTATTGTGTTATTCTTGATGCTTACTTTTATCTTTTTCCTATTAAGAATTTCACCCGGCGACCCATCTTTAAAATTTGTTTCACCACAGCTTTCTCCTGAATTAGCTTTAAAAGTTAGAGAGTCATTCGGACTTAACAGCTCGCTTCTTGTCCAATACAAATCGTTCCTATTAAATTTAGTGCAAGGTGATTTGGGAATATCATATACTTATAGAATTCCTGTTACATCTGTTTTAAAAGAATATCTTCCTTTTACAATGGTATTTGCAATTTCTAGCTTTATTATTCAAATCACTTTTGCATTTTTGTTGGCTTTATTTTCTGTTAAAAGAATAAATCAATTTTCAGATAAATTGCTTTCAAAACTAAGCCTGTTCGCTTTTTCTATCCCTTCATTTGTACTGGGTGTATTTTTGATTTTTGTTTTTTCGGAATTGTTAAATTTATTTCCTTCTTCCGGTTTAACTTCTTTTGACCATGAATCATTTTCTTTCATTAATAAATTTTTTGATTATCTAAAACATATTACTCTACCCTTAATAACACTTTCACTCGCCGGAGTTGCTGTCTTCTACAAATATTTAAGAGAAAGTTTAGAAGAAACTTTTAACAAGCCACTTGTTTTAAATCTTCGCTCGCTTGGAATGAGTGAAAAAAAAATAATTAGGAAGCATGTAATTCCTAATGCAATCGGCCCTCTTATTTCAGTTGCCGGAGTAGAGCTTGGATTGTTATTCAGCGGGGCATTAATAACAGAAGTAATTTTTGGATTACCCGGGATGGGAAGTTTAACTGTGAATTCAATTCTTTCACGTGATTATCCCATGGTTATTGGATGCACTTTTGTAGCAGGCTTTCTTATAATTATAAGCAACCTTGCCGCTGACCTTGTAAGAGCAAAGTTAGATAAGAGAGTATTTAAAGAAATTTTAAATTAGTATTTATTTGAAACTTCAAATTAAAATATGGCATTTTATTCTTTTCTTACTTGGCGGTTTGCTGGTAATTAAGTTTTCTTTTTTTGTTGATACGATTTCTCTGTTTTTCTTTCATCTAAAATTGTTTTTTATAGATTTTAATTTTGCTAAAAATCAATTAAGTTTTTCATTGATAGATTCTTACTTATCTTTAATATTATTGATTGCAGTTATAATTTTTGTCTTGCTAAAAAAGTCTTCATTAAATTATCTTCAATCGAGAATTAATTTCACGAATTCAATTATAATCGTATTAATTTTTGTTTTTATTTTTGCTCCTGCTATTTCAAATTTTAACCCTGACTTTCAAAAAGATTTAAAAGTTACAAGACTTCTTTCACCTTTTAGCTTTAAAAAAGTTTTACATTTAAAATATCAATCGAAAAAAAAATTAGGTAAAGAAGATAAATTTATCCTTGATAAAAAAAATGTTGCACGGCAGTCATTTGATGAATCAATTGCTTTTGCTGACAGTGTACAGATAAAAAATGATGGATTAATTTATTATCAAAAGAATGAAAAAAAAGAAATATCATCTGATTACTTACTGTGGTCTGTAAAAAATAAAAAGCCAATTATTGATTCAAAAATATTTTTACTCGGCAGCGACGAATTGGGAAGAGATGTTTTCAGCAGATTAATTTATGGTGCAAGAATTTCTTTGACAATAGGTTTGGGAGCAGTGCTCATATCTGCTTTTATTGGATTGTTACTAGGATTTATTGCCGGCTATATCGGCGGGGCTGCTGATTCAATTATATATCGAATAACGGATATGTTTCTCGCCTTCCCGATTATATTTTTAATTATTTTTATTTTGGCTTTTTTTAGTTCGTCAATAATAGCTGTAATTGTTGTATTAGGTTTTTCAGGCTGGATGAGCCTTTTTAAGATTGTTCGCAGTGAAGTAATTTCTATTAAGCACAAAGATTATTTTCAAAGCTCGAAATTGTTAGGCTTAAATAAATTTCAATTATTATTTAAAGAAATATTGCCGGTTATATTTGCTCCTGTTTTAGTTAACCTGGTTTTCTTATACGGCAATGTTATTTTAGCGGAAGCAGCATTAAGCTATCTTAGGACTCGGAACCGGCTCAATTTATCCATCATGGGGTGCAATGATAAATGAAGGGCAAAATTATTTGTCAAAAGCCTGGTGGATGATTTTGTTTCCTGGCCTAGTGCTGTATTTAACTTTGTACACAGCAAACAAATTTGGTAAAGAAATTCATCAACTCATTAATCCCGCGAAGCAATTTATGATAAATGACAGATATATTATCAAAAAGAAATTAGGTGAAGGCAGAAGCACCGTTTATTTATGTGAGGACTTAGAAACACCTGATACAAATGTTGCAATAAAAATCTTACCGGCAAATTCTCCAAAAGAAGAAGCAAAAACCTTTCTTGATGAGTATTTTATTTTAGGCAGACTCCATCATCCAAATATTATTCGCTCATTAGAATATGGGACGGTGGTTACCACAAAAGACAATAAACATGGTATTGAGCTCGGCAGCAAATTTTTTACTCAAGAATATTACGATGGTATTGGACTTCTAAAAGATGAGAATTTGTCAAATGAAGAATACTTAGTTGAAGTTATTAAGCAGTTATGTTCTGCATTATTTTATCTCCATCAGTCAAATTATATTTACTATGATTTTAAAGCAGAAAATATTTTAATAAAAGTCGTTGAAGGTAAGCCACATTGTAAAAATGATAGATTTTGGTTTTGCTATAAATATTTTTGAAAATGAAGAATATGAAATTAGAGGAACTGCAGAGTATATAGCTCCAGAAATTTTAAAGAAAGAAGACCATGACCATAGAGTAGATTTATACGCATTTGGAATTCTGCTTTATAAAATTGTGTATGGCAAATTTCCGTTTGAAACTGATACAGAGTTGAGCATTTATAAAGCCCACCTTGAAGAAGAATTTGAATTTCCTTCTACACATTATTCTGAAAAGCTTTTACAAATCATAAAAAAGCTTTTAGCTAAAGATGTAACTGAAAGATATTCTAATACTCTGCAAGTGCTTTTTGATTTAGGTATCGATGTAAACCTGCCTATCCGGACAAGCAGGTGAAAAAATTAAAAATGATTTTATGCCGGCAAGAGTTGTGGCCGATAGAAAAGATTCATTTAATATTCTAAAAAAATATATTAGTGATGAGCAAAGCGGGGAAGTGTTTACGTGTAAAAGGATTGGAAGATGCGGGTAAGACATCATTGCTATTTAAAATTTATTATGAGTTTGAAAATGTAATTTTCCTTAGAGGCAATTATGCTAAATCAGGAATTGAATTTCTTAAAAATTTTATTGAAGAGAATATTTTTTAATGATTTTATTTATTCAAATCTTTCCCCAGAGTTAAAAGATGATATACAAAATATTCTTTCATCAAACAAAGATAATATACTTAAATGAAATACGAATAGCTTTCTCCCAGCTTTCATCCGTAAATAAATTTATCTTACTTCTGGATGATTTTAATAAGTACGATTCTTTCACTATTGAAATACTTCATGAAATAATTCCGGTACTTCAGGTTAATAGAATAAAAGTAATTATCGCAGAAGGTTCAGAACAGCCATATCTTTCCGGGTTCATTAACAACCTTAGGGAAATCGATTTGATGCCTTTTACTGATGTTCAGCTAAAAGAATATTTTGAAAGCAGCTATGCAAACTTTTTCCCCAAGAGAAGAGTTAAGAAAAAATGTTGCACTTTATGCTGATTTTCTACCTGGAAGTGTAGTAAACTTTATAAGAGATTGTTTGTTTTTTAATCTGTTAGTTTACAAGTATAATGAAATTGTAATTCAGCTTGATGATAAAGCAATTAATTTATTAAAGAGTTCTCATGAAGTTATATATGATGCACGGTTTCAAACATTAACTGATGAAGAAAAAGAACTCGCTCAAATAATAGCGGCGTTCGATATTACAGTTGACAAAGAGGTGCTCTCAGAAATTTTTGATCATCACAAAGAGGACATTACTTTATTAATTAATCAGCTTAATAAAAAAAATATAATTTATGCTCCAAATGATTCTGCCCTGCCATATTTCCAATCGGATGGATTTAAAAAATTTATATACTCCACTATAGTAGATAAAGAACATCTGCATCTGGAAATAGGAAAAGTTCTCCGACAAAAATTTCCATTAACAAATAAAAATGAAATTGCACGTCATTTTGAATTAGCCAAAGAATTTTTTACCTGCTATAAAATTTTACTATTGGAAATTAAAGAAGCGGAAAAACTATCTGCATTCAGTTACAAGAGAAAACTATTGGAACGTTTGTTAAGTTTCCCTTTAGACTCTTCAATAAAACTTGAATTAAATATAGACTTAAGTAAAGTTTTATATTCACTCGGAGAATATAATAATTCTATAAAATTAATTGATGAATTGCTTGAAGCTAAAATTGAGTGAAAATCAAAAAAACAATTTGATTAAAATTTTAGGAGATTCTTTAATAGAAATCAGAGAAACAGAAAAAGGGTTAAATATTTTAAATGAATTAATTAAAAAAACTTCTAACGAAAAAGAAAAAATAAATCTGTTATCCATTTTAATTAAGGGATATCTTGATTTATCTGAGTTTACAAAAGTTGTAGATATATGTAAACAGATAAATGAAAATAAGATTTCAGAACCAATTGATAGAGGAAAAAGTTTTAATATTTTGGGATTGGTAGAAATTTTTAGAGAAAATAATCTGGTTAATGCTTTAAATTATTTTTCTGATGCCGAAAAGCATTTTAAGGATGCCAATTCAAAATTTGATGTTGCGGTAATGCAGATGAATATTGGCAACATTCATAATATGAAAAATGAATATGACTTAGCTGAAGAATACTGGAATAAATCTTTGCAGACAAATTATTCTGTTGGGAATTTGGAGCATGAAGCTCAAATTCGATCGAATTTGGGCATTTACAATTTTAGAAAATTGATTTTTGAAAAATCAATTGAAGATTACAAACAAGCTTTAAATATTTTTTTAGCTTTAGGGAACAATTTGAGAAAAGCCATTGTATTGGTTAATTTATTTGAAGTGAATATGGTCATATGTGAATATACTACTGCTATTAATTCTTTAGTAGAAGCGCAATCAATTTTTAGTGAAATAAAGAATAATGTTGAGGAAGTGGAATCAATTTTTTTACTTTCTGAATCTTATTATTTATTAGGTAGTTATGATGATTTTCAATTGTATTTAGAAAAGTTTAGTAAAAAATTAAAAAACAATAGTATGAACGGAAAACATGAGATTTATAAAAAATATTTATTTTCATTGAAAAGCATAATAGATAACAAATATGAAAAAGCAATAAATTTACTAAATGAACTGAGACATGAGTTTTTAAATTTGGAAGATCCGTATCATTACTTTAGATCTACTCTATTTTTAATCAACAGTTTAATTATTAACAAAAATTATAATAGAGCTTTTGAAATACTGAATGAAAAAAATTTTAAAAATATTTGTGCTGATAATTATCTTTTTGAATCAGAATATTATTATACAATTGGTCTTTTCGCAGAAACTAGCAATATCTTTAAACTAAAACATCCTTCTGTATATTTTGAAAATTCATTTGAACTAATTAAAGATAAAACAATAACAGAATTGACATGGAAAATACTATTAAAATATACTGAAGGTTATTTAAAAAGAGGTGATATAAAGAAAGCAAAATATTTTGCATTATATGGTATTGAATTGATTAAATTCATTGCTAATAAAATTAAAAATGAAAAATTAAAATATATCTATCTTAATCATCCAGAGAGAAACAAAGCTCTAAAAGTATTTAATTCTATTGAAAAAGGTCTTTTGCATTAGAAAATCAAAGATATTGATTGTGATTATAATGTAAATTTTTAAAATAAACCTTGACATAAAGCATAAATTGTTGCATATTGCTTACCGCTATTGCAAGGAACGGTGTTTTTATGCTATTGGAAACACCTGACAGTTAAAATGTGTGTCTTATTTACTATTTCAAGGGAAGGGTGGCGTATGCATAAGCTTTCTTTAGCCGCTTTTTTAACCATTTTACTTCTCGGAAATATGTTTGCTCAATCTTCATCGAAAGTTGAAGAAGCATCAAGGTTCAGAGGAAACCAAGCTGTTGTATCTATTGAAACAAACAATATTTCCTCAGTAACTTCAATTAGTGAAGTAAATGGTAATTTACTTCAAAACAAATCAAATGCTCAATTGGAAGAATTAGGTTCAAGATACCAATGGGGTAGATCTAATGCTCAATTGGAAGAATTAGGTTCAAGATACCAATGGGGTAAATCAAATGCTCAATTGGAAGAATTAGGTTCAAGATACCATGTGGTCAAAATCAAATTCTCAATTGGAAGAGTTAGGTTCAAGATACCATGTGGTAAGATCTAATGCTCAATTGGAAGAATTAGGTTCAAGATACCAGGGGTAAGATCAAATGCTCAATTGGAAGAATTAGGTTCAAGATACCATGGGGTAAAATCAAATGCTCAATTGGAAGAATTAGGTTCAAGATACCAATGGGGTAAAATCAAATGCTCAATTGGAAGAATTAGGTTCAAGATACCAGTGGTCAAAATCTAATTCTCAATTGGAAGAATTAGGTTCAAGATACCAGTGGTAGATCAAATGCTCAATTGGAAGAATTAGGTTCAAGATACCAATGGGGTAGATCAAATGCTCAATTGGAAGAATTAGGTTCAAGGTACTCAATGGGGCAGATAGATTTGTTTAGTAATTTGCAAAGAAATTTGTAAATTTAAGCCTCTAATTATAATAATTAGAGGCTTTACTTTTTTATTACATGATGTTTGTTGTCATTGTTAAAGAATATTTTACAATCAAAATTTATTCTATTCTTTTTTTTACTTTCTTTATTTCCCATTTTAAAAAGTTATACTCAAGATTATTATCCATTGGTTAATTTATCAGAATGGCGCGAAGCAGAAAGTCAGCATTTTAAGATTATTTATAGAACATCTCATTCTTATCTGGTTTCGCATATTCTAAATTCAGCAGAAAATTCTATTAAAAAGTTGATGGAGATTTTTGATTATAAACCTAGTGAGAAAATAATTATTAATACTTATGATGTGTATGATTATGGTTTCGCTGCTGCTGCTGCTGCCCCAATAAATTTTATAAGACTTGAAATTGAACCGCTGGAACCGGGGTATGAAGCAATTCTATTTAATGAAAGATTTCAATGGCTTTTAAATCATGAGCTTGTGCATATAGTTGTAAATGATAATCCTTCCAAAGTAGAAAAGATTTTTCGTTCAATTTTCGGTAAAGTTTCTCCGGAACAAATGCAGCCTTTAACAGTATTCTTCAGTCTTCTAACAAATTATGATAGATACACGCCAAGATGGCATCAGGAGGCAATTGCTGTTTTTATAGAAACCTGGCTAAGCGGTGGTTATGGAAGATCACTTGGTAATTTTGATGAAATGTATTTTAGAGCAATGGTTAATGAAGGAAAAGAATTTCCAACTGACATTGAGCTTGAAACAATTTTTAGCCATAACTCTTTTCTTCTTGATAATATATTCTATTTATACGGAACAAGATTCGTTACTTATCTTAGCTGCCAATTATGGAGAGAAAAAGGTAATTGAATGGTACAAATCAAAACCTGGTGAATTTTACGAAAGCTATACAGGAAAATTCGAAGATGTATTCGGGATTGATATGGCAGACGCCTGGGAAGCATTCTTAAAGAATGAAAAAGAGTTCCAACTTAAAAATATTGATAGATTAAAAACTTATCGAGTAACAAAGTTTCATCAATTATTAAAAGAACCAACCGGGTGGATTGCTCAGCCGTATTTCAATTCCAAAAGAAATTCAATTTTGTTCGCCTATCATAAGCCGCATAATTTGGCAGGTATTCAAGAACTAAATTTAACGACTTTAAAAAGTAAAAAAATTGGGGACATGAATACGCCAAGCATATACCAGGTGGCCTCAACAGCATACGACAGTAATAAAGATATCTTTTTTTATACTACAAATAATAATCAATTGTTTAGGGATATATGGAAACTGGATCCTAAAACCGGTGATGAAGAAATGCTTTTTGAAAATTGCAGGGTTGGTGATTTAACAGTTTCTCCTCAATCTCATGAGTTATGGGGAATTCAGCATTCAAGCGGTCATGGAACTTTAGTATATTCTAAATACCCGTATAAATACTTACAGGATGTTGTATCGTTTAACGTGGGGGATAATGTTCAAAACTTAGCCGTTAGTCCCGATGGAAATTTTTTAGCTGCAGTAATACACAAAACTAATGGTGGACAGAGTTTGGTATTAATTAATTTGGAAAATTTAAAAGCAGGTGAAAGTTTTAAATATCTAACAATATCAAGTAAAGGTTCGCCTGAAAATCCATCTTGGAGCTCTGATGGGAAAGAGATTTACTGGAGTGCTTATGTTAATGGTGTTTCTAACATTTATAAAACCAATTCCGAATCTTTAAATCCAATTCCATTGAGTAATACTATCGTTGGATTATTCAAGCCTGTTTATCTATCTAAGGATTCTTTATTTGCCTTTGAATTTACTTCCGATGGGTTTATGCCGGTTATCATTCCAAATAAATCTGTTGAGCACCTTTCTGCAATTCAATATTTAGGAGAAAAGATAGTTGAAAAAAGTCCCGAAGTAAAAAACTGGAATATCTCTGCTGAAAAAGTTGGAAAATACAGTGTGCCAATAAAAGCTGGTAAGCCTTACAGTAGCTTATCAAATTTGCAGATTTTAACTTTTATCCCAGTAATCACTGGATTTCAAAAACAAAAAGTATTAGGAATATTTACTCATATTTCTGATCCGTTGCTATATAATGATATTACTCTGGAAGCAGGTTACGCTCCTTTCAATGAATTTGCAAAGCTTCCAAGGTATCATGTTAAATTTAAATATGAATATAAAAAGCAATTGACGTTGGGAATTGATTATAATGCTCCTGATTTTTATGATTTATTTAATACGAGAAAACATGGTACAATAGGAAGCAAATACAGTATTGGATATTCAAATTATTGGATTTATGATAATCCATTGAAGATGAAGCAGCAAACAGAAGTTGCTCTTTATACAAATAACAAATTCTATAATGATAACTTGCTGGAAATTATTGAACCTGACTTTCTTGTTGCGCAAACAGTCTTTAATTCAAGAGATTTAAGAAAAAGTATTGGCAGTTCAGATTTTGAAAAAGGAAATGAGTTTAATGTTACTGTGATGACTTTCTCTGCAAATCCAGCAGACCCCCAAACTTCTGCACAATTTTATGCCGAGTGGGATAATTATTCTACCTGGCTTGGGAAACACAATGTACTTCACTTTAAAACTGCCTGGAGGATATCATATAAAAAATAGATTTTTGATTCAATCAAAATTTTTCTTTGGTGGATTTGGAAATAGAGAAATTGAAAATGTAGATGTAAAACAATATCGAAAAGTCTTTCGTTTCCCCGGAGTTCCTATATACAGTGTAGAAGCTGATGAATTTGGGAAACTTATGATTGAAAACAATTTTCCGCCGATTCGTTTTGGTAATCTTCATATTGGTTCGCAAATATTAAATCATATTGATGAGTCAATTTATGGACAGGCTTTGGTAGTAAATTCAATAGATAACAAAAAATATGATACATATTTAAATTTAGGGGGCCAGATAAATATTGTATTTAAACATTGGTTTAATCTAGAATCTACTTTCTCTGCCGGTATAGCAAATGCCTGGTATGGAGATAAGAAATCATGGAAGTGGTTTCTATCTTACAAGCTGCTAAGAAATTAGTTCTAATTTTATTCTCCTATTGTCGAAAGTTTTTGAGGAAAACGTTCATAAACAATTTGATAGAAAATATTTTGTATTTATCATTAAAGCCTTATATTTTCGACAATGACCAATTTAAATTAGGTATGAAATAAGTTTTTCAATGAAATTTTCAGAGTTTAAGAAAAAAATAGATGATGAACTTGCTGCCGCAAATGAAAGCGGTACAAGTGAACGTGCCAAAACTCTTGAAGTAATTCTAGATATTGTAAAGCTCATAAATCAAACCTTAATTCTTGAAGATGTATTAGAACTTGTTTTAAAAAATGCAATTGAAATTACCGGTTCGGAAAGAGGTTTTATAGTACTTAAAAACTCTTCCGGTCATCTTGAATACAGCTTAGGAATTAATTCCGATGGTGAAAAACTTTCCGAAGAATCTTTCCAGGTTAGCAATACCGTTGTTAATGATGTTTTTATTACCGGCCGTTCCCGCTTTATTGAAGGTGCACAAAGCGATACTAACTATGACCCGACCAAGAGTATTCTAAAGCTCGAGCTTCAGACTATACTTTGTTCACCATTAATTACAGAGGATAAAAAAATCGGAGTTATTTATGTTGATAGTAAACGACTTCATAAAATTAAAGTATCCGAGATAACCAGCACTTTTGAAATTTTAGCCGGACAAGCAGCTATTGCAATTAGAAATGCTCAATTGTATAAAGGACAAGTAAGCGCCTATAATGCTTTAAATGAAGCTAATGTGCAATTAATTCAAGCTGAAAGGAAAGCTTTGAAATCTAGTATAGATGCAGAGATTGGGCAATCGTTACAAGGTTTAGTTCACTTGGCACTGCTTGAAAATGAAAGTCTTATGCGAATAGTTGACAAGGCACAAAAGGATTACAATAATAAAATCGAACAAACTGATTCAATATTTTTTGATAGGCTTATATTAAAATCCCGTGTTGCAACAGATAGTATTCGAAATATTCAAAAATATGCCCAGGTACTATTAGAAACTTCGGTAATGAATTTAAATATAGACAGCGGGGATTTAAATAAAACAATTCAGTCGGTTATAAAATATATTTCCCCCATGAAAAAATTTGCGGGAATTGTTTTTAAAACTGAGTTCAATAATATACCTTTATGCAGTTATGATTCCGAACAAATACAGCATTTACTTGTAAATCTTTTTACTAATAGTGCTGAAGCAAAAAAAGATGCTACAATTATTATTAAAACTAAGGAAAGGAAAGATAAAATATTTATTGAAGTACATGATGACGGTCCGGGTTTGCCTTCAAATAATTTTGAATCTTATTTTGAATTACCAACATCTTCAAAAAGCGGGTATGGGCTGTTTTTATGTAAAAGTATAGTTGAAAGACACAGTGGAGAAATTAATATACTGGAAAGTGATTACGGAACTAAAATACAATTTTGGCTGCCGGTAAAATAAAGAATGAATGATCTTATAATAAAATATTTTGCTTTGCTTTTTGATTCAATTCATTTCCCAATTGAGGTAATAAATGAAGAAGGAAAGATTGTTTATGTTAATCAAGCTTTCATTTTTCAGTGGGGTTACAATGTTAATGAATTGAAAGAGTATTCTATTTTTAATGATACTGAAATAAAAAATAGCGGCGTACTAAATCAAATTAATAGTGTCTTTGAAAATAAAAATTTTGTTTTTACAGAGAATTTTGCTGACTCACTTTTAAAGAATAAAGAAATAACCATTCCTTTATTTAGAACAAAAATATTTCACATTGCAGATAACAAAGCAGAATTATGTGGTGCTTTTTCATGAAGACCAGACAGAAATAATTTTAACGGAAGAAGAAGTTAAAAAAGCAAGGGATGGATATAAGGAAGCAGAGAGATTAAAGAATACATTTTTAAATGTTCTTTCACATGAACTTCGTACTCCGTTGAATATAGTTTTGGGCTATACATCTATTATTAAAGAAAGTATGAAGGATAAAATTACTGCTGAAGATAAAGTATATCTTGACAATCTTTACAGCGGCAGCGAGCGATTATTTAAAAGCATTTCTCAAATGCTTGAATTTGCACAATTGGAAGCAGGTAATTATAAAGTTAATATAGAACCGATTGAATTAACAACCTTAATTTATAACTCTCTGGAAGGCATTAAGAGAAGTGCAGAAGAGAAAAGACTTGATTTAAAAACTCAATTTAAGAAGAAAACTATTTTTGTAGATGCTGATGTTCAATGTGTTGAAAATGCTCTTAATAATCTCTTAAACAATGCAGTTAAATTTACTAGGCAAGGTTTCATTGAAATTGAAGTTGATACTTTTGAGGACAGGGAACTAGCAATTTGCCGAATTAAAGATTCGGGCGTAGGGATTTCAACTGAATATCTCGATCACTTATTCCGTCCTTTCAGCCAGGAAGATTTGAACATAGGAAGATTTTTTGAAGGCAACGGTTTGGGCTTAGCTTTGGCGAAAAGATATATTGAAAAACTTGGAGGCTCACTTTTAGTTGACAGCATTAAAGGTGTTGGATCGACTTTTTCCTTTACTTTGCCGTTATCTGAAAATCTAAACAAACCTGAAAAAACAACTGAAGAAAACTCTGATGAAGATTTGAAAAAAATATTTATGCTGGATGATGCCAATGAATCTTTGGAATTATTAAATGCATTTTTAAAAAGTAAATATAAGATTAGATCTAAGAACTTCAGAGAATTTAAACTTGATGATCTTGCCGATGAAAATTTTGAATATATTATTTTTGATGTAAATCAAAATCATTGGGAGCAAGGAATTCTAATTGTTCAGGATATTAAAAAGAACGACAAGCTAAATCGCCCGTTGATTGTTATTTCAAGTGTATTCTCTGAAGATAGAATTAATGAATTTTACAATGCTGGGGCGAATAAATTTTTAGTCAAGCCTTTCAATAAATCAACTCTGCTTGAAGCTTTGGAACAGATCTCTCCTAAATCAGTAAATTAAATTTTTTGTTAGGGGATAATAATGATAAAAACTTTGTTTGATAATTGGAATCAAAAATTAAAAGAAAAAAATTTTAAAATAGAATTTATTCTAACCGTAATTTTTTTACTGATAACTTTATTTCTTTTCACCCGGTATTTAACATTCAATGAGGGAAGGACAGGGGTCACATTGGATGATCCTTTTCTTGCTTTATTCAACCCCATTAATACAAACTGGTTAACGTTTGTTTTAATTTATAGTTCAATCTTCATAGCTATTATTTCTTTCCTAAAAACACCGGAAAGATTAATGTTTGCCTTTCAGTCTTACATACTTCTTGTTGCAGTTAGAACAATCGCAATGTATTCTATTCCTCTTAATCCGCCGCATGAGACTATTCCATTGATTGACCCATTTGTGAAATATTTAGGTACGGGAATCCAATTAAATAAAGATTTATTTTTTTCAGGCCATACTGCGACATTATTTTTACTTTCTTTAATTAGTGAAAATAAAATTCTAAAAAGAATATTTTTAATTTGTACTATTGTTGTCGGCTTATCTGTATTAGTTCAGCATACTCATTATACAGTTGATGTTATAGCAGCTCCATTTTTTGCTTATGGGGTTTATAAAATTGTTTTTGGATTGAGAAGAAGATTTTTAGTTTCTTAGTTAATAAATGACTTAGACAAACCCAATCTCTTTGAGAAATTGGGCTTCTTAACAGCCAACTTATGCAAACATCAAAAAATTATATTGCAAAAATAATTTGGTTTTCATTTGGAATTATTTTTTTAATTTTAGGCTTAATAGGATTACTGCTTCCGATTATTCCCGGGTTTTTATTTTTAATTCCTTCTGTCTATTGTTTTGCTAAATCGTCTAATAAATTTCATGAATTTATTAAGCATAATAGAATAATTGGTAAATATTTTTTATAATCTTTAAGCATTAAATAATATTTAGGATTTATAATGAACGCAATTAATAAAGAAGAAATTAACGGTATCACAAAAATAATTTCAAACGAATTCAGCATTTCAGGGATTAATGCAGTTATATCATCGGATGATTTAGAAACGCTTGAACAGCTTAAAAAATATTTGACTCAAAAAATTTCCGAATTGATGGAAAATAATTTTGAGAAATTAATTAATACCTTGTATAGAATTGATGTTAGTGAAGATAAACTGCAGCTTGCCTTCATTGATAAAAATAAAAAAGGTTTGCCGGAAACAATTGCCGGACTAATAATTGAAAGACAGCTTCAAAAAATTGAGATGAGAAAAAAATATAAGGAGGGAAAACTCTAAAAATCCTTCTTTTCAAATCTTCTTAAAGAAATTCTTACAGGTATTATTTGCTCGTAAGTCCAAAGAGCCACGAAAGAAAGCAGGCGGACAAAAAATTTCTTATCAAATCTTTCGCTCGCAGCTGCTTATATATTTATTTAAGTGCAAATTATTTCAGCACAAAAATTGATATATTTTACAAAATACTTAAAGCGGAAACAGCTATTTTCATAATCAAAAAAATACACATTAGAGAGCTAAAAATTATTCATGAATTTATCTTACCGAAATCAAATATTTTTAATGGAAATTAGGTGAATTTAAGATAAAGAAATTGTAACTTTTAGCGCTTTTATATATTTAATTCAATTTTACTTTCTGTTTCCACTGCTAACAAGTAAGCTTAATTAAAAGGATGAAAAATGGGACTATTTAATTCAAAAGAATTGGAAAAGCTTAGAGGCGAGAATGAAGAGCTGAAATCTAAGTTCCACTATATGTATGAAAAGGAAGAAACGAATAAGCGTCTCGATGAAATGCTGCGTAAAAGAAGGGAAGAGCTTTCCACTATTTATGAAGAAAAGAAATCAGTCCTTCTGGAAATTGAAACCATAAAAGATGAAGCCGAACAAAGAAGAGAACAATTACAAGAACTTAACCAGAGAGTCTCTGAATTGTACGAAATGAAAGAAGAGCTTCAGAATACAATTCTTTCTTATTCCGAAAGAGCAGATTCGGCTTCTAAAGAAACTGGAGGAAATGTAGAACTTGATGAAGAATCATTAAAAAGAATTCAAGGTTCGCAGGAAAAACTTACTACCTTGGAAGAAAAGAGCAGGAAGCTTGAGGAAGAGCAGAAAGATATTGAAAACTATATCCAGGAATTAAAGCAAAGCATTGAACAGCTAAATAAAAAAGAACAGAATATTTCTGAAAAGGAAGAGAATAAAAGAAAAGAACTTAAAAACCTTGAAGAGCAAAAACAAAAGCTTGTTAAAGAAAATAATGAATATGAAAAGAAACTAGCTGACGTCAGTTCTAAAGTTGCAGCATTAGAAAGAGAAGAAGATATTTTAAGAAATTCAATTGATGTAAAGGTTAGAAAGATAGATGAAATTTCAAAAAATTTAAGGCTGCTTGAGAATGCTAAAGTAGAAGATAAAGAAAAACTTAATTCTTTAAAAAGTGAGGAGCAGGAGTTAAAGGACAAAATTGTTGAGCTTAGAGATGAAGAATCTTCACTGAAGCAAAGATTCAATTCTGAAACAGAAAGATTTGAAAGCCTGCAAACAGAATTAAAATCTATTGAGGAAAAATATGCTGAAGAAAATATTAAACTAAAGAAATTAAAAGATGAAGAGGAAACGCTTGTAAAATCAATTGATGAAAAAAGTTCAAAGATCAATGAACTGAATACCAATTTAAACAGTTTACAGCAGGAAAATGAAAATGATGAAAAAAAATTATCTTCATTAAAAGGAGAGGGAGAAACTTTAACTAAAAATATTACCTCTTTAAGAGAAGAGCATGAAAAATTGCAAGAGGAAAATGAGTCCGAGCTAAAACGCTCTGCTGAAATAAAAAATGAGCTTCAATCACTTGAAATAAAATATCAAGAACAAAATCTAAAATTAACAGACCTTGTAAAAGAAGAAGAAAAATTAAGAGATGAAATTTCTCAAAAGCAGGCGATGATTCAGGAGATAAAAGATAATATTGAATCTCTAAATAAGTCAGGATTTGAGGGGTCCGAAAATCTAAATCAGCTTATTGCAAAGAGAGATGAAATTGCCAATAAAATTTCTGTCCTTGAAAAAACTGAAGAAGAATTAAAACAGAGAAATCAGCAGGAACTAAATAAGTCGTCTGAAATTATAAGTGAATTGGAAACTATTGAATTAAAACTTGCAGAAGAAAATCAAAAATTAAACAGTTTGACAAGTGAAAAAGATTCTTTGCAAAATGATATTGCAGGAAAGAAGAAATTAATTGATGAAATCTCTTTGAATCTTGAAAAATTAAATAAAACCGCAACAGACAGCTCAGAGAACTTAAATCAATTAAAAGGACAGGAAGAACAATTAGTAAATAGAATTTCAGTTTTGCAGAAAAATGAAGAAGAACTGATTCAGAAAAATGAACTTGAAAAAGGAAAATCTTACGAAATTAAAATAGAACTCGACAAACTTGCTGTCGAATATAATCAGCAGAAAGAAAAACTAAATGTCCTTCATAAAGAGGAAAAAGAAATAATTCAGAGAGTAGCGGCGCTTCATGAGGTTGAACAACAGCTAAAAGAACATTATGATGAAGGCAATACAGTTGTTAGTGAAAACAGAAAAAAACTGGAAGCTTTGCGGAATGATATCGCTTTGGCGGAACAAAACATTGAGAATATAAAGAACGAAGAAAAAGAAATTATAAATAGAGTATCTGTGTTAAAAACTGAAGAAAATCAATTCAAAGCTGTATACGAAGAAAAGAAGAACATTATTGAACAGATTCAGCAGAATATCCAATTCCTTGAAGATGAAACCGATAGGGCAAAACAAAATTTAAAATCATTAAGCGAAGAAGAAAAAACTGTTAATGAAAAAATCACTTTCTTAAATAATGAAGAACAAGTATTAAATTCAAAAATAGAGAATGAAAACAAAAAGCTTGAAGAAGTCCAATCCACATTACAATCACTATTAAATGAACAAGAAGAAGTAAAGAAAAACATTGATAATCTAAGAGAAGAAGAATCAATTTTAACTCACAAAATTCCGGCGCTGCATCAGGAAGAATATAAGCTTAAAGAATCAATTGCAAGCACTAACAATAAATTTTCAGAAGTTACTCAGAGTCTCAATATACTTGAATCTGAATACAGTGAAATGAATAAGAAAGTAATTTCGCTTAAGGATGAAGAAGATGTTATTAAGGGAAGAATTCAATTCCTTTTGAATGAAGAAAAAGGGAAAATTAATTTAATTAAAAATCTAGACCAAACAATCTCGGATAAAGAATCAGGCAAACTTGGGCTGTATCAAAAGTCATCAGAATTAGAGAAAGAGCTAAACGAAAAACAAAACCAAATACTGAAAGTAAAAGAAGAGTATGAAAAAGTATTAGGTGAAATAAATCAAAAAAGACAAGAATATTTTTCTGTTGATGAAGATTTAACTTTAAAAGAGCAAAAGCTGAATAAAGTTAATTCCGAATTACAGGATTTGGATGAAAAATCAGCAGCGTTTAAGCAAACAGCAGAAGAACTTGAGAAGAAACGGGAAGAGTTAAATGCTAAACTCGCAGAAGAACAGGAGAAAGCCGAACAGTTAAAAACTGATAACGAAAAAATTCAAGAGCTACTTTCACTGCATGAACAGAGAAAGAAAGAAATTGAATACGGCAACAGCGACCTTGAAGGCAAGTTTGCTAAAATGTTCGAAAAATATAACAGCGAACTTAATGAAGTAAATCGAAAAAGAAGCATACTTGAACAGGTTGTAAATAAAAAAGAAAAAGAGATTGAAGAAAAAGAACATTCGTTAAATGAAAAAACTAATTTGCTTGAAGAGACAGATAGAATGCTTAGCATTAAGCAAGCTGAAATTGAAGCTGTTGAGCAAATGCTTCAAAGCATCGATGAACAAAAAGAGCAAATAAAAAATGAATTGATAAAAATTGATGAAGAATCAATTGAAAGAAAAAATTATAACAACGAACTTAAGCTGGAAACCGAACTGCTGCTTAAGAAGAAAGCTTCGCTGGAAAAAATCATGCATGAATTGTTAAACATGATGAACCACAGCTTTGCTGCTTCCAGGGAGAAAAAAGAAAAAATTGAAAATGATATTCTTGTTTATGATGAAGAGCTTCAGTTGAGGAGAGATAAAATTACCAATGCAATGCAGGAATATGTTGAACTGCAGGGATCAATTAAATCAATTAAAGTTGAGTTTGAAGAAAGCAAAACCGGTGTAGCTAAATTGTTGGCAATGCGTAAAAAGCTGCAATCGGAAATTTCAAAGCATCAAATAGTTTTACAGCGATATCAGAAAATTAGAGAAAAAATTAAATCTGACCAGATGATAGGAAAATATGATAGCGATGAGCTTAACAGCAGTGAAGAATTGAATAAAGATATAGCCAATAATATTAAGGAAGCCGATAAGAAGAATGCACAGATTTATAAATTGTAATATCTCATGAATTTTAGAATATCAAGATATAAACTCAATTATTCTAAGAAATTTATTGAAAGGGATTTAATTAAATCTCTCAACATCAAAAGGGGATAAAACCAAAGAAGGTTTTTCATTATCTATAATTTCCTGAACAAGCTTGCCTGTTGCTGGCCCAAGACTCAATCCCATCATTGCATGTCCGGTTGCAAAAATCAAATTTTGAAATTTTTTAGATTTACCGATATAAGGTAATCCATCAGGTGAGCAAGGACGATGCCCAAACCAAATATCTTTTTCGTCAGGTACAATTGGGTCAATTTCAGGATAGTAATTTTTTATGGTTCTTAAATATCCCTTTACTTTTTTTATATTTATTTTTTCATTGTTTGAGCCTATTTCCATAGTACCGGCAAGTCGTAAATCACTTCCCATCGGTGTTACAGCAGCTCTCGTTTCAAGAAGCAGAGAAGGATACCGAGGCGGATTTTTATAATTACGTAGAGTGATACTATAACCTTTTCCTGATTGAAGAGGAAGATTAATATTTAATTTCCTACTTAATTTATTAGACCACATTCCGCTGGAAAGAACAAAATAGTCAGCTTCAAATTTATTATTATCAGTAACGACTGAAACAATTTTTCCTTTCTTTAATTCAAAGTTAGTTGCTTCTGTGTTATTAAAAATTTTCACATTATTATTTTTAAGATATTCAATTACTGCACCTAAAAGTTTTCCGGGATAAATATGTGAATCGCATTTAAAATGTACTGCGCCTGCTACATTTGTTTCTATTTGCTCAATCTTTTGAACTTCTTCACCTGATAATATTTCAACTTCGAGTCCCAAATGTTTTGCTTCATGAGCAGTTTCAATTTCATGTTTTCCGGCTTCTTCGGATTTAAACATTAAAAGTATACCAGTGTTTTTTAAATGGAAGTCAAAATCTTTAGCCAATTCTTGATACAAAGTTTTGCTTAATAAATTGAAATCACGTAAAGGAACTTTAGATTTATTAACATGATTTAATGTAGACGATTTATGAAATTTCCAAACCCATGAAATCAAATCTTTACTGAGAGATAGTTTAAAGCCAAATGGGCTGCCGGGATTCAGAAGCCATTTCAATCCCATTGAAATCATTCCCGGTGCAGCGAGAGGAATGATGTGGCTTGGCACAATTAAACCGGCGTTACCATAAGAACAGCTTTTTGTATAATTCGATTTGTCTAAGATTGTAACATCATGACCTGATTTATTAAGATAATAAGCACTCATTATTCCCACAATTCCGCCGCCGATTATAATTACTTTGCTCATTATTCTCTTAATTTAAATTAATTGAAATCCTTCGGGGAAGGGGTCTTCATCATTTATAGTAATATTATTGAAGCCTGTAACATACGCTGTCCCTTCTATACTTGGAATTATCCCATCATAGTTGCCAATCTTTTTAGTGCCTTCAACTCTTCCAATAAACTTAGTTCCAATTATGCTTTCGTGAATAAATGGTTCGCCGATTTTTAATTTACCTTTCGCAAACCATTGTGCAAGTCGTGCAGAAGTTCCGGTTCCGCAAGGCGAACGGTCAATTGCCTTTTCACCGTAAAGAACAGCATTACGAGCCGTGGACTTTGAGTCTATTGTTTTGCCGGTCCATTGTAAGTGACTTAATCCATTTATACTTGGATTTTCCGGATGAACAAAATTATGATTTTCTCTAATCGATTTCCTAATTACTCTGCCCCAATTAATTAATTGTGAAACTTCAAAATGTTCTAAGCCGGGAAAGTTTTCCTGTACATCAATTATAGCATAAAAATTTCCACCATAAGCAACATCAACTTTTAACATTCCAAGTTCAGGACATTCAACTTCAATATTTGTTGCTGCTAAATACGAAGCTACATTTGTAAACTTAACTGATTTAACTTTATTGCCTTCTTGCTTATATTCCACAGTAACTAATCCGGCAGGGACTTCTAATCTTAACTTACCCGGAGTTTTAGCTGTTATCAATCCATGTTCAATACCGGCTGTAACCGTACCTATTGTGCCGTGCCCGCACATTGGAAGGCAGCCGCTTGTTTCTATAAATAAAATTGCAACATCGTTTTGTGGGTCATGTGGAGGATATAAAATACTGCCGGACATAATATCAGAGCCGCGCGGTTCAAACATTAATCCTTTTCTAATCCAATCAAATCTTTTCATGAAATCCAATCTTTTTTCGCTCATATTTTTACCTTCGAGAACCGGCCCGCCTCCTGCAACTAACCGAACTGGATTTCCACAGGTATGGGCATCTATACAAAAGAAATTTTTAACAGACATTTATTTTCCTACTTGATTGAATCTTTTGTGAAATTATTATTTACTAACCGCCAGATATTTAATGGATTTTCATTCTTCAATTCATCTGGTAAAAGTTCATCCGGAAAATCTTGAAAGCAAATTGGACGAACAAATCTTTTTATAGCTGCTGTTCCCACTGACGTAGACTTAACATCAGTACTTGCAGGATATGGGCCGCCATGATGCATTGAAGAACAAACCTCTACGCCGGTAGGAACACCATTGTAAATTATCCTTCCAACTTTTTCTTCAAGCAGATTAATAATTGATTTGTAATCAAAAAGCTCTTCATTTTCAGCAATAATAGTAGCAGTTAATTGTCCTTCCAGATTTTGAACTACTCGCATTAGTTCATTTTTATTTTTACATTTTACTATTAATGAATAAGGTCCAAAGACCTCTTCATGCAGTTTCGGATTACTTAGGAAATTTTCACCCGATGTTGAAGCAATCGAAGGTTTACTGTGAGTTTCATTATTTTTTTCAATAGTTGCTTCTAGAGTCACTCCTTTCTGTTCAAGCGCATTCTTTTAAATTACTTAAATATGCTTGTGCAATTCCTTTTGTAAGCATGCTTGCCGGTTCAAGTTTATTTATTGCATCAGCCAAATATTTTATGAAATTGCTTAAACCATTTCCCTCAATTCCAATTAACAAACCAGGATTTGTACAAAACTGCCCTACACCTAAATTTATTGAGCCTGTATAAGCCTGAGCAATACTTTCACATCTTTTTTCTAAAGCATCATTCAGTAAAATAACAGGATTGATGCTTCCCATTTCTGCATAAACAGGGATAGGTTCATTTCGCTGATTAGCTAAATCAAATAAAGCTTTTCCTCCTTTAAACGAACCGGTGAATCCAACAGCTTTTATTGAAGGATGCTGGACGAGTGCTTTTCCTATCTCAAATCCGTTATCATTTAAATTAGAAAATACACCGTTAGGCATTCCGGTTTTTTCTGCTGCTTTAATAATTGCTGAAGCAACAAGTTCACCGGTTCCGGGATGAGCTGGGTGTGATTTTACAATTACAGGGCATCCTGCCGCAATTGCTGAAGCTGTGTCTCCACCGGCAGTTGAAAAAGCCAATGGAAAATTGCTTGCGCCAAAAACAACTACCGGCCCGGTTGCTTTTAAATATTTTCTTATATCTGGTTTAGATGCCGGCTGTCTATCCGGAATAGCAGTGTCAATTGAAGCTTCAATCCAACTTCCTTCTTTTAATAATTTAGAGAACATTATTAATTGATTAACAGTTCTCCCACGCTCACCCTGAAATCTTGCAATAGGTAAGGCAGATTCCATTGAAGCACGTTTTAAAAGTTCATCACCTAAGTTTAAAATTTCATCTGCAATTGCATTTAAGAATTCGGCTCTTCTTTTCTGCGGCAGCCTACTGTATATTGGGAATGCCTCATCAGCTAATTTTACAGCTTCAATTAATTCATCGTATGTTGCAATGTAGAAATCATTTTCAATTTCAGTTAAAGTAGAAGGATTAAATGCTTTAAAAGTCCTTGTTCCATTTGAAGATAATTTATTCCCTATAAAATTTTTTCCTGTAATCATAATACTTTAAATTTTTATACTTAAATAATCCGGTAATTCCGGCCTTGTTTTCATGCAGCTATCAATTATTGCTTGCACACGCTCTCTTTCTTTTCCGATAAGTGGGAGTCTTGGTGCGCGAACATTTTCTGTACCGATTCCGGTTGCTGCTTCTGCTATTTTTATATTTTGTACAAGCTGCGGACTTACATCCAATTCCAGCAAAGGTAAAAACCATCTGTATATTTTTAAAGCTTCATCAATTCTTCCAGCTTTTGCCAATCTGTAAATTGCAACAGTTTCTTTTGGGAAAGCGCAAACCAATCCGGCAACCCATCCATCTGCACCCATTAATAAACTTTCCAACCCCAATGTATCAACTCCGGTTAAAACTTTAAACCTCCTTCCAAATCTATTTATCATTCTTGTTATGTTGCTTATATCTCTTGTAGAATCTTTTACTGCATTTATATTTTCACATCCTTGAAGATGTTCAAACATATCAAGAGTTACTTCAATTTTATAATCAACAGGATTGTTATAAATCATAATTGGCAGGCTTGTTGAATTTGCAATAGCTTTAAAATATTCAACTGTTTCAAAATCATTAGCTTTGTATTTCATCGGCGGCAGAAGCATTAAACCATCAGCACCATCTTCTTTTGCTTTTGCTGCCACAAGGATTGCTTGCTTTGTAGATTGTTCTGCAATATTGATAATTACCGGAACTTTTCCATTTGAAATCTTAATTGCTTCGTTTACAAGAATTGATTTTTCTTCAGGTAACAAAGTGCTTGCTTCTCCAAGGCTCCCTCCTAAAACAAGACCATCAACTCCTGCTTCTATTTGTGCCGTTATATTTTTGGCAAACATTACCAAATCAAGTTTGTCATCTTTAGTAAACTGTGTGGTGACTGCAGGATAAACTCCTTTCCATTCAACTTTCATTTTTTCCTCAAATTATATTTTAAATTTTAATGATGAAATCTGACGAATCAATTGAAAAAGTACTTTGTAAATATTAACAAATACTTGTAGAATTTACAATTAAACTTTATTGATTAATCCTTCTGGATTTTTATCTCTCTATACGCTAAGAAATTTATCTTTTTTTTATTTTATCTTTATACTTCAGATTGAAAAATTTAAATAATACAAGCAATTATTTCATTTGTCATAAATCAATTTTAAAATTCTTAGTAATCCTAGGGAGGGAGTTATGGATAATATTTCAAAATATAAATTTAACAAAAAGAAATCATTAACTTTAGGTTGTTTAATAATGCTTATTACTTTCTCATTCTTTCCATTTAGCAAAATATTTGGACAGCAAAAAACTAGCTTCTGTAAAGCATCCGGCCTGGAGTTTTAATCAAACGATCTATGAAGTGAATGTAAGACAATATACGCCGAGTGGAACATTTAGAGAATTTGAAACTCAACTACCAAGATTAAAAAAAATGGGAGTGGGAATTTTATGGCTTATGCCAATAAATCCAATTGGAGTTAAAAATAGAAAAGGAATTCTTGGAAGCTATTATTCAGTTAAAGATTATTTAGCCATTAATCCTGAGTTTGGTACTCTTGATGACTTTAAACATTTAGTGAAAGAAATTCACAAGCTTGGAATGCATGTTATTATCGATTGGGTTGCTAATCATACTGCATGGGATAATACACTAGCAGTTGAGCATCCAGATTGGTACACAAAAGATTCGCTTGGAAATTTTGTTCCGCCGGTGCCTGATTGGCATGATGTAATCGATTTGAATTATGCTAATAAAGGTTTACGTAAGTATATGATTAATGCTCTAAAATATTGGGTTAAAGAATGTGATATTGATGGTTATAGATGCGATGTTGCAAGCATGGTTCCCACTGATTTTTGGATTGAAGCAAGAAAAGAATTGGATAAAATAAAACCGGTTTTTATGCTGGCTGAATCAGATGCTCCTGAATTGCACCAAGCTTTTGATATGACTTATGACTGGAATGTTTATCACGCATTAAATGAAATTGCGAAGAAAAAAGCAAGCCTTGATTCGCTGAAACGTGTAATGAAAAGAGATAAAATGAATTTTCCATCGAACGCATTTAGAATGCAATTTACTACAAATCATGATGAAAACTCCTGGCATGGAACAGCGTTAAAGAGACTCGGCGATGCATTTGAACCTTTTACAGCTTTTACTTTTGTAATTCCTGGAATGCCTTTAATATACAGCGGGCAAGAGGCGGGATTAAATATAAGTCTAGACTTTTTTGAGAAAGATACAATTGATTGGTCAAATTTAAAATATGAGAAGTTTTATCATACATTGGTTGAGTTGAAGAAAGATAATAAAGCACTTTTATGCGGTGATCATGGCGGAGGAATGCAAGTAATTCCTTATGAATCAATAAGATGATAGCTCAAGTGAAAAAGTGATTTTTCCTTTCATAAGAGAAAAAGATGGAGATAAAGTTTTTGCGATTTTTAATTTTTCTGATAAAGAACATAAAATAAAAATAGAAAGCAATAAAATAGACGGGGAGTATAAAAATTTATTTTCAGGAGAAAAAATATCTTTTAGTAATACTGCTGATTTTGTTTTGAAGCCATGGGGTTATGAGATTTATGTGAAATGAAACGCAGATACTATCAACAGTTTAGATAGTATCTGTTAATTTTTTAAAACTTTCTTAATCAAAATTAAAATTAGATAGTGAAACAGCTACTCCTGAAAAATTGGTTTCTATAGGCATTCCTTTAAATAATGTCGAATTTGCATACTTTAATTCTAAATGATTAGTAATAAATTTTAATGTTTGATTTTCAACTTGTGAATTTAAGAATTTGAAAAGTCCATTTGTACTAATAATGAAACCATCAGTTTTTACATTATTATAACCTCTTCCATTAAAGGAACCGAAAAGCAATGTAACTGTTTCTATGAATTCCAATGAATTGCCCTTATGAACAACTACTTTATCATCTCCTTTTAATTGAATAAGATGTTTGCCTATTTTGATATCCCCGAGCATTCCTTGGTGATTTTTCCCGGATGAAGTATCGCCATTAGAGTAATTCACTATTAATGTATTATCGATCAAGTAGTCATCAGCTTCTAAAATCAAATTATAATTTAGAAGATTGATAAAAAGTTTATCTGTCTTATAATTAAATCCTATATTAAAAGCTTGTCCTAATCTTGCAGTCAAAGGCAGCGGATCACTTTGAGCTTTATCTATATAATAAACTTCGTTGCCGATATTTAATCGTGAATACCCAATATTATAATTAAACACAGGGATTATAACCGCACTATTTAAAAGTTTGAAAGCAAAATCATTTTTAATCAATTTTAAAACAGGTACACTAATACAAAATCCATAATCAATAGCATCTCCTTCAAATGATGGTGATCTATCCTCTCCATTTAAAAAGGCTCCCAATAGAGAATTTATAGTTTTGTAAGTTAAGCCGGCTGAAAAAGTTATAACATGACTTAAAGAAAATCCTAATCCAAAGGCACTATAAGAATCTTTGCTTTCTGAATAGTATGGACTAAATTGACCGTAATTAAAGCTACTATGGATATATCCTGCCCCAATTGCTAAATCAAAGTCGCTAAGCAAGCCTTTAAAATTATAACCTAAATTTAATCCGTTGTTATTGTATTTTGCTAGTCCCGAATTTAACCAATCTAAGTTTCCCGGATATGTTTGTATTGAAAAATTATGTTTTATTCCAAATTGTCCGAGCATTGCTGGATTATAATAGAAGTTAAGAGCATTTTGATCGGCATATGAAACTCCTGTCCAGCCTAATCCATTTGCTTCCGGTGAAGGATTTAGATATAAAGTGGGAATTGCACCCTCTCTTTGTGCATTTGTTTTGATTGAAAAAATGAGAAGCAATAAACAGGTGCCGATTATAATTTTTTTCATATTCATTTCCCTTATTATTCTATATTATTTATTAAGAACTATTGTTTTTACAGTTGCAATAGTTGTATCAATATTTAAAGGAAGGATGTAATTATGATAACCATCTTTAGTCATAAATAATTTAAGATTATTTGATATTATAGTTCTTCCTATTGGTTCGGCTGATTCCATTCCCGTTCTAATGAATGATAATCCTAATCCAAGCATTTTGTATGGAAGAAAGAAATTTCCATTTTTATCTGTTTTATTATTGGATTGCTGGCTTCTAGTTCACTATAAGATGATTTTAAAAGAATCATATTTCTTTGGATAATAGTGGTATCATATTTTATAATATAAGTATAAACTCCGTTTGTTAATTTATTCTCATCAAAGTTAACTGAATATGTGCCTGGATTTAACTCATCACCATTTATTAGTACAGCTAAAGTATCTTGTGTTCCATATCTTAGGATATAAAGAGTATACGGTTGACTTTTCGGGAATAGAAAATTCTATTTTTGTGGAAGGCGTAGTTTTTTTTATCGAACCAGTTGAAATATCTTCATAGATTAATTCAGGAATATAATGAATATTAACCCCTTCAATTGGTTTGTTGTGTGCCCCAACTACTTGTCCATAAATTCCTAAGTTATTATCATTTCCAGAAATTGGATTGTCACTTTTATTACAGCTAATAGATGCCGCAAATAAAAGTATTGACAAAATAAGTGAACATTTTTTTAACATGATTTGACCCCTATAAAATGAATAAATGTTTTTAAAACATTCAGAATAACGCAAATAAATTATATTTATTAAAGTATAAATGCAATAACTAATTAATTACATTTTATTAGCATAATATGAATTTTTCTTATAATCTAATGCTTTAATTTCTGTAAAGAATAATTTATTTTCAACATAAACTTAGAAGAAATTATTGATGGCAATTCTTTTAAAAGACATTTCAAAATCTTACAAATCAACTCAAGCTTTAAATAAAATTAATTTGCAGATTGAAGATGCAAAGACTACTGTTTTGATTGGCCCAAGCGGCTGCGGTAAATCTACTCTAATAAGAATTATTACCGGCTTAATTAAAAGTGATACCGGCGAAGTTTTAATTGATGATGAAAAACTGGCTGAAGCAAATTTAATTTCTATCAGAAGAAAAATGGGATATGTAATTCAAGATGGCGGATTGTTTCCTCATTTAACAGCAAAAGGAAATGTTACTCTTCTTGCAAAACATATTGGCTGGGATGAACAAAAAATTAATAATAGAGTTGATGAGCTTTTAGCTTTAACTAAATTTCCAGCTTCAGGATTAGACAGATTTCCGGCTGAGCTTTCCGGCGGGCAGCAGCAGCGTGTAAGTTTAATGCGCGCATTAATGCTTGACCCTAAAATTCTTTTGCTTGATGAACCGCTCGGTGCACTTGACCCTTTAATTCGATATAATCTTCAAAATGATTTAAAAGAAATTTTTGAAAAGCTTCATAAAACAGTTTTAATGGTTACACATGATATAAATGAAGCGGGGTTCTTCGGAGATAAAATTGTTTTAATGAAACAAGGTGAAATAATTCAGGAAGGAAGTATAGAAGAGTTAGTAAAAAACCCTTCCGATAAATTTGTAACTGAATTTATTAAAGCACAACGCCCTTTGGAAATTTTATTAAACAATAAATAAAATGAAATATCTCTTAATTATAATTTTAATTTTTAGTATTCCTCTACAAGTTGTTGGACAATCAAATGAAAAGACAATTAAGGTAGGCTCTAAAAAGTTTACTGAGAATGTGATTCTTGGTGAAATGATTACTCAATTAATCCAGCAAAAAAATATTAAGGCAGAACACTTAAAAGAAATCGGCGGAACACGGGTTTTGTGGAATGCATTGTTAAATGGTGATATTGATATTTATCCTGAATATACCGGAACAATTAAAGAAGAAATTTTAGCTGGAAAAAATATTAAAGACAATCAGCAATTGAAAAGCTATTTAGATTCAATAGGAATTGAAATCAGCAAGCCATTAGGCTTTAACGACACTTATGCAATTGGAATGAAAAAAGAAAAAGCTGAGAAACTTGGAATTGAAAAAATATCGGATTTAAAAAAATATCCAGAATTAAAATTCGGATTCAGCAATGAGTTTATGGATAGAAAAGACGGCTGGCCGGGATTACAAAAAAAATATAACTTTCCGCAAAAAAATGTTACCGGGATTGACCATGATCTTGCATATCGCGGATTAGAAAATGGTTCAATTGATGTAATTGAATTTTATTCGACTGATGCCGAAATAAAGTATTATAATTTAAAACCACTTAAAGATGATTTGAATTTTTTCCATGAATATTATGCAGTGATTCTTTCCAGAAAAGATTTGTTAAAACATAATAAGAAGGCCGTTGATGCTTTTCTTCAATTAGAGGGAACCATTCCTGAATCAACCATGGTCAAACTGAATGGAGAAGTTAAAATAAAAGGAAAACCCGAAGGAGAAGTCGCTTCTAATTTTATTAAACAAAAATTTAATTATAAAACGAATTTTGTGGAAGATACATTTTTAAGCAGGCTACTATTTAATACCAAAGAACATTTATTCCTGGTTTTAATTTCTTTAAGCGCTGCCATTTTTTTTTCTATACCGCTTGGAATTTTTGCATATAAAAATAAAACTGCAAGCAATATTGTTTTGGGAACAGTGGGTGTTATTCAAACCATACCTTCTCTTGCACTTTTAGTTTTTATGATTCCATTGCTTGGTATTGGTTCATGGCCGGCAATAGTAGCTTTGTTTTTATACAGTTTGCTTCCAATCGTTAGGAATACTTACTCCGGCTTGGAAAATATTCCTGTTCAAATAAAGGAATCTGCGGAAGTCTTGGGAATTTCTTCCTTCACAAAATTAAGGCTTGTTGAATTGCCTCTTGCCTCACGTTCAATTTTAGCAGGAATAAAAACTTCTGCGGTTATTAATGTTGGAACTGCAACTCTCGGGGCATTGATTGGCGCTGGAGGTTATGGCCAGCCAATTTTAACTGGAATTCGGCTTGATAATGTCAGTTTAATTTTAGAGGGCGCAATTCCTGCAGCGTTGTTAGCTCTGCTTAGTACAATGGTTTTTTGATTTGCTTGAAAAGGTACTTGTTCCACGCGGTTTAATGTTGAAATAATAACTTTTTTATTTGAAAAATAATGATAGTAATTTATCTTTGTAAGTCCTGTTAAATATACTCTTTATCATTCTTATCCGCCGTTCAAAATATTCATTTATATCTTTTAAATTTTCTTAATAATTTTCGAAGCACTAATAAATTTAATTAAGGAAGATTTTAATGAAGAAATATATTTTTACAATTATAATTTTATTATTTGTCTCATATTCAAGTTTCGCGCAATCAGCAGGAATAAATTTTACACTCGGTTTTCCATCAAGCGAGTTTAAAGATAACCTAAAAAGAACGGGAATAGGAATTAATGGTAACTTTCTATTTTGGAATCCAACGCCAATTCTTCCGTTTTCTGCGGGAATTGATATTAGCTACTATAATTACGGAAGTGAAACAAGAAGAGAGCCCTTCAGCTTAACTATTCCTGATGTCGCAGTTGATGTGGATAGAACAAATAATCTTGTAAACTTTCATGCGTTGTTTCAGATTGCATTGCCGGCTGGTCCGATTCGTCCTTATGCTGAAGTATTATTCGGCGGCTCTTATTTCTATACTCAAACCACAATAAGAAGTTTAGGTAATGAAGATAAAGATGTAGCCTCGAACACTAACCTTGATGATTGGGCATGGAGCTATGGCGGCGGCGGCGGATTTATGATTAGCCTTTTTTCAGACCCCACAGGGCAAGTAGGAAGTGTTTTCCTTGATTTGAAGGTTAGATATTTGTTAGGCTCGGAAGCTGAATATTTAAAGGAAGGTTCTGTGACTATTAATAACGGTCAGGTTCATTACGATGTTTCAAAATCAAAGACAGATATTTTATCTGCTCATATAGGTGCTGTTGTTTATTTTAATTCTTTGTTTAACTGAGAAGGCAGTTTTTTCACCACAGAGAAAGACATGATTTAGCGCAGATTAAAATACTCTGTGGGAATCTGTGATATCTGTGGTGAAGAAGATTAAACTTTAACTTCCGAGTTTTTAGAAACTAAATATTCGTCAATAGCTTTCGCAGCTTTTCTTCCGGCACCCATTGCTAAAATAACAGTCGCGCCTCCGGTTACGATATCTCCTCCAGCGAAAACCCCTTCTTTGGAAGTTTTCATTGTTGCTTCATCAACTTTAATATTTCCCCATTTATTAAATTCCAAATCCGGAGTTGTTTTTTGAATTATAGGATTAGAACCGTTTCCGATTGCAATTACAGCCATGTCAATATCAACTTTATATTCAGAGCCTTTGATAGGAATTGGACGCCTTCTTCCTGAAGCATCAGGTTCACCAAGCTCCATTTTTATCAGCTCAACTGATTTTAGCCAGCCGTTTTCATCCCCAATAAATCTTAATGGATTAGCTAAAAAGGTAAATTCTATTCCTTCTTGTTTCGCATGATGAACTTCTTCTTTTCTTGCAGGCATTTCAACTTCCGACCTTCTATACATTATGTATGCATTTTTAGCTCCAAGTCTTTTAGAAGTTCTAACTGCATCCATTGCAGTATTGCCGCCGCCGAACACCGCAACATTTTTATCTTTGCAATCAAAAACCGGAGTATCGAACTCAGGGAACTTGTAAGCTTTCATCAAATTAACTCTTGTTAAAAATTCATTTGATGAATAAACACCATTTAAATTTTCTCCTTCAATATTTAAGAAGTAGGGAAGTCCGGCTCCTACAGCAATAAATGCTGCATCATATCCATCTTGAAGTAATTCATCTAATGTGTCTGTAAATCCGATTACTGAATTTGTCTGGAAATCTACTCCCATTTCTTTCAAAGAATTAATTTCAACTTTAACAATTTCTTTTGGAAGACGAAATTCAGGAATACCATAAATCAAAACTCCGCCAAGTTCATGAAGTGCTTCAAATACAGTAACATCATGCCCCATTTGAATTAAATCTGCAGCACAGCTTAATCCTGCCGGACCGCTTCCGACAATGGCAACTTTGCGTCCGGTTTTAGGTTTCAATTCCGGTTTTTTCAAACCAACTTTTTCTCTTTCATAGTCAGCTACAAATCTTTCCAATCTTCCAATTGCAACGGATTCATTTTTCTTTCCGGTAACACATTTTGCTTCACATTGTTCTTCCTGCGGACAAACTCTTCCGCAAATCGCAGGAAGCATATTATCTTCTTTAATTTTTTGAGCAGCGTCTAAATATTTCCCTTCGGCAACTAATCCAATAAATTCACCAATTTTTACTCCTACAGGGCATCCTTCAACGCAAGTTGGTTTCGGACACTGAATACAGCGTTGAGCTTCAAGTAAAGCAAGCTCTTCTGTTAATCCTAAATTTACTTCATTAAAATTGCTGCTTCGAACCAGTCCATCCTGTTCAGGCATAATCTGCCTTTGGATTTTCATTCTTTCTTTGTTAGATAATTTTCCCATTTCGCAATCTTTAAATTTTAATTTTTATTGTTTAGTCCGTATTGAAACATTGAATCAATAGTGCAGAAGTGTTCAAGTGCTTCTTGTTCAAATTCATTATAAGTTCTATTTCTCCTTTGTAGAGTTGCAAAGTCTACTTTGTGTGCATCAAACTCAGGGCCGTCAACACATACGAAAACGGTTTTATCATCAACAGTAGCTCTGCATCCTCCGCACATACCGGTTCCATCAACCATAACAGGGTTTAAGCTTACAACCGTCTTTATGCCATAAGGTCTTGTTACATCTGCAACTGCTTTCATCATAGGGATAGGGCCAATTGCTAAGAACGAAATCTATTTTCTTTCCTTCATCTATCAATCCTTGAAGCTTTTGAGTTACAAAACCATGGAATCCGTAACTGCCGTCATCAGTAGTGGGATAAACTTCATCGCAAACTTTGTTCAATTCATCTTCAAGTATTACAAACTCCTTTGTTCTTCCGCCAACAATCGAAATGGTATGATTGCCTGCTTGTTTCAAAGCAACAGCAGTCGGATATGCAATTGCAGTTCCGACTCCGCCGCCGATAGAAACAGCAGTTCCGAAATTTTCTATATGAGAAGGTTTTCCAAGCGGTCCAACAACATCCTGAATAAAATCCCCAGCGTTTAATGAATTTAATTCTTTTGTTGTTTTACCAATGCCTTGTACAATAATAGTAATCGTTCCGTTTTCGGGATTCGAATCTGATATGGTCAAGGGGATTCTTTCACCGTAGTTATTAATTCTTACGATGACAAATTGACCGGCTTTTCTTTTAACGGAAATTTTAGGTGCTTCGATTACAAATTTCTTGATATTTGGGGCAAGAAAATCTGCAGAAATTATTTTATACATAATACTAATTACACAATATGTTTATTATAAAATTGCTCTACAGATTCAAAAACAAAGCCAATAAAATCTGTTAGAAATTTCACATTAAATTTGATTATTGTTAATATTTTCATTTTTTTACTTTCAGAATTGCAATTATCCGGCTTGATGGTTTTCAAGATTGGGAAATGAAATTCTGGTATTAACCTAATAATTGTTTGAAATTAAAGCATTTAATCAAATTGTTAAATTGCTTAAGCGGTTAAGTCATTTCTTTTAGAATTTCATATATTTGCAATCTAACATTGACAAAATTTCTATTATCGGAGAAAATAAAATGGCAGTAATATCAAAAGAATTAGACCAATTAGCGATAAATACTATAAGATTTTTATCAGTTGACGGAGTTCAAAAAGCAAATTCAGGGCACCCCGGTGCACCTATGGCGTTGGCTCCAATTACATACTCTTTATATTACAAATTCATGAACCACAATCCCGCAAACCCTAAGTGGGCGAATAGAGATAGATTTATTTTATCAAACGGACATGCAAGTATGCTGCTGTATTCTACTCTTCATCTATGCGGATATAAAGTTTCATTAGATGATTTAAAGCAATTTAGGCAATGGGAAAGCATAACTCCCGGGCATCCTGAATATGGCTTAACTGCAGGCGTTGAAACTACCACAGGCCCATTAGGCCAGGGATTTACAAATGCTGTTGGGATGGCTATTGCACAAGCCTTTATGTCTTCGACTTTTAATAAAGATGATATAAAAATTATTGATCATTATATCTATGGAATCTGCAGTGATGGTGATATGATGGAAGGAATCTCGCATGAGGCAGCATCATTAGCGGCACATTTAAAATTAGGGAAATTGATTTTCTTTTATGATGATAATCATATTTCAATTGACGGCCCAACTTCACTTGCTTTTACTGAAGATGTTGGAAAAAGATTTGAAGCTTACGGATGGCATGTTCAATACATTGATGATGTAAATGATGTCGATTCAATTGAGAAAGCAGTTAAAGCTGCCCAAGCTGATGACAGGCCATCATTCATTGTTACAAAAACACATATTGGTTATGGAAGTCCAAATAAACATGATACTTCAGGAGTACACGGTTCACCTTTAGGTGAAGAAGAAGTTAAGCTTACAAAGAAAAATTTGGGCTGGCCGGAAGACGCAACCTTTTTAGTTCCGGAAAAAGTAGCTAATGCTTTTAAGATTGTTCAGAAGAATGGTGCAGATACTGAAAAAGAGTGGAATGAATTATTTAAAAGTTATAAAGCAAAGTATCCTGAAGACGCAAAATTATTTGAAGCGGTAACATCAGGAAATTTTGGAGACGCATGGAAACAGTAAGCTGCCAGTCATTTAAAGATGAAGGAAAAGCTTTAGCAACAAGAGCAGCGTCAGGAAAAGTTTTAAATGCAATAGCTTCATCTCTTCCAACTTTAATTGGCGGCTCTGCTGATTTGGAACCATCAAATAACACTTGGTTGAAAGAGTATGATAAATTTTCTTCCACAAGCTACAACGGAAGAAATTTTCACTTTGGTGTGAGAGAACACGGAATGACAAGCATATTAAACGGTATGTCAATTTATGGCGGAGTTATTCCATACGGCGGAACATTCTTAATTTTTTCGGATTATGCACGTCCCGCAATTCGTTTAGCATCATTATCAAAGATAAGAACAATTTTAGTTTACACACATGACAGCATTGGATTAGGAGAAGATGGTCCTACGCATCAGCCTGTTGAACATTTATCTTCATTAAGAGCAATCCCAAAAGTAATTGTCATCCGTCCGGCAGATGCAAATGAAACTGCTTATGCATGGCAGGCTGCAATTGAACATAAAGACAGTCCGGTTATCTTAGCACTAACAAGACAAGGTTTGCCTATTTTAGATCAAAGTAAATATCCTTCTGCAAAAGGATTGCTAAAAGGTGCTTACATTTTAAAAGACAGCGATGGAGAGCCGGATATAATCTTAATGGCTTCAGGTTCAGAAGTGTCGGTTATTCTCGCTGCTGCTGAAGAATTGAAAACTTCCGGAACAAAAGTTAGAGTTGTAAGCTTCCCAAGCTGGGAACTTTTTGAACAGCAAAGTGATGAGTATAAAAATTCTGTTCTTCCAAAATCAGTTAAAGCAAGGGTTTCAGTTGAAGCTGGGATTAAACAGGGTTGGGAAAAATTTATTGGTGATTACGGCGAATCAATAAGTATTGAAAAATTTGGTTCATCAGCGCCTGTAAAAGTTTTGATGGAAAAATATGGATTCACAAAAGAGAATGTTGTAAGTACGGCGCAAAGAGTTCTTAAAAATTTAAACAAATAGACGTCGAATTTTTTGAGGATAATTTCCATTAACAATTTAAATCTAAAATCATTATTAATTTTCATAGTTTTATTAACTGCAGGAATGTTTCTTCAGTCCTGCAGTTCTAGTTTAAGTATAGTGGATAAACCAATCTCATTTTCTAAAGAAAGAGTTGCTCTAACAGAAGAGTATCAGAAAAATCATTATGGAATAGAAAAGAACAACATCTCTATTACACCTAAAATTATTGTACTTCATTGGACCGCAATAAACAGTTTTCAAAAATCTTTTGATACTTTTAATCAAGAAAAACTAGAAGGCTCACGTCCTGATTTAGCGAATGCCGGGCAAGTTAATGTAGCCATTCAATTCTTGGTTGATAAGGACGGTGAAGTTTACCGGCTAATGCCGGAAACAGAAATGGCAAGGCATGTAATTGGAATTAATTATTGTTCAATAGGGGTTGAGAATGTTGGCGGGGCAAAAGATATCGATGATTTAACTGATGATCAAATAAATGCTAACATAAAGCTTGTTCATTATCTTGTAAAAAAATATCCTACTATTGAATATTTAATCGGCCATTTAGAATACCGTGAATTTGAAGGCCATCCTTTATGGAAAGAAATTGATTCCACATATCGAACTAAAAAATATGACCCAGGTGAAAGATTTATGAAAGCGGTTAGGGAAGGCTGCTCTGACCTGCACTTAAAAGGTGTAAAAGAAATAAGAGAAGAAAAGAAAGCTTTTAAATCAAATATTTAATAACTACAAATCCTCCTACAAGCAAAACCGTAAAAGCAATTGCCAGCCAGTTAAAGTACTTATCAATAAAGGTTTTTATTGTTGGCCCGAATTTCCAAATTAGAAATGCTACGAGGAAAAATCTTGCACCACGACTGACAAGTGAAGCAATAAAAAACATTGGCAGGTTAATATTAAATGCGCCGGAAGATATTGTAAAAACTTTATAAGGAAGCGGAGTAAAGCCGGCAGTAAAAATAATCCAGAAATCATATTTCGCATACATTTGCTGTACTCTGAAAAACAACTCATGAGTAAAGCCGGGGACATTGTTAAAGAAAAAATTAGCCACACTTGTAAATTCCATTGAAGGTGTCCACCAAACAAAATGTCCAATTGCATAACCAAGCAAAGCGCCGGTAATTGAGGCAACCGTACAAGTTGTTGCATATTTAAATGCTTTTTTAGTTGAACCTAAAACCAAAGCGATTAAAAGAGCATCTGGTGGAATGGGGAAGAAAGAGGATTCTGCAAAAGCCAATACAAATAGAGCAATACCACCGTATGGAGATTCTGCCCAGCTTAAAACCCAATCGTAAAGTTGTCTAATATATTTCATTTAGTCCGCAAAGATTTGAAGGGTTAACTTAGTAAAAATTTATTGTATTCTAAAAATCTTTTTTAAGGAAGGTATGAATATTATTATTAAAATAAATTAAATTTTAAATTCCTAAATATTTCAGCATCTAAATATTTTTTTGTATAATTTCAGACTTAAAATCAACAACAAATTCCAAAAAAAATATGGAGGGATTTCAATGTTACATAAAGCGGTAGTTTCCAGTGCAGTATTAGTTCTATTATTAGCGTTTGGCTCTGCCAATGCACAATATACGGCAGAACATAGTTATTTAGGTCCATGTATTGGTTTTTCATTTCTGGGAAGTGCTCCTCAATTTGGAGTTAATTATGAACGATCAATGGATTTACAAAATCTTGGCTCTGTAGGAATCGGAGGTTTATTTCGTTATTGGGGATACAATGAAAGTTTCGGTTATGGAAAAGTAAGTTATACAAACATTTTAATTGGTGCCCAGGGAAATTATCACTTTAAAATTCCAGATAATAATAAATTAGATCCATATGCTGGAATAGTCCTTGCATATGATATTGGTTCAACCAGTGTTGATTATAATAATTCATTCCTTAATGGTTATTCAGCTAGCGCATCAGCTGGTGGATTTTGGGCTGCTGTACAAGGCGGTGTAAGATATTGGTTACAACCTAATTTAGCACTTACCGGAAGATTAGCATTTGGGTCATTAAGTTATGGAGGATTAGAAGTAGGAGTTGATTTTAAATTTTAATAACTGAATTTAATATTCCTTCTTAAATATTTTATAGCGGTGTATAAACACCGCTTTTTTTTATAGGTTCGTAGACAAATTCAACAATATTAGGAAGTATGGCAATTCCACTAAAATAGAACAAATGTGTTATTGTTTTAAAGTAGCTTAAAAAATAAATTTAAGACTGATTTTGGTTAATTTTTTAACCATATTCTAATAAACTAATTCTCAATATTATGGAGTGATAAATGAAAAAACTTACCGCAATTCTTTTTGCAGTACTATTATTTTCAGGTGTTTCGTTTTCTCAAACACCTCCTATGTACATCGGCGGTGCTTTGAATTTAGGTTTACCTGTTGGTACTTTTGGCGATATTGCTGGGACCGGAATTGGTGTTACCGGTCAGTTTGAAATGAAATTCATGCCGAATTTAGTTGGTACTGGAACAATTGGTTATATTAAATGGGGTGGAAAAGATTTACCATATGGTTCATACAGCATGTCTACAGTGCCTATTTTAGTTGGTGCTAAGTACTATTTAGTTCCCATGGTTCCATTTTACGCACTAGCAAATTTAGGAATAACTATTGTTTCATCAACTGTTGATGCTCCAACTGTTAGTGTAGCAGGTTTTACTTTTGGCGGCGGTTCAGCAAGTGCTAGTTCATCTGAATTTACTTTTGCAATCGGTGCTGGATATGAAGTTCCTTTGACACCTTCAATTACATTAGATGTTAATGCAGCATTCAATATTATTAGTGATGCTAATTATTTAGGTATTAAAGCAGGCGTTAAGTTCCCCCTTTAACATCTAGTTTAAAGTTAAATTTTATAAGCGGTATTCATATTTGGATACCGCTTTTTTATTTTCCCTCCTCAATTGCCTATATTTAAATTCTAAATTTTAAGGAAAACTATATGAGATTTGAACGAAGCGCCGGTATTCTGCTTCATCCTACCTCTTTGCCCGGAAAATTTGGTATTGGAGATTTAGGCCATGAAGCATATAATTTTGTTAATTTTCTTGAATCTGCCGGGCAAAAATTATGGCAGGTATTTCCGCTTGGACCTACTGGTTATGGAGATTCCCCTTACCAATGCTTTTCAGCATTTGCCGGTAATCCACTGCTGGTAAGTCCTGAAAAATTAAAAGATGATGGTTTATTATCTGATGAAGACCTTCAAAACATTCCTCATTTTGATCCTTCATTTATTAATTACGGTGAAGTGATAAATTACAAAAAGGATTTATTACATAAGGCTTTTATGAACTTTAAAAATCGCGGTGGCGAAGGAGATAATCATTTTCATGATTTTACACAATCAAATTTATTATGGCTTGAAGATTTTTCATTTTTTATGGCGGCAAAAGATTTTCATAACGGTGCTTTGTGGACAGAATGGGATAAGGGTTTGGTTCTTAGAGATAAAAAAGCCTTGGATGAATGGAGAGAAAAATTATCAGACGGAATTTTATATCACCAATTTGTTCAATTCAGTTTCTTTAAACAATGGACTAGCTTAAAAAAATATGCTAATGATAAAGGAATAAAAATCATAGGTGATATGCCTATATATATTGCGTATGACAGTGCTGATCTTTGGGCAAACAAAAATCTTTTTACAGTTGATAAAGAAGGAAATCTTGAAACTGTAGCCGGAGTTCCGCCAGATTATTTTAGTGCGACAGGGCAGCTTTGGGGAAATCCTCTTTATAAATGGGATGTAATGGAAAAAGATAATTTTTTATGGTGGCGTCATAGATTGAAAAATCTTTTACAACTTGTTGATATAATAAGAATCGATCACTTTAGAGGTTTTGATGCTTACTGGGAAATTAAAGGCGGATCAAAAACGGCTCAAGTTGGAAAATGGATTAAAGCTCCTGGTGAAAAGTTATTTAATGCAATTCAAAATGATTTGGGCACACTACCGATTATTGCGGAAGATCTTGGAGTGATTACTAAAAGTGTTGAAGCTTTGCGGGATAAGTTTAATTTTCCAGGAATAAAAATTATGCAGTTTGCTTTTGGCACCGACATGGAAGAAAAGTTTTTACCGCATAACTATATTAATAATTGTGTCGTTCATACAGGTTCACATGATAACGATACAACTAAAAGCTATTTTGATATAGAAAAAGGAAATGATAACGACATTTATGAGCATGCTCAGAACTATTTAAATTATTATGGAGATGATATTGTCGGTGAGCTAATTAGAGTTGCTTATGCTTCTGTGGCAGACAGTGTCGTAATTCCAATGCAGGATATTTTAAGATTAGGAAACGAAGCAAGAATGAATTTCCCAGGCAAGCTTGGCGGAAACTGGTGCTGGAGATTTACCTGGGCGCAGGTTCCTTATGAACTTCAATTTCATTACAAAAAATTGACAGAGTTGTATGAACGGCCGCCAAAGCCAAAGAAAGAAACAGAAATTGACGTTAAATAAAATGGATGAGACTGACTATAAAAAATAAATTTAATTGATAATTATAAATTATATAATAAATAAAAGTAAAAGTGATGTTTGAATATTTAAAAAAAGTTTTGATTCCTGAATTTGAAGGCAATAATAATGCTTCACATTCAACTCGTGAGAAGAAAATTCAAGTAGCTACTTGTGCATTATTTATAGAACTTGCAAAAGCAGATGATGATTTTTCAGAAGTTGAAAGAAAAAAAATTATTTCATTGATGGAAGATATTTTTGATATTGATGAAGAATATGTGGAAGAATTAGTTGCGCTTTCCGAATCTAAAGTAAATCAAAGTGTAAGTGTTTATGAATTTACTACGGTTATCAATAATAATTTTGATAGAAATGAAAAAATCGATTTGCTGATTAATCTCTGGCGCTTAGTTTACGTTGATGACACGCTTAATCAATATGAAGATGGACTAATGCGTAAGCTTGGCACATTATTAAATCTTGAACATAGTGATTTAATTAATGCCAAGCTGTTGGTAAAACAAGAAAAAGCAAAGTAAAGATTTATTTCTTAAGTTGTTCTTCAATTGCATTTACAATTTTATCACTTGTTGGTTCTACTTTGCTTGGATAACGTGCAATGATATCTCCATTTTTTGAAATTAAGAATTTTTCAAAATTCCAGCCGATATCACCGCTGCCTGTTACACTGTTATTAGTGAGTAATTTATATAAAGCAGTTCTGTTTTTACCATTCACATCAATTTTATCAAACAGCTTAAAAGTGACGTCAAATTTTGTTGAACAGAATTGTTTTATTTCTTCATTTGTGCCTGGCTCTTGCTCTCCAAATTGATTACATGGAAAAGCTAAAATTTCAAATCCTTTATCATGATATTTTTTATAAATTGCTTCCAAACCTTTGTATTGATGGGTAAAACCGCAATAGCTTGCAACATTAACTATCAACAATGTTTTACCTTTATAATCGGAAAGCGGTATTTTCTTTCCGTCCATATCTGTTACAACGATATCGCTGATATTAGCTTTATCAGAGACTCCAGTCGCTTTCATCTTTTTTCCTGATTTTGTTTGAGAATATATATGATTATTTTTATGTAACTTACTTTTTGCTAATGAATTGAAAGAAACATAAGTGAGTAAAATCATAACAAATAATAGAAATACTTTCATTGTTCTTGCCTTAATAAAATTTTTGATAAAGTTGAATTGACAGTTTAAATATGTTCACAAAAAAACATTATATCAATATAATTTCTCTGCTACTTTTATCATTTGTAACATTCATCAATTGCTATAAACTAACCTTGCTTTATGCTGAAGTTCCTTTTTTAATAAGTCTTCTTTATGTATCTGCATTTATAGCATTCTTTTTTATTGCTGATAAAAAATCAACTAAAAAAAAGCCGGAAGGAATAAAACAATATTTCCCAATGCTGCTTTCTGTTTATGTTCTGCTTCCATATTTATTACTTACATACTTCACTTCCAAAATAAATCCCGAAGGAAGATGGATTGAAACAGAAATTTTAATTTTTGTAGTATTGGTTTCTGCTGTTATAATAATGGGGAGTAAGTTGCTTGACGGTAAAAAATATAATTTTTCATTTTTTGTTTTTCCAATTTTATTTGGATTAATTCTTTCAGCAAATTATAATTTTGGGTTTGTATTAATTCTTTCCGTGCTTTTTATTTTTAGAGAAAGCATTCCTAAAATAATTTTGTTTTCATGTATTAACTATAGTATTGGGAATTTTGATTCCTAAAATTTTAAATGCAGTTCATTTGAGCTTTTGAATATGAAATTTTCTTTCCTGCAGTACCTGTTTGGTTAACTATTATTTTGCTTCTGATTACTCTATACGTCGGCTGGATGATAGCCGATTTACAAGAATTATTTTTTTCATCGGGAATAATTTTATTTCTTTACTTGCTTATTCCTTCTATTTCTAAAATAATTCAACTTGGATTTTATAGAGCAGTTAATAATGAGCTGGAATTCTCTGCTTTATTAGCTGTAGTTCCATTCTTTTTATTCTCAATAAAAGAATATGAAGTGGATAAGTTCTTAGGAAAAGTATATAATGATTTCAAATAATTATAAATGTTTTTTAACAAACTAAATCAATTAAACTAAAATTTTATCAAAGCAATGAAAACAATTACAAGTATTATATTTTTATTTGCATTCATAAATGCAATTGCATTTGGACAAGAAAAGAAATCAAATAGTGAAGAAGATTGGTTTACAATTACCAAAGAAGATTTAGCTGGAGGGACACACAATACCCGCCATGCTGAAATATTTGGAAAATATGTTACCGGCTACAATTTAGAAGTATTAAAAGCTATTGATACAGTTCAAGCTAAAGCAATGGACGGCGGCGGATATTTTATAGGACTAAAAGCTGACCCTCCTGAAAGTCCCGTTAGCTACGATCTAAAAATATTTAATAGGCCATTGATTAAACACCCTCGCCCGACAAGTTACTGCAGCGGCTCAACCTATGCAGCTTTTATTGAAGCATTAAATTCAATTTTAAAAGGAAAGGAAGAACAATTATCTGATGAAAGATATGAGGCTTTAAGAATGCAGGAACCTGACGGCGGCAGAAGAGAAGACTATATTAAGTTTTGGGGAATCTGGAACGCAAATGGTTTTGGCGACGAATATGCTATGGTGCAATATTCAAAAATGGGGAAGAGAATTAAACCAAATGAACTTAGGCCTGGAGATTTTTTAAATATTTCCTGGAAAAGCGGGAACGGACATTCAGTAATTTTTCTTGGCTGGTATGTTGATGAAAAAGGTGAAAAAAATATTGTTTATTGGGCAAGTCAACAGAGAACCAATGGTTACGGAAATGATGTTGTTCCAATCAGCCGGATAAAAGATATATGTGCAGTTAGATTAACAAATCCTGATGCTAGTTTTTGATTTTGATATTAATGCAAATGTTGATTACAGTATCCCTGGTGATGTTATTGATTGGGAATAAAATCTAATTTTAAAATAAAGCCAGAGACATTGCTCTGGCTTTTAATAAATTAACTCATCAAAGCAGCAATTGAAGCAGTATTAACAATATCATCCACACTGCATCCGCGGCTTAAATCAAAGAAAGGTTTTTTAAGTCCTTGAACCATTGGCCCAACTGCTTCAGCTTTTCCCCAGCGCTGTGCAATTTTATATCCAATATTGCCTGCGTTTAAATCCGGGAAAACTAAAACATTTGCTCGTCCCGCTACTTCACTGCCTGGTGCTTTTTTTCTTCCGACATTATCAATTACAGCTGCATCAAATTGAAGTTCGCCGTCAATCTTTAAATCAGGCCTTTTCTTTTTAATAATCTCAGTGGCTTCAAGTACTTTATCAATCTTTTCATGCTTTGCGCTGCCTTTTGTTGAAAATGAAAGCATTGCAATATAAGGTTCATCGCCGGTTAATTTTTTATGATTATCCGAAGTTGAAATTGCAATGTCTGCTAATTGTGCTGCATCCGGGTCAGGTACCACTGCACAGTCTGCAAAGCTGTAAGTCTTTTCCGGAAATACCATTAAGAAAAAGCTTGATACAATTGAAATTCCTTCAGACATTCCAACGCATTGAATTCCGGCACGCAAAACATCTGCTGTAGAAGCTGTTGAACCGGCAACACTTCCGTCAACCATTCCTTCTTTAACCATCATAGCACCGAAGAATAAATCGCGTTTCATTGCTTCACGCGCTTCTTCAATCGTAATTCCTTTTTTCTTTCTTAGATTGAAATAGATATTTGAAAAATCGCTGTGCTTATCCGATTTTTCCGGGTCAATAATTCTAACTCCTGAAAGGTCTACTTTTAATTTTGCTGCATCGCTTCTAACTTTTTCTTCGTTTCCGATTGTTATAACGGAAACTATATTTTTCTTGGTAAGAATTTCTGCTGCTTTTAAAACTCTTTCGTCGTGAGATTCAGGTAAAACAATAGTTTTCTTTTTACTTCTTGCTTTATCGATTATTTGATTTAACAGTTCAAGTTCCATAGTTGCTCCCTAATTTGAAAAATTTAACGGTTCAAAATTACAAAAAATAATTGCCACTTTGATAGAGAAAAAAATAATTCATATTAAAAATTTGTTAAATCAAGATGTAATAAAATCAATTAATGCCAAACTTATATTATTATAGAAAATAAGTTATCCGGTAAAAAATAGTAATAGCGCTTAATGTTAATTCAGTAACAAAAAATAATGTATTATTGTTGTTTTTATACTCATAAAGCACAATATTATAAGCCTGTTTAACATTGATTTTTGTATTCAAAAAGCATAGATTCACAATCTTAATTTTTATTATGATAGCTCAAAATTTAAAGATTTTAAGAGAAAATATTGAGCGTAAATGCGCTGAAGCTAATCGAGATCCTTCTTCTGTTAAACTAGTGGCAGTTTCAAAAAATTTCGGATTAGAAGAGATAACCCGGGCTGTAAATGAAGGGGTTCAAGATTTCGGGGAGAATAAAGCGCAAGAATTGAAATTTAAATTTGAAAATTATCCGGCAAATGCCGAGCAAAAAATTACCTGGCACTTTATAGGGAATCTTCAAAAAAATAAAGTTAAGTATGTTGTTAATGCCGCCGAATTTATTCACTCGGTAGATTCAAAAGAACTTATAGATGAAATAAATAAAAGAGCAGGTAAGCTTGATAAGAGTTCAGAAAATATTGTTAGAAGTTAAAACTTCATACGAAGATTCCAAAGCAGGCATAGAAGAAAAAAGAGAATTGAAAAATTTAGTAAGCTATTGTAAAAATCTTCCCAACATAAATTTACTTGGATTAATGACCATAGCGCCTTTCACGGAAGATAAAGATATTATTAGGAAAAGTTTCAGCGATTTGCGTAATTTGAAGGACGAAATAAATACTGAAGGTTATAATTTAACAGAGCTGTCGATGGGAATGACAAGCGATTATGAAATTGCAATTGAAGAAGGTGCGACAATGATTCGTGTTGGTTCAGCTATTTTTGGACAGAGAGATTACTCGAAAGAAATTAACAAGCCATTAGATCGGAAGGAAATATGAAAATTTCCCCCATCAGCGTTAAAAAGCAAGACTTCAATAAAAAAATGCGCGGCTATGACCCTGACGAAGTTCAGGCATTTTTAGAAAAGCTGTCAGATGATATTGAAGAAATTCAAAATGAAAATGATGATTTAAAAAAGCAGCTTAACGAAGCTGGCGCAAGACTTTCAGAATTTAGAAGGATAGAAAAAAATCTTCAAAGCACTTTACTAAAAGCTCAGGAATCTTCTGCCAAAGCAATTGAATCCACAAAAAAACAAACCAGCTTAATGGTTAAAGAAGCTGAGATTAAAGCATCACAAATTCTTGAGAAAGCGAGAGAAAGTGCAAACGAAATTAGAAATGCTGTTATCTCTCTGCGTGAAGAAAGAGATTTAATTGTTGCAAAATTAAAATCAATTGTTAATTCACAAGCTCATCTTCTTGATGTAAAAGTTGTTGAAGCCGGAGAAGAAAAAGTAGCTGTAAAGCAGCTTGAGCAGGCAAAGAAGATTGAAGTTAACGTTGATGAAATCGTTAATAAGCTATTGTAAAATTTTATGAGTGAACTTATTTCCAAAATAAACGAGACTTTAAAAGTAATCCGTGAAAAGACAAAAGAAGATTATCCAATCGGAATTATTCTTGGGACAGGTCTTAGGCGGATTAGTAAAAGAAATTAATGTTCAGCATCAAATTGATTATGCCGAACTTCCTCATTTCCCATTATCAACTGTTGAATCGCATCACGGCAAATTAATTTTTGGAAGCATCAACGGGAAAAATGTAGTCGCAATGCAGGGCCGTTTTCATTTTTATGAAGGCTACACCATGCAGCAGATTACTTATCCTGTTCGGGTAATGAAATTTCTTGGTGTTCATACTTTGCTTGTATCAAATGCTTGCGGCGGAATGAATCCTCAATACAGAAGAGGAGACATTATGCTGATGAGCGACCATATAAATCTTCTTGGCGACAATCCGCTGATTGGAAAAAATGAAGATGAACTTGGCCCAAGATTCCCGGATATGAGTGAAGCTTATAATCTTGAATTAATAAAGCTTGCTGAAGAAGTTGCAATTGAAAATAAAATTAAAGTTCAAAAAGGTGTTTACATTGCTGTACCTGGCCCTAACCTGGAAACAAAAGCTGAATATAGATTTTTAAGAGCAACAGGTGCCGATGTTGTGGGTATGTCAACCATTCCTGAAAACATAGTTGCCAACCATATGGGAATGAAAGTTTTGGGAATAAGCATTATTACGGATGAATGTTTCCCCGATTCGTTAAAGCCGGTTAATGTTGAAGAAATAATTGCTACAGCAATGTCAGCCGAACCTAAAATGACTTTGATAATGAAAGAAGTAATAAAGAGATTAAAATGAAAACTAAAGTTTTTAATTATCTCGTTCCGTTTTTGCTTGGTGTATTAATGTTTGCTTCAAACTTTTTAAATACATCACTATTTAAGTTTGGTGAAAATGGGTTTGCTGTTTGGTTTGTGCTTTCTTTCCTTTGTTTTGCCTGCGGATGGTATATAAATAAAACTTTGGGATATCATTTCGGCGGCAAAGTAGTTTTTGCAGTTACTATTGCGGCAACAATAATTGGCGTGGCTACAATAACTTTTTTCCGTGAATACTTTTCTGCTGCAGAATTGTTAACAGAAAATCTTATCCTTTACAGTCTTAGAAATGTTACTCTTGGTGCTATGGCATTTTTCGGAATGATAACGGTAGAGATTTTAATGAAGCAGCGTGACTTTGTTATACTTGAAGAAAAATTAAAAGTGTATGAAACACAGCTTGTAGATGCTAAAAAAGAAGCTGAACTGGATATTCGCGAAGCAAAGATTAAAGCTCAAAAAATTATTAATGATGCAGAAGCAAATGCAAAAAATACCTTCTTGAAAAAAGAAAGAATTGAAAAAGAGTTGAAAGAATTTATTCAGGCTGAGAAAGAATTAATTAAGAGATACGAAAGTGCAGGACAATAATATTATTTGATAATATATTTTGAGAAAAGGTTAATTAAATGAAATCCTATACAGCCGTAATTGAATACTGCAAAGATACAAATATGTATGTTGGATATATCCCGGGTTTTACCGGAGCGCATTCACAAGCAGAAACAATGGATGAATTGAAGAAGAATCTGGAAGAAGTTGTGGAAATGCTGTTAGAAGATGGAGAACCTGAATTAGAAAGTAGATTTATAGGAACTCAGACAATAGAAATTTTATAATGGGTAAAATTCCAATTCTAAAACCTCAAGAAGTAATAAGAATTCTTAAAAAACTTGGATTTGAAGAAGTAAGACAAAAAGGTTCACACATACAATTTAAGCACAAAGATGGAAGAATGACTACAGTTCCGTTCCATAAAGGAAAGATGTTTCTCCAATATTCTTAAATTATTATTAAAGATATTAAAATATCATCGAAAATTTATAAAAGAATTAGTAGTTAGAATGTTCAAACAAAATATAGAAAAAAACGGTTATCCTTCAATTGAAGAAAAGATTTTAAAGTTCTGGGAAGAGAACAAAATTTTTGAAAAAAGTATTTCATCAAGAGATAAAAATAAATCATTTACTTTTTATGAAGGCCCGCCGACCGCAAACGGTAAACCCGGTATTCATCATGTAATGGCAAGAACTTTAAAGGATTTGGTTTGCCGCTATAAAACTTTGCAAGGGTATAGAGTTGAAAGAAAAGCCGGCTGGGATACTCATGGACTTCCTGTTGAAATTGAAGTTGAAAAGAAGACTCGGAATAAAACATAAAAGCGAAGTTCTCGAATACGGAGTTGAAAAATATAATCAAGCATGCCGTGAATCTGTTTTTGTTTATTTAGACCTTTGGGAAAAAATGACTTCCCGTATGGGCTACTGGATTGATCTTGATTCAGCTTATGTAACTCTTACAAATAACTATATTGAATCAGTCTGGTGGGCATTAAAAACTTTATTCGATAAAGGATTAATTTATAAAGATTATAAAATCGTTCCCCAAGATCCTAAATCGGAAACGGTTTTATCTTCCCATGAATTAGCTCTTGGCTACCGCGAAACAAAAGATCCTTCGGTTTATGTTTATTTCAAAATTAAAAATTCGGATTCATACTTTTTAGTTTGGACAACAACTCCATGGACCCTAATCTCAAACGTTGCTTTGGCTGTCGGTCCCGATGTTGATTATGTTAAAATAAAATTAAACGATAAAAAAATAATTTTAGCAAAAGCACGCTTGTCACTAATTCAAGATGAATATGAAATTCTTGAAGAGTTAAAAGGGAAAGATTTAGAAAAGACAGAGTACGAACAATTATTCAATTATTTAAGCGTAAACAAAAAAGCATTTTATGTTGTATTGGGAGATTTTGTAAGTACAGAAGACGGTTCAGGTATTGTTCATATCGCTCCGGCATTTGGGCAGGATGACTACGAAATATCAAAAAAATATGATTTGCCGATGCTGCAGCCTGTTACCCGCGGCGGCTTGTTTACAGAAGAGATAACTGATTTTGCCGGGCAGTTTGTTAAAGATGCAGATAAAGGTATTATCATTAAGTTAAAAGAAGAAGGAAAACTTTTTAAGAAAGAAACAATTACGCACAGCTATCCCTTTAGCTGGCGGCATGAAGATGTTCCGGTAATTTATTATGCGCGTGAATCATGGTTTATCCGCACAACTTCTATTGCCGATAGAATGGTTGAGTTAAATAAAAAAATCAACTGGCATCCTAAAGAAGTTGGAAGCGGTAGATTCGGTAACTGGCTTGAAGAAAATAAAGATTGGGCTTTATCACGCGATAGATTTTGGGCAACTCCTCTGCCGATTTGGGTAAGTGAAGATGGAGATTCATTTGCAGTTGGAAGCATCGAGGAATTGAAGAAAGGTTATGTTGAAAAGGATGAAAAGAAAATTTCTGTCTCAGAATTAAAAGAGATTGATCTTCATAAGCCTTATGTAGATGAAATCCTTTTTGAAAAGGACGGTAAGATTTATAAACGAACTCCTGAGTTGATAGATGTTTGGTTCGATTCCGGTTCAATGCCGTTTGCACAATATCATTATCCGTTTGAAAATAAAGAATGGTTCGAGAATAATTTCTTCCCTGCCGATTACATTTGTGAGGGAATTGATCAAACACGAGGATGGTTTTATACGCTTCATGCTATTGCCACAATGCTTTTTGATAGTGTCGCTTATAAAAATGTAATTGTTAATGAATTAATTCTAGATAAAAACGGATTGAAAATGTCTAAGACAAAAGGCAATACAGTTGATCCGTTTATGCTTTTTGACAAATATGGTGCTGACACTACTCGATGGTATTTAATTACCAATAGTCCACCCTGGCGCCCAACACTTTTTGATGAAGATGGTTTAGTAGAAGTTCAAAGAAAATTTTTTGGAACTCTGGTTAATACTTATTCATTCTTTGCTTTATATGCCAACATAGATGAATTTAATTTTAATGAAGACTTTGTTGCTTATGAAAAACGTCCTGAAATCGATAGATGGATAATTTCAAAAGTTAATTCTTTAGTTATAGAATATCAGCAGCTAATGGACGACTATGATCCAACCAAAGCCGCCCGTGCAGTTGCTTCATTTACAATTGATCATTTGTCAAATTGGTATGTAAGGCGATCCAGAAGGCGTTTCTGGAAGTCAGAAATGAATGAAAATAAATTAGCTGCCTATCAAACTTTGTATGAATGTTTGATTAAGATTGTTAAATTAACGGCTCCTTTTGCTCCGTTTATTTCAGAGGAAATTTATCAAAATTTGAATTCCATTACTAAAAGAGAAGATTTTGAATCTGTTCATCTATCACAATTTCCTTCAGTAGATTATAGAGATAAAGAACTTGAAGCAAAAATGGAAATTGCACAAAAGGTTGTTTATCTTACACGGACAATGCGGGCAAAAAATAATTTAAAAGTAAGACAGCCGCTGAAGAAAATTATGGTTGTAGTTGAAAGTTCTCAAAAAGAAGCCTTAGCAAAAATGAAAGAAGTAATTCTTGAAGAAGTGAATATAAAAGATCTTGTTGCTTTAGATGACAGTGCTGAAATAGTAAATAAATCAGCTAAAGCAAATTTTAAATCGATAGGACCTAAGTTTGGAAAAAAAGTCAATCCCATAGCTAATGCAATCAAAGCATTCGGCAAAGAAGAAATTTTTAAGCTTGAATCAGGTAAGCCTGTTGAAATAGAAATACAAAATGATAAAATTCAAATAGTAAAAGATGATGTGGAAATTATAAGTTCGGAGATTTCCGGTTGGGTTGTCGAAACTGAAGAAGGAGTAACCGTAGCAATAGATACTGAATTGAACGACGATTTGGTAGCAGAAGGAATAGCTAGAGAATTTGTAAATAGGATTCAGAACATGAGAAAAGATTCCGGCTTTGAAGTAACTGATAGAATAAATGTTAAGTTTAACGGAAGTGAGAAATTAGTTAATGCTGTTTCATCTTTCGAAAATTATATTTCAAATGAGACTTTAGCAGATATAGTCTTAAAGGAAGAAAATTTTAACGGGGAGGAAAAACAAGATTGGAAAATTGGAGAGCTGGATTGCTCTATTAAAATTGAAAAGGTAAATCCCTAATTACAAGGAGACCATTATAATGGCTAAAAAATCTACTGCAAAATCGACGAAGAAAAAATCAACTGCTAAACCAGCAGCTAAAAAAACAACGGTGAAAAAGACAGTTGCAAAAAAATCTAATGTTAAATCGGCAGCTAAAAAAACAACAGTAAAAAAATCTACTGCTGTAAAAGCTGCAAAGAAACAGGCTGTTAAAAAAGCTGCTGCAAGCAAGGCGACAAAGACTGTTACAAAAAAAACTACACCTAAAAAGAAAAGTATCTCGAAACCTGTAGAGAAAAAGAAGGAAAAGAAACCGATTATGGCGAAAAGAACAAAGAAAACAAAAGAAGTTGAATCTAAAAAAGTGGAAGAAGTAGAAAATTCTGCTGCTGTTAAAGCGGCGGCTCTTGCTAAAATTAAAGGATACAGCAAAAAGGATCTTGATCATTTCAAAGAAGTTATACTTGAAAAAAGAGATGAGATCATTGAACAGCTACAAAATTTAAAAGATCAGATGCTTGATCCTACTACAGGTGAATATATTAATGAAAACTCTCCTTATTCATTACACATGGCAGAGCAGGGAACAGATGCGATGGAAAGAGAAAAAACATTTTTGTATGCACAAAGGGAGAATAAGTTTTTAGGCTATCTTGAAGATGCTTTAAAAAGAATTGAAGCCGGCACATACGGTATTTGTGTTGAATGTATTGAAGAACCGCAGCATCTTTGCGATACTTGTCCATTAATTCCTAAAGCAAGGCTTGAAGCGGTTCCGCATAGCCAGTTATGTCTTCCAATAAAGCAAAGGCAGGAAAAGAGCAGGTAACGTTTTTTTCTATTTAATTTTAATATATGATGAATTATTTTTCGACAACTATTTTTAACCTATGAGTAAAATTTGAAGGTATTATTTGTTTCATTATTTGTTGTGATTGTTGATCAAGCTTCAAAGCTCTTTATTAAAGGATTTTCAATCCCGTTTTTAAATCTGCATGTCAGTGGATTAAACATTGGTGAAAGAATAAAAATATTTGATAGTTTTTTTAATATTACTTTTGTTGAAAATCCGGGAATAGCTTTTGGAATTGACTTTGGGGGAGAATACAAATTATTAATTTCTATATTTACTATAGCCGCTTCCCTTGCAATGCTCTTCTACCTGTATATGAACCGTGAAAAAAGTTTGATGATTAGAATTCCCCTGGCAATGATTGTCGGAGGGGCTTTTGGTAATTTAATCGACCGGGTTTTTTACGGGATGTTTTATGGATATGCTCCTATTCTTTATGGAAAAGTAGTTGACTTCTTCGAAATAAAACTTTTTGGTTTTTACCTTTTCAATAGAACTCTCGGTAATTATATTTTTAATTTTGCCGATGTGGCTGTAACCTGCGGTGTATTGTTTCTACTTATAGCATTTAGAAAAGAACGTAAGCAAGCATTACAAAAAGCTGAGGAAGAAGCATCAGTTTCTTATGAACCCATTCTTATAGAAAATAAGGACTAGGGTGCGAGTACTATATGTCTCATTATTAGTAGTTATTGTTGATCAAATCTCTAAGCTCTCTGTAAAAGGGTTTTCAATTCCATTTCTTAATATTAATTACAAAGGAATGTTCGAAGGAGAAAGAATTAATGTCATTGGAAATTTCTTTAGAATTACTTTTGTTGAAAACCCGGGAATGGCTTTTGGAATTGATCCCGGCATTGATTGGAAACTATGGATTTCAATTTTTTCACTTATCGCCAGCATAGCATTAATTATTTATATTTATATATCCAGAAAACAATCTCTTTTATTCAGAATTTCGCTCGCATTTAATTTTAGGCGGTGCAATTGGAAATTTAATTGACCGTTTATTTTATGGAATTTTCTATCACTATGCCCCTTTGTTTTACGGAAGAGTAGTAGATTTTTTTGATTTTGATTTTTTTAACATTACGTTTCTTGGGAAAAGTTATGATAGATGGCCGGTTTTTAATATTGCAGATTCTGCTGTAACTATCGGTGTTGTGATGCTTAATATTTTTTTATAGAAAAGTAAGCAAGGAAGAATCGCAAGAAGCTGCTGCTGAACTTCAAAACTTATCGTCAAATATATCCGAAGAAAAATAATTCTAATGAAAATTTAGATAATGACAGCCCTGATAAAGGAAAAGAAATATCGCTTTGAAATTCCTGAAGGAAAGAAAAAAGAACGCCTCGATATTTTTCTTGCCAACACAATTGAAAATGCTACCCGCTCAAAAGTTCAAAAACTTATCGATGCAAAATTAGTAACTGTTAATGGTAAAATTGTAAAATCAAGTTACCAGGTTCAGCCCAAAGATATTGTTGAAGCATCACAGCCAATTACCCCCCGTCCTGAATTTGCAGAGCCGGAAGAAATTCCTTTAAATATAATTTATGAAGATGAGTTTTTATTAATTGTAAATAAACCGGCAGGAATGGTTGCTCATCCGGCATATGCAAATTATACCGGAACTTTGGTTAATGCTTTACTTCATCATACAAAAAGCTTAAGCAAAGTTGATGAGCCTGGCGTTCCGGCAGCTCCACTTGGCAGGCCTGGAATTGTTCATAGAATTGATAAAGATACAAGCGGGCTTACTTGTGGTTGCTAAAGATGATTGGACTCATGCACAGCTTGCAAAACAATTTTCAAAGCACACAATTGAAAGAGAATACTGGGCAGTTTGCTGGGGACTGTTTAAGAATAAAAAAGATGAAATCAATTCCAACATTGTCCGCAGTAAAAAAGACAGAAAGAAATTTGTTACCAGCAGCAATGAAGGGAAAACAGCAATTACTTTTTATGAAGTGCTGGAAGAATTTGAATTTGCTTCGCTGGTTAAATTAAATTTAAAAACCGGAAGAACACATCAAATAAGAGTTCATCTTTCTTCAATCAACCATCCGATTTTTGGAGATACTGCATATGGTGGAACAGATGTTAGATATGGTGCTGCCCTTCCTAAAATGATGAGTAGGATAGAAAACCTTTTAGAAATTATGCCTCATCAAGCATTGCATGCAAAGACACTTGGATTTTTTCACCCCCAGAAAAAAGAGTTTGTGAGATTTGATTCTGAACTACCCGAAGATTTTAAATTGCTTTTGGAAAAATTGAAAGTCACAACTTTATAATAACTTCACTTTTTTCTCATCATACTTAACTGCGGTTTTAATAATATAATGTTTATTTTAACAACACTTATTCTAAATTAATAAAAAAATAATAAACATTGTTTTGATTGGAGGATTATATGGCTAATCAAGTTCCTAAGACATTAATTGTTGGGGTCGTTGCAACTTTGGTTGTTTTATTAATTATTTATCTATTCACACAATTACCGAGCGGGGGAGAAGACGGAACAATTGATGTTAAAACTAATGCTGTTGTTTTTAGTTCTGCAGATAAATGTGCAACTTGCCATCGAAGAGTAACGCCGGATATTGTTAATCAATTTGCTATGAGTACAATGGCAAGAAGAGGAGTTAAGTGTACAGATTGCCATGTGGTTGAAAAATCAAATCCAATGGGAAAAGAACATGAAGGATTTTTTATTACTAATTCTCCAACCCCAAAACAATGTGCGAAATGTCATCCTTCGGAAACAAGACAATTTGATCATAGCCGTCATGGTGCTCCAGCATGGATGGCTTTAAACGGTTTTGCAGATTTTTCAAAAGAACAGCAAAAGTTTGTTAATGATAATATTCCCGAAGCTAATAGAGGCCCAAACGGAATAATTACGGCAATGAGAAATTCTTTATTTGATATTGAAGGCCCATCCGTAACGCCTGCAGCATGTCAAAGCTGCCATGCAATAGGTAAACCAAATTTAGACGGCAGTATAGGAAACTGCAACAAATGCCATTTGCGCCATGAATTTTCTTTAGCGCAAGTTAGAAAACCGGAAATATGCGGGCAGTGTCATCTCGGTCCAGACCATCCACAGATGGAAATTTATAGAGAATCTGCTCATGGAGTAATGTATGCAACACAAGGTGATAAATGGAACTGGAAACAGAAAGCCGGAAGGCTTACAACTAAAGATATGCCGGCACCTACCTGCGCTACCTGCCATATCAGCGGATTCGGTAATCAAGGAACTACACATGATGTTGGGCAAAGATTATCAAAATTTTTATTTGCTGCTGTTACTAAAGACAGCCCAAATAAAGTTGAAGGCAGGGAAGCAATGAAAGCAATTTGTGCTAATTGTCATTCTCCTAATTTTATTTCAGACTTCTATACAAAAGCAGATAGTGTGACAGCTTTTGTAAATAGCAAAGTGAAAGAAGCATCCGATATTATAACCGGGCTTAGTGAAAGATGGAATAATTACAAAGAAACCATTTGCAACACAAATAAGCTTTGATGCTTTTGATTTATGGCATTATGACGGAAGAACTGCAAAGTTTGGAGCTTATATGCAAGGTCCGGATTTTGTTCAATGGCATGGGGTTTATCCATTGCTTAAAGAGTTGAATAAAATAAAAGAAGAAGCAAAGAAATTAAGAGAAGAACATAGAAAAGGAATAAGATAATGAGTGATATTGAAATATTTCATCTTGCAAATGTAAAATTGCCGATGGAAAAGAATAAGCTGTTATTAATTTTTGTAGGAATAAATCTTTTCTTTACAGGAATTGATGTTGCATTGGCTCATTCTATCAACAGTTTTGTTCCTGTTTATGAATGGATACCAATTTATTTTTTCCCGTTAGGTGCTATGTCTTGCTTTATAATTGCTTTTCAACCATCGCCTAAAAAATGGTCGGCTCTAATTCATATTCTGTTAATGGTAGTTGGAATTATGGTCGGCGTTTTAGGTATGGCTTTTCACATGAATGCTGTATTAAATCCTCTAGGACATTTAACCTGGGCATGGGTAGTTTTTGGTTCTCCCATTCTTGCCCCATTGGCGTTTGCTGGAATTTCATTGCTTGGGTTATATGGAATAACTGAAGAAATTGAAGATCAACCTGGAAAATTAAGAATTCCTGGAATAGGAATATTGCAGGCGCCGATTTCTAGAGATAAACATTTTTTATGGTTAGTTGGATTGGGTTTTGGGGCCAGTGCCGTAACGTCAATTATTGATCACGCACAATACGGTTATAATGTTTACAAGTTAATAGCAATAGTTTTTGGTTTATTTGCTACTTCTGTTGTTTTAACTACAGCTCTTTCAAAAAAATTGGATAGGAAAGACGAGTTTGTTTATTTTTGGACAATGATCGCTGCGATAGTAGTGGGTGTTCTTGGTTTTGGATTTCACTTGTCATCGGATCTTGCCGGAACTGGTGAAATTAGTATTGAAAGGATGTTAGTTTTTGCACCGATATTAGCTCCATTGTTGTATAGTGATTTGGGAATGTTGGGATTGATAATAGTCGGTCAACAAGTAAAAAAATAGTTATATTGTAAAATAAATTTCTTAAAATTTTAGGGGAAAAATGAAATCATTTTTTCTGTATTTATTTATCGTTGGTTTTTGTTTCCAAAATGTCTATTCACAGGGCAATGTTTATTTAGTATTAGGATCTGATACAGGTATCTGGGACGGACTTAATACAAATTCATTTCACAATATATACGGCACCGAGCTTTATTCTGATCCTAATCGAAATGCGTATGAAGTAATGTCTGATAATTTTAGAAATCAGATAAAAGATTCTTACGGCAATACGCTTAAAATGACATGGTGGATGATGGGCGGAAACACTTATAGATACGGAACCAATACAAACGTACCAATAAATAATATTTTACCACTTTACTTAATGAAAAAATATCATAATGATAAAATTAAACAGTGGGGTGATGAAGTAAGCTTGCATTATCATACCTTTCACATGGTATGATTATAATGGAGATGGGATATATTATTGGAATCAAGCTCCGAACTTCCTGCAGTTCAAAGGAAGATTTCGATTATACTTTATCGCAATTTTTATTAGAAGAAAATGTATACCCTGTTTCCTTTAGAAGCGGCTGGCATTATATGGATAATTATTGGCAAAATTATTTGGATAGTTTGCTGCTATTTAGCATGCACGATGATTATCCAACAAAGGGTACTGATACGGAAGAGCCGCTTGGCAATATTATAGACTGGTCGCAATCTTCATCTCAATTCGTTCCGTTTCATCCTTCATCGGAAAATTATCAATTAGAAGGAGATTTAAATGGATGGGAACTCCGTTCAAAATATATGGCGTACATGGATACAACTTTATTGAGTTATATATTTAATCAAGCTAAAAATGGAATAGATCAGGTTGTTTGTCTGTGGGCGCATCTGCCGGAGGATGATTTCCCTGATAACATAGTGAGGATAAATAATATTGTTCATGAAGTTGCAGCAAATTATCCCAGATGTAAAATTCAGATACTGCACTGCAATTGAAGCAATGCAAAGATGGCTGAAAACTTCAGATACTACAAAACCGGATCTTAAATTGAGTGAACAAGTTAATGGAAATGAAGTACGGTTCCTTATTCAAACTGATGAACCAATTTTTCAAAAACAGCCGTTTCATTGCGGTTAAAGATGTTTATGAAAATTATATCAATTGAGCCATGTGACAAAATCGGCGAATATACCTGGATAACTTCAAAAAGTTTTACAAAAAATAAATTAGCAAAAGTTGGTGCTGCTGTAACAGATACTGTAGGAAATCTTTCCACAGCTTTTATCAATATTTTGCCTGATGATATTTTTATTGATAATGATGATGCAAATTACTCTGAATTAAAAGGTAATTGGATTTCAAAACAGAATAGATTTGTTTGGAATTTAAATTACAGAGAGACAAATATTGATTATAATGATTCAGTGACGGTAAGCTGGACACTTCCAATAAATCAAAGTGGAAATTTTAATTTATTCATTCAATTCCCAACAAGTGAAAAACAAACAAATAAAATTAAATTTAAAATAAATTCTGGCAACGACGTAAAAGAAGTAAACTATTTGAATGATTTCTCAAACGGATGGCATTATATTTCAACAGATTATTTTGATTCGAACACTAACAATAGTCTTGAAATGACGGCTTATGGAATGGATTCTACAGGAAGTACAATTACAACTGATGTATTAAAACTTTCAGCTTTGATTAAGGATAAACAATTGTACGTCCCGCAAGAAATAATTGAATTTGGTTTAACCTCTGAAGAAGATACGGCTAAATATAATTTTATTATAAAAAATTTAGGCAGCGACGCACTTAAAATTACAAATATAAAACCTAATAAGAATGAAGTAACCTTTAATCATGCCTTCCCAATAATTATTCAAGGCATGAAAAGTGACACTTTAGAATTGAAATTTAATTCTGAAATATCCGGAGAATACAGAGACACAATTTTTGTTTTTAGTGACGATCCGAATAATCCGGTATACTCACTTGAATATACAGCTCAAGTGGAACAGTACTTCAAAATAATTGATAATGAAGATTCTGCATTTTATCAAGAGTCAGGACAATGGCATTACAGCAGCGCATTCGGTTATGGGGGTACTAGTCGCTATGCATTTCTTAATCAAAACCCTCCTGCTTTTTCTATATTTTCGGCAGAGCTTAAAAAAAGTGGGATTTATGATATTGAACAAATAATTCCCACAACAGTGAATGCAGCAAAACAAGCTTTATATATTTTAAGTATTGGTGGTGTTGATGTTGATTCGTTTTTTGTTGATCAAAACAATGGTAGCGGGGAATGGGATACTATTAATAGATCATTTATACCAGCGAATGTAAATGTTGAAATGAAAATTGTCGATTCTGGCGAAAGTACGGCAAATGTTGTATTAAGAGCCGATGCAATTAAATTTTCTATGGTAAAAGAGATTACTGATGTTGAGGATAATAACGAGTTGAGTCAACCCGTTAGCTTTATGTTAGATCAAAATTATCCAAACCCATTTAATCCATCTACAACAATAAGATATTCTTTACCTAAAAGTGAAAACGTTTTATTGGAAGTATTTGATATCTTAGGCAGAAGGATAAAAACTTTAATTGACCAATTTCAAAAGACAGGTTATCATAATGTTATATTTGAAGGGAATGATCTTTCAAATGGAATCTATTTTTATAGAATAACTACAGAAACTTTTTCAGCAACAAAGAAGATGATACTTTTAAAGTAAAATAAGTTTTTGTATTATTTCATCTCATAAAATTAACTCTAATTTTTATATCTTTAATAAAGAAAAAAAAGTTCATTTATGTTTATCTATAATACCCTTACAAGAAAAAAAGAAGAATTCAAACCAATCAACCCGCCTAATGTTAAAATGTACATTTGCGGCCCTACAGTATATGACTATTTCCACATCGGAAACGCCCGCACATTTGTTATGGCTGATATAATTAGAAAGTATCTTGAATACAAAGGCTATAATGTTATATATGCTATGAACCTAACAGATGTTGATGATAAGATTATAAAAAAATCTATTGCCGAAAAAATTGATTCAAAGGAAGTTGCAAATAAATATGTTGATGCTTTTTTTGAGGATATTCAAAAATTAAAAGTTAAAAAAGCTACTATTTATCCAAAAGCAACAGAGCACATGAGGGATATAGTTTCGATGGTTGAAAAGTTAGTTGCTAACAATTCAGCATATAATGTTGATGGAAATGTTTTTTATGATGTAAATAAATTTAAAGAGTATGGAAAATTAAGCGGAAAAAAAATTGATGAATTGGAATCCGGTGCTAGGATAGAAATAAATGAAGAGAAACAGAATCCGCTTGATTTTGCTTTATGGAAAAAAGCGAAAGAAGGAGAGCCTTATTGGGAAAGTCCGTGGGGAAATGGCAGGCCCGGATGGCATATTGAATGCTCTGCAATGAGCTGCAAACATTTAGGCGAAACATTTGATATTCATGGCGGAGGCAATGATTTAATTTTTCCTCATCATGAAAATGAAATTGCCCAAAGCGAAGCAGCAAACAAAAAGAAATTTGTTAATTACTGGATTCATTTTGGATTTCTAAATATTAATGACGAAAAGATGTCAAAATCTCTTGGCAACTTTTCAACTGCTAGAGACGTTTTAAAAAGTTATTCGGCAGAAGCTATTAGGATGCTTTTTGCTCAATCGCACTATGGAGGCCCGTTAAATTTTACAGATGAACTGCTTGCGTCTGCTGGGAAAGGCTTAGAGAAGCTGAATAATTTAGTTGATAAAATTAATGATGAAATTAATTCCTCTGAAGATCAAAAAGGAATCAGTCCTGAATTTGATTTTGATAAATATAAAAATAGCTTTGAATTAGCTATGGATGATGATTTTAATTCACCGCAAGCTGTTGCAGTTATTTTTGATTTTGTTAGAGATGTAAATAAAACCATTGCGGAGATTGAAAATATTAATTCAAAGTTTTATTTAAGTGTCAAAGAATTTTTAGCTAAAACTGCGGATGGAGTTTTGGGAATTGTTGATCTTTCCAAGCAAAACCAAGTTTCTGATCGTTCTTTGGAAAATGAATTAATAGAATTATTAATTCAATTACGTACTGATTCAAAGAAAGAAAAGAATTATGCATTGTCTGACAAAATACGTGATGAATTAAATAAGCTTGGAATTGTTTTACAGGATTCAAAAGATAAAACAACGTATAAGATAAAATAAAAAATGGAATTCTACACAGATTTTAAAGATTTTATTAAATTACTAAATCATTATGGAGTGAAATATTTACTTGTTGGAGGGTACGCATTATCTTTTTATTCCAGGCCAAAAAGCACACAGGATATTGATATATTTATTGAGGCATCAATTGACAATGCAAAGAAAGTATTATATGCTATTAATGAATTTGGACTAAGTAGTTTAAATATTTCTTTAAAAGATTTGACAGCCAAAGATAGAGTAATTCAAATGGGAGTACCTCCAATAAGAATAGATATTATGACAAGTATAGAGGGAATTGATTTTGATGAGGCATATAAAAATAGAAAAGTTAGCGAATATGGAGATATTGAAAATGTTAGTTTTATTTCGATTAATGATTTTAAAAAAAACAAAAAAAACGTGGGTCGTAAAAAGGATTTAGACGATCTTAAGTGGTTATCGAAATACAGAGCGAAAAATTAAATTTAATATGGAAAAAACAATTAAAATATTTAAAAGTTTTAAAGAAGCTGAGGAAGCAGAAGTAGAATATTGGCGAAATTTATCCGGTAAAGAAAAACTAGAAGTTTTGGATGCAATTCAATTTATGCATTTGAAAATGCTATATCCCGATGGAAAGGAAATTGAAAAAGTAGTTAAAATTAAAAAGCGAAAAAGAAAATCTTGAAATACTCTAAAAATAATTCTTCTCATTCAATTCTTATTAATCAAAGCCAAATTCCTTACCAAATTCGATTCAGTAAAAAAGCTAAATACCTGCAATTAAGAATCAATCATTCTAGCAGCCTGGAATTAGTAATTCCTAAAAGATATTCGTTAAAAGATGGGGAAAAATTCATAAATGACAAAATTGATTGGATAAAAAAATATTCAAGTAAATTAATTCAGAAAGAAGAAAAATATTTTTTCTTTGGTGAAGAAATAAAAATTCAGCAAAACTATGATTTATTTGTAAAAAGGCCATTAATAAAATATGAAAGCAAGGTTTTGCAAATAAAAATTCCTAACGGTTCAAATTACGAATTGAATGAATTATATCTTGCCTTCTTAAAACGGCAGGCAAAAAAATATTTAGTTGAAAGAGTAAATTATTTAGCCAGCAAGTTTAATTTTAAGATAAATAAAATTAGTATTCGCGGACAAAGAACACGGTGGGGAAGCTGTTCATCTGGTGGTAAATTATCTTTTAATTTTAAGCTGATGAAATTTAGAAAAGAAGTTATTGATTATGTGATTATACATGAGCTTTGTCATTTGAGAGAAATGAATCATTCTAAAAAATTTTGGAAGCTGGTGGAAAGTTATTCCCCTAATTATAAATCATTAAGGAAAGAATTAAAAAGCTAGGCTAAATCTTCACTAAAAATATTTCCTCTTCCTAAAATCCAATTGGGATCAAGCACTTTTTTAATTGCAGCCATTTTTTTTATGTTATCTATACCGTACATATCAATTAAATAATCGCGTTTAATTTTTCCAATTCCATGTTCAGCAGAAACTGTTCCGCCGAGTTGAATGGCTTTAATGCAAATTTGTTTATAAACTTCTTTACCTTTTAAAAATTCTTCTTCATTCTTTGGAAGCATATTTAAATGAACATGTGAATTTCCGGCATGCCCAAATACAATAAAATTAAGATTAGCTTTTTTAACAGTATCTTTTGCAAAATTATAAAACTCAAGAAAATGATTACTGGGAACAGCTGCATCGGTTCCGAGCTTTCTTAAATTATTTTTTGAAATATATTCATTCACTTTTGATCCAAGTGAATGACGAAATTCCTGGATTTTTTTATTATCGGTTTCAGAAAAAGCAAACCAAACACTTTCTTCATCGCCTTTATATTTGGAAATTAATTCTGTCCATTCTTCAAGTAAAATATCTTCATTGTCATGAGTCACTTCTTGTTCAAACCAGACTGCTGATTTTGCATTTGTTGGAATGTTTGAATTATCATCCTTTAAAAACCTTAAAGAATTTTCATCAAGAAATTCCAAGGCAAGTGCATCAACAACATTTGGAAAATTATTAACTCTAGAAGCATAAGATAAGTAGCGCGCTTTTTCAATAAAGCTTAAAGCATTCATTTCATCATCAAAAAAAACTACGCAGGAAATTACTTTTTCCGGCAATGGAACAAGCTTTAATTTTGCTTTTGTTATAATTCCTAAAGTTCCTTCTGAGCCAATAAATAAATCAATTGCATCCATATTCTTTTTAGCAAAGTAGCCTGTTGTGTTTTTTGTTTCCGGCATAATATAATCCGGAATTTTCAAATCATAAGTACTGTCGTTATCGGTTTTTAAATTAAGTGTATATTCATTGGATATGTTTTGCCCTCTAACCAATTTTAATTTTTCGCCTGAAGCGAGAATAACTTCTAATTCCATAACAAAGTTTCTTGTAGGTCCATATTTAAAAGTTTTCTCGCCGCTTGCATTAGTAGCAATTGTGGCTCCGATAAAACAATTTCTTTCCGTTGGATCAGGGGGATAAAGTAAATTATGTTTTCTAACTTCACTTTGAAGCTCAGATAATATTACACCAGGTTCAACAACAGCATACATCGCTTCATCATTTATTTCAATAATTTTATTCAACTTTTCTGTTGAGATTACTATGCCGCCTTGAGGAACTCTGCCGCCTGTAAGTCCGGTTCCATTGCCGGAAATTGTAACCGGAATTTTTTCTTTATTTGCGTTACTTAATATTTCTGATATTTCTTCAACAGATTCAGGAATATAAACTGCATCACAGTAACCTTTAACATTTGCTGCATCAGTCAAATAATTTTGAATTTCGTCTTGTGAAGTTTTTTTTATCATTTTTATTATTAAGTGATCCTTCTAAGAATACTTAGATATTCTTTTTGAGTTTCAATATTGGGCAAACTGTTTTTCACTCTGGTGTAATTAATTCGATAATTAAAGTGATCTAGCATTTCATCAAGAGCGTCAAACATATTGATCGTAGGAAAACCATTATCCCGTAAATAATGAATTAGTTTTAATGTCTTAAATGCATCAAACCATCGTATCTTTTGTTTTTGTAATTGAATTCCCGATGATGAATTTTTTAAGATTTTTCCAAAAGTATTTTCAAAATTTTGAGAAACTAAAAAATCAAATAAATCAATATTTATTTTCTTTGATTCAGAAAGATAACCATCAACCATTGAAATATCATTTGAATGAAAAATTTCTAACCATCTTTTTAAGATAATAAAAATTTTGGGATCATAAAGCAAATAATCATCTTGGGTCATTGAATTAAACTGGTTTACCCAGTTGCCAGTACCAAATGGCGCACGCCACGAAGTTCTGGAAGAAGGATAAACTGTTGTTGATTTAATTTTATGTATTTTGAAATTTTTAGCAAGCTTTTCCAGAAAATAAAAGTCTTCTGCGGCTTTATATTTATTCATTCCTTCAACTTTAATGTAGCTCTCAAAATCACAATTTATAATAGAACCTATTGAATGGTAGGCATAATGAGAACTGGCGAATTGTAATCCTAAAACATAATATCGTAAAAATATTTCATAACAAATTATTGCTACAGTGTTTTCATTGCTTTTAGATAAATCATGTGCATAGTTTACAATTGCAGCAGAAAAATTTCCTTTATTAAAACTTTCTCTAATTTCAGTAATAAAATTATTCTCAACCGTGCAGTCTGCATCAAGACTAGTAATTATCTTTTTTGATTTACTGCTGTAATCAAAAATTTGTAAAGCTAAATCCATTCCTATTTTACGAGCTAAACCTACACCGGCATCTTTTTCTGGTAATTCATTTCCTTCGGATGAGGCATCTACTAATCCAATTTGAAGGTTTGATTTGAAAGTGAATTAATAAATTTGTTATTTAACGTTGTATTGTGAGTGATAATATTTCTAAGCAAAGAAATACTTTTCAGATTATCTGATTTAATATCTTCATTTGTTGAGTTGGAATTGTTTATAACAAAAATTATTAAAGTTTCATTAAAATATATTATTATCATTTTGTGAAAGTGAAGTAAGAAGATTGGGAATATTTTCAAACTCACAAATAGCCGGAATAACTACTGCATGAGTAATGTTTTTATTTTCGTTCCATTCAAGTTTCCAATCTTGGTAAGAATATTTCTCTAAATATTTCTTTACATTTATTGGCAGGCTGCTCATTATAAATCAAAATTATGTTCTATTAATTCTTTAGCTTTATCGTAATTTGCTCCATCAACCCAATTAATTATTACACCTTCTCTTTCCATTTTTCTAAACCAGGTCATTTGTCTTTTTGCAAAATTATGAATTGCGCTGTTTAACTTTTGAAACATGTCATTATAGTTTAGTTCATTCTGTAAATGCATCGCTATGTATTTATATTCAAGGCCAAATAATTTTAATTTTTTATAAGTTATTCCTGCTTTCATTAAATTTTCAACTTCTTCAATCATTCCTTCCGACAATCTTTTTTTTAATCTTGCTGTGATTCTTTTTTTGATTTCTTCTCTTTCAAGTATAATCCCAATATTAAAAGATTTTATTTGTTCGGCTTGAAGTTTATCTTCAATATTGGATTGTTCAATTATGATTGCTTTGATAGTTCTTTCTCTATCAATCAAATCGGTAGTGTTATGAAGTTTTGGATTTAATTTAATAAGCAGCTTTCTCAATTCATCCAAACTATATGTTTCGAATTTTTTTTCGGTAATGAAATCAGCTTTTTTCAATTCATATTTTTGAAGAATAGAACTTAAATATAATCCGGTTCCACCCACAAGAAATGGGACCTTTTTTCTCTTACCAATGTCATTATACGCAATATTAAAATGCTCAATAAACGAATATAAATTATATTCATCTTCCGGTTCAATAATATCAATAAGATGATAGTTAATCCGGGTATCATCAACTACATAATCATTCAAATCTTTGCCTGTCCCAATATCCATCCTTTTATAAACCTGGCGTGAATCAGCAGAAATAATTTCACCATTAAAATGGTAGGCAAGCTGTGCGGCTAATTTTGTTTTGCCGGTTGCTGTGGGTCCGAGAATTGTGATAAGGTTGTAAATCTGTTTTTTAACAGAGCGAACAAGAGGATTCAAATTAGTGATATGAATTAATCATGAAGAAAAATTTATTGTTCAATGTTTTCAATTATGGGTAAAAATATTTTGAACCGGCTTCCTTCCCCAAGATCGCTTTCAACAGTAATTTTACCTTTATGATCTTCGATAATTTTTTTAGTAACGGCAAGCCCAAGGCCAGCCCCGCTCTCTTTGCCTTGAGTCATAAACGGATCGAAAATTTCCTGTTTAATGCTTTCAGGTACGCCAAGTCCTAAATCTTTAATTTCAATTACAATTTGTTCATCTTCTTTATCAACAGCGACATAAACATTTCCTCCCTCAGGCATTGAATCGCAAGCATTTTTAACCACCTGGTAAATTGCCTGGTGAAATGCATTAGGATTAATATTAACCATTGCATCAGCATTTAATTTTTTATAAAGCTTGCAATTACGCGATTCAGTATACTCCGAAATACTTTCCAAGGTTTTATTTATTACATTACTGAATTGAAGTTCAAATTCTTTCATGTGATATTTTTCAGATGAGTAATGAATAAGAGCTTCTGAAAAATTATTTATAGTTGAAGCCTGCTCTTTAATTAAATCAAACAAAGGTTTTAACTTATTTGTTTGTCCATTGCTGTCAACTTTTTCAATATACTCATTTATATTATGAATGGGCTGATAAATATCATTTGATAAAAATGAAACCACTTTTGATAAAGTAGCCATTCTATCTTCGTGTAAAGCCGATTCAATAATCATTGCATTCTGAATTGCTTGGGCAGCATGAATTGATATTATAGAGAGTATGCTCTCTTCGAAGTCTGAAAACTTACTAAATTCAGTGCTTAATAATTGAAGAACCGCAACTACTTTTCCATCTTCGCTGGTAATTGGAAAATAAAGTGCACTTCTAACATCCAGTTCTGTAAAATTTTCTTTTTCGGCTGAATATCTTTTATCTTCATTAACATTTTTAATATTTAATATCTGGTAATTCTCAACAGCTATTCCGGCAAGAGTTTCATTTATTTTAAATGTAAATTCTTTTGCTTCGGTTTCTGTTTTATACTTTGCCGAGATTTCATACTTATCGCGATTAACTATATAAACAATACATTCATCTGTGCCGGTTATGTATTTTATTGCATCAGAGATGGAAAAAACAACTTCGTCGACATTTAATCTTGAGTTTATTCTTTGAAGTGCCTGGAGAATTTGTGAGAGTTTTTTGTTATCAATATTTTCGTTATCAAAAGCTTCGGTAAATTTTCCAAAATATTTATTATAAAATTTACTATCACCTTCTTCTTTTTTAACCGTATGTTTTATATCCAAATTATCTGTTTGTTCAGGTTTTATTTCATCTTCATCTTTAATTGGCTGATCGGTTTCTTGAACCTGATTAGTAGAAGTATTTTCATCATTTAAATTAAAATCTGCAAAAGAATTTGTTTCCGGTTCTTTTTTTTCATTTTCAGTTGGAGTTACATTTTCTTCCGTAAAAATATTTTGCTCTGATAATGCCGCATCCGGATGCGAATATTGAATGTTAGTCTCTTCTTCTTTCTTTGGTTCATCAGATTTATCTTTTTCCTGAACCGGCTGCGGGGCTTTTTCTTCTTCCTTTAAATCCTCCGGTTCTTCGAGCTTGCTATATTTATACAAATTAATTTTAATTTTTTTATTGCTTTTGACCAGGTCAAGAAGCTTGTCGTAAGCAAGTTGAAAAATAACAGTGTCTTTGTTGGCAATGGCAGATGATTTCCTATCAGTTTTTTCAATTAATTCTTTTTCCCCGAAGAATTCATTATTTCCTTTCTGGTCAATTTGCGGAAGGCGGCGAACACCAGGCAGTTTAATTTTTGCTTCACCTTCAAGGATTAGATAAAGGAATTTACTTTTATCTCCACTCATAAAAATGATATCGCCTTCTTTAAATTCCAATATATCTTTTGAGCTTACCTTCAAGTTTATTTGTTTTTCATCAAGTCCGGTAAACAACTTATTTTCAAAAACAGATGATGGGTTTTTGTGTTGAGCCATATTTTTATTTTATATTAAAGATATTGTTTAATTAACTCTTTAATTATAATGAATTCTTTAGAAATAGAAAACGGTATTTCGCATATTTATAACAATGATAAAAAACTTGCCGCTATAATAGACAAAGTTGGTGAATGCAAAATTAAATCTCGAAAAGACCATTATTTATCATTTTTACGAAGTATTATTGGGCAGCAGTTGTCTGTAAGGGTTGCAGATGTTATTGAAAAAAGATTTATGAATTATTTTGATAATGAACCCACCCCGGAAAAAATTATTAAAGCTGATGTTGAAAGTTTAAGAGCACTTGGAATGTCTTATGCGAAAATTAACTACGTTAAAGATTTATCTGAAAAGATTTTGAATAAAGAAATTCATTTTAGAAATCTTAATAAAATGACTGAGGATGAAATAATTTCCGAATATACAAAAGTAAAAGGAATTGGTGTCTGGTCAGTTCACATGTTTTTAATTTTTACTTTGGCAAGACTTAATGTTTTACCGGTTGGGGATTTGGGATTAAAAAGAGCTGTAAAAATTATATATAATCTTCGTAAATTACCGGACGAAAAAAAAATTTATTTGATATCTAAAAAGAATAATTGGGCGCCTTATAACTCAATTGCGAGCTGGTACCTATGGAAAAGTCTTGAAATGTGAGCTTGATAGTTGTTAAAGTTATTTTATTTAAAAAATTTGTTGAATCTAAAAAAAGAAAATTGCATCTGATGACTGAAGAAGAAGTTCTTATAAATAAAGCGAAATCCGGTGATAGAAAAGCATTATCTGAGCTGGTAAGAAGGTACGAGAAAACGGTTTATAATTTTGCTTTCAAAGTTTGCAGAGATCCTGACAAAGCCGAGAACTCAATGCAGGAAACTTTTTTAAGCATGGTAAAATCGTTAAACCAGTTTGATGGTAAGTCAAAACTTTCAACCTGGTTGTATCGGATAGTTACTAATCATTGTCTAATGCAGCATCGTAAAAAGCGGCATCCTTCAATCTCTATAGATGACGATGATGTTTTTGAAGATGCTTATTTGTTGGATTTAAAAACAATGCCGAATCTTTCGGTTGAAAACAAAGAACTGAAAAAAATATTGGACGAAGCAATACAAAAGCTTTCTACTGAGTACAGGGTTGTTTTTCTTCTTAGAGATGTGGAAGGTTTATCAACCGAGGAAACGGGGAAAATTACTGATCTTTCTGTCCCCGCGGTTAAATCGCGACTGCATAGAGCAAGAGCGTTTTTAAGAAATGAAATTACTAAGGCGTTAAAATCATGAGCGAAAACAAAGTTACCTGCAAAGAAGTAATGAGCCACATCTGTGATAGCCTGGGCGAAGATCTTGATTCGGAAAAATGTGTTTCAATTAAAAGCCATTTGGACAATTGTCCTGAGTGCCAGCATTATTTTAAGACTGTGGAGTTCACAATCGACTGTTATAGGAACTATAATATTGATCTGCCGGAAGATGCTCATAACAGGCTGATGGACTTTTTGGGATTAAAAGAAAAAGAATAATTTTTACCGAGACTATATAATTAAAGGGGTATTCCACCAACTGATTTATCTAATATTTTGTGAAACCTTAATAGAATTAATTCATCTTATTCATAATGAAATAAGGAATTTTTATGGAAACTACACATTATTATACAACTAAAGTCGAATGGAAAGAAGGAAGAGTAGGTGAACTGACTGAGCCGACATTTCCTAAAATAACTGTTGCAACTCCGCCTGAATTTACCGGAGGAGTGCCTGGAATCTGGTCACCGGAGCATCTTTATGTTTCTTCCGCAAATATTTGTTTGATGACCACATTTTTAGCTATTGCAGAAAATTCAAAATTTAATTTTAAATCTTTTGAATGTGAAGGAACCGGGAAACTTGAAAAAGTAGACGGGAAATTTATGATTTCTGAGATAGAACTTAAACCTTTGATAATTATTAATGAGGAAAAAGATAAAGAAAAAGCTTTAAGATTAATTGAAAAATCTGAAAAAGCCTGCTTGATTTCCAACTCGATGAAATCAAAAATAATTTTAAACCCAGATATTTCTATATCAAATAATTAAAAGTAAAAGAGGAAATATATGCCGCTATTTGAGTACCGCTGTGAAAATTGCGGAAGTAAATATGAAGTGCTGCACAAATCATCTGCAAACCAAGAAGCAGTAACCTGCCCAAAGTGCAATTCATCTAAAAGCAAAAAATTATTATCAACATTCAGTGCATCTTTTGATGGCTCGTCAAGTTATTCATCAAATAGCTGTGCAAGTGGAAATTGTGATGTCCCATCTACAGGTGGTTGCTCTTCTGGTCTTTGTGGGTTAAATTAATCTCCTGACAAACGGAGGTAATTATGCAAAGATTAAAAGTGCTTTATGTCTTAATATTTTTAGTAATATTGGGATTTGTATCTTTTGCACAAGATTCAACTAAGTCTATCACAGTAGAACAATTAAATCAAAAGATAAAGAGTGATACAAATTTAGTTATTCTTGATGTTAGAACTGTAAAAGAGTTAACCGGATCTTTAGGAAAAATTAATGATGCAATAAATATCCCCATTCAAGAACTCGACAAAAGGATTCATGAACTGGATAAATTCAGGAAGAAAGAAATTGCAGTAATTTGTAGAACCGGTGTGCGTTCGTTAAGAGGTACAAAATTACTTACTAAAAAAGGATTTGATGTTGAAAATGTTTTAGGCGGCATGACTGAATATAGGAAAGAAGGCTATTGATATTCTGATTTTAAAACTGCATTTGTATAAGTGATTTTTTATTAGAGTACGGATTAAATTAAATATCATTTAACTTTTCAGTCTTTCTAATCTTCGCTTTGTTTTAGCTTTTATATATTTATCTCTGAAATTGTTATTGGGAATTTTAAGCAGTTCGTTATACAAATTAATTGCTTCTTTTTCTTTATCTTCAGCAAGATAGGTATTAGCAAGTTCATAATTTGCAATTATTATTTTGGGGTCAAAAGTTAAAGCTTTCTTCAGCATTTTTTCAGATTCTTCATTCGTTCCCTCCGGAACATCACCATAGAAAGTATTGGCAAAAAATCTTTCAAACCAGCTAAGATTGGCAACTTCGCGGTAATAAACTCCTAAAATTAAATACGGCATAAAATCATTTGGATTAATTTGAATTGATTTTTTAGCATTCTCTTCAATTCTTTTTGCCAGCTTTATTTTTTCTTTGCTTCCTACCAGCTTTGCCATACCGCCGTAAGACCATGCGAGATAGGTATAAGTCAAAGCGCTGTCGGGAAACATTTTATGAAATATTTCTGCATACTTCATACCGAGTTTCACATATACTGAGGATATTGAATCTTTTCGCTGCTCTTTGTATTCCCCGCTTATATCGTTATAGACTTTTGTTAATTTAGCTAACGCAATATAATTAGTAGAATCTAATTCATGGGCTTGTTTATATTTTTCAAGAGCTTTAAGATTATCAAATTTTTTGTAAAGCTCATTGCCTTCTTTAATTAAAGAATGAATGTCCGTTGGATGAATGTTTAAAGGTAGAAGTAAAAATATGAAAAGAAAAATATTTTTTTCAATTGCTAGATACTTTAACATAATGACTCAAAATTGTTGTTGCATAAATTAAACCATTTAGTTTTAAATAAAAGCTGTATTTTGAGTCATGATGATTTTTAACATAAATTTAAATTAGAAATCTTAGGATATTGATTTAAAAGAAAATCTCTTAATTATTCAACATTAAATTATATAATAAAAATGAACCCTATCCAACCTTTCCCTTGCAAAGAGAAAGGCTTATTGTTAATTGTAACAAAACATTTGAGATGTTATATCTGATTTATATTAAAAGAAAAGAATAATAATGGTTAAATAATGCTGACAACAAGTCCTTCTCTTGCCAAGAGAAGGACTACAGGATGAGTTCAAACCAAAAGAAAATTTTAGATATTTAACTTATAGACTCTATTCATCTGTTACGCAGCCTTGCGAAGCAGATGAAACATTTTTGATATACTTAAATAAACTTCCCGTTTTGATTTTGTATTCGGGCTGTTTCCAGTTTTTTCTCCTGCTTTCTATTTCCTCTTTTGAAATTTCAACGTTCATTATATTTTTTTCAGCATCGATTGTAATAATATCTCCATCTTTAACCAAAGCTAAATTGCCGCCCATTTGTGCTTCGGGAGTTATATGACCGACTACAAAACCGTGAGTTCCGCCGGAGAATCTTCCATCAGTTATAAGTGCAACAGTTTTGCCCAATCCCTTACCCATAATTGCAGAAGTTATAGAAAGCATCTCTCGCATACCGGGACCGCCTTTTGGGCCTTCATATCTAATTACAACTACGTCGCCATCAACCACTTTCCCTGATTCAATTCCTTGTAGTGATTCTTCTTCCGAATCATAAACTTTAGCCGGCCCGCTGAATGTTAATCCTTCTTTGCCGGTGATTTTTGCAACTGCTCCTTCTTCAGCAAGATTGCCGTATAAAATTCTTAAGTGGCCTGTTTTTTTAATAGGATTATTTATTGCTGCAACTATTGCTTGTCCTTTTTCCAAATCATTTGCTTTTTCAATATTTTCACCTAAAGTTTTTCCTGTTACAGTTATGCAATTACCATCTAAAAATCCTTCTTTCAATAAGAGTTTTTGAACGGCTGGAACACCACCAACTTCATGTAAATCTTCCATTACATATTTTCCGCTTGGTTTTAAATCAGCAAGGTAAGGGGTTTTATCTGAAATTTTTTGAAAGTCATCAATGGTTAAAGATACTTTTGCTGCTTTTGCCATTGCAATTAAATGAAGAACAGCATTTGTTGAACCGCCCAATGCAATTACAATTGTGATTGCATTTTCAAAAGCAGTTTTTGTAATATGTCTAATGGCTTTATATCTTTTTCCAATAATTGAAGAATTGCTTTTCCGGCTTCTTTAGATTCAGATGATTTCAATTCATTATTTGCCGGAGTTGAAGAGCTGAAAGGCAAGCTCATTCCCAGGGTTTCAATTGCTGTGGCCATGGTGTTTGCAGTGTACATCCCTCCGCAAGCTCCAGCACCTGGACAAGCATGGTGCAAAACTTTCTGCATTTCAGCTTCATCAATTTCCTTTGAAAGATATTGCCCGTATGCCTCAAATGCAGAAACGATATCTAATTTTTTGTTATCACAAAATCCTGCTTTAATTGTCCCGCCGTAAACCATTATGCTGGGGCGATTCAATCTTGCCATTGCCATTATGGAGCCAGGCATATTTTTATCACAACCCGGTAAAGCTATTAAAGCATCATACCATTGTGCGCGCATAACGGTTTCAATAGAATCTGCAATAATATCTCGTGAAGGAAGAGAATATTTCATTCCTTCAGTCCCCATTGAAATTCCATCGCTTACACCTATAGTGTGAAAAATAAATCCAACCAGATTAGATTCTATAACACCTTCTTTAACTATTTTAGCAAGACCGTTCAAATGCATATTGCAGGTATTGCCTTCCCAGCCCATGCTAACAATTCCAACCTGCGCTTTATGCATGTCTTCATCTGTTAGTCCCAATCCGTAAAGCATTGCCTGTGAGCCGACCTGTGCTGAATGTTCTGTTAAACGGCTGCTGTATTTATTTAACTTCATTTTAACTCCCAACAAGAAATAATTTAGAAAAGAAAAGTGTTATTGAATAAATTTAATTTAATGAGATGCAAATTTACAAATTTTAGAAATTGATTGACAGTAATAGAATTAAATCGAAGTGAAAAATAAATTATAATTGTTTATTTCTAAGTGTAACTTAGTGAACTTAGTATCTAAGTGGTAAAAATACTCAACCACTAAGATAGTAAGAGCACTCAAAATCACTAAGGTATGTTTTCATTTTCATTTTGACTTTTAGTATTTACTTTTTGACTTTTCTTATAATCTCTAAAACTAAGCCAAACGCCAATTATGCCAATTACAACTGCAATAAAATTAAAAAGCTGGTTTCCTGGTTCTTTAAAAAACTGGATTACATAAAAAACCGTGACTATTCCAAAGACGGTTATCAAAAAAATATTAAATATTTTATTTTGTGTTATGCTCATAATATCCTCTAAGAGTGTTTATTAAACATAAAGAAAAATAAATTTAAATTAAGTTTTCATTCTTATAACCAATTCTTCTATAATTAATTTAGATTTTTTATTTATATCTGAATTGATGTTCTCATATTTTGTCAATAACTCATTTGCTTTTTGCTTGTCGGATAACGAAGTACAATTAATTAAAACATTCAAAAAAGCTCCTTGTGAAGCTGTTGATGTTAATGATACTGCAACTCCTGCATCAGACAATGAGTTTTGATTACCTTTGTTTGCAACAATCTCTAAATAGGGAAGAAGTTCATTGCATTTGTTTATTACTTCTGCAGGGACTAATGCTGCCTGATAAGTTGCTTTTTCAATTGCTTCTTTCCGTAATGATTTTTGTTCATCGGTTTCTTTAGGAAGCTTAAATGCCTCCATCACTTTTTCAAATGCATCATTATCTTTTGAAGCAAGCGAAATAAATTCATTCTGCAATAACTCCAGCTTTGATTTCACTTCATTCATCTTTGCTTCAACATCTGCATACTTTTTCTTTCCGATAGTAAGATTGCAAACCATCGTTCCAAGACTTGAAGCTAAAACTCCGCACAATGCAGCAACATTCCCGCCGCCTGGAGTAGGCGAATTAGAAGAAAGTTCATCTAAATAATTTTGTAATGTTTTTGATAATTCCATTTTAATCTCGATTTATAATTATTTATTTAAATTTTTAATATCATTAAAATTTTGTCATGCTGAATTTATTTCAGCATCTTTGAAAACACTCAAATAAAGCTGCAGATTCCGAAACAAGTTCGGAATGACGGTAAAAAAAATTTGACTAATACTCTTTCATACCATGTAATCAATAATCTTCTCTTCCTTTTTAAAAGGATGAAGATCACTTAACCCAAGCTTTTCAATTGCTAGATCAACCAATTCACTTTCACTCAAATCATTATTCTGTGTATAAAACTTGCCGGTTTGAATTATCGCCTCCAAAGGAATCAAACCGACAACTTCACTTCCAGTTACTTCTACTCCTAAACGTTTCGCTTCTTTTTTTACTTCCTCAAAAGCAACGTGAACCGGGGTTACATTGTAATTTGTAAGATTCATTGAAACTTGAGTAATGTTATACTTTTCAAGCAGCACACCCATGCCTTTAACTTGCTTCAATCGCCCTGGTACTTTTACGGTTTTGCCGTCTACTTTTATTACGTTTCCTTCTGCGTCCCGTTTTGCTCTGCCGGACTCACGTAAAATTTCTCCAATCTCTTTTGCATATTTTACGTTATCTGATTTTATATTAACGTTGTAAGCAACAAGGAAAAATCTTGCCCCGGTAACTATTGAACCTAACCTTGCATTAAATTCATTTGTGCCGAAATCAGGCTGCCATTCCGGATCTTTTAATTTTTCCTGCAAGCCTTCATACTCACCTTTACGTATTGTTGATAGATTTTGCCTTTCAGGTTTTCTTGCAGCATTTTCATAAAGATAAACCGGAACGTTCAACTCTTTTGAAATTCTTTCCGCATAAGCTTCTGAAATTTTAACGCATTCATCCATAGTTACATTTTTTACAGGCACAAAAGGAACCACATCAATTGCACCCATACGAGGATGTTCACCTTTGTGATTTCTCATGTCAATCTCATTTGCGGCTGTTTTACTTAATGCCATTGCTCCTTCTAAAATACCTTTTTCATCGCCGGCAATTGTAACAACAACACGGTTATAATCGGCATCAGGTTCAAGGGAAAGCAACTGGCAATTTGGAATATTCTTAAGCGAGTCTTTCATCTTTTGAAAAGTAGCTTCATTCCTTCCTTCACTAAAATTTGGAACGCATTCAATTATTTTCATCAATACCCCGGAATTTTTTAGGAATAAAAATTTTTATTGATTAAAAAATAAGAAAATATTTGTGAAGATGAGAAAGGAGAAAGTGATTTAGTTTAAGACTTGTGTTATCATAAATTATAAATAACATTTAATAAAAGGAAGAATAGCACACGGATAACACGGATTAACCTGATCTCCAGGGATTTTTTATTAAAAATTTCAAATGAATAACTATGAAAATTTTAAGTTAAAGATTTACATGCAGCATTTAAAGCAATCCCAACAAATATTGCAATCGAAAAACTGAGCAGTGTACCGATGAGAATGTATTCCACCATTTTTTGCTGATCACTATTTTTTATCTCACCAAACCGGAAAACAGATTTAGCAGCAATCAGAAAACCGATTGCCTCAAACTGGTTAAGAACAATAAAAGTAAGGATCAAAACTCTTTCAATTATTCCTATCCACTTGCCTGCATCTTTCAAGCTGTCGCTTGAGCCGTTTATATCACTCATCCACCTGGAAGTAAATTTGTTGATTAACACTGAAGAAGGCACAGTAACAATTAAATAAGCTATAATATAAAGCCAAAGATTAGTCTCATTAAATAAAAAAGATAAATCATTTTTTAAGTCCGGAAACTGGGAAGTATATGCCATCCAGCAGGCCAATATTATTATAATATGCAGAGACTGGTCTGCAACAAAAATTGCCGTTGTATCTTTTTTGACGTAAGATTTAGCAAGGTCTATTAGATAATGTGAGGCGGTAATTACTAATACACCCCAGAAAAACGAGAAAGACCAGGCTGCTAAAAAAGTTAATACCAGTATTATGAAAGCGTGAAGATAAAGGTACTTTGAGCTTATCTTCCGTTCCGCTCTTTCTTTAACCCAATCGTTTGGTTGGAAAATAAAGTCGGCAATAAAATGTACTATTAGTAATCTTAGAAGCAAACTTAAATTCATAATTTATTAGTTAGTAGATTTTCAAATCTGTTAATAAATAATTCTATGCTTTTAAATTAGCGCTTATAATTCTTTTTCTTACTGCGGGCTGTGAAATTTTTAATTTCTTTGCAGTCATCTGCTGCGTTTTATTTTTTAATAATTTTAAATAAACAGCTTCCGCCTGTTCCATCGTCCATTTATTTATTATTGTATCTATGAAATAACTTTCAACTTCCAACTCTCCGTTCACATCATGCCAGGGAGTTTTTATTTTTATATTCTGTTCACTTTTTTTAATTTCATCAAGAAGCTTTCCTGAAAAATTAAATGCTTCACCGTCTGATTCTATCACTTTATCGGCTGTAAAACCTATCTTCCCAATTCCTATGGCAACCCTAGCATCTAATTTATTTTCCATGGATTTGGTTTCTGATTTGGTAAGATTAAGACTTCTTAACTTTGCTCTTATTAATATGCTTATCAAAAGTGCTTTACCGGGATGCTTAATAACAGATTGAAAGCTGTCTCCTCTAAAAATTTCAAATGGCTTTTCAATTGCTTCAGGAAATTCAAGTGTTATTTCTTTAAATGTTTTCTTAAGGGCAGATAATAACTGTTTTCTTTTTTCTTTAACCGCCGACGAACCTATAATGTCGCCGGTTATAACAGAATAATAAGCTGCTGATTTTTTAGTTCTTCTTTTCAAACCGGATGCTTTTTATGTTCTAAAAACAAACTGTGCGAAATATAACCATATAGGGTTATAATTGTCAAATATAACCATATAGGGTTATAATTATGAATTATAACCTTTAAGGGTTATAATGGCTGGTAACAATTCAACCGAGCTGGTTTTAAAAGATGATGTTTTGGCAGTATAATACTTCTTCCTTCACTAAAATTTGGAACGCATTCAATTATTTTCATCAATACCCCGGAATTTTTTAGGAATAAAAATTTTTATTGATTAAAAAATAAGAAAATATTTGTGAAGATGAGAAAGATATAATATCAAAGTAAGATCATTTTATGAAAGTTTTTCTAAAAACTTCCACATCATAATCGCAGCTAACCGGCTTGTTCTGCCGTCAATATCGTGAGTCGGATTTACTTCTGAGATTTCAAATATTTTTGTGCGGGATTCTTTTCCGGCAGCAGTGGCAATGCTTAAAGCATCTTCTGCAGAAAAGCCGACAGGGCATGGGGAACTAACCCCCGGGGCATCAGATTCTCTAACTGAATCCATATCAAATCCCCAAAAGATAACATCGGATTTATTGTTGGATAAAATATTTTTCAATAGGCTTGAAATTCCAAATCCTTGGGCTTCTTCAAATGAAATAATATTTGCATTATTCCTTATTAAAAATTCTTCGTGCTTTGGAGAAGAATAATATTTCTTAATTCCAACTTCATAAAAATTTTCACCGAAAATAATTGCTTCGTCCAAAAGCATACGGTAAGATGTGCCGCTGTTTCTTGGTTCATCCTGACGTACATCGAAGTCGCTGTCAATGTTAAGTGCTAATATATTTTTATTTGTTTTTGAAAGTGCTTTGCAGTTTGGGTAGGAAATATCATTCCCTCCGCCAAGGATTAATACCTTTTTATTTTCATATAGTAATTGAAAAACAACTTCTTCCAAGGAATCATGAGTTTCTTCGAGTGTCTTTTTAATATTCAAATTTCCAAGGTCAAAAATTTTTTTCGAGCTGATATTATCGATTGCAACTAGTTTGTAAAACTGAGCTCTAATATTATCCGGTGCATCTTTAGCTCCTTTTCTTCCTTTATTTCTCTGGACTCCTTCGTCATCTGGAATACCAAGAATTACAATTTCAGAGCCTTCATAATCCGGTTCGTCCCTTTTAATTACTTCTCCTAACCGTACGTCGTTCTTGTCGTTTTTCTGATAAAATAAAAGTTCGTTTGGGCGGGTAGTTAGATCGAATAAATTCATTGCAGCATATTTTGAATTTGTGAGTAATTAAAATTTGTAAAAAATATTTTGTAATTCCGAATCTGTTTGAAGTAAGTAAGCTTATTTCGGTATCATAGGTTACTGATACTTTTTAGATGCTGAAACAAGTTCAGCATGACATCGGTTATTCAATTTGAAAATTAAAGTTAACATCAGAATAATCCGTAGAGTCTTTATTAAAAGTTCTTTCTATAAAAATAACAAAATTATTTTTATCAACTGTGACTACAGTCGAACATCTTGTCCCATATTCTTTTGTCTTAATAAATATAGAAGAAATTATTTTTTCTCTTTCATAATCAAGTCCTGTTTCAGGAAGTTCGTCATCCGGCGATAGTGAATTATCAGAAAGAATTTTAAAGATGTCTTCTGTTGAAATATTATTTTTCTTAATAATTTTTTCTAATTCATCTTTACTTTTTTCAACTTTAAACCACGGTGTATCGAGAAGATGGTTGCTCAAGCCGTGAATACCGTTTTCAATTTTCTGATCAGCATTATTATGATTAGAAAAATAAAAAAGCCTGTCGACATTTCCGTAAAGCAGGTTAAATTCATTAAAACTTCTACCCGTATTAATCAATTTTTCAGAAAAACTTTCCATACTGTAGTCACTAGCTAAAAAATCTTTAACAATATGGCCGCGGGAAGGGGCATTCAATTTTAAGTTATGTAAATCACGGAAATTTGTAATTGCTGCAAATGTTCCCTGCTTTGTTATACCCATCCAGGTGCCGCCTTCTTTTAAATCTTTACCTGCTAAAAGATTTGGATAATTATCCCAAAATTTTGCAGGGGAAGATGAGCGGTTATAAAATTCGTCGCGGTTTGCAGCAAAAATTAATTTATAGTCTTTGTGCTGATTTAAAGCAAATACAATTAAACACATTTTAATTTATTTTTTTTAACAAAGATAAGAATAAAAAATATTAGTAGTATCTTCATTTATAATTCAGAATGCTTTACAGAAGATGGTGAATTTAATTATGAAACATATCAAAATTTTCATTAACCGTTTAAGTGAATTTTGCCTCAATTACGTGGTAAGTTATTGATTTTCATTTTTAATATTAAGTATTTTAACCCAAGGAATTATGAGAAAAATTCTAACATTTATATTATTTTTTTACATTACTTGCATTACTTTTTCACAGCAATTAACACTAAAAAAAATAGACGAAATCCCTGCCTATTACCAGCAATTTAACAATTTGAAAATCAAGCTTTCAACAAATAATATCGAAGTTTATAACTCAAATCAAAATGTATTTTCCGAAGCAATTGAGGGTGAAAAAATTCTTAAGTCCTCTCCAAATAATTACTATTTCTTAGTTGCAGATTTTAATTCATCCGGGCAAGGGAATAAAGATAATATTTCAATTGTTATCTTCGATGAAGATGGAAAGGTGGTTAATAAATTAGAACTAAATATTTCCAGCCAGACTAATCCTATGTTTGCAATAAATGATGATGGAAAAGTTTCTGTTTTTAGCCAAGAAAAATTTGATGTGATTATTTTTAATGGTTCTTCGAAAAAAACAATCAGACTTGGTAGCGATATAACCACCGGAAATACAAAGACTTCTTTTATTGCAATGAGCAACTATGATGTATACATATTAAGTTCTTTTGTTCCCTTCAATACGGAGGCAAGCAAGGCAAAAGTAAATCTTTATAAAATTAGCATCAGCGACGGAACTGTAATTAAAAATAATGTTGACTATTCAATTCCTGTTTTACTTCAAATTGAAGATGGCAATGCGGTTATTTCAGGAATAAAATATAATAACTCCACTACCCTGGCAAATATTTCTATGATTGATGACAAGATGAAGATTATTAAAGAAACAAATCTGGCCGCAGATAAGATTGTAAAATATGACTCAGATTATTTTATTAAATACGGAAGCGCAATGTATAGGCTTGATAAAAATTTTAATAAAGTAAGGGAATATTTTTTTACCAATAATGAAAAAGTTGAAGATTTTACTTTAGAAGGAAACAAAATATTTGTTCTTACCAAAAAAGATTACATTTACAATGTTTATAATTTGAGTAACAGATTTAAATTAAATGCTGAAGCGGCTGTTCACATTCCAGGAAATTCTTTTAAGTCACTAAGTTCAAATGGAGATATACTATTTATACATACTGATAAGGAAACATTTTTGTATGAATGATTTGTCATTATTAAATATCAAAGTTGATTCCTAATTTATATAATGAATCTAAAAATCCTAAAATATTTATTGCCTGTTGAAAATAAATTAATTGAATCAGCTTCGTTTTGTTGTTTTAAGAAAAACTTAGTGTTTATTAGCGCCCTTTTAATTTTTGTGTTCCTTCCTTTCAAAAATCAAATTGCACAAACCAATGATGCTAATTTTGTTCATCTTGTTAGCGAGAATGGAGTTTATCAAAATACGGTTCATGCTATTCTTCAAGACAAAAAAGGATTTATTTGGATTGCAACAGAAGACGGCTTAAACAAATACGATGGATATAATTTTACAGTCTATAAATATAATCCCCAAGATTCTAATTCGATTTCCGACAATTTTATCTGGACAATTTTTGAAGACAAAAGTGGGACTATATGGATTGGAACCAATAGCGGCGGTTTAAGCAAATTTAACGAAAGCACTGAGACGTTCACAAATTATAGAAATAATATAAATGATCCGCATAGCATTAGTCATAACAATATTAGAGCAATTTATGAAGATCATGAAGGCAGCTTATGGATAGGAACAGAAGGAGGCGGGTTAAATAAGTTTAACAAGAAAAATAATTCTTTTATCCGCTATTCACATGATCCAAAAAATCCTCACAGCTTAAGTAATAATGTTGTTTTATCTATTTATGAAGATTCACAGGGCGATTTGTGGGTTGGCAGCGACGGTGGTTTAGATAAATTTGATAAAACTGATAACCGGTTTACTAATTATTCTTTTAAACCAAATAATGCAAATAGTTTAAGCAGCAATGTGGTGCTTTCATTATATGAAGATAGCTCAAATAATATCTGGATAGGCACATTAAGAGGATTAACTAAATTCAATAAGTATAAAAACAAATTTACACAGTATTTTATTAATCCTTACGACAAAAAAAACTCAAGCATAAATCGAATCAATTCAATGATTGAAGACAAGACAGGGATGCTTTGGATTGCCACAGGAGGTGGATTATATAGACTGGACAAGGCTAATGACAAATTAACTGCCATAAAATCTTCATCAAGAATTAATAATTTGGATAATAGTAATATTCTTTCACTATATGAAGACAGAACCGGGATAATGTGGATTGGGACAGCAGAAAAAGGAATATTCAAATTTGATAAAAGAAGAACAAATTTTAAACATTATGTACATGATCCATTTGATCCAAATAGTCTAAGTCATAATACTATTAGGGCAATTTATCAAGAACCAAACGGCACGCTTTGGATTGGAACTTTGGGCGGCGGGTTAGACAGAATGAATCCTGGCAGTAATAAATTTATTATATATAAAAATGATCATAATAATAAATACAGCTTGAGTGATAATTCAATTTCTGCAATATTCAAGGACAGCTATGGATATTTTTGGGTAGGAACCTGGGGCAACGGATTAAATAGGACTTTGAGTAATTACAATTCTGAAAATCTAAAATTTAAGAACTATTCTTATGACCAGGCTAACAAAGCAAATGGAATTAGCAATAATATTATACAAGCAATTTATGAAGACAGCGATAAAAATCTATGGGTAGGAACAGGCGGCGGTTTAAATCTATATGATAGAAAGGATGATTCTTTTATTAAATTCGTTCAAATCCCTGGAGATTCTACCAGCTTAAGCGGGGACCAGGTTCAATCTTGTATACATGAAGACAAAGATGGGAACCTTTGGATTGGTACCTGGGATGGACTTGATATGATTCCCAACAACCTAAGAAAGAACGCTTTAACAAATCCTTCTGCTGTTAAATTTAGAAGTCACCGGTTCAATAAAAATAATATTCATGGATTAAACGATGATAGGGTTATAGCGATGTATGAAGATAGAGAAGGAAATTTATGGTTTGGTACTTACGGTGGCGGACTAAATAAATTGCCTTACGACCAAAAAGATTTATCTTCTCCTAAATTTGAAAGCTACACAACAAAAGATGGCCTTGCCAGTAATATTATCTATAGAATTCTTGGTGATGATAGAGGGAATTTATGGATTAGTACAGATAATGGCTTAACTATGTTCAATCCTAATGCAATTACATGTAGAAACTTTGATGTTAACGACGGCCTTCAGAGCAACCAATTCTTTTGGGGTGCAGGGTATAAGGGTAATAACGGTGAATTATTTTTTGGCGGAACAAATGGCTTTAATGCTTTTTACCCGGATCAACTAGAAAATAACACTCACATACCGCCGGTTGTAATTACTAATTTTCAAATTTTTAACAAGCCCGTAAAAATAAATAGTGAAAAATCTGTTTTGAAAAAATCAATCACTATAACTAAAGAAATTGTTTTATCATACAGCCAGAATGTTTTCTCATTTGAATTTGCTGCATTGGATTTTACATCTCCAAATAAAAACCGATATGCATATATGATGGAAGGATTTGATAAAGATTGGATTTATTCAGGCAACAGAAGATATGTTACTTATACAAATCTTGATCCGGGCAAATATGTATTTAAAGTTAAAGGTTCAAATAATGACGGCACCTGGAATGAAAAAGGTGCATCAATTTCAATTCAAATACTTCCGCCGTTATGGAGGACCTGGTGGTTTATTGTTTTAGTAGTCTTAACCATACTCGGTATTATTACTTTAATTGTTTATTACAGGATAAAAAATTTGATTGAGATGGGAAAGTTTAGAACAAAGCTTGCTGCAGATCTTCATGATAATATAGGTTCGAGTTTAACAGAAATCTCAATTTTGAGCGAAGTGATTTCAAAAAAAATAAAAACGGAAGATAAGGATATAACAAAAAGCTTAAATACAATAAGTAGCAATTCAAGAAACTTAGTTGACAGTATGAGTGATATTGTGTGGCTTGTTAATCCTAAACGAGATTCATTATATGATTTAATTTTAAGATTAAGAGATACTTATTCGGAGTTATCCTCATACACTAATATATCTTTCCGATCTGAGAACATTATTTCACTTCAAAAAGTTTCTCTTTCAATGGAACGCCGCCAGCATCTTTATTTAATCTTTAAGGAAGCAATTAACAACTGTATTACTCACAGCGAATGTACTGAGATTACACTTGATGCTTTCGTTAAAAATAAAATGTTGGAAATGACTCTTAAAGATAATGGGAAGGGTTTTTGTATGGATGATATTGGTAATAGCGGTAATGGCCTTGAGAATATTAAAAAGAGAGCAAAATTAATAGGTGGTTTTTTACAAATAAATTCCAAATTAGGTGAAGGAACGGAAGTTCGTTTCCAGGGAAATATTTTATAAATTTCCTTAGTCGTTAATTGTCTTATTGATAAATTGTTATAAATATACTGAAGTTATGCAAAGTGGTCATTCTGAATGAAATGAAGAATCTCAGGACTACGAATATGAAAATTTTTGAGATATTTTACTTCATTCAATATGACAAAACATATTTTTGTTTAACATCAGAAGATATATTAATGTTTTGATAATTAGCGATTAAACAGTTAAACGTAAAATTTAATAGGCTTTTTATGTTAAATGTTGTTGTTGTTGAAGATAATGATGCTATACGTGACGGGTTAAAAATATTAATAGATGGCACAGAGGGGTACGCTTGCCTCGGAGCTTTCGAAGACTGTGAATCGATGTTAAAACAAATTAAAAAGCTTAATCCGGATGTAATGCTTATGGATTTAGCTATGCCTGGTATGGGAGGAATTGAAGGGATAAAAAAGGTTAAAGCATTACTTCCCGAAATGACAATATTAGTTTTAACGATTTATGAAGAAAATGATAGAATATTTGATGCATTGGTTGCAGGTGCTAGCGGGTATTTAATTAAAAAAACTCCACCCTCAAAGCTTCTTGAAGCTATTAAAGAGGCTTACGAAGGAGGGGCACCAATGAGTGCTCAAATAGCAAGAAAAGTTATTGAATATTTTCAAAACCCAAAATCCGCTATTCAGCAAAAAAATGAATATGTATTGACACCTCGTGAAAAGGAAATACTTAGTGGTTTGGTAGAAGGCCATAATTTTAAAGCAATTGCCGATTCACTTTTTATAAGCATAGAAACAGTACGTTTTCATTTCAGGAATATCTATAAGAAGCTTCATGTCCATTCGCAATCTGAAGCGGTTGCCAAAGCAATTAAAGAAGGATTGATTTAAGAGTTCAAGATCATGTTTAAGTTCATGAAAGATGTAAGTAAAATATATTCCAGTACTTAGACTTGAACCTACTCTTGAACTTAATCACCCTATTTAGAGTAAGATAAAATGTCATTTCACAAAACTTCAATATAAAATACCCCCATTCGTGTAGTAGATAGATTTATTTAATAAGTATAGATTTCAATTCAGATAATTATCTCAAATGTTAATTAAGGAAAGAGCATATTTTAATAATTTTTACTGTCTATCATGATTAATATTGTAGTTGTAGAAGATAATGAAACAATCCGCGAAGGATTAAAGATATTAATAGATTCTACCAAAGGATTTAGTTGCGTTGCAGCATATTCAAAATGTGATGCAATGTTAAAAAGTATTAAAAAACTAAATCCGGATATTTTGTTAATTGATATTGGATTACCCGGGATGAACGGTATTGAAGGTATCAAACAGGTAAAGATACTACTCCCTGATTTAATCATTTTAGTTTTAACTATATATGAAGAGAATGAATTAATCTTTGATGCCTTATGTTCAGGTGCATCTGGTTACGTTGTTAAAAGAGCATCACATAAAAAATTGATAGATGCAATACAGGAGGGTTATCTTGGCGGAACTCCAATGAGTTCCAACATAGCAAGAAAAGTAATTGATTTGTTTCAACAGAAAAGACAAATAAATGGCAACGGCAATTCGGCTGCACTTTCGAATCATGAAAAAGATATTTTAAAGAAACTTACTGAGGGAAACAGCATCAAAGCAATTGCTGATTCACTTTCTATGAGCACTGAAAACGTAAGAGAAAATTTTAAAAGCATTTATAAAAAACTGCATATTTTTGCTCAAAATAAGTCTGTTGCAAAAATATTTAAATAGAAGTATGTTTTGTAAAATTAATCCCCTCTAAATAGGTAGGAAGAGGATTAAATTTAACAGTGAATTAAAGAAAATACCTTCGTTTAGGTAGTGGACGGAAGTTAGTTAAATATATAGGTTACAGTAATAAGAATATATTAAAATATTAGTTATTTAATATTTTTAATATAAATCACAAGAAATATTTTATTTCTAACCTGATGACCTGGACGTATAAAAATTAAACTCGAGATAATATTTTTTAGAATTATAAGTAGTTATGATCTAATTTTTACTTTAGTGTAAGAGATGAGTATAAAAAATATCAAAATATCCAAAATATCAGTCGGTATTAATGGATTAGTCGGTTCAAGGGGCTCTATTCTTTTCAATTCTTCATTGAACTCTAATTATATATTTAAAGTTTTTAAGATTTTGAGAAATACATTTATTTTATCCCGGAGGGATTAATGAGATTTTTGTTACAGACTATTTTTACATCAGTTATATTACTATTATTTACTGCAAATATATTTGCACAATCAGGTAAAATTGCGGGAAAAACAATAGATGCTACCACCGGGGATCCTTTACCTTTTGTTAATGTTATAATTCTTGGTACTTCAATGGGAGCAGCTTCTGATGCTAACGGTGAATATTTTATAATCAACATTCCACCAGGGAAATATTCTGTAAAAGCATCTGCAATAGGATATAACTCAGTTACAGTAGAAAATATAACGGTGTCATCTGGCTTTACATCCAACCAAGATTTTAAACTAACAGAAACAGCATTGCAGCTTGGTCAGGATGTAGTAGTAGTTGCAGAAAAACCATTGGTACAAAAAGACCTTACTGCTTCAACTTCTACTGTTGGTAGAGATGTTATCGAAAGTTTGCCTGTGACAGAAGTTAGTGATGTTTTACAGTTGCAGGCTGGAGTAGTATCCTCGGGAAATGATATTCACCTTAGAGGAGGACGAAAAGGCCAAATAGCTTATCAAATTGATGGTGTACCAGTTACAGATGCTTATGATGGAAGTACCGTTATTGATGTTAGTGCAAATGCGGTTCAAGAACTCCAGGTTATAAGCGGTGCTTTTAATGCCGAATATGGACAAGCGATGTCAGGAATTGTTAACATAGTAACAAAAGATGGCTCAAATGATTTTCAAGGTACTGTTCAATCTTATATTGGAGATTACGTTTCAAATAGGAATGATAAATTTTGGGACATTAGTAATGTTAATCCAACATCGATTAGAAGTGTTGAAGGAAGTTTAAGCGGGCCTATAGTGAGTGATAAGTTATTCTTTTATGCTACAAGCAGATATTATTACAATACCGGCTGGCTATATGGTAGAAGAATATTTTTACCTACTGATCAGGCATATGAGGTTTCTGGTTCAGGAGGCAGTCAGTATTTCATTACTCAAAATGGAGACGGTTCATTTGTGCCAATGAACCCTAATGAAAGATTATATGGCCAGGGTAAATTGACTTATAGACTGATGCAAGGAATGAAAGTGCATTACAACTTTATTTACGATGGACAGAACTACAAAGACTACAATCACAGCCGTCGCTTAACTCCTGATAATAATTTACAGCGAATGAGGAAAGGTTTCTCAAACACACTTTCTATAAATCATGCAGTTAGTGCCTCAAGTTTTTATAATCTGAACTTTTCCTATTTCTTCAAAAATTATAATCAATATTTATATAAAGATATTTATACCGGAGATCCTAGTCATCCTACAAATTACGTTGATAATGATATTAGACAAACTCCTCCATATAGCTTTGATGTTGGTGGAACTGATTACAGCAGGTTTAATCGAAGCACTGGTACTTATTCGGCTAAGCTTGATTGGTCAACTCAATTAAATCAAGAGTTAAATGTTCAATTTGGAGGAGAATTTAAGCAGCATAGAATTTATTATCATGATATTACACTTTATCCGACATATGTAAACGGAGTACAATCTGTGGCAATTCCGTTTATTTCTACTACTGAAAATAATGAGTATCTTCATAAGCCGCAGGAGGGTGCTTTTTATGTTCAGTCAAAGTTAGAAGCATTTAATTTAATTTTTAATCTTGGCGTAAGATTGGACATGTTCAATCCTGATGGTGTAATACTTGCAGATCCTACCGATCCCAATATAAATAATCCGCTAAAGCCTGATAACAAATTTTTTGATTCAAACGGAAATGGAGTTCAAGATCCAGGTGAAGCAACAAAAACAGTTGCAGATAGGCAAGCTTACTGGTATAAAAAAGCTTCAGTAAAATACCAAGTCAGCCCGCGTATAGGTTTGGCATTTCCTATCACCGACAAAGGAGTTATACATTTTTCATACGGACATTTTTTACAAGAACCATCTTATGAGTTAATGTATACTAATCCGGAGTTTGAATTGGGTGTTGGTTCAGGTAATCAAGGTTTGTTTGGAAATGCTGACTTAAAGCCTCAAAAAACTGTTAAAGGTGAAATAGGATTGCAGCAGCAAATTGGTGATGACATTGCAGTTGATGTAACTATCTTTTTTGAAGATTTCAGAAATTTAACAGGAACCCAAACAGATGAAATTTTAGTTTATGGTAAAGCCCAGAGTTATAGCAAATATGCTAACTCTGATTTTGGATTTTCTAAAGGATTTATAATAAAATTTGAAAAAAGATTTTCAGGCGGTTTAGCTACTAACATTGATTATACTTATTCCGTTACAAAAGGGAATGCATCAAATCCTGCAGACGCACGTGATGCATTAACCGGCGGTGCTTTGCCTGAAACTTTTATTGCTCCATTAAATTGGGATCAAACACATACATTAAATATTTCCGTAGCTTATAATAAAGCAAGAGATTATGGATTTTCTCTTATCGGTAATTTCTATTCAGGTCAACCATATACTCCCGGTGTAAATAAAAATACATTAGTAACACAAAACGCTTTTCCAAGAAATAGTCAAAACAAGCCAACTATTTTCAATATTGATTTGAGAGCATACAAAGATTTCCCTATTGGAAATACCACTTTATCTTTATTTGCAAAGGTATTCAATCTTTTAGACTTGGATAATCCAACAAATGTATATGATAATTCAGGTAGCCCTCAATTTTCATTTGACGAACTTGATGCTGAAAAGATAAATCCAACATTATATTATAACACATTAGACGAACTTTATACTAATCCTACTTTTTATTCTGAACCAAGACGTGTTGAAGTTGGATTTTCATATAACTTTTAAAATTATTAAGGCTGTTTAATATGCACAAATTTACTAGGTACTTAATCTTTTTTGGATTAATAATTCTGAATTCACAAATATTTTCTCAGAGAGGTGATCCAACATTATTAGCTGTTGGATTACACACTGGGAATAGAATAGGAATATCATTTCATAATGATGGGCAGATTGCCGGAATTTTATCTGGAGTTGATATAAGAGGAGAATGGCCTTTTGGTTCCGGTGAAAACTATATTGGTGATTGTATCCCTCTTATTGGGGTAGAATTTATAAATGATTTAAACGACACTTTGCATTCGGTAATTATATCTCGCGGTCCAAGAAGTCATCAATCAGAAGAAAAGAGTCCAATAGATAACCATTTCTGGGGTTGGAATCCAATTCCTGGGTTTAGAAATCCGAATTATCAGTCTGTTGCAATGAGCCATCTGCCTGATTCCTGGCCAATAGAAGGTTGGAACGATCCTATTGCAAAAAATTGGAAAGACAATGAAGGTAAAACTCAATGGTTCGGTTACTTTGGTAGAGGAATAATTAATGCTGATCAGGAAAGCTTGTTTGATGCTGATGATCAAGCCGATGATGAATTCAACTTTTTAAATTATAATGTGAATAGCCCTATATTTTTACCTGACAGTACCGATCCCACAAGGCATGGTATGGGATTAAGGATGAGAGTTAGAGGATTTCAATGGGCTAATTTTTTAGCCGAAGATGCTATCTTTTGGTTATATGATATTACTAATGAAGGAACTACAATTTTCAGAAAAGCAGATTTCGGAACGGTAGTAGGAACTCTTGCAGGAGGTGACGGCGACAGCGGTGATGATCTTGGTTATTTTGATGTAGAGAATTGGATTACATATTCGTGGGATAGTGACGGTATTGGTAATCATGGACAAAAAGTAGGATATGTCGGTTATGCTTTTCTTGAATCTCCAGGCAATCCATTTGATGGAATTGACAATGACAATGATGATAATATTGTTACTGGAAGTACATTAAAATATACTCCAACTGCTCCAAAGTTTGTTCAATCTGATTTTGATTCTATAAAATACAATGCTGGTGATAAAGTTGTTTTAATCAATCCCAACACTTATGAAAGAACGCTTCATACGGTTTCTGCAACTACTGATACCGTATACTCAATGGGTGTAAGATTTATTATAGAACCCGGTAAGACTTATTTTAGAGAAGGAAACATTGCTTCTATTGTTAATGGAGTATCAACACCATCACCTACTGCTTATGATGGAATTGATAATGATCTTGATGGAATCATAGATGAAAATGAAGCAATAGATTATCTTACAAGAATAAATAAAGGCTTAGAGGGATTACGTTATAAAAATTATGTAACCGGTGAAGGTGTTAACGATCTATTAATTGATGAAAGAAGAGATAATGATATTGATGAAGATGGGGACTGGAATGCTCAATTTGATGATGTTGGTATAGATGGATTAGGCCCGCAGGATAATGGTTACCCTGGCCCGGATTTCGGTGAGGGTAATGGTGTTCCGGATCAAGGCGAACCAAATTATGGTAGAACAGATCCCGATGAATCGGATCAAATAGGATTAACTAGTTTTAATTTCTTTAACCTGAGCGCTTCTCCTGATATGAGAAACGATTCGTTGCTTTGGGGAAGAATGACACCTGGAAGGTTTGATGTAATTCCCCCTATTCCTCAAGACGGTGATTTTATATATGCATCCGGTTATTTTCCTTTAATACCTTCTAATGGAAATGGTGATGTAAAAGAAAGATTTTCAGTTTCTTTATTATTTGGGGAAGACCTTAAAGATATAGTTGGAAACAAAGAGATAGTTCAACAAATATATAATGCTGGGTACAAATTTCCTCAACCACCAAGAAAACCTAAAATAACCCTAACCCAAGAGGATGGAAAAGTTGTTATTTATTGGAATGGAGATAAAACAGAAAATGACCGTGATTTTATAACAAAGAAAAAAGATTTCGAAGGTTATAAAATATATAAAGCTACTGATGCCAGTTTTCAAGATGCACGTGTAATAACTAACGGCCAGGGAATATTATCTTTCGACAAACCAATAGCTCAATTTGATTTAGTTGATTCAATTAAAGGTTATTTTTACCCTTCACAACGACAATTAGAACAGGTTGGCGGCACATCTTTTTACTTAGGAGATAATACCGGCATAGTAAATAAATATGTTGATTCTGATGTTATAAAAGGCCAAACCTATTATTATGCGGTATGTGCCTATGATGCAGGAGATGCCAGCTTAGATATTTTTCCCAACGGAAAATAGTAAATTTATTAGAAGATCAAACATTGGGCAGGTAATCACTGATGACAATACAGGATTATATCACTCCCGGTGCGCGTCCTATTGGTTATCAAGATGCAAGTTTAACTAATTTTGAAAAGTCACCTAATTTTATTGGAACCGGTTCTGTTTCAATTGAAATAATTGATGATAAAGCTATCAAACCGGGATATTCATATAATGTAGTATTTCAAGATACTGGGGCAGCAAGAGTTACGAAAAGCTGGTCATTAATTGATTTACAAACTCCTGATACAGTTTATATTCCCTTCAACCGGTCAAACTACAATACTTCCACCTTTGCAATCTATGACTTTACCAAACGGTACAGATACTATATATGTAAATGGTTCTCCAGTTGGAGTAAATGGAAATTCTTATACTGCACCCTATGATTCTTTAGTTAATGAGTCTGAAGTATTTAATGGCAATACTCCAATTCATCATGGATTTCGTATGCAGATCATTCCGGATCAAGTAGTTAAATTAGATACTACAGATTCGGGCTTTGAGAATGCTACTTCTCCAATCAGCAGTTATACATTTTCTGTTGTTGATGCAACAAACAAAGGGGTTCCGTTTCCGAATGATTATCAAATTGAATTTTACAATACTATCGTAGATACTTCATTAGCTGACACATTATTACCTAAGCGATCTACTAATGTTTTCCCTGCTTCTCCTGTTAATTTTAAAGTAAAAAATTTGACACAAAATAAGTACATCAATTTCTTATACAAAAGAACAGGCTTAATATCTGCTAGTTATTCCATAATATTTAAGGAAGTAATTGATAATCAAGTGAGGAATACCTGGAGGGTAACTGTTAATTATTCCGGGGATACTACCTTTGGAACAGAACGGTACGTTAAAACTTACAACATCAAAACCATTTAGTAATACTGATGTTGTTTCCTTTACTATGAAAGGTGCCGAAATAGATAATACTATCGCTAAAACAGATATGGATAAAATTAAAGTTGTTCCAAATCCTTATGTTGTTACACATGAAGCTGAAGCAAGATTGTTAAGTACTCAAACAAGTGGACGAGGAGAAAGGGAAATTAGATTTACTCATGTTCCACCCGGCAGTAAAATTTCAATTTTTACGGTAAGAGGCGAATTAATTAAAACACTAACACATGATGATTTGTTTGTTGGAGATGTGTATTGGAATCTTAGGACTGACGAAAACTTAGATACTGCTTATGGAGTTTATGTGTTTGTAGTGGAATCACCGGTAGTCGGTACTAAAATCGGCAAATTTGCCCTTATTAAATAACGGAGATTGATTGTATGAAAAAATTATTATTGTTATTTATAATATCAGTTGGCTTTTTGTTTGGGCAAACCAAAGTTGGTTCTACTGCGGCAGCCTTTTTAGATATAGCAGTTGGGCCAAAAGCTATAGCTATGGGCGGCGCTTTTGTTGCCACAGCGAATGATGTTACAGCGCTATACTGGAATCCTGCCGGAGCTTCCCGTGCTCAATCAAATGGAGCTTATTTTACATACTCAAAATGGTTTGCTGATATAAATTATAATTGGGCCGGAGCAATGTTAAATCTTATGGACGCCGGAACAGTGGGATTAAGTGTTGGTTATCTGGATTACGGTGATTTGGAAGTTACAACATTGAGAGAACCAGATGGAACCGGTGAAACTTTCAACCCCAAAGATTTAGTGATTGGACTTACATACGCATATAACCTAACCGATCGTTTTTCAATTGGCGGTAATATCAAATATGTAAATCAGAGAATTTGGAATACAACAGCTAATGCAGTTGCAATTGATATTGGAACTTTATTTATATCAGATATATATGGTTTGCGAATAGGTGCAACAATTTCAAACTTCGGCACTGATATGCAACTAGATGGTAAAGATTTATATGTACAGTATGATATTAACACTCAAATAGATGGGAATAATGATCAAATACTAGCTAAGTTAAATACAGATTCATATCCCCTGCCACTGACTTTCAGAGTAGGCGTAGCAATGGATGTGATTGATTTTGAAGACCACAAATTAACAATTGCTGCAGATGCACAGCATCCCAATGATAATGCAGAGTCATTAAATGTTGGTGCAGAATATACTTTATTTAATCTAATTTCATTAAGGGGCGGGTATAAGTCATTATTTCTAGATAATACTCAAGAAGGTTTAACTTTAGGTTTTGGTTTAAATTATAATATTACTAATAGTTTTGGATTAGCAGTTGATTATTCGTATCAAGATTTTGGCATACTTGAAAATACACAACAATTTTCTTTAGGAATTAATTTTTAATTACTTCAAATTAAAAGTTGGTACATGTACAAATAATATAAGGAGACAGTTATGAAAAAATGGTTCGTTTTTCTGTTTGCAATACTAGTTGCAGGCAGCGCTTTTGCTCAGAATATCGCCGTGGAATTCCAGGTAGATATGAGCATCCAAATATTGAAAGGCAAATTTAGCGCTGACACCGGTAAGGTTAATATAGCTGGAACTTTCAATAACTGGAACAATTCTGCAAATTTGCTGGAAGATACTGATGGTGACAGTATTTACACAGCAGTAATTGATACCTTTACTACGGGTGATACCCTTCAATTTAAGTTCATTAAAGATGGAAGTGGCTGGGAAGATGATCCTAACAGAGAGTTTGTTATTCCTGCCTCAAACGGTACATATTTTGGATACTTCAATAGAGACAGTGTTTATAAAGTTACAAAAACAATTTCTGTAACTTTCTCATGTAATATGGAGTTTGAAAAAGTATCGGGTAGATTTAATCCTGCAACAGATACACTATCTGCACGCGGTGATTTTAATGGATGGTCTGGTACCGCTGACTTATTAGAACCAAGTGTTGGTGATCCAAACTACTATGAAGTCACGAGCGATTATATATTTTCAGAGGGAGATTCAATCTCATACAAGTATGCCTATGTTGGGCCAAATGGGACTAACTGGGAAGGAGATCCAAATAAAGTTTATCATCTCACAACTGATGATTGGAATAATGGCACAGCTTTTATTGAAAGAACATACAATAACGCTACTTTAGCAACTTTAACAAACAATGAAGTAACAATTAAATTTACAGTTAATGTTGCCGGAGCTGTTTCTTCTGTAACGGGACAACCATTTACTTCTGTTGATAATGTAGTTGTTTGCGGTGCAGTTTCTCCATTAACCTGGCCGACAGGCGGATGGCCTGATGCAGATAGCTCTGTTGCAATATTTATGTTTAATGATGGTACACATGGAGATGCGGTTGCTAATGATTCAATCTGGTCTGTTGATGTAACCTTCCCCAAATACACAGTATTGAGAGTGCAATATAAATATGGAGCAAACTGGGGATTAGCCTCAAACACTGGAAGTAACGATAATGAATCTTCTGTCGGCACAGATCATTTTATTAACCTGACTTCAGATTTATATAGTGCTACTGTGGAAAATAAATGGAGCGTAATGGGCGATCATGATTTAACTGACATCTCTACTGATGTAAAAGAACTTCCAAATCTTAGACCTGTTACTTATTCATTATCCCAAAATTATCCTAATCCTTTCAACCCAACCACAAATATTCAGTTTTCTATTCCTAAAAGTGGATTGGTTACTTTGAAGGTTTATAATTTGCTTGGACAAGAAGTAGCAACTCTTATTAACGAACAAAAAAATGCTGGCTCTTATCAAGTTGATTTTAATGCTGCTAATTTAACTTCAGGAGTTTATTTCTATTCAATTACAGCTGGTAACTATTCTGTTACAAAGAAAATGCTTCTCTTGAAGTAATTGTAGTATTAAGCTAGCAAAGATTATCAAGCCGGCTTGAAAAAGTCGGCTTTTTTTAATCCTCTCATTTTGATGAGTTTAGAAATGATGAATAAGGAAATCAGTTTTTAAAAAGATTAGTAACTAAACAGTAAACTATTATTCAGTTAGATTCTTTCATTTTCTTATAATAGTCTTTGAAATATTGTATCATTATGTTTTGATAAACGTTAGGGGATTTTTTAAATAATAAAATCCTTCCGTTTACTTTAAGGAGAGTAAATTTATGAGAAGAATTTTTTACTTTATCTTTTTGTTTGGAGTGATTTTTTCATTTGCTTCAATTATTCGTTCACAAACACTTCCAGTAACTTTACACTTTAAACCAGATTATACAGGATTTGATACTCTTCGATTGTCCGGCACATTTAACGGCTGGCAGAATAATCTTCATGAATATAATTTAACGGATACTGATGGCGATGGTGAATATGAAATAACAACCAACCTTGCAATTGGTGTGGTTCATAATTATAAGTTTGTTATGGATGCGAATTGGAGTTTTTCATATACTGATCCCGATAATCCGGAAATTAATCTCAATGATAATAATAATTCCATGCTTGAAGTTACCGATCCAATGATTACATATCTTCTGCCTCGAGACATAAATTCACAAGGGAATAAATTTGTAGATACAACCAAAGCCGGTGCACCAATTAGGGCCATCTTTGCATTTAAACCCGAAAATCCTTTGGATTTAAATACCTTGAAAGTAACTATTGACGGAACTGAACTTAACAATCCACAGCAATATTATGATGCCAACAAGAAAGAATTTATTTATCAGCCTGATCCTGTATTAAATGTCGGTGATCATACTATAAGTGTTGAAATAAGTTCTTCTGCAGGAACTGCAACAAAAACTTCAACTTTTAAAAGAGACCCGGATTATGTTGTTTATTTAGTTCCGGTTGATTTTTATTACGATGCAAATAACTCAAAGGTTTTTTTAACTCAGGATATAACAAAAGTTTCAGCTGCCGGAGAGTTTAACGGCTGGAATGATGCTTTAAATTCATTTAAGTATAATTCAGGTAAAGATCTTTGGGAAGGAACATTAAATATTGAACCAGGCAGTTATGAATACAAAATGAGATTAAACGGCCAATTTTGGGTAAATGATCCTGATGAACCCAAATACGCAGACACACCTGATGATAATAATCTACTTGAAGTTGCTGCGGATTCAATTGCAAAAATGAAACTAATTTCACCTGCCGAACAAACTGTTTATAATCATGATACCACTTCGATTAACTTCAAAGTCCTTTTAAGGCCGGGAGTAAAATCCGCTGGGGTTAATCAATCAACAATTCAAGTAAAAGTAGACGGGAATCTAATCTCCTCCAGCTTTGATGTAGATAGTTCGCTTGTAAAAGCTGCTATTGATTTTGCAGGAGAAGGGCGGCACACAGTATCGGTTGAGTATTCTAATATGGAGGGAGTTTCAGCTCAGGAAGTTTATTCTTATGGTATTTATTCTAATTCAACCGGGAAACTATTGGTTGATGCAATTTATGATGAACCATACAAGTATCCTTCGGGAGTTGATGATGGCTCTTGTGATATACTTTCAACAAAAATTGATGAAACAGCAAATCATGATTCACTTCAGTTTGTTGTTCAGATGAGGAAAATTTCGGATAGAACAAGAATAGGATTAATAATTGCTAATCCTACATCAACCGTTGTAAGTGATCCGATCGGTTTGGATATAAAAACTTTTGACTGGCAAAATAACGGATTGATGGCTCTAATTGGAACACCTGGCAATTCTTATGAAAATACTTCTAAAGAGAATAGATTTATTACGAGCCGTGATCCTTTAACTTACAGCGATTTATTAATTAATGTAAATAATGATGCGGGAACAAGTAATGAATTTGTTTTTAAAATTCCTTTGCAGTTGTTGGATAGTTTGTTAGCTGGATGGACAAACGAAAGATATTTTTATTTGTTCTCTTATATTGCTGCTGAAGATAAAAGCGGTAGTGGTTATGAAGTTACAGCTAATGACGGTGGAGTTGATACAAATGAAGATCCTGATATTTACGATGCGGCATTTATTAGAAGCGGCTTTTGGCAGAAACGGATGCTTGCTAATTATATTCCTGCCGGGCAAAAAATGGGACCAGGTTATGTAAGGCTTGATGGAAAAGGAAGAGGTATTTTACCACTTAAATCTACAGACATCTCGGATAGCCTAGCTACTTATGGTCCTGTTATAACTATGTTAACTCCAGGAGTAGAATATTTCCATCCCGATGTAACGATTTATGGTGAACTAAGTGATACAACAATACATACAATGACTTTTTCCTATAATGGAAGTAAATCATCTGAAGTGGTTAGTGGGGGACAATTTTCAGTCCCAGTTACATTAAATGCCGGAGAAAATAAAGTTTTTGTTAGTGCCACAGATAGTAAAGGATTTACTTCTAGTTTCAAAAACTATAATTCTTTCATATAATCCTGATAATTCGCCAACCATAACAGTAAGTGGTGCTGTAGATAATAAACAAGTTACATTAACAGCTGCGGCCTCCTCACCTGAAGGATTAACTTTAAATTACACCTGGTCACAAGATCTTCGTAATCCATCTGTAGTAAGCATTACCCCTTCAGGATCAACAGCAGTTATAAATATGCCTTCTACAGACGGAGAATATTATTTTAATGTTAGAGCAAGAGACTCAAAGAATAGAACCAAAACTGCCAGAACCTGGGTCAAGATTGAAAATGGAGTTGTAAAAATTCCGGATATTAATGAACATGCTGCCTGGATTGATAACGCCGTCGTTTATGAAATTTATCCAAGGTCTTTTTCGGATCAAGGGGGATTTTTAGGAGTTATTGATAAAATACCTTACATGAAAGAATTAGGAATTAATACAATTTGGTTTATGCCAATTTATACCGGGCCAACAGTACACGGTTATGAAATAACTAATTACTATGGTTTTGAAGAGGACTATGGAACAGAAGCTGAGTTTAAGCAGATGATGAATGAATTAAAAAATGCAAACATAAAAGTAATTCTTGATTTTGTTGTAAATCATACTTCAATTCAGCATCCGTTTATGCAGAATGTTTTCCAATACCGTGAATATTCTCCTTACGCAGATTTTTATATTTGGAGTGGGGAGCCAGGAAATTCTAATTACGATTATTTATTTGACTGGGCAACTTTACCAAATTTAAATCATCAAAATCCAGACGTAAGAAATTATTTTCTTAATGTTGCAGAATACTGGGTGAGAAATTATGATATCGACGGATATAGGTGCGATGTTGCCTGGGGGGTTGAGCAACGGAGTAATTTATTTTGGCCGGCATGGCGTGAGAGACTAAAAAACATTAAACCGGAAGTATTCTTAGAAGCAGAAGCTTCTTCATCCGATTCAACTTTCTATCAAAAGCGGTTTGATTCGGCAAATAATTGGGATTTAAGAAATAAGCTGCTTGGTGCTATTTCCGGTACAAATTCCATTGATGATTTTAATAACGAGGTAATGAGGCATTATAATTCTAATGCACGTCCTTTCCAATTTGTTGAAAATCATGATGAGGTCAGAATGACATCCGCATTTGATGCGAAAAGGTCTGAATTAGCTCATTCGATTTTATTTACGTTGAATGGCGTACCGTTAATTTATTCAGGCGGTGAAGTGGGTGAATTAACCAACAGGGGAAAGATTGATTGGAGTGATCCTGATAATATTAAACCTTATTTTCAAAAGCTTATTCAAATACATAAACAATTTGTGCATAATCCTCAAATATCAAGACTAACAAATAGTGTAGCAGATAAAATTTATACTTATGCATCAACAAGCGGCAATAACATTTTGATTACAGCAGCAAATTTCAAAGATGCAATTGTTCCCTACACAGTCGATTTATCCAGCTTGCCCTGGGATGGTTCCAGTACTTATTATTTAACTGATTTAATTGATGGAAATGTTGTCGAAATTTCCCCATCACAAAGATCAAGCTTCAGCTTAAATTTAAGTGAATATCAAGCAAAGATATTTTATTACGGTTTGGATTCAGTTACTGTCAGTGTACCAAATGAAAGTAATTTTATTGTAAAGCAATTTAAACTTTATCAGAATTATCCAAATCCATTTAATCCAACAACAAAAATAAAATATCAAATTCCAAAGGAAGAAAAAGTAACGCTTAAAGTTTATGATATTTTAGGAAGAGAAGTAAAAACACTGGTAAATGAAATCAGAAGTGAAGGTATTCACGAAGTTGAATTTAATGCATCAACTTTAGCATCGGGAGTTTATTTCTATCGAATTAGTGCAGGGAATTATTCCGATATTAAAAAGATTGTATTACTAAAGTAAAACAATATATTTGATAATAAATTAGTGTTTGGAAGTTAAGCCGGTTTGAAAAAGCCGGCTTTTTTATTTACCTACTATTTGAACCAATTGGCTTTTAAGATTTGCAGCCTGCGGGAAGTTGGGAGAAATTTCTAAACATTGATTTACTTTTTGTAAAGCCACTTCAAACCTTTGCATTTTTGCATAAGCACCCGCCAAATTAAATAAAACCTGCGGGTCAGAACCTGAATACTTCAAACTATTTTCCAAATACTTAATTGCGGATAATAATTTATTTTTTGATAAATCAATAATTCCCAGCCATTTGTACGAGAAAGCATCCGGACTATTTTTACGCATATTAAGTAAAAAAGGATAAGCCAAATCATATTCATGATTATTGAGTAAATCCTTGGATGCAATTTCATTATAATCATTTATAAACGGGAATTGATCATAGAGCAAGCTTAATTCATAAGCATACTTTTTAAATTCATTTTTATGCAGGTAGTAGCCGGCTGCTTCCCTATGAGCTTTCTCCCATGTAGTGCGGTTGTCAACAATTTTAATAGCTAAAGAGTCAATGAAATCTTTTGGGTTAAAGAGTCTAAGCATATAGCTTACGCTTTTCTTTTTACTAAAAGGCCAATCATTTTTTAATATTATTATTCTGTATTTTGAAATTATGGAATCTAATCTAGAAAAATATAAATTTGATAAAGTTAAACTGTCTTGTATCTCTGTCGGAATATTTCTAGGCCTTGATTTGGGAAGCAATTTATCTTTCTGCATTTCATCAAAGAAAATCTTTCCCAGCAGATGATATCCATCCAAATTCGGGTGAAGATGATCTACCATTAAATTATTTCCTACAATCTTTTGCGGGCTGTCTTCATTAAAAATTTTATCCGGGAATACAACCGGGTAATTAAATTCTTTCCCCAGACTGGAAATTATTTTATTCATTTTGCTGGGTGCACGGAATTTTAATGCATCAAGATCTTTTGAAAAAATAAAAAGAGAATCTGCTTTATTTATCTCATTTTGCTGTATTAATTTTTCTGCTTCAGAATAAGCTGAATCAGCTGTTGGAAAGTTATCCGTCTTTACCGATATAAAAGGTTTCTGGTCTTTTAAATTGCAAGTAAGCCTTCCTAAAATAACAGGAACTTTAGCTTTTGAAGTCATTTCAAGAATATCATGCATATTTCCTTTAAATTGATTTACTCCATCATAATAAACATCAGAATCCAATTTTATTAATTGATCTTTAGCCATTCTTGCCATTAAAGTTCCACCTGAATCTCCTTTGCCTGAATTTGCGCTGCTGAATAAATGTGTAACAAATTGAATAGTGTGTGTAAGTAATTGGATTGTCTTAAAATTTTGAAGATAAATAATCAAGTTTACAATGCTTCTTGATTTGCCGAATGATTCCATTGATCCGGCGCCAAGTGCTCCATAATATTCATTATGGCCTGCATAAATTAAGATCAAATCCGGCTTTTGATTTAATATTGCCGGAGTCAAATCTCTTAAGGTAAAACTATTAATAGCAGTCATCGCAACATTAACAACTTCGATAGTGTTACGCGGATAAAGCAGTTCCAATCTTCTTTTTATATATTTTCCGAAATCACCATTAGGCGAAAATGGGTATCCGGCAGCACTGCTTCCCCCCAGAATAAAAACGCGGAATGCATTTTGTTTCTTTACGACATCAAAAGCGTTTTGATTTGAAACGGGAACACTTTTCACATTTTGAAAATATTTATAAGCTATATCAGGGTTAAGTACATATTTATCTTTTGAAATGTTAACCCATGGAGTAAAGTCTTTTCCATAACCGAATATTCTTAAAGCAATTTCCAAAATGATAAAAAATAGTATCGGAATAGAAGGAATTACTAAGTAAAACCAGATAGGCGTTTTCTTTTTCTTTATGTTATTTAATGATTTACTTTTGGGGTTATTAGTGGATTTCAATAGCGCCCTCAATTGAGATATTTAGGTACATATTTAAAGTAGTAAAGTCCTTTTTGCTTTGTTTATTACTTGATGATAAACTATTTTACCCTTTGTTTTTTTTGAAAGAAATTATGATTCGTAAATAATGATAATTAAGAAAATAAGCTTTTTTTTAACGTTATTAATTTTACTAACTTCTATTCTTAGAGCTCAAAATAGTGAAAAACCTGTTGCAAAAATAGGAAATATTTCTATCTCCCAAAAAGAGTTTCAAGAGAGATTCGAACTTGCACCACAGTCCAGTTTACCAATGAAAAATATAACTGAAGCACTTAAAAAGGATTTTCTTTATACTTTGATAGCTGAAAAATTATTAGCTCAGGAAGCGCTAGAAAAGAACCTAGATACTTCAGATGTAGTAAAATATAACTTAGATGAATTTAAGAAAATGTTTGTCAGAGATGCTCTTTATCGTAAGGAGATAATGAAAAAATCCAGGGCGTTGGCAGATACTTTAATGGATTCTTATATTTATAATCCTTCAACCGTAAGTACGAAATATATTATTTCTAATAATGAAAAAGATATTAATAATCTTTACGATATTTTAAAGAAAGGGTTATCATTTGATTCGCTTTATGTGGAATTAGCTCCTTTGGATACTAATAAAATGACTATTTCAATTGGGCAGTTCAATCCTGATATTGAGAGGGATTTATTTTTTGTTAAAGAAAACAGTTTTTCAAAACCTATATTTATAAATAATAACTGGTTCATCTTTAAAATTATTAAGAGAGATTTTCCTATTTTAGAAAAATCGGAAGGATGGGAAGCAGAGTACAATCATTTAGAAAAAATTGCCAAAGAAAGAGCAGAAAATATATATTATGAAAGATATAAAAAGAATTTTTTTGTTGGGAAAAAAATTGAGGCAAATGGATTCCTTTTAAAAAGCTTAGCTGAAAAAGTTTCTGCTATTCTAATTGCAAAACAGAAAACTCAAAAACCTGGTGACAAAATATTTCTTGAATTAAAAGATTTGTTGAAGATTGAATCCGAATTTGGAAAAGATACTTTAAATATGACATATATTATACTTGGGCGAAAAAATATTATTCTTAATGATTTTATAGGTAGTTTTAGATTTGATTATTTAAGTACAAAGAAAACAGATTTTAAAACTGTGCTGGGTTTGTTAAATTCAAGAACAAAGAAATATATTGAACAGGAATTGCTGGCTGAAGAAGGATTTAAGGAAAAACTTCAAAATACTGCTGATGTTAAAGAATCTTATGATATGTGGCGTGACAATTATTTAAATCAATTATTACAAACTGAATTTATTGATTCTTCAAATGTAACTGATGAAGAAGCATATGCATACTATTCTAAAAATAAAAAGGGAATTCCACAGCCTGAACAAGTAAATATTGTGGAAGTTTTAACAGACAGCCTGGAAGTAGCTGAAAAAGTTCTTAATGAATTGGATAAAGGAACTGATATTCACGAACTAGCTAAACTATATTCAAAAAGAACATCAACTAAAAAGACAAATGGAGAGTTTGGATTTTTTCCTGTAACTATGAACGGAGAAATTGGAAGAATTGCTGCCAAAATGGAAGTGGGCCAGATTTACGGTCCGCTTAGAGTAGATAAAGGATATTCTATTTTTAAGCTGATTGGTAAAAAAGATGCAACTGTGAAACCGCCTGCACAATTTGAAAAAGAAAAAGATGAAATAAAAAGGGAACTAGGTTATAAAAAAATGCATGAGGCTTTAATAAACTATATTGTAAAGCTAGCAAATAAATTTGGTGTTAAAATTAATGATGATGTACTAAAAAGTATTCCAGTCACAAGCACAAATGCAATGGTGTATAGACTTCTTGGTTTTGGTGGAAAAATAACAGCAGTTCCTTTAATATCGCCAAATTCTGAATGGTATAAACCATGGCTTGAAAGTAAAAAAGAATTACCTTAAAAATTTTAATCAAAATTAATTTATAAATGTATATACTGGGAATATCAGCTTTTTATCATGATAGTGCTGCTTGCATCGTAAAAGATGGTGAAATAGTTGCTGCTGCACAGGAAGAAAGATTTACACGTAAAAAACATGATCATAATTTCCCTTCAAATGCAATTAAATATTGTTTACAGTGAAGCTAATATAAACGGCAAATCTTTAGACTTAGTTGCATTTTATGATAAGCCGTTTTTAAAGTTTGAAAGATTGTTGGAGACTTATCTTTCGTATGCGCCAATCGGAATAAAATCATTCATAAAAGCAATGCCTTTATGGTTAAAAGAAAAACTTTGGATGAAAGAGTTTATTAAAGACGAGCTTAGCTATGAAGGTAAAATTATTTTTCCTGAACATCATCACTCACATGCTGCTTCTGCATTTTATCCATCTCCTTTTGGTGAAGCGGCAATTTTAACTATGGATGGGGTAGGTGAATGGACAACTACAAGTTTCGGTATTGGGAAACAAAATACTATTGATCTGATTGCTGATATAAAATTCCCTCATTCACTTGGTTTGTTATATTCAGCTTTTACTTATTATACAGGCTTTAAAGTTAACTCCGGCGAATATAAAGTAATGGGACTTGCCCCTTATGGAGAACCAAAGTATAAAGATTTAATTCTTAAAGAATTAATTGATGTTAAAGATGACGGCTCATTTATGATGAACATGGAATATTTTAATTACTGTGCCGGCTTAACTATGACAAATGAAAAATTTCACAAGCTATTTAATGGAAAGCCGCGTAAACCGGAATCTAAGTTAACGCAAAAGGAAATGGATCTTGCCCGGTCAGTTCAAGAGGTTACGGAAGAAATTGTTTTAAAGTTGGGTAACCATGTTTACAAAGAAACAAAAATGAAAAATCTTACGCTCGCCGGTGGTGTTGCGTTAAATTGTGTTGCAAACGGCAGACTGTTGAGAGAAGGCCCATTTGATAATATTTGGATTCAGCCTGCAGCGGGAGATGCCGGCGGGGCTCTTGGCGCTGCATTAATTGGCTGGTATGAGTATTTTGAAAAGGAAAGAGAAGTTAGTTCAAATTCTGATTCACAAAAGGGTTCGTATCTTGGTCCGGAATTTAAAGAAGATGAAATTTTATCTTTCTTAAATAAAAATGAAATTGCATTTCAAAAGCTTTCTGAAGATGATTTAATTGAAACAGTAGCCGATTTAATAAATGAAGAAAATGTTATCGGCTGGTTTAACGGGAGAATGGAATTTGGCCCGCGGGCTTTAGGTGCCCGTTCAATTTTAGGAGATGCACGATCAACAAAAATGCAGTCAGTAATGAATTTAAAAATAAAATTCCGTGAAAGCTTTCGTCCATTTGCGCCTTCTGTGCTTGAAGAAAAAGTATCAGAATATTTTGATATAAATACTTCAAGTCCATATATGCTTTTAGTTGCGGATGTAAAAAAAGAACGTCAGCAAAAAATGAGTGATGATGATAAAAAATTATTTGGAATAGAAAAATTAAATATTGTTACGTTCTGATATTCCGGCGATAACTCATGTTGATTATTCAGCAAGAATTCAAACAGTTCATGAGGACACAAATCCTCTTTATCACAAACTGATAAAAAGATTTGATGAAAAATATGGAAGTGCAGTTTTGATTAATACATCATTTAATGTCCGTGGCGAGCCGATTGTCTGCACACCTGAAGATGCTTATAAATGTTTTATGCGCACAAAAATGGATTGCCTGGTATTAGGGAATTATATCCTTTATAAAAAAGAGCAGGCTCCTTTAGTAAATGACACTGACTGGAAAAAAGAATTTGAATTGGATTAAGTTAATCAGTTGCTTCTTTGATATAATGCGGCTAAAGCCATTTTGAGTATGGAAATATTTTATCAGTTGGCTAAAGCCAACTGCAATATATTTATAGCTAGTTAATAGTAAAAATAATCAAATTAAAGTAGTAAAATATTAAAATTCTATTGCAGTTCACTTTAGTGAACTGACAAAGTGAAAATTCAATATAAATGGGAGGCTTTAGCCTCATGGTAGTATAAATTATGAGTTGGGTTAGAATTTGGGTTCATCTTGTATTTTCGACAAAAAATAGAACAACTTTTTTAAATTCAATTGAAATAAGAAATAAAATCTTCAGTCATATTAAACAAAATGCCGAAAAGAAAGATATTTGGCTGGATACTATCAATGGTTATCATGATCATTCACATTGTTTAATTTCTCTTGGAAGAAATCAAACCATTAGTAAAGTGGCTCAACTCATTAAAGGCGAATCTTCTTTTTGGATAAATGATAATAAGGTTATCCAAAACGAATTTACTTGGCAAGATGACTACTGGGCCGTAAGTGTAAGTGAAAGCCATCTTGAATCAGTTAGAAATTATATTAAAAATCAAGAAGAACATCATAAAGTAAAATCATTTTCTGAAGAAATAGATGAATTTATGAAGAAATATGGATGGACATATATTAAAGAAAATAAATAATGTGGCTAAAGCCTCATCAATAATGGAATAATATTATCAGTTGGCTGAAGCCAACTGTAATAAAAAGAAGAATATTTAATTATGATAGTTTGCCAATTAAGTTTAAGAAGAGATATATTTCTATTGTGGTTCACTTTAGTGAACTGAGTGAAGAATGTAAATGATAATGAAGGCTTTAGCCTTTTTTTAATAATAAAATAAATGCTTTCAATGATTTCTGAAGAAATAAAAAATATTAAAGAGTCAAAATCCGACTTAAGAAAATTTGGTTTAACAGTTGGGATAGCTTTAACACTGCTTGGAACTGCTTTATTGCTCTTTCACAAACCCAGCTATTTATATTTTATAATTCCCGGCGTGTTATTAATAATTTTAGGTTTAACAATACCGCAAATTCTTCGTCCGTTAAATAAGATCTGGATGGCACTTGCATTAATAATGGGCTGGATAATGACACGTGTTATTTTGTCCATTTTATTTTATCTTGGACTTACGACTATTTCATTTCTTGCAAAATTATTCGGGAAGAAATTTTTAGAATTAAAAATGGATAGATCGAAAGAAACTTATTGGGTTAAAAGGGAAATTAAAAAAGTTACTCCCGCAGATCTTGAAAGGCAATTTTAATTAAGAGGTTAATATGGGAAAAATGTCAATCTTATCAGAACTTTGGCAGTTCCTTAAAGTTAGAAAAAAATGGTGGCTTGCACCTATACTTGTTTTTCTTTTATTGTTAAGTGTTTTAATAATTGTTACGCAAGGCTCGGCTTTAGCGCCTTTTATTTATGCGTTGTTTTAAATTTATTAAAATATACTATATAAACCATGCAGGTATAAGAGGCTGTCTCAAAAGCTAGATTTTGTCAACCTGAACTTGTTTCAGGTTCTAATTTCATTTCAAAATCGAAATAATAGATTCCGAAATAAATTCGGAATGACAGTTTTGAGACAGCCTCTTATTGGGTGTTACTCAGAAGTGAAATCATTAAATAAGTCTATGGTTAAAAAAGAAAAAATAAAAGTAACAAAAAAGAAAAAAAGAATACCTGTTCCTCAAAAACCACCTAAGGTTGAAAAGAATAAAAAAGCATACGACCGTAAAAAGGAAAAAGACGAAGAAAGAAAAATTATTTCAGGTAATAAGTAATTAAAAATGCTGAATGCCTCACTTATAATTTCTTTCTATCAAAATATTAATTATTTAAAGTTAGTATTAGCAGGATTTGAAAGACAGACTTTCAGAGACTTTGAAATTATTATTGCTGATGACGGATCCGATGAAAAAATTGTAGATCAGATTGAAAAATATTCAAAGCGAGTTTCATTCAAACTAAAGCATGTTTGGCACGAGGATAAAGGATTTAGAAAAAATAAAATATTAAATCGCGCAATCGTTTCTTCCGAAACAGACTTCTTAATTTTTATCGACGGCGACTGCGTCCCTCATTCTGAATTCATAAAAGAACACACACAAAACAGCAATAAGGAAATTTGCTTAACGGGCAGGCGTGTTAATCTTTCTCAAAAAATCACTAATAAATTAACAATTCAAAATGTTAGAGAAGGATTTTTAGAAGAGAATAATCTTCTTTTAATTGATGATGGATTATTCGGTGAATCATTTTATGTTGAACGCGGATTTTATTTAAAAAATAAATTTTTAAGAGAATTTTTTAATAAGAAAAAACGTGGCCTTTTCGGCTGTAACTTCTCAATTTACAAAGAGGACATGTTAAAGATTAACGGTTTTGATGAAAGATACGAAGCCCCTTCTATCGGTGAGGACAGTGATGTTCAATTTAGACTTGAGTTGGCTGGAATAAAAATAAAATCCATAAATAACATCGCAGTACAATATCATCTTTATCATAAATTGCAAGAACGCCCTCAAAAGAATCTTGATTTATTTGAAGAGGTAAAAAAGCAAAATGAGTTTTTTACAGGTTTTGGGATTGAGAAGGCAAATCAAAATTAATATTTAAAGAAATTTAGTTCATGAAATATTTGAAATTATTAGTTTTACTGATTCTGTATTTTATTTTAACTGTTCAAACCTTATCGCAAGAAAAATCCTCAGTCTGTTTTACTTTTGACGACGGCAACCCAAAAGACATTTTGAACTACAATTATTTACAATGGAACCGGATGATATTGGATACTTTAAAAGCTAATAATTTGCAAGCTGTGCTTTATGTCTGTGGAGAAAGATTGGACAATCCGCAAGGGGAAAAAATCCTTGAAAGCTGGGACAAAGGCGGCCATATTATCGCTAATCATACATACACACATTTAAATTATAATAATAAAAAAAATACGTTTGAAATATATAAAGCAGATTTTTTAAAATGTGATTCGCTAATTCATGGGTATAAAAACTTTCAAAAATATTTTAGAGCACCTTACTTGAAATACGGTGATACAAAAGAAAAAAGAGATACATTAAACGCATTTCTTAAAGGCATGAATTATAAAAACGGTTATGTGACAATTGACGGCTCAGACTGGTATTATAATTTAAGATTAATTGAATACATGAAAAATAATCCCGGTAAAAGTATTGAAGCATATAAAAAAGCATACATCGCTCATTTGTTGGATAGAGCAAAATTTTATGATGACCTTGCATTTAAAATATTAGGAAGAAGGATTAAGCATAGCATTTTACTTCATCATAGTTTGGCAAGCGCATTATTTTTAGGTGATCTTATTCGGGCATTTAAAAACGAAGGCTGGCAAGTTATAAATGCAAGTGATGCATTGACAGATGAAGTTTATAAAATGATACCGGATATTGTTCCGGCTGGTGAAAGTATAATCTGGGGCCTGGCAAAAGAATCTGGCAAGTACAATAACATTTTAAGATACCCGGGTGAGGACAGTCAATATGAAGAAGCAAGATTAGACAGCTTAGGCCTTTGAAAAAGATTAATTGCTATTTGCAATCTTGAAGTAAAGTAAAGCCATTATGTTGGAAATTTATGGCGAATAATATTTGCATAGCGGTGGCTGATATCAAATGATTCGGGAATATTAAGCAAGTTTACTGTGTAAGTGCGGTCATTTGTTTTAACAATCTTTTCAATACAGTCAATATTGATAATTGTTGCCCGGTGAATTTGTAAAAAACATTTTGCCGGCAATAATGAAATCCAGTTCTTTAAAGATTTTCTGACTACAATTTTGCAGTTATCTTTCGTAGTTAACTTGCTATATTCTTTTAATGCAGTAACGCATACAATCTCAGCAAATTTAACAAGCTTAAGTTTGTTTCCGATTTTAATAAGTATATGATCATCGATTTGAGTCTGATCGGTTTCCTCGTCAAAATAATTTAAATGATTATTTATTCTCTCTTTTATTTTATAAAGTTTATCTAATCTTTTGCTAACAGAATTAAGCAAAGATTTATCTAATAATTCTACCGGCAAAAAATCATCTGCTCCTATATCCATAACTGTACGAAATTGCTCGTAAGAATTTATTTCTGATATAACAATCAAAGGGATGGAAGAGGTTTTTTCTCCATTTGTAATCTCGGATAAAATTCCTAAGCTATTTATGTCGTTATTTAAGTAAAACAAAATTATATCCGGAGAATATCGGACGGATATTTTCAATCCATCATGAAGATTATGCGAATAAAATATTTCAAATTCATCCTTTGGCAGAATGGAATTAATCTCTTTTATTTCATCTTCATTATTTTGAATGACTAAAATCTTTTTCAACGACTGGCTCTTTTTCCGGTTTGATTTGCCCCATAAAAATAAATCTAAAGATTTACCCTTAAAAACTTATATCATATAAACCATCATTGCAACCCACTCAAGACAATTTTGCACCGCTCGTTGCAAAAAACTGTGAAATATCAACAATAATTGCCAATTTTCACTTGTTGAATTGTTGCGATTCCAACATAAAACGGGGAAACGCAATTGAAAATTAAATAATTTTTTTGGAGGTAAGAAATGTTAGATACTGGTAGTACCGGCTTTATGCTGATAGCAACTAGCTTGGTAATGCTAATGACTCCTGGCTTAGCTTTCTTTTATGGGGGTCTCGTTGGCAGAAAAAATGTACTTGGCATAATGATTCAAAGTTTTGTTTCATTAGGCTGGACAACAGTCCTTTGGTTTGCATTCGGTTACTCACTTTGCTTTAGCGGTGGAGCAGGCGGAGTGATAGGTAATTTAGATATGGCATTTCTATCAGGAACAAATTTGAGTTCAGTTTTTATGGGGAATAGTCAAATTCCGTTATATGCATTTGTTGCATATCAAATGATGTTTGCAATTATTACTCCGGCTTTAATAACAGGAGCCTTTGCAAACAGAGTTCACTTTCCAGCTTATATGATATTTCTAACTTTATGGCTAATTGGTGTCTACTTTCCATTAGTTCATATGGTTTGGGGAGGCGGACTGTTAGCTGAATGGGGAGTCTTAGATTTTGCAGGCGGAATTGTAGTTCATGCTAGTGCCGGAATGGCTGCCTTAGCTTCCGTGTTTTATGTTGGCAAAAGAAATGTATTAACCACGGGGCCCGCACAGTATTCCATTAGTTGCTTTAGGAACCGGTTTGCTTTGGTTCGGATGGTACGGTTTTAATGCCGGCAGCGAATTAAAAGTTGATACAGTTACAGTAACTGCATTTTTAAACACAGATGTTGCTGCTTCTTTTGCTGCAATTACCTGGTTATTTTTAGCATGGATACTGGAAAAGAAACCTAAGTTTGTGGGATTACTTACAGGCTCTGTTGCTGGTTTGGCCACAATAACTCCTGCGGCTGGTTTTGTGACTGTTGGGAATGCTGCAATAATTGGAATCGTTTCAGGAGTCGTATGTTACTACGCTGTTGCTTTAAAAAACAAGCTTAAATGGGATGATGCCTTAGATGTTTGGGGGGTTCATGGTGTTGGTGGAACTATTGGAATAATTATGTTAGGACTTTTTGCATCAAAGGCTGTTAATCCAATGGTAACAGTGGAAGGATTATTTGTTGGAGGTTCAGCAGAATTTTTTATTAAGCAAGTAGTTTCTGTAGCTGCTGTATGTGCATATTGTTTTATTTTCACTTACATAATGCTTAAAGTAATAAATTTAATTACACCTGTTAAAGTTACTAAAGCAGAAGAAGAAGCCGGAATGGATGTATCTCTTCATGGTGAAATTGCTTACGAACAGGATTAGAATAGATTTATTTTAGTAACCAATCTCATGCCCCGCCTTTAATGACGGGGCAAATCTTTAAATTTTCTTCTTAAATGATTATTATCTCACCTAAACAAATTAATTTATTTCCCTATCTACTTAAAAAAATTAGAATTATTTCTCAATTTTTATAAATTTTTCTTGATTTGCAATTAATAACATTATATATTTAGACCCACAAAAAATAATTGCCTTAAAAAATAAGGAATAATATGCTGGACGACTTAGATATTAAAATATTGAACACTCTCCAACGAGGCGGCAGGACGAAAAGAAATCAACTTGCCGAGGAAGTGGGGTTATCAATCCCATCAGTAAGTGAACGCTTGCATAAGCTTGAAGAGAAGGGAATTCTTGAAGGTTATTATGCAAAATTAAATAAAAAAGCTTTTGGATATGATATTACGGCTTATATAATTGTTAATATGGAATCATCCAAATATTACAAAGGTTTTATAACAAAGGTTGATAAGATTCCACAAATATTGGAATGTTACTCAATACTCGGAGAAGGTTCACATCTCTTAAAAGCAGTTGTGAAAAATACTGAATCACTTGAAAAACTTTTAGGTGATATGCAGTCTTGGCCTGGTGTTGTATCCACTAAGACGACTTATGTTTTATCGGTTATGAAGGAAACTAACATAATTGAAATTTAATAATTCATTTAATTAATAATTTAAATAAAAGGACGTTATATGGCTAAAACAAATTCCCCGGTTGATAATGTTTTAAGCTTTGTAAAAAGCAAAAAAATAGAATTTGTTGATTTAAAATTTATGGACTTCCCCGGGCAATGGCAGCATTTTACAGTTCCTGTAAGCCAGCTGGATGCAGGTTCGTTTGAAGATGGATTTGGATTTGACGGATCATCTATCAGAGGATGGAAAGCAATAAATGAAAGTGATATGTTGATCATTCCTGATCCGAATACTATGTTTGTTGATCCATTTATTATTGCTCCGACTGTCAGCTTGATTTGTGATGTATATGAACCGGCAACAAAAGAGAAATATTCAAGATGCCCAAGAAACATTGCACAGAAAGCAGAAGCATATTTAAATTCTACGGGTCTCGCTGATACAGTTTACTTTGGCCCTGAAGCTGAGTTTTTTGTTTTTGATGATGTAAGATTTGATTCAAAACCAAACGGCAGTTTCTATATGGTTGATTCAGTTGAAGGAAGATGGAATACTGGAAAAGATGAAGGGCCAAACTTAGGATATAAGCCAAGATATAAAGAAGGATATTTCCCTGTTCCTCCAACAGATGCTTTAACGGATTTAAGAAATGAAATGGTTCAAAATTTAATTAATGCCGGGATTCCTGTTGAAGCTCAACATCACGAAGTTGCAAGCGGCGGCCAATGTGAAATTGATTTAAGATTTCAGCCTTTAGTTAGAGCTGCAGATCAACTTTTGCTATTTAAGTATATTGTTAAAAACACTGCAAAGAAAAATGGTAAAAGTGTTACTTATATGCCTAAACCAATTTTTGGTGATAACGGTAGCGGTATGCACGTTCATACCAGTTTGTGGAAAAAAGGTAAACCGTTATTTGCCGGAAGTGGTTATGCAGGACTTAGTGAAATGGGATTATATTTTATAGGCGGTATATTAAAACATGCCGCTGCGGTAATTGCTTTTACAAATCCAACAACCAATTCGTTTAAAAGATTGGTTCCAGGATTCGAAGCTCCTGTAAATCTTGCATACTCTCAAAGAAATAGAAGTGCTTCGGTAAGAATTCCAATGTATTCTTCAAGTCCGAAAGCCAAAAGAGTTGAATTCAGATGTCCTGATGCTTCCGGTAATCCTTACTTAGGATTTTCAGCAATGCTTATGGCTGGGTTGGATGGTGTTATAAATCGAATCGATCCGGGCGAACCTCTGGATAAAGATATTTATGATTTATCTCCTGAAGAATTGGCTGATGTTCCTTCAACTCCAGGAAGTCTGAACGAAGCAATTGCTGCATTAGAAGCAGATCATGAATTCTTATTGAAGGGTGATGTATTTACTGAGGATGTAATTGAAACCTGGATAAAATACAAGACGGAAAAAGAAATAAAACCGATGGCTCTTCAGCCACATCCGTATGAATTTGCTTTATATTATGATGTTTAGATAATTTTTAGGTAGGTACATTTAAAGGCGAATCAATTTTGGTTCGCCTTTTTATTTACGATATTTTGTTAGCAAAACCGCATATTTTTTTGCTGAAGATTTTTTATCCCGCTTATTATAAAATTCCACTAATCTATTTAAAGCCTGTTGTGTAATCATATTATTTATACCCAGATGTTCTTTAAGTGAATTGAAACTTTTTAAAAGTAATTTTTCTGCCGAGTCGTAATTTCTCAGCCTGGCAAAAAGTTCACCTTTAATTCCTGCTATTCTATCAAGCCGAAAATTATATTTTATTTTATTTTTATCGAAAACTTTTAAAGCATTATCAATCATTTTCGAGGCTTTTGATAATGAATCTAATTTGATTAAAACATCTGCATATCCTATGGCAGCTGATGCGGTTCTAAGAAAATTTGAACCGTACATCTCTTTGTTCATTTCATAAGAAGCTCTTAAACAAGAATCAGCTAAAATATAACTTTCTTTTTCTCTATAAACATTTCCTAGAAACTTGACAGCAACTGCAGTAAAAGGTACAACCTTTTTTCCAAATGCATTTACTCCTTTTTTATATCCTTCTTTTGCATGTAAAATAGCTGCATCAAATTTACCAAATTTAGTTTCGATTCTTGAATGCTGTAATAAATTGCTGGCATAATTGAGATGATTTACACCGGCTGATGATGCTATCAAACTGTCGCTTTCATTAAGCAGCTTTATAGCTTTGGTTAAGTTCCCTTTGCAATATTGAACTTCAGCCAACTGTGCAATCGTTTTTCCTATCGCCGAACGATTTTCTTCATTAGATTTCTTTTGAATTTTCAAAACTGCAGTATAATTTTTTTCGGCTTCGTCCAGATCCTGAATTTCTAAATTTAATAATCCTAAATTGAAATAAGCATAAGCAACATCAGGATGATTTGGACCCAAAAACTTTTTTCTTATTCTTAAACATTCTTTATCGAGCTTTAAAGCTTCATCATAATTTCCTTTTTGTCTCAATACGCTCGCTAAGCCTTGCATTGAGTATGCAACATCAGGATGGTCAGTCCCATGAAGCTTGATATCCATTGCCAGGCTTTGTCTGAACATCTTTTCAGATTCATCAAACTCACCTTCGTCCCGCAGTAGCTCGCCCAAATTATAAGTCGTTGTTGATAGCTCAGGGTGAGGCTTTGTACCGTAATATTTTTTTTGAAGTTCAAGAGTTTCTTTGAATAGTTTTTCTGAGGGTTTATATTTTGCATTTTCATGTAATACTAAAGCGCGATTATTCATCACTGTAAAGAGTTCAGGACTATTGCCCTTGTTATTTTTTTTGTACAAATCGATTACTATTTTGTATATAGAATCTGATTTATTGTAGTTTCCATGAAGACCGTACAGGTATGCTAAGTTATTTAGGCCATGGGCTCTTTTAAGGTCATCTTTATCTAAAAATTTATCCTGCAAAATTAAAGCTTTATTCAAATAGACCTGTGCTTTTTCGTACTTACCATTCCAAATAGATGTTTCAGCAAGATTATTTAAGCTATTGGCAGCCTCTAAACTATTATCCGTATAAAGAGATTTTCTTATTTTGTAAGCGTCATTAAAAAGTGTATCTGCTTTATCGTAAGAACCAAAATTCATATAAACCCGTGCAATTACATCCATCATGGTTGCTTTCACGTCGGGTTGATTTTCTAATTCATCATTTATCTTTTTTGCACCTCTGTCTAATAATTCCTTTGCCGTAATTGTATCTCCACGTGATTCGTTTGGATCTGCTACTTTAAAAATACTTTCTAAAAACTGAGATACCTGTTCAGCTTTTTGAGCTTCCAGCTTAGCTTTATCCCTTTCATCTTTTAATTGGATGAAGTATACAGTAGTTAATACTGCAACCAGCAATACAGCTAATGCAATTGCGGAAAGAACTATATAGTGCCGTCTAATAAATTTTTGAGTACGATATTTTATGGTTGGTGTCCGAGCACTAACAGGTAATCCAGTTAAATATTTTGAAATATCATCTTTAAATTGTTCAACGGAATTGTATCTATTTATAGGTTCCTTCCGTAGTGCCATCATACAGATATTGTCTAAATCCCCGATAAGTAATTTTTTTAAATTAGATGGTTCAATATTTCTTGTTGTAAAAATTTTATCTGCATCAACTTTTTCGTCAAGCTTATTTGATTTTGTAGCTCTTGTAATTATAGTGCTTGGTTTGTCAGGATCGGTAAGGCAAATAACCTTTTCCAATTCTAAGGGAGCAAATGAATTTAGCTTGTATGGGAATGATCCTGTTAACAATTGAAATAAAATTAATCCCAATGCGTAAATATCAGTCGCAGTAGTAATTGTTTCTCCACGAATCTGTTCCGGTGCAGCATATTCCGGGGTCATTATGAATAAACCCGTTTGGGTCATCTTGGTATAATTTTCGGAATCGTCTTCAGTAAAAACTTTTGATATTCCAAAATCTAAAAGCTTAACTCTGCCGTCTTTGGTTATATAAATATTTCCCGGCTTTAAATCACGGTGGATTATCAAATTTTGATGAGCATAGTTAACAGCAGTGCAGACAGTAATAAATAATTCTAATCTTTCTTTAATTGATAATTTATTTTTATCACAGTAAACATCGATAGGGTCTCCCTCAACATATTCCATTGTAAAGTAGGGGAGTCCGTCATTGGTAATTCCGCCATCTAAAAGTCGTGCAATATTAGGATGCTGGAGCCGTGCAAGTATTTGTCTTTCAGCTTGAAATCTTTTTATTATTTCAAAAGAATTATTGCCTGGTTTGATTAATTTTAAAGCAACTTTCTGTTCGAATTGTCCGTCTGCTCTTTCCGCAAGATAAACAGAACCCATCCCGCCAAGACCAATCTGTTTTATTATCTTATAGGCCCCAATTATTTTCCCTTCATATTTTAAATTGTCAGGAATTTCAATTGTCGGAGCAGGTGAGTCAAATATCGGATGAGCTTTTAGATCGGCGTCTATCAGAGAATTAACTTCTTGAAATAATTCTTTGTCGTCACCGCATTCTTTTTTTAAGAATTCAATTCGTTCTTGCTCATTTAGCTCAAGAGCGCTTTCAAAAAGTCTTTCTATTTTTGCCCAGCGGTTCTGGTCCATATTTCAAAATAAAAAATTAAAAGAAAATTATAGTTATAACTGCAATCTGAAAAAAAAATAGAAAAATGAACTGATTCATATCTAAATTGATTTCTTGAGATTCAAATCAAGTATTATCATATTAATAGAATATTGCCAATCGTAATTAAGCTCATATCTATCAAATTCAACGATATAACTTTCTAAATTATGTATGCCAGCCTAAGTTCTTTTGCAGCAGATAATAATTTTTTATCATAAGTGAATAATGGGTATCCTGACAATTTAGAAGAAGCTAATAAGTGAACATCTATGAATCCTATCCCTTTACCATTTAGCTTATTCTTTTCAATAAATAATAAACATTCTTCCGTAGTTGCTATTTTTGCTCTATGCAGGTTGGTTATATTATTTAAAATCTCATTGTAATTTTTAAAAGTACCGCATGCTAATTCCCCGATAATAAATTCATGGATAGCGACTCTTCCTTCCATTAAAAGAGAATTTAATTCCGCATCTCCTTTTCTGAAATGATTTATCCAGGCAGAAGTATCAACAATTATCATTAGTTCATCCGGCGTCTTTTTACATCTTTAACTTTTTTCTCGGTGGAGCCAAGATTTGCTAATCTTTTGCTGCTTTCCAAAGCAATTAGTGCTTCAAGCCCTCGTTTAACAAGATTTGTTTTTTCTTTGATGCCTGTCAGCAGAGATGCTTTTTTAAGTATATCATCATTAATGTTAATGGTTGTTCTCATTATTTTATTCCTCATCAAATAATATGTATAAATATGTACATATTTATGATGTTTGTCAACAAAGTTAAAATCTAAAGAAATTAATTTAAGGTAGTCAATTCACGGCTTAGCCAGGCACGGGCCAAACGCCAATCCCTTCGCACAGATGGTACGGAAACATTAAGCACTTCTGCTATTTCTTCATGAGTTAATCCGACAAAAAACCAATATTCAATTACCTTGCTTTGACGTTCATTTAATTTTTCTAAACGTGTTAATGCTTCATCTAATGCAATCAATTCATCGGGGTTTTGATCTTTTTGCATATTGTCTTCAATGAAGGTTACAAAGGCTTTATCGCCGCCTCTTTTTTCTGCTTTTCTTTGATGCGCATAGTTTATTAAAATTCTTCTCATTGCCTGCGAAGCGATTGCAAAAAAATGAGCCCTATTTTGCCAGTTTACTCTTGTTTGGTCAACCAATTTAAAATAAGCTTCATGCACCAATGCAGTTGCATTTAAAGTATGTCCTCTTCTTTCATTGCGCAGTTGAACATGAGCAATCTGATGTAACTCTTTATAAACAAGAGGGAGTAAAGAATCCACAATCTGCCGGTTGCCATCCGATAATGAACAAAGAAGCTGCGTTATTTCTTCTTTTTTATTTATCAAAATTTTATTTTGAAGATTATTTTATGTTGATCTGTTTTTTAGTCGAAGCGAATAAAATAAACTATTAAAGTCTATTCTATTAAATAATGTACTGATTCAGAGACATTAATTCAATTATATTAAAATAACTCACAATATTAATACCAATCATTTTATGGGCTAATTTTAATGTTATTTCAATATAATTAAAATTTTATTCATCCCGTTGAACAGTTTCGGGCGAAAATGCCGGAAGGCAAACGGCAATATATTCTGCCCCCTCTGGTTCTGGAGTGCTGTATTGTATCCATTCGTTTTTAGAAACAATTATTGCTTCACCTGCTTTAACATCAATTACTTCATCTTTTGTTGTAACCCTAAGCATGCCTTTAAGCACAACTGTGTATTCATCAAATTCCGGTTTTTGTCCAGGCTCAACCCAGCCGGATGGGCTTGTCATTTTAGCTATACTTAAGTCGGACGTTTTAGAATTAACTCTTCCAATAAATTCTTCAATTCTTTTTGGCTTATTGCCTGCAGCGGTTATGACTGAAGGAGATAAAATTTTTTTTGGCATAGAGTTTCCTATAATTTAATACTTTAGCCAAGCTGAATTCATTTCAGCTTCATTTATTATTATATTTTGAAATGCTGAAACAAGTTCAGCATGACATATTAAGAGTATATTTTTATTTCAGCCACTCTTTCCAAATTTCCGGCTGATAACCAATGGTTGCTAATTTACCATTTCGTACAATAGGCATTTTAAAAAGTAGAGCATCATTTAGCAATTCTTCTTCAACATCAAAAACCATAAAAGATAAATTTCTTTTTTGATATTGATTTCCTTCTTTATCAATCAATTCATCAATAGGAATAGAATGAGAAATATTATCCAGTTCACCTTTTGAAATTCCTTTTTCGTTCAAATCCCTAAAATGAAATTGAATATTTCTTTCTTTAAAAAATCTTTCTGCTTTTCGCGTGTCGTTACTTTTCTTTGTTCCGAAGATTTGAATGTTCATTATCTTTTTTGTTATTTAATTATCTTTTAAATGAAAAATTTAATGCTTAAGAATAAATAATTGATTCTTTATGAGCAAATTAGATTTCAACTAATCTTTATTTACATAAAAATAAATTTCAATGACAGATAAGAATTATTTCAGCGATAAAACTTTTTCAGATATAGATTATTCAATCAAACCTTTCAAAATTGGTGAATATGAAAATTGCTTTTTTAAGAACTGCAGATTTCCTAAGGTTGATCTTTCAAAGTCTACTTTCGTAGATAGTAAATTTATAAGCTGTGAATTTAATAATACAAAGATTTCGGAAACAGTATTTCGTGATGTGATTTTCAAAGATTGCAAATTATTGGGATTACAGTTTGATACTTGCAGTAAGTTATTAATATCGATGGAGTTTGAAAATTCACAATTAAATATGTGCTCTTTCTATGAATCTCAAACTTAACAAAATGAATTTTAAATATTGTGAATTAAAAGAAATTGATTTTGGAAATGCTGATTTGACAGGTTCAAAGTTTGACGAATGCGATTTATCAAAATCTATATTTGACAATACAAATTTAACTAAGTGCGATTTTAGTTCTGCAAATAATTATTCAATTGACCCTGAGAAAAATAAAATTACTAAAGCAAAATTTTCCATCCATGGAATAAGCGGATTGCTTGATAAGTACGATATAATCATTAAACAATAATTCGAACCTGAAAAGGAGTTTTAATGAAGTTTGTATTTCTATTCTTAATATTAATTGTAAACTCTAATTTTTCTCAAAAAATTCCTGACTATTACAAACTTGACACATCACTTTCAGATTCACTTTTATCAATTGTAAAACAAGTTGGATTGGACAGCAGCTATGATGTTGGCGAAGATGGTATTGAACAAATTTCTTTTGCAGTGATTGATTTGAATTCTAAACCGGTAAAGTTAGGCGGAGTTCATTATGATAATTTTATTTATCCGGCAAGCGTTTATAAAATGTATGTTGCTGCTGATATACTAAAACAAATTAGTGAGGATAAATTTAATTTAGATGATACAATTATTGTTAAATCTCCAAACGATGTTGATAGGTCAAGAGAAATAGCAAGCGACCCGCGCCCATTATTAAGAGACGGGGATACGGTTACCGTAAATTATCTTTTAGATTTGATGATTACAAGGAGTGATAATTCGGCAGCAAATTGTTTAATAGATAAAGCAACTCGCCCTGAAATAAATAAAATGATGCATGAATATAATTGGAATGGAAGCGAAGTAACCAGGAAATTTTTAAGCCGGAAATATGAAGATCCGGGTTACGATACAGTTAAAAGTACAGAAACATGTGCCCTTCATGCAGCAGATTTTATGTATAAAATTTATAATAATGAGTTAGTTAATCCATGGGTAAGCATGCAGATGAAAGCTTTGTTAGGAAGGCAATTGGATATTACAAAACTTTCTGCAGGCTTGCCGAATAATGTAATGTTCTATCATAAAACCGGCTGGTGGAGCTATTATACAAATGATGTTGGTATAGTTGATGATGGAAAAGTAAAGTATGTTATTTCTTTATTTACTCCTGTTACAGAAGAAAAAGTGTTGCCAAAAATGGAGATGCTTTCAGCAAAGGTTTATGATTTAATGAAAAGAAGATTAGAGTTTAAATAAGTATCTCTTGCGTTCTTTTTGAACGCGGAAATCTGCTTTTTATTCCTTGTTTAGTATTTACAGCAGTTCCTAAAATGTAATCCTGATATTTGATCACACATTGTCCTGGATATCCTAAATCTTTTTTAATTATTCCGCCTTCAAGATATTTTTTAAGATCATCTTTTTCTTCTACCTCGAAAATATTCTTTGATATTTCATTCTGTAAAATTTGTGCAGCATTAGTGTAAAGTATGGTCTGCCCTTTGTGATCAACAGAGCCGAATTTAGTTCCAATTCTTTCAAATAATCCTAAGTTATCGTCATCCCATTCTTTTGTAATGAAAAATATATCATTACCTTTTAATAAAAACTTGTAATCCGAAAATGCATCTTCATTTAAGCCGAAATCATCTTGAAGATTAGAAAGATTTTTTCGTAGCTCTTTATTTGTTATATCAACAAACTTTAAATCTCTTTTCTTTGGAATAATTTTGTCAGGCGAATTAGTACTTCCGGTTTTTCTTAACTTAATTATAAAAAATCCATCGCTGTCAACTTCCCATGGAAATATTCTTTTTGCTTTAGAAAGATTTTGATTAAATGATTTATCTTTAAATGAAGTAAATGCTTCATGGCTTTTAACCGGCAAGTCTATTTCAATTGCTTCTACCGGATACTTATTTAAAATAGTATTCAATACCATTTCATTTTCTTCAACGGTTAAAGTGCAAGTTGAATAAACAACTTCACCGCCGACTTTTAACATTTTAATTGCAGCGATTAGCAGCCGTGTTTGTAATTCACCTAAGCGTTCTGCTCTGTCTAGTGACCACCAATTGCTTACTTCGCCTTTCTTCTGAATTATTCCAAGTCCGCTGCAAGGTGCATCGACTAAAATTTTATCAAAATGTTCTTCATAAATTTTGCTTAGCAATTCTCCTTTGGAATGAACAACGCCAGTATTTAGTACATTCATTCTATCGATATTATAAACCAGCATTTTTACTCTGTCTAATTGAATTTCATTTGCTATAAGAGTTCCGTTATTATTCATCAATTCCGCAAGCCCGGTAGTTTTAGAACCGGGAGCAGAACAAAGATCAAGTACAATATCATTCTGTGAAGGATTTAAAACAAGCGGAGGAAGCATTGAAGATAATCCTTGTATATAATATAACCCGGCTATGTGTTCTATTGATCTGCTAACATATCCGCTTTTATTAATAATTTTAAGTGAGCTTGGAAGAGAAGGAATTGATTCTGTTTCTATCCCATGTTTATTTTTTAGAATTTGAGCTAAATTTTCACTTTCAATCTTTAGTGAATTAGATCTTATATATTGTGTTGGCTCTGAGTTGATAAAATCTAAATAAAGCCTGGTAGAATTTTTTCCGTAAATATCTTCAATATATGATAATACTTTGTCACTTACTTCAGTCAATTTTTATCTCAATATTTAATTATGTTTAAAATTCTAAATATTTCGTTTACTGCTTCATTAGAATTTTTTGAAGAAGGAAAGTTTTTATTGTAATCGGATTTAATTTGGGAAATGATTTCTTCAAGATAATAGTGGTAGTTTTTAATAGCCGTTTTAACTTCGATATCTGATTTAGGTATTTTGATTTTTCCCGGTTTATATCTGCTTGCATAAACAAGGTATTTGGCTTTATCATGACTTTCAACCTGCATAGCAGACGAACCATCTGTTGTTAAAATTTCATAATGTCCAAAAAATTCATTACCGATAATTAAAGGTTTTTGGGGCAGAAGCAATTCTTCAGTTTCGCAGTTTGATAAAAAATCATCCGGGAAGGTTTTTATTCCATTGTTCCGAATCCTTGTGCACCAATTCGAAGTAAATTCTTTTGTGGTCAACTAAAAGCTGTTCTTGTTTAAAAAATAATTATTAATTGCAACCGCAATATCATCTTTTGAATTATACCTTCTTAATGTGAGCAAGTTTGAATTGCAGCCTTCTATCATTGCAGAAACTTTTTCAACGGATGAATGCGCAAAAGCAAGCACCGGCATTTTCTTTTCGTAAATTGCGTAAGCTATTTCAAAACCAACACCAAGGCTCGGAGCTGAAACTTCAGCAATTACCATTTTGCTTCTTTCAATCCATTTCATATCACGTTTAAAAATTTGCGGAGCAGTAAGCGGAATTGCTGATTTAAAATCTTCATTCAATTCTGATAAGGCAGTATGTTTCAATGAAGATAAGTGTTCAATAATATTAATATAAAAATTTTGAAAAGTTGTGTCGCCTTTTATTGGCCCGGCGCAATAAATAACCATATCTATGAATTTAATATTGTATTATAATGTTCTTCATAAAGAGGAATTACTTTTGACTTATCAAAAACATTAACAGCCCTGTTGCGTGAGTTTTGGGAGAACAGCTCATATTTTCTATCATTCGTAAGTAAATCTACAACATATTTTGACATTCTGTCAATGTCGCCTATCTCGGCAATGAACCCGGTTTCATTATGCCTGATTAATTCAGGCAGTCCTCCAACACTTGAGCTTACAACAGGAACTCCGCAAGACATTGCTTCAAGTGCTGCTAACCCAAAGCTTTCGGATTGAGAAGGGATAAGAAAAATATCCGATGCCGTTAATATTTCAACTAATGCATCCTGCTTTCCTAAAAATTTAACGTGATCGCATAAACCTAATTGCCTGCAAAGCCTTTCGCATTCCGATCTATCCGGGCCGTCCCCAACCAAGAGTAATTTAGCAGGAACTTCTTTTATCACTTGTTCCAAAATTCTAATTGTATCACTAACCCTTTTTACAACTCTGAAATTAGATGTATGCACCAAAATTTTTTCACCGTTTGGAGCAATTTTTTCTCTATATGGGTTATCTTTATTAGGCTTGTAAAGTTCTGAATCAATAAAGTTTGGAATTACTTCAATATTTTTTTCTATAGCATAATTAGTCAAAGTTTTTTCTTTTAAGAACCTTGATACTGCTGTTACACCATCGCTTTCTTCAATACTGAATTTTACCAATGGAAGGAAAGATGGTTCTAATCCAACTAAAGTAATATCTGTTCCATGAAGTGTAGTAGAAATTTTTAAGTCTCTTTTACTTTTCAACATTTGCTTTGCAAGATAAGCACTGCTTGCATGGGGAATAGCATAATGAACGTGAAGCAAATCTAATTTCTCATACTCAGCTACTTCAACCATTTTACTTGCTAAAGCTAAGCTGTATAATGGAAATTCAAATAATGGGTAGCTGCTTAATTCAACTTCATGAAATACTACATTCTGAACAAAATTACTTAAACGGAAAGGGAGTGCATAACTAATAAAATGAACTTCGTGGCCTCTTTGCGCTAATGATTTTCCAAGCTCTGTAGCAACAACACCGCTTCCTCCATAGGTGGGATAACACGTTATACCGATTTTCATACTTTTTTTATATTCTTTAATTTTGATTGGCTGAAATAAACATAATTAACAGTTACTAATATATATTTTTTTGACTGAATTAAGAATTCATTTAAATAACACTTGCACTTTGCTGCAAAATATGTCTAAACTTTCGGCGAGGAAAATTTTAATATGAAAATACTTTTAATCGGGCATTCAGTAGAAGATCATCTTCTTTCAAAAGATAATGAAATGGTTACACCCGGAGGAATATTTTACTCTGCTCTTGGTTATAAACTTGTAAAGCAAGATGATGATGATATATGCTTAAACACGGTTGTTGAAGAAAGTAATGAAAATTTATTTTCAATAGTTTACGACAATTTGAATAAGAAGTATTTAAAAATTAAAAGTGAAATCCCAAAAGTATTTTTAACAATTCATGAAGATAAAGAGCGTGATGAATGTTACAATAAGGTTACGGAAAATCTTGAAATAAATTTTGATGATTTGAATACATTTGATGGAATTCAGGTAAACATGGTAACTGGATTTGATATTACTGTTGGGCAGGTTGAAGAAATAAGAAAAAACTTTAAAGGATTAATTTATATAGATGTTCACACACTTTCACGCGGACTTGAAGGAGATATGAAAAGAGAATTTAGAACCATTCCCGAATTTAGCCGCTGGGCAAAATCCGTAGATATAATTCAAGTTAATGAAAATGAGCTTCACACTTTAGATGATGAAAAAGATGCATTGAAAACAATAAATAAAATATTAAGCCTTGGGGTGAAGTTTATCATAGTTACGAAAGGTAATTTAGGAGCGAGAGTTTATTGGCTTAAAAATGATGAAATAAATTCTATTTTTATTAGTGCATTGAAGATAGAAAAAGAAAATAAGGAAGGCAAATCATCCTGGCAGGTTGGATGCGGAGATATTTTTGGCTCAGTGTTTTTTTATTTTTATCTTAAAACAAGTGATTTAAAAATTGCTTTAAACAAAGCAAACCATTTTGCAGGACTAACTGCATCAAAAAATAATTTTAACGAATTACTGAACTTGAGGCCAGATGTTATCGAATGATATTATAAAGAAAAGAATTTTAATTGTTGGCTCAAACGGTATGCTTGGACAAAGAGTTGCTCATTATTACCTGCGGAAAAATAATGTACAGCTTTTCGGTTTATCTGCCGAAGATGAATCAGTCTGCAATAAAATTGATTATTTAAAAATCGATATAACCAAACGCGATGAATTAAAAAAAGCTGTTTATGATTTTTGTCCCGATTTTATAGTAAATGCTGCCGCTTTTACGAATGTTGATTCAAGTGAAACAGAAAGAGAACTTGCCTGGAAAATAAATGTTAAAGGAGTTGAATATCTTGCCGAAGTATCGCGGGTTCTTGATTCGCATCTAATCCATATTTCTTCGGACTATATATTTGACGGACACAAAGGACCATATACTGAAACGGATAAACCCAATCCCCTTGGCTATTACGGAAGAACAAAACTGGCGAGTGAAAATGCATTGAAGATTAGCGGTACTTTAAACACAATTCTTCGCACCAATGTTTTATATGGAATTGCCGATAGCCGTCCTGATTTTGTCCGCTGGGTCGTGAAATCAATAAGAGATAAAAAGCAAATCAGAATCGTTACTGATCAAATAAATAATCCTACCTTTATTGATGATTTGGTTCAAGCCATTAGTAAAGTAATTGAATACAAAAAAACCGGGCTTTTCAATATTGGTGGCAAAGAATTTTTATCAAGATATGATTTCACTATTCAGATAGCAGACTATTTTTATCTTGACAAAAGTTTGATAACTGCAATTAAAACCGAGGACTTAAATCAGCCTGCAAAACGTCCTTTAAATTCAGGTCTAATTACAATTAAAGCCGAAACTGAATTAGGTTATAAACCACTTTCTATTCGTGAATCATTATCAGTAATGAAGCGGGAATTATCATTATGAGAACAAAAATAATTTCTATTCTATTACTTTTCTTTTCTATAAGTATGTATTCACAAAATCAACCTATAAAAGAATATAACTTAACTTATGCAAATGTCATCTCGACCGAAGAGGGAAATCTTAATCGTAATGATATGAAGGATTTCTCACTCGAAGACTCATTCGAAATGACGGTTTCGAACTCTTCAAAATTATTCGATCAGCATACAAATAAAAATCTTGATTGGGCAAGAGGAATTGTATGGTATCAAATATTTCCGGAACGTTTTGCTGATGGTGATACAATAAATGAACCAACTGCCGACAAAGTTTTTATTAATTCAAAGCGTAAGATAAAAGACTGGAAAGTTAGAAGGTGGACAAGTGATTGGTTTGCACAAGACAAATGGGAAAAAGAAGATAACGGTAAATTTAGAAACCATATTTTTGATAGAAGATACGGCGGTGATTTGCAAGGGATTATAGATCATCTTGATTATCTAAAGGATTTAGGTGTTGGCGCCATTTATATAAATCCCATTTTTGATGCGGTGTCTCTTCATAAATATGACGGCTCAACTTATCACCATATAGATATAAACTTCGGCCCTGACCCGAAAGGTGATAAAAGAATAATTGAAAGTGAAACTCCTGATGATCCTACTACATGGAAATGGACTTCCGCTGATAGTTTATTTTTAAAATTAATTAATGAAGTTCATAAAAGAGAGATGCATATAATAATAGATGGAGTGTTTAATCATGTTGGAACTCAATTTTGGGCTTTTAAAGATATCGTAAAGAACCAGGAAAAATCCAAATATAAAAATTGGTTTGAGATTAAATCATTTGATAACCCCAAGACAAAAAAAGATGAATTTGATTACAAAGGCTGGTGGGGTGCTAAATCATTACCACAATTTAACAGAAATGATTCAGATTTAGTTTCCGGTCCGAAGCAATATATTTTTCATGCAACTCAAAGATGGATGGACCCAAACAATGATGGTGATAGCGAAGATGGAATTGACGGCTGGCGCCTGGATGTTGCCCGCGATGTTCCTATGGGTTTCTGGAAAGATTGGAGTAAGCTGGTCAAATCAATAAATGATAAAGCAATTATTATTGGCGAGCTTTGGGAATTATCACCAGATTTTATTACTAAGAACAAAGTCTTTGATGGATTAATGAATTATAATTTTGCTTATGCAGTAAAAGGATTATTCATCGATCAAAAAAATAAAATTACGGTAACTGACTTTATTAAAAAGCTAAATGACATTGAAAAAACTTATCCCAAAGAAAATCTTGATCTGCTTCAAAATTTAATGGATAGTCATGATACACAAAGACTATCTTCAATGATTGTAAATCCGGATAGTATGTATGACCATGCAAGTAATGAAGGCAACAAAAATTATAATCCTGGAAAGCCGAGCAAAAAAGATTATGAAATTCAAAAATTGGTTGCAGCCTTTCAAATGACATATAAAGGTGCACCCATGATTTATTATGGCGATGAAGTAGGAATGTGGGGAGCAGATGATCCTCATGACAGGCAGCCAATGGTTTGGGATAATTTAAAATATGATGATCAAGTGGTTACCAAAAAGTCCGGATTCAAAAAAGGATTTGGTACTTATAAGGTAGAACAAAACAAAGATCTTCTTAATTTTTATAAAAAGTTAATTGCGATTAGGAATAATAATCCTGCCATTCAAAGAGGCGGCATAAAATTTTTATATTCAAATGACAGCACATTAACATTTGCATTTGAACGGCAGTTGAATGATGAACACATTATTGCTGCTTTTAATCTGGGAGAAACAGAAGAACAATTTGATTTACTGCTTGATAACAATAAATATACTTATAAAGAACTGATGTCATCAGAAGAAGGGACTTTGTATTCATCCAATAAAGACAAAATAAATTTCAAAATTGAAATAGCACCAAATTCGTTTAAAATTTACAGAATGTATAAACTATAAAGTCCTTTCTTGAGAACCAGACTAATCATTATTGTAGTGATAAGCGCTGTAAAGGTTTGAACAAATCTTTCTAACTCTCGGGCTGTCATCAAATCTTGCCGCACCTTTTAATTGATAAATACCAATTCCGTTCCCAATCTTGAATAAAGCCAATGCTGCCGAAATTCTTTCTTCTTCGGTATTTCCATTTTGGAGCATCCTTAATAAAGGAATTAATGCTTTATTTGCATCATCCCTTGATATTAGGTTGATGTCAATTAATCTCCCTAGCTGCAATGCTGCGCTAGTCTTTAATCCGAAATTCTCAGAAGAAATTCCATTTGCCAAGCTTTTAACAATAGCATCTTTTTTATCCTGGTTTATTTCTGCTGCATTAACTGAAGTGACAAAAAGAATAGAGATTGCCAAAACCAGGTATGCAAAAAGTAACTTTTTCATATCTGCCTCCTGTAATAATATAATTAGTCTTATAACTGCGATTGCAACTAAATCAAAAAAAGAGATGATAGCTATTAAATTGTTATGGGTGGCAAATAATATAGACCTAATAATTAAAATTGCTGATAGCTGAAGATTTAAATTATGAAAGGACGACTTGTAGTAGTATAGTCCAAAGTTAAATTTGTTGTTCTACATTATTAATTCGAGATTAAATATATCTATAAGGTTTATAAATAAAAGAGTATTTTAAATCATTCTTTTAAAATCATTTTGTAAAAATAAATTGATGTCCCCCAACCTTTTTTGTTCTCTTTGGTCTAATTGAGTAGAAAAGGAAAAATATGACGGTAACCGAAACAGAGTTAATTATAAATGCCCAGCAAGGCAATATTGAGGCTTTTGAGAGCCTTATTTATAAGTACGACAAAAATGTACTTTCATTAGCGCTTAAATACGTAAATAATAGAGACGATGCAAAGGATATTTATCAGGAGGTTTTCCTTCGAGCTTTTAAAGGATTAAAGAGATTTCAGTTTAAGAGCGAATTTTCAACCTGGCTATTTCGAATAACGACAAATGTGTGCTTGACTCACAGCTCAAAAACTCGAAAAAAAAAATTCGTTTCGATAAATGAAGAAAGTGATAATGAAGAAAATTCAAATGAAATATTACAGCTGCCGGATGAAGAAAATCCTACGCCGGATATGCTGGCAGAAAAGTCTGAGATAAAAAAAGTAGTTAACGAAGCGATGAAAACATTATCACCAAAACAAAGAATGATTTTTACCTTAAAGCATTATGAAGGTTATAAAATAAGAGAAATTGCAGAGATAATGGATATCGGAGAAGGAACAGTTAAAAAAACTTTATTTGAAGCTGTTCATAAAATGAGAGCTCAATTGCAAAATTATTATGGATGAAAAAAGCTTTTGGAGAATAAAATGAAACACGAAGAATATAGGGATATGATTTATTTATTGGTAAACAATGAGTTGAATGCCAATGAAAAATCATTAATGGAAAAACATTTGGAGGCATGTGAAAGCTGTAAAGCTGAATATGAAGAACAGTTGAAGCTTAAAGCTTTATTATCTGGAGAAAAGGAATCCGATTCATTTGAACAGCTTTTAAATGAAGCAAGACTCGATTTGCATACAGCTCTTCGGCTAGAGAAAATTAAAATGTCTTCTGGCAATAACTTTTCTGATAAGCTTATGTCGTTTTTTGCGCAGCCATATAAGTTTGCTATTGCTTCTGCTGTTATATTAGTTGCCGGTGTGTTCATCGGATTTTTGATTTTTAACAATCCGGTAAATAAAGCACAACCGCAAATTTCACAAATTACTGGTAGTCAAAATATACAACCGGTAAAAACTCCATCTTTACTTCAGGATAATACGCGCATAACAAATCTCAGATTCATAAACCAAGACTTAAAAAGCGGGGAAGTTGAATTTACATTTGATGCCGTAAAACCAATGACCATGAAAGGCAATGTAAATGATCAACGGATACAAAATATTTTAACTTACTCCATGTTAAATGAACAAAATCCGGGTATAAGGCTTAGCTCCATTAATGCAATCAGCAAAAACCAGCCCGGTCAGCTTGATAACGATGTTAAGAAAGCTTTAATGTCTGTGGTAAAGTTCGATAATAATCCCGGCGTTAGAAGAGAAGCGCTAAAGATGCTTCAAAAATATCCTTATGATGAAAAGCTGAAAGAGACTTTTTTGTATGTCCTGCTTCACGATTCAACCTCCGGAAACAGGATAGAAGCTATAAACAGTCTGGTTCAAGCAAAAAATAATGGATATAAATTCGATCAAAATGAAATGTCGATTTTTCAAAAAACAATGAAGACGGATGATAATAATTACATTCGTTACAGAGCACGAAATGTAGTTGAGGAGAGAAAATAAAATGTTAGTTAAAGTAAAATCTATTTTCGTTATTAAGAAATCTTTAATTTATTTTGCAGCAATATGCATGATGCTGTCAAGCACAACTTTTGCTCAGAAAAAAGAAGAGACAATAAAAGTCAGCAAAGGTGGAAGTCTATCAATAAGATTAATTGTTGGAGATATAAAAATATCAACCTGGGATAAAGATGAAATAAACCTTAAATATGAATCTGATGAAGATGAAGATATTGGCCAGCTAGTTATTAATAGGGATAACAATAATATTGAAGTAACATCATCGTCCAATTACTATATTGATGAGATTAATATTACGATGCCGGAGAAATTTAATCTTGAAGTTTCTACAACTGCCGGAGATATAAAGATAAACGGCGACGTTAATGGGAAAGTAAAAATCAAAACTTCCGGCGGAGACATTAAATTAGAAAATATTGATAGTGACGCTGAATTAAAAACCGATGGCGGCGATATACGTACCGGGAAGGTGAATGGTAATGCTCAAATAAGTACATCTGGCGGGGACTTGCGTATTGGGTCAGTTACCGGAGAAGCAGTTATCAAAACTTCCGGAGGTAGTATTTCTGTTGGCAATATTGGGAAAAGGGCTGAATTAAAAACAGCAGGCGGAAATGTATATTCAAAAAATATTGGAGGCGATGCTGAAATAACTTCCGGCGGTGGTAATATTGATGCTGGTGAAATATCGGGCAATGCAGAACTTAAAACGGGAGGCGGGAATATTAATATTGAAAAAGCTAATGGAAAAGTATCTGCAAAATCCGGTGCCGGAAATATAAATTTGAAAAATGTTTATGGATCAGTCAATGCATATTCAGGTGCTGGTGAAATTTCTGTTGCGCTTTTTCCCGGCAAGACAGGCGAAAGCGATATTAAAACTTCTTCGGGTGGAATTACACTATACATACCCGGTGATGCAAAGGTAACTGTTGATGCAAAAACTTCTTCAGTATCCGCCTGGGGTAATAATGATTCGAATGATATAATATCTGATTTTCAAGCTTCAGAAACAGAAAATAGGCATAGTAAAAGCCATAAAGTGTACAAGATAAATGGTGGGGGAAATATAATATCTTTACGAGCGGTTTTTGGAACCATAAAAATTCTAAAAATCAAATAAAATATAATGACAGATGGTAAAGGAAAACGTAACAATTAACATATATTCTAAGTCTAATTGAAAAAAACTATTGTGGACTGATATGAAAATAAGAATACTTTTGCTATTTCTCTCCTTTACCTTTTTCTTAACTGCTGCAGAAAAAAAGATTAAAAATGATGATTTAAAAATAGACGCACAAAGAATTAATTCACAGATAAAAATTGATGGTAAGCTTAATGAAAAAGTTTGGGAATTAGGTAAAGGAGTTTCTAATTTTATACAGCGCGATCCATTAGAGGGAACCCAACCTTCAGAAAAAACATTGGTCAAAGTTTTATATGATGATGATGCAATTTATATTGGAGCAAGAATGTTTGACGCTCATCCCGATTCAATTGTTTCTCGGCTTGCCAGGAGAGATGTAGATGCAAATTCGGATTTGTTTGGTGTTTTTTTCGATCCTTATCATGACAGACGAAGCGGATATTATTTCGGATTAAATGCCGCCGGTACATTGTATGACGGAGTTATGTTTAATGATGGCTGGGATGATGATTCGTGGGATGGAGTTTGGGAAGGAAAGGCTAATATTGATAGCGAAGGATGGACAGTTGAAATAAAAGTTCCATTTTCTCAAATGCGTTTTCAAAATAATAATGTTAATGTTTGGGGAATAAACTTTAGAAGGGATATTGCAAGGAATAATGAAAGAGATTTTTTAGTATATGTTCCTAAAAATGAAAACGGTTTTGTTTCTCATTTTGCCGAATTAGTCGGATTACATAATATAGAAAATCACGAAAGTGTTGAAGTGATTCCTTATGTTACTACTCGTGCCCAGTATGATCATCCTGATGTACATAATCCTTTTAATGACGGATCAAAATATAACCCTGGATTAGGTGCCGATTTAAAAATGGGAGTTGGTTCAAATCTCACTTTGAATGCAACCATCAACCCTGATTTTGGCCAGGTTGAAATTGATCCAGCAGTAATAAATCTCAGTGATGTAGAAACATATTTCAATGAGAAACGTCCCTTCTTTGTTGAAGGTTCAACAATTTTTAATTTTGGTCAAGGCGGTGCTAATAATTATTGGGGATTTAATTGGTCAACACCAAACTTTTTTTATAGCCGTAGAATTGGTAGGGCACCACAGGGTAGCATTCCGGATAATGATTATCAAGATGTTCCTGACGGTACTCACATTTTAGGTGCTGCAAAACTTACAGGTAAGTTTGCCGGGGATTGGAATATTGGTGCTATTGAATCTATAACTCAGAGAGAATATGCTAGAATTGATCAAGGAGGCAAAAAATCTGAATTGGAAGTTGAGCCTTTAGCATCTTACACCATTTTAAGAGGTCAAAAAGAATTTGACAAAGGACGGCAGGGCTTAGGTTTTATGTCAACCATTGCTGCGAGAAGTTTTCATGATAAAAGGTTCGCAACGATTTTAATAGTGGTTCTTATGTTTTTGGTGCTGATGGATGGACATTCTTAGATTCTTCAAAAACATGGGTATTTACAGGATGGGCAGGAATTAGCAATGTACATGGGGATAAAGAAAGGATGATAGATTTACAAACTAATTCACAGCATTATTTTCAACGCCCGGATGCAAAAAGTTTTTCGGTGGATAGTTCTGCTACATCATTAACAGGATACGCTGGAAGATTTTATTTAAATAAACAAAAAGGAAATTTATTTGTAAACACTGCGCTTGGTTTCATCTCTCCTAAATTTGATATTAATGATCTTGGATTTTTATGGAGGGCAGATGTAATTAATATGCATTTAGGCGCCGGTTACTTTTGGTCGGATCCAACAGACTATTATCGTTATATTGAAACCGGATTTGCACTTTTTCGTAACTATAATTATGACGGTGATATTAACTGGGAAGGTATTTTTAATTTTGGAACGTACCAATTTTTAAATTACTATTCCATCAATTGGAATTTAGCTTATAATCCTCAAACTATAAATACAAGGCTAACGCGCGGCGGGCCTCTTGCATTAAATGAACCGGGATACCAGGTAAATTTCTCTGCTCAATCAGATAGCAGAAAAAATTGGGTACTGGGATTAAGTTATTTTATTTATAAACAAGAACATTCTTATGATTGGCAGATTAGCACAGATATCGAGCTTCGTCCTTCATCAAATATTTCACTTACAATAAGCCCGGCTTATGAAAAGAATTTAAGTTATACACAATGGGTAGATTCTTATGATGATCCTTATGCAACAGCCACCTATGGTAAGAGATATGTATTTGCAACTATGGATCAAAATACAGTTAGTGCAGGAATAAGATTGAACTGGACATTTAATCCGCAGTTAAGCTTACAGATGTATGTGCAGCCTTTAATTTCTGCGGGCCAATATACTGACTATAAAGAATTGGCAAAACCCAAAACTTATCAATTTAATATTTATGGAGAAGGTAATTCTACAATTGATCTAAATGACCGGACTATTGACCCTGATGGAAAGGGCCCTGCACAAGCATTTACAATTAGTGATGATCCTAATTTCAATTTTAAATCTTTACGTGGCAATGCAGTGTTAAGATGGGAATATTTACCTGGTTCAGTTTTATATCTTGTGTGGACACAAACAAGATCAAACGAAGAAGACCCAGGGCAATTTCAGTTTAGAAGGTCGGTAAGGCAGCTTTTTAAAGCAATACCAGAAAACATATTTATGGTTAAATTTACATATTACTTAAATATGTGATTGAAAGTTAAAATAAAAAATATTTTGAACTATGCTCATCTGGGGTAAAGAATACTTTTATAATCCTTTCAGATAAATTCAAACTTCGTTATTTTTATCATTCAAAAAAAATAAATCTAATCTGCCCCGGTAGCTCAGCAGGATAGAGCGTCGGTTTCCTAAACCGTAGGTCGGAGGTTCGAATCCTCTCCGGGGTACAAAGAATATAACTTGATTTTATACCATTTGTTTATTTTTCTTCCAACCTATTGTCATTTGTTCACGCTTATTCCTATACTTATGCAGCATTACGTTATTTAATTTTTTAACTATTACTTTTTATTATCTTCTTTAGCCAGCATATAAATTGTATAATTATATTTTTCCGGGTAGACTCTATAAGCAGGCATCAAGGGAACAGGAGTACCGCCAAGACCTGCAATTTTCGTATCGATATTTAAGGTTAAATATTTTCCTGTTTTAAGTTGAAATGGATAAACAGTCCGGTCCAGATTAGTGTATGGAGTTACTGAAAAATTCATTTCATCTTCAGAATAAAAATTGATCGAACTACCATCAGTATTTTCCATTTGCACTTCTTTAACATCACTTCTGTTTCCATAATCTTGTGGAACTACATAAGGAACAAAAAATGAGTCAACCGGCAATTCATACCATCCAATTTTTGCCCCGGTTTTTCTATCGGGATAATTTTCGAAAGGCCCTCTGCCCAGCCATTTAACTTTGTTATAAGATTTTGCAAGATTAAATTTCATTCCGACTCTCGGCAGCCAATCTATATGATAAGAACCTAAAAATTCAACTTTCTGGTTTATTTTTACTAAACCATTATCTAAAAAAGTATAATTGAAATTGTTTATTACCAGATCATTATTTCCCGGAGCTCTATAAAATTGCTTTAGATTAAGTTCAAGTTGATTTGAAGCTCTTGAATAATTAATAGTTGCGGAATCCAACTCCAAACGGTTCAATCCTTGTTTGAACCAATCTTCTGCTTCGGCTTTTCCCCAAGTTACAAGCTCGTTAGAAATTGGGGCCCGCCAAACATTTAAGTTAGGACCTATTGATTTAATCCCCGAATCTTTTCCAGAAGTTAAAGTTATTTCACCACTCTTTTTATCTATGCTGTAATTAAAATTCCCGGCTTTAATTAAAAGATATTTATCATTTTCAAACAAATTAGTTTTTTCATTTGTATCTGTTAAAAAGCTTTCGGATTTATTTCCTGGGAATCACAAATTGTTCAAAAGCAATTTCATATCCGGCTTCAGCCCATGATTGCTTATCTTTTAAATCCGCATCTATCTCTAAAATTTTTTCGTTGTCATCAATATTTAAATTAACCGGTATGCTGACAATTGCATCATTTAGCGGCTTACAATTGACATCAACAGTTCCATTACTTTTAAGTTTTCCATGTTCATAAAGATACCAGTTAAAATTAAATTCGTTTAAGTCAGTGAAATTAAAATAATTTTTAATTTTTACTTTTACAGATTTTTCATCTGCCAGTTCAAAACGGATTGGAGACTGACTTTTCTTTACTTGATATAATTCTGGCTGCGGAACACGGTTGCTGAATATTAACCCGTTGCAATCAAAAGAGCTTGAACCATAAAAATCCGCATTAACTTTTTTACTTAGATCTTCGAAATCTAAATTTAGAATTAGTTCTTTTTCATTTAGGTCTTTATAAATTTTTACTTCATCAATTGCACAGTTTGAAATCCAGCCAAGATGCTGCTCGGCATCTTCTTCTTCGTTCCTGCCAATATTAATTGGAAAATGTGAATAGTCTAAATGCCAGTGATATTTATGTGTCCCTTTTAAGTTCCCATCAATAAATAATTTTAATTCATCTCCGTTAAAAGTTGCTTTTACATTATGCCATTTAGTTGTCCAGTCATCTGGTACACCAACGGTTACACAATTTTTATAATTGTTAATATAAAAGCTTAATGAATCAGCTGAAGGCTGTCTAACTCCAAATTGGCTGGCTCTTGAAATTATTGTATTTGGAGGATACCACTTGTCAGCTTTAATAGCGAAATCAATTTCAAGTGAATCATATAGTGAATCAAAAATAGGATCATTATAAACTTCAACCCAATCATCTAAGCCGCTCAATTTAATCGCTTTACCTGAAACACCATCAATTATTTCCGGCCGGCCCATTATCGCAGACTGAATATTATATTTTGATTTGTCTTTAACTAAGGTTAATTGTTCATTTAACCCCTGATCAACCCAATCCCAAATATATCCGCCTTGAAGTTTGGGCAAAGTATAAATCATATTCCAGAATTCATCGAAATGCCCCACACTATTTCCCATTGCATGTTCGTATTCTCCCATAACAACAGGCTTAGCAGAAGTTAATCCAATATGCATAAGCGTTGAAGGAGTTGGATAGCGCGGCCCAATTATATCAACATAAGGAGCTTCACCATCGGGGACATTTGATTGATGCATAACAAATCTTGTTGGATCATTTGCCCTGGCATAATCATTCATCATATAATGAGGCTTTCCTAATCCGCATTCATTGCCGGTACTCCAAATTATAACCGAAGCATGGTTTTTGTCCCTCTGCATCATTCCTATAAATCTATCCATGTATGATTTAAAATAATTTTCTCTTGACGAAAAATTATTTTCAGTATAATGGCATTCTGCATTCACTTCATCCATCAACATAATTCCGTATTCGTCACAGAGATCAAGCCACAATGGTGAATTAGGATAATGGCTGCACCGAACAGAATTGATATTGTTTTGTTTCATCAGCATGATATCTTTCAACATAATTTCTTTTGTAACTGTTCTACCCAAATCAGGATTATGTTCATGCCGGTTTACGCCTCTTATTACAAGCGGTTTTCCATTTAAGCAAGCTAAACCATTAATCATTTTCAACTTTCGGAAACCAATTTTTTTCTTGTCAATTTCTACAACTTTTCCTTGAGGATTAATTAATTCCAACACCAAAGTATAAAGATATGGCTTTTCATCAGACCATTGATGAGGATTGTTAATAAGATTTGAAATTGAAAGTGTATCTTTATTTAATATATCAAATGTTTTACTTGAAAATGTTTTTTTGTCTTTATCAAGCAAAGTATATTTTACTTTATAGTTCTCATCAGTAGACTTATTAAGTTTAAGTATTAATTTTAAGAGTTGCATTTTTATATTCATTATCAAAATCCGTTTGAACAAAAAGATCTTTTAAAGATGTTAATGGTTTTGAGTATAAATATACATCTCTAAAAATTCCAGAGAACCGCCACATATCCTGATCCTCTAGATAAGAGCCGCTGCTCCATCTTGTAACTAAAACTGTAATTTGATTATTCTCTTCACTTAAATATTTTGACACATCATATTCGGCTGGCGTCATTGAGCCTTCATCATATCCGACAAATTTCCCATTTACCCAAACAAATGCGCAGGACTTTACTCCATCAAAATGAAGTATTGTTTTCCTATCCAACCAATCCTTTGGAATACTGAAGCTTCTTCTATAGCACCCGGTTGGATTTATTTCCTTTGGTACGTACGGCGGATCGTAAGGATAAAATTCCATCGGAATATTTCTATACATCAAATGATCATAACCTTCCATCTGCCAATCGCCGGGAACTTTTATTTCATTCCATTGATTATCAGTAAAATCTTTTTTATAAAATCCTTTTGGAAAATTGTAAGGTGTATTTTCAAAATAAAATTTCCAATTTCCATCTAAAGATTTGTAATAAGCGGATTCTGTATAATAATCTTTTACTGCCGAATTAAAATTCTTAAATGGAACCAAGAGATTTGTTTTGTCTAATTGATTAACAGCAATAACTTCGGGATTTTGAATATAGTCATTCACATTTATTCCATCATATTGTGAGAACGATGTAATCGTGAAGAATAAAAAAATAAGAATGGTGAGGTTAATCATTTGTAGTTTCATAAAAATTTTAATTTAATGTTGAAAAATCTATCTGTTGAAATGTAAAATTAATCGATTTCCAAAACTACGTATTTTATAGTTTTTCTATTATATGTATATGTTATTTGAATAGTTTTATCAGCAGCTTGGATAACGGCCGGATAACTATATTCTCCCTCTTTCTTTTTTTCCAGCTGATAAATATCTTTCCAATTGATGCCGTCATTTGAAATTGCAACATTAAGAACATTTCGTCCGTTAAACCAATTAACTCCATGAAGCAAAGGATTATAGACTAAAATGAAATTTCCATTATTTAGCGTTGCAGCATCAATACCAGAATTAGGATTTGGAAGAGAGGTTTTTTCAAGTTTGCTCCAATGTAAACCCATATCGTCAGACCAAGTTTGATAAATTGTATTCTGTTTGCTTCGGCATAACATCTGTAATTTGCCATCAGGGTGTTCTAATATAGTCGGCTGAATTACGCCCACAGAGTCGTCTTTTTTTATTTCGACTTTTTTCCATTCAGTTAAATTTTCATTTGTGATCTCAAGATGTATGCTCCAGCTTCCATTATCCGTTTCAACACTTGACGGACACAAAATATTTCCGTTTTGCACCTGAATAGGTTTGTCTTTTATTGGACCAAGAAAACCTTTAGGCAATGATTTCGGCTGTGTCCAAGTATTTCCATTATCTGATGAGCTAATCATGTACCCAGACCACTCTCTGGGATTCATGCCAACTTTGTAAAATAGCAGCAGCAAATTATTTTTTGTTTTAAAGAGAACAGGGTTCCAGCAGGGTAATTGATGTCCAAGTGAATCATATCCTTTTGCAATCTCAACAGGTTTATTCCATTTATTATTTTGAAATGTTGACATCCAGATACCCACATTATTTGCACCTTCATGAGAGCCTGCAAACCAAGCGGCCATAAATTTTCCTGGTTTAATTTCCACAATTGTACTGGCATGACATGAACCTAATTCACCTGCAGGGAATATAGTTGTATCTATAATTGTTTTAACTTTAGAATTATTTAAGGATTGTGAGTAGGCTATTATATTACTTAATGCAAATAATAAAATGATATAAAAGTAATTTATTAGCAAAATGTTTAAAACAATAATTATTAATTATAAAAACACCAGGATTATTCAACCGAAATTTCATCACAAAATAACCAGGCTTTTTCTCCAGTTCCTTTATGCCATTTCGGACAAACTCCAATATTCTTTGCCTTGATTTGAATATACCTTGCTGAAATATTTTTAGGATTAAAATCAAATGAATGAATAAAAGCTTTAGTATCTTTTTCTGGAATTGTATTTACTATTTCAGTTAGTTTCTTAAAGTTTTTTCCATCAGTTGAAATTGAATATTCAACAAATTCCGGTAAGAATATAAATGAATTTACATCACTTAAAAATGAAGATGCAATTTTCTTGATGCTCATTATTTTCCCTAAATCAATTACTGCATCCAAATCAGTTCCATTATACCCTTGCCATTTTCCATCATTAAAGTTAGTCGCTGCCTTGAACTCCATCTACCAAAGCATACTTCCCGCCGCCGGGATATTTTGAATCATAAGTTTGTATTTAGTTTGATATTGTATTTAGCTTTATGAAAAACTGCTGATGTCGGCAGGCTTTGCTTTCCATCTTCTGAAATTGCAATTGCATTCACATTTGTAGTTTTATTTATGAAGATACTATCAACATATTTGGGGGATTTTATACTTGGCTGACTTCCATCAAGAGTATAATATATTTTAGAATTTTTATCACTACTTAATATTTTAAAATGAGTGCTATCTCCAAATGAATATCCATCAGGCTCAAATTTTATCTCGGGTGGAGCCATATACAATCCAAATGTAGAGAGAGTTGGATTTGTACGGCATTGATCAATAACAATTTTTACTTTATTTGTTGTTATACTATTAAATCTTAGAAGCCTTTTATAACCAATAGTCGTGGCTTCCGCAAATTTATTCCATTCTTGTCCATCCCAAAATTCTAAATGAAATTTTTCTATTCTTTGTCCAACTAAAATATTTTCTTGAAGCATTGCACGGTTGAAAGTTTTTTCTTTACCAAGATTAACTTCGATTGAAGCTGTGCTGAAGGTATCTTTAGTTGTCCAATAAGTTTCTAAATCATTATCAAGAATATATTTTGCTTCATTTCCTTTTTTCTCATTTGTTGAAACAACAGAAGCATTCTTAGCTAAATTGTCCTTAAAGGTTTCATCAAGAATATACCTCATCCCTTGAAGGCTTTTAACATCATAGTTAGTAATTAAACCATTTTTATCAGGCGGAACGTTAAGAAGAAGAACATCATTCAATCCAACTGAATTATAATAAATATCAACTAGTTTATAAGGCGACTTCACCTGCTCGTCATCGCTCTTTATGATAAAACCATCCGGGACGAATAGAGACATCGACTTCGGCAGGATACCAAATCAAAGAAGATGCTTTTTCAATTTTTTCTCTGCTGCCCAAATCTTCATTTGTCAAATCTTTAGGAACAAACGCACTTTCCAAAGACTGCTGCTGTGAGTTAGCAGCTATCTTTTGTCGATTTGAAGTTGATGCCGGTACAACACTCCATTCTGTTTGTCTTCCATAACCGGATTCAGTTCCAACCCAGCTAACATCAGGCCCCATTATAGCAATCACTGCATCCGGCTGAAGCTTTCTGATTAATTTGTAATATGCATGCCAATCATAAATTTGCTTTTTTCCATTTGGTCCCTTCACCATTAGCCCCGTCAAACCAAACTTCAGATATTTTTCCATAATTAGTTAATAGTTCTGTTAAAAGATTTTCAAAATAATTATTGTACGCTGGAGTGCCGTATGTCTTTTCGTGCATATCCCAGGGCGATAAATAGACTCCGAATTTTAATCCTGCTTTATGACATGCTTCTGATAAATCTTTAACAATGTCACCTTTTCCATTTTTAAAAGGAGTGTTTGAAATATTATAATCGTTATATTTTGTCGGCCATAAGCAAAAACCATCATGATGTTTCGTAGTTAAGATTATTTGTTTCATCCCGGCATCTTTTAAAACTTTCACCCACTGGTTCACATCAATTTTACTAGGGTTGAATTTAGATATGTCCATTGTTTTTTTCCCCCATTCAACATTATCAAAAGTATTTATTCCGAAATGAATAAATCCGGTGAATTCCATTTTCTGCCATTCATACTGTCTTTTAGAAGGAGTAACATTTGCAGCTTTTTCAATTATCGTATTTACATTGTCTGATGGTTTTATAATTACAAAATTCTTATTTGAATTTATCGATTGTGCCTTGCAAAAAAATGATAAGTTCAAAAATGAAATTATTAGAAAACCTTTAATCTGTACTCTATATTTCATGAAAGTTTGGAATTAATTAACAACGATTTCATCAACAAATAGCCAGGCCTTACCGGTTCCATTACTGTAACCAATATGCCATCTTGGACAATGAATTAAACTTTTTGTTTTAACTTTTACAAATCTTGCATTTGCAGTCGTGTTCAAAATAAATGGTTCGGTAAAAATTCCTTCCCTTTTCTCATCTATGCTGTCTTTAACTTCACCAATCTTTGTAAATTTTTTCCCATCATCAGAAATATAATATTCCACAGATTTCGGCAGCCAAATCCATGATTTAACTTCCTGCAGAAAATCAGTCCGAATTAAATTAATTTTTGTTTTTTCTTTTAAATCTACAACTGCTTCAAACTCATTTCCTTCAAATCCAAGCCAATTGAAAAAATAATTTGCCTGGCCTAAAACCCCATCAACTAAAGTACTGGCACCACCAACTGAATACTTTGGACTTAATTCACTTAAAATTTTAACATCTTTATGATATGCTTTGTGAATCATCATTCCTTCTTTAAAATATTTTTGCATATCAGCATAATATTCTTCCGGAGAATACCCTCTCTCATGCAAACTCTTAATGCCGGATTTAATTGCACCTTTAACAAAATTCTCAAGCAGATTTTTCATGTTTTGATTAACAATAACTTTGTTATCCACAATATTAAAAATTCGATAGTTATCAGAAATATTAAGTTTTGAAAGTTCTAATTTAGCATACATCAAGGGCAGTCTTGCTGTTTTTACTCTATCTAAAAATTCAGGTTGGTTAGCAACTGATTGCTCAGCTTCATTAAACAGCTCTGTGTATTTATCAAGAAGTTCCGGAGTTAAGTAACTGTCTTTACCATTTGAGGGATAGCCATAGATTATTAAACCGGCTCCGGATTTTTTTAGAGCATTATGCATTAAATGAAAATACTCACTTATATATTTTCCAGCATCCCCATAATAACCGGTTAAAAATTCATTAATTATGCTTTCAACATCTGCATCGGGATTCCACATAAGCTTTGCAAGCAAGTAAGCTTTTAATTCATGCATATCACTTTTGGAATCGCCGCTTCCTTGTTCAAATAAATATTTCACACCATGTTTTACAAACATTTTAATATTCGGCTGTAAGACATAGAAATTTGGAAATGGATCCATGTAGCTTGAAAACTGAACAACATAATCCCATATTTTTATATTATCAGTTATCTTACTCCATTCTTCAATATCTCTATTAAACAAATCATCTTTGTTTTCAGCAATTGGTTTACTTCTGTCACATTCAATTGTGCATAGAACAACCATCACATTTGGCTCCGGTTTTATGCCGACGGGAGCTTTTCTTGTGTATTGATACGCTAATGTTGATATGGTTTTGTTTGGAAATTCCCTTGCAATTTTATTTACAAATTTTATCATCGTTCCGGAAGGACTTCCATATATTGAATCTGTTTGTCTGCAAAGATTACAAGTACAATTACCGAAATTATCATTTTGTGAAACATCCCAAACTGTTGCTTCAGGCTTCTCTTTCATTTCCTTTTTCATCCTATCAACAACAATTTTAAAAACTTCCGGATTGGATAAACATACCTGCTGATCAGGGATACGTATTCCGTTTATTTCAGAAAAATATTCCGGATGATCTTTAAAATAAACTTCTGATGGAACCCAATGCTGCAGTGTATGAACAAAAGTCCCGTAATATTTATTTCTTTCGGAAACATTATTTAGTTTGTGCCAATCACAAAAGAGTTGAGATGAGCGGGCGGAGGGAAGATGAAGTTCTCTATAAATAATTTTGGGCACTTCAGTTAAATTAATTGTCGGAATTGTTATGTTTGAATTTTTAGGAATATAAATTGCATCCGGAGTGTACATTTTGCAGCCTAAAAATTTATCTAAAAAAGTATATACTCCGTACAAAGTTCCTTTTTTATTTCCACCGGCAATTATCAATTTATCTCCAACGGTTTTTATTGTATAACCGTCGAGTGCAAGTGAATCTAAATTTATATTCGCATCTATTTTTTCTAATCTATTATTTTTACCTATTAATATTTCAAACTGTGTTTCAGGTTCAGAATCATTTATAATTTCTAGCTTAGCCCCGGAAATTTCTTGAATATATTTTTGCAGTTCTTCAGCAGAATGTTTCTCTACTTCGGTACTATTGGCAGGAATTACTATTTTATATATTGAAGAATTATTTTGAACAATTGTGAGTTCTGAATTACTTACAGAAAAAAATCCTGCAAATGCAACTATTAAAATAAAAATCAAATAGTTCTTCATTCTTTTTCCTATTCCAGAAAAATTATTTTTAATTACTTTCTATTGCACCAACTACATTTTTGTATAAATTTATTTTACTATCTAACAAAACAGCAATGATGGTGTAGTATTTGTCTAAAACATCAGTGGGAATTTCAATATAAGTTAAACCCGGATATTTGTTCCAGTAAACCTTGCTGAAAGTCTTATAGTTTAAAGCGGTGCCGTTTCCTACAACCCAAACTGAATTTATTTGATTGTTAATTCCTTTAAGTAATATTTCTCCGTTTGGATTTCCTTTTACAAACAAGTAAAGAATTTTACCGTCTTTTGATAATGCAGAAGGCCCGTGAAAATATTCGTATGGAATCCCTTGACGTGTTCCATAGATAGCTTCTTTATTTTTCGAAGTCCACTTTCCAAATTCTGTTAAAATATTTATTTGCTTCTCTGGAATTGTCCCATCAGCTTTTGGACCTATGTCCAATAAAAGATTTCCGCCTTGACTTATGCAATCAACAAAAACATCCAATAATTGCTGAGGTGTTTTATAATTTGTATCATTTTGCTGGTAGCCCCAGGAATCATTCATTGTGTAGCAAAGCTCCCAATATTTCGCCTCTGGTCGTAAAACCGGCGGTCCTTGTTCCGGAGTTGCGTAGTCTCCTCTACCTTGAAGCCGGGAATTAATGATAACATTTGGATTTTTAGTTAAAAGTATCGTTCGAATTTTATCAGCCTGCCACTCTTCCGCACTATGTTCCCAATCTCCATCAAACCACCATAAATCCGGATTATATTTATCAGCAAGTTCCTGCAGCTGCCCTTGAAAATAATTTAAGTATTTATTCCATCTTTCCGGTTCATCGCTAATCTTATAGCGAATGCTGTCTCTTGTAAAATTTGTGTAATCTTTATTTGACCAATCTGACAACGAATAATAAATCCCGACCTTAATTCCGTTTTTTCTCAAAGCATTTATAAAAGGTGTTAGTACATCTTTTTTTACAGCGGCATTCTTTACCGCATTTAAGTTTCCATATTTGGTATCCCAAAGTGCAAATCCATCATGATGGCGGGATGTAATAACACAATATTTTGCTCCACTTTCTTTAATTAATTTTGCCCAATATTCGGGGTCATATTTTGAAGCAGTAAATCCATCTAATTGTTTCAAGTAATCTTCATAGGAAATTCTCCCGTTATAAAAAGACCATGATTCAGAAATTCCGTTAACAGCGTAAATTCCCCAGTGAATAAAAATTCCTAGCTTAGCATCTTTAAACCATTCCATCTTTGCTTGATGCAATGAATCAACATTTTGAGCATTTAGGTTAGCTAAGTAAATTAAAACGAATACAATTAAAAGTTTTTTCATATTAATTTCCCCAATTATAATTTTATTTTTCAATTTCATTAATTTTTAAAGCCCAAGCATATTTGCATGGTGGATTTTCTTTAATCTCATTCGGGAGATGAATCAAAGTTCCGTTTCCAACTTTTTCCCATTTGAGTGATTTTTCATATCCTAACAAAGAGACTTCAGTCCCCGATTTAGGTGTAAAAGAATAAAGCATAATTTCTGCAGGTATTGTTTTTTCATTTTCATCTGCCATATATATTGCATAAACAGTATTTGTATTTTTCTTATTAGTGTAACAAATTTTTGCTTCTTTATAAGGAGCAATCGCTCTCGTTCCATAAATTGCCTCACTATTAACTTTCATCCAATCACCGATATCTTTTAATCGAGCGTAGGCTGTATCATCCCAAGTTCCTTCCGGGCTTGGGCCAATGTTCAATAATAGATTCCCCCCCTTACAAACAATATCAACAAGTAAGTGTACTAAATAATATGAAGATTTATAGTGTGCATTGTGAGTCCACGACCAGCCTCCGCCGGATGTTATACATGATTCCCATGGAAAAGGTAGAGCTTCTTTTGGAACTTGATTTTCAGGTGTTAAATAATCTTGATTCTTTCCTTTTACTGCTCTATCAACTACAATTAATCCTGGCTGTATTTTGCGTGCTTCATCTACCAGCTCATCCATTTTAATATCTTGATTGACAATTTTACTTTTTAAAAATCCGCTTGGAGTTTTTTGAAGCTGTTTGATATACCAGTCTTGAATATCATTTTTTTGAGCAGCAACCCATCCGCCGTCGAGCCATAAAATATCAACTTTTCCGTAGTCACTCAGAAGTTCTAAAATTTGATTATGGGTATAATCAACAAACTTTTTCCATTTTTCAGGATATTCTTCAGGGTCATAATTTACATTTCTATCCATCGGTGGGAAATATGGATCCCAATAATATTTGGAATGCCAATCAGGTTTTGAGAAATAAGCTCCTGCCCATAATCCTTGCTTACGGAATGCATTAAATATTTCTTTTGTAACATTCGCTTTTGGATTAGTATGGAAAGGGCAATCTTTATCAGTAATTTTATAGTTTGTATATTTGGTATCAAACATGCAAAATCCGTCATGATGTTTTGTTGTAAAAACTACATATTTCATTCCGGCATATTTTGCAGCTTTGGCCCATTTATCCGGATCAAATTTAGTCGGATTAAAAGTTGTTTTAAGATTCTCATATTCTTCTTTATACTCAAAATAATTTTCTGGATGACTACCTTTTTTTCGCTGGCACCAGCCATAATCTTCCGGACAAATTGACCATGATTCAATAATACCCCATTGCGAATAAGTACCCCAATGCATCAACAATCCAAATTTTAAATCCTGCCACTGTTCTAGTTTTTTTTGAACAAGTGTATCAGGATCTTGTACATAATCATATTTCTCTTGGGAGAATATATTTGTGTTAAAGAAGGTAAATAATAAAATAAGTATGATAGTAATCTTTAATTTCATATTACCCTAATATTTATTGATATGAATTAGAATTGATTAAAAAATTAGAGACTTTAATACAACTATGAAAATTTTAATACCCACGCATAATTATTCGGAATTTTATTGCGGACATTTTCCGGAAACTCAATTATAAAATTATTTTTATTTTCTTTTCCGATTAATTTTACATTAGTTCCAAGCAAATGAATTTCCTTTTTTCTCATTAGGATTAAAATTTTTGAAAACTATTTTTTCCGGTAAAACATTTTCGTTTTCTTCAGCTAAGTAGATTGCATAAATAGTTTTATCATCTAATTGAGTTAGACAGACTTTTCCTTCTTTATATGGTTCAATTGGATGAGAATTATAAATTGCTTCTCCATTTATTTTCATCCATTCTCCAATTTCTTTTAAGCGTTCATAAGCTGCATCTTCAAAGTCACCTTCAGCAGTTGGAGCAACATTTAATAAAAAGTTTCCACCTTTTGCTACAATGTCAGCTAAAGTGTGAATTAGCTGTCGAGTCGATTTATATTCAAGCCCTGGCTCATAAGACCAGCTTGGAGTAATAGGCATACAAGTTTCCCATGGATATGGTAACGTTTTATCCGGCACTTGGTTTTCTGGAGTTAGATAATTTTGATATAATCCTGGAACTGCTCTATCAACAACAATCAATCCTGGCTGCTTTTTGCGAGAGTTTTCTGTTATCAATTTCATATTTATATCTTGATTCTGAATCCTATAAATATTGTAATTGATATTCTTTCTTTCTTCTTCTAAATCTTTATCAGAATAATACCGAACCCAGCATCCATCCAGCCAGAGAATATCTATCTTACCAAAATCAGTCATAAGTTCATCAATCTGGTTATGTGTAAACTCAACAAATTTCTTCCAGCGTTCTGGATATTTTTTAATTTCATAATTAGCATTTCTGTCGGGAGTAGCAAACTTGTTCCACCAAAAATATTCTGAATGCCAATCAGGCTTAGAAAAATAAGCTCCAATCATAAAATCTTTTTTTCTGAATTCATTAAATATTTCTTTGACAATGTTTGTTTTGGGATTTGTACTAAAAGCACATCCTTCGTCAGTTACTTTATAGTTAGTGTATTTCGAATCATACATACAAAAGCCATCGTGATGCTTCGTTGTAAACACAACATATTTCATCCCCGCAGCTTCTGCGGCGTCTGCCCATTTTTTAGGATTAAATTTTTTAGGATTAAAAGTATTCTTTAAGCCTTCATACTCTTTTTTGTATTCGCAGTAATCATCAACCTGCCCCAATGGGGTTTTTCTTTTGCACCATTCTTCATCTTCAGAACAAAGCGACCATGATTCAACAATTCCCCATTGACTTGAAGGCGCCCAGTGCATGAGCAAACCAAATTTTAAATTTTGCCATTGATGAATTTTATTCACCACGAGCGGATCTGTTTCAGGATAATATTCTTTTATTGCTTTATCAATTTCAACCGCGCCGGCGTGTAAAGATTCTTTTTCTTCCTGTTCACTCACTTTTTAATTTAATCCTTAAATAATCTTTTGAAATCAATTAACTTTCTATAATTATTCCACAACTATTTCATCAACAAATAACCATGCTTTTCCACCGGCACCCGGATGCCATGGCGGACAAACTTTTATGTTTACAGCATGAACTTTTATGTATCTTGCTTTTATACTGTCATACTCTGCAGTAAAGTCTTTTAGAACTACATCAGGATTTTTTTGTGACACATCATTTACAACTGTTTTTTCATTGTCATAATTTTTTCCGTCTTTAGATAATGAAACTATAACTTCTGATGGTAAGAACACCCAGGAGCTTGAGTTTAATAAAAATCGCGGACTCACGTTTGATATTTCTTTCTCACTTCCTAAATCAATAATGCATTCAAAATCTTTTCCTTCATAACCTTGCCATAAGCCATCATGAAGATTTGTTGTTCCGCGAATGCCGTCAACTATACCCTGTTCGCCACCACCCCGGTATCTTTCATCATATTGATCCAGCAACGTTACTTTTGCATTAAGTGCTTTATGAAAAACAAATGATAAACTAACTCTCTTACCTATAAATTTATTTTCCCTATATGCTGCTATTGAAAGTTTTTCAGATTTACTAACTGCGATAGGTGCAGTGTAAAGTGTAGAATTAGAATCGGCATCTTCTCCATTTTCCGAATAACGAATTTGTAGATCTTGCTGGCCGGGGATTATTTTCACGTCATATTGTTTTTCATCTTTATTATAGGTGGTATAAAAAGTCATTGCTTTGGTTTCGGGACCATATTTTATTCCGCGTGCATCCAAATCAGCATATGCATTTTCTACACGTTTGTGAAATTCATCGAAGTCTCTATCTGCCGGAGCTGTCCATAATACTTCTGAAAGAGCAAGCATTCGAGGAAATAATCTTTGATCAACAACTTCCATTGGTGCACGTTCACTCCACATATTTGCTTCACTACCGAGAATATATTTTTTCTCACTGTCAGGTAAATCTGTCGGAATTGGATTAAAAGAATACACAACTCTTAAATCCAAACCTTCGGGGTCACTATCAAAATAAGTATGTGATGTTGGAGAACAGATAACAGAGTGCCCAAGATTTGCTGCAGCTTCAGCACCTTCAAAGCCGCGCCATGATTGGACTATCGCTCCGGGTGCAAGTCCTCCTTCTAAAATTTCATCCCAGCCGATTATATCTTTTCCTTTTGAGGCGAGATATTTTGATATTCTTTTTATAAAATAGCTCTGAAGCTCTTCTTCATTTTTTAAACCTTCAGCTTTTATTCTTGCCTGGCAAAGCGGACAACTTTTCCACCTAATTTTCGGAACTTCATCCCCGCCAATGTGAATATACTTACCAGGGAATAGTGATATAACTTCATCAAGAACATTTTCTAAAAATGTAAACGTAGAATCTCTTCCGGCGCAATAAATATCATTAAAAACACCCCAAGTAATAGGAACCTCAAATGGACCGCCGGTGCAAGAATTTTCAGGATAAGCTGCAAGAGATGCTGTGCAGTGTCCGGGCATTTCGATTTCAGGAACAATATTAATAAATCTGCTTTTTGCATAAGCAACTATATCTTTTATATCATCTTGAGTATAATAACCGCCGTATATTGAACCGTCTGCTTCTTTACGCCAAGCCCCTACTTGAGTTAGTTTCGGATATTTTTTTATTTCTATTCTCCAGCCCTGATCATCGGTCAAGTGCCAATGAAAGGTATTAAATTTATAATAAGCAAGAATATCAATATATCTTTTAACAAATTCTTTAGACATAAAATGGCGGGCGCAATCAAGATTAAGCCCTCGCCATTTGAATTTAGGAAAGTCGGTTATTTCACAGCATTGAATTTGTGGCCGCTCTCCATTTAAGTTCCCTTTTGGTAAGATTTGAAAAATTGTTTGTATACCATAAAACAATCCTCTTTCACTAGAAGAGACAATTGAAATTTCGCTTGGTTTTATTTTTAATGAATACGCCTCAGGATCATCACTCATAAAACTCTTATCAATTTTCAAAGTAATTGTTGATGCATTATCATTCCCCTCGCCAGAAAAATTTAATCCATAAAGCTCTTTTAAATATTTTTGAAAATAATCCTTTAGATTTATCTTAAAATCCGGCGAAGAAAATTTTATAGTTACCTGAAAAGATAAAATTACCATCTAACGATTTATACTCTTGAGGTTTTGGAATTAACTGATCCTGTGCCTGCAGAAATGCTGGTATGGACAGAAGGGTGGTTAGAATTAAAAGATAAAATAATTTTTTCATTATTTCTCGTTAGGTTATTTGTCTTTAATTTTTAGAGTTTTTACTTCAAACGGGTCTAGACTAATTTTATCCGATATTTTTTGAATATCCTCTTCATCACCATTACTTAAATAAATTTGTGCAGTTTTATTTCCTTCATATTCTATAACTGACGAGCTTTTACTTTCAGTAGGATTAAAAATCCTAACTATTAAACCATTTCCATCATCGAGCCGGATAGAGCATGGTTACAACCAAAGATGAAGTTGAATCTAGTTTAATTAATGGAGAATAATTTTTAATTACTTTATCAGAATATATCACTTGCAGCGGCTGTGAATTGTCAACTCCGAATTTATACGCTGAGAGATAATCGAAATTATCATGAGGCTTTAAAAAGTATTTGAATGTTACAATACCTTCCTGCGAAGCTTTAAAGTTTGTGTGCCATGAATTATTCATTGCCCAAGAATAACATAATGCTGAAGATTTAGTATGTGCAGCCCAGTCTTTATCGGGAGATGCCATCCATGATTCAGCATCCATACCTCCAAATTCAAAAAAAGGAGCATCAACACCGGCAATTGTTAACCCTTTACTATCATTTGAAACATCAACCCATCTTTGTGAAGTAAAATAATTCTTATTGGATCCAGGAAGCTGATCTTTTTCCGGCTGAATTACAGCCCAGGCAATATTAATTCTTGAAACAGGATTACTAACATCTAATGGGAATGCAAACCTTATGCTTTCCTTATTATAATCTTTTTTCTTATCAACGGTATTTTCTAATTCAATTTTATCCAAATCATTATATAGAATTATTTTTTGTAATATCTCATTGCAGCCTTGTGCTTGAGATTTTATAGTTATTGATTTTAAAACCGGGCCATTTTCATAGCCAATTACTTTTGGACTGCTATTAATAGTAGGATCTGCTGCATTGCTTCCGGTATGAATAAATTGATTGAGTTCGTACTCATTATTTGCGTCGACATAATTTAATTCATTACCTATTCTACTTAAACTTTTTATAGCATATGTTTTATCATCAAAAGTCAATTTGTAATAATTATTTTCTAAAGTATAACCATTTAATGGGGAATTCAATTTATTTTGATTTTCCCCCTCAATAATTTTGTATTCTTTATAGCCAAACGGAGGAATATTCTTTGCAGTAAAAACCAAATCTCCATTCGATAACTTTTGAGTAGGTATCAAATTTCCTTCATTATCTTTGATAGAAAAATCAGATGACATTATTCCGGATGGAATTGTTACGATATCACTTCTCTCCCATGATGATGAATTACTTACGTAGAAATGATTTTTTAATTCATTCTGCTTTGTGAGATTTTGTAAAAGTTTTTGAGCCAAGCTGTCTGCTTTAACAGCATAGGATTTTTTTATTTCCCACTGTTCAACAACGGATTTTAATTCAGGATCTGAAATGCTGTTCCATGCACCCCAGGTATGTTCTGAAAAAAGCAAAACATATTTCCAGGCTTCATCAAAATCTTTTTGCGGGAAATTATCTCTTTGAAATTCTGAATATAAAATTTCTAATTGAGTTAATAGCTCGGCGGTGTTTCTATTCATTGCAGTTTCTTTTGCAGTAGAACCGGCACCGTCTTCCCAGTAAGGTGAAAAATCTCCTGAGTAAGATGGAATGACTTTAGAATATTTAGCTTCAAAATCTTTAAACATTTGCTCATTGGTAGCGATTTTAAATTTCGGGGTAACATGAGTATCGTTCCAATTTTTTACAAACAAGGAAAGAGAAGAATCGGGAAATCCGTTATCCCCTCCGATATTATATCTTAAATGAACCATGTCATAAGGATAATTTTCTTTATCAAGCTCATCAAGATATTTTGCAACCGGAGAAAAATCATCTCTCGTCAATCTCCACTGGTGAAACCAGGCGTAACCTTTCCCGGCAAGCCAAATTAAAATCTTTTTCTTTCCACTTGGAGATTTCCAATAGAAAGGTTTGTCGCCCCAAGTTTTAAGAGTATACCCAATCCTATCAAACGGGTTTGGGCCTACAGAAAAATACTTTATTCCATTATCTGCAAAAGCTTGAACGATTCCCCAGGTATAACCGGGAACATCTGAAATCATTGCTTCTTCTATTTTTACACTAATCTTTTTTTCAAGCTCATTTGAGTATTCAACTAATCTATATAATTCTTCCGGCCTGCAAAGTCCGGTCATTACATTTCCATAATCAGCATCTAATCCTATCCACCCTTTTCTTACAGCATTATAAAACTCTTCTCTTTTTTCCGGAAATTTTTCTAAATAACTTTTTACTGCCCAAAGCACTTCCACATTCCATTTAAATGTTGCATCTTCACCATATTTAACTGATTCTTTTGATAGTTGAATTGCTTTATCATAATTAGCCCAGTGTTTCTTTTCCACATTTGTCTGCAAATCAGTATAACCAATATCTACGTGTGCATGAGGAATTAAATAGAATGTAATTTTTCTGGCTGGATTAATAATAGTATTATAAGTTTTAGTCTTTCCGTGAATAGAAATATTTATTTTGACTTCTTCTTGTTTTTGAGGTGCGGGGAAATTCAAATAGAAATCATTCATACCAAGCTTTAATTCAGAAGAAATGTCATTCCCGTTATCAGTATAAATATGTGCAAGAGTAGGAGAATCAAAATGATCTATTGAGACCTTAACACGTTGTAATAAATTTCCTTTTGAATCTTTTGAAACCACTTTCTCAGGAGTAATTCTGGTTTTGGGAATCAAAGGATATTGCATGGTCATGTACCAATCTTTACTATTTGAAGCATCTCCCTTTATTTTAATGCTTGCAAATTTTTGTCCTTCCAGTAATTCAACAGGAACTGTTAAAACCATATATCCGAAGAAGTCATCAACAGCATCAATGTTTATAAATTTGAAATGAAGCTTTACACCATTTTCAGATGTGATTTCCCAGTCTTTCCTAGCGTCATTAGGAGAAGTTGAAAAATCAATTAATTGTTTATTATATACGGATAGAAAAAATTTATGCGGGCCAGTTGATGTTCCAACTGAATATCCGGCTATCCAGGCAAAGGTTACAAATTCATGATCAAAATTATCTGGAAGGGAGTCGGTTTTCCATTCAATATAATCATTATCATTCAGACATCTAATTAATAATGCGAGGTTTGCATCAGGGTGACAAGAATGATAATCAAGATTTTCACCGGCAACTCTTTTTGCAAAACCATTAATCCAATTTGATTGAGCATTCATAAAAACATTTCCCATTAAAATTATGAATGATGTAAAAAACAATATTTTAAACTTGTTCATAAAAATTAAATTAGATAATTAATTGGAAATAAATTCTAAATAAAAAGAACTAGAAAAAATATTTAATGATTTCTGGATTGAAGCATAGTTAAAAAATATATCAAATATTTTTTAAAAAAATAATCATTTGAAAATACAAGTAATTTTTAATAAATAATAGTAAAAATTTAAAGTTTATTTTGAAAAAATAATTGTTATCTTTGCATCATCAGGTTAGTTTATTTTAATAAAAGAAAAACACATGCACTTTAACTTACTCTTTTCTAGAATAGAATTTCAATATAAATCTCACTTAGCTTAGAAAAACTAGAAATTATTATTTTATTGAAAAATATATCAAATATAATTTTACATTATTACACAAACCTAAATCCAAAACTTTTTAAAGGGTCGAAATGAATTTATCTATTATCGACTGGTCAATTGCAATAATTGCGCTAATTGGTCTTGTATTCACTGTACGCATAAGCAAAAATTTAGTTCGAAGTGTTGCAGATTTTCTTTCAGCTGGAAGATCAGCCGGAAGATATATGATTACCGTATCTCAAGGTATGGCATTTGTCGGCGCAATAACAATTGTCGGACAATGGGAAGTAAATTATGTAGCTGGCTTTGCCTTACGGTGGTGGGAATTTACAATGGCAGTCGTACTTTTAATTATTACCGTTTCGGGATGGGTGCTTTATAGGTTCAGAGAAACTAGAGCTTTGACAATAGCACAGTTTCTTGAAGTCCGATACAGTAGAAATTTTAGAATCTTTGCCGGTATTTTAGCTTTTGTTTCCGGTTTATTAAATTTTGGAATCTTTCCTGCAGTGAGCGCAAGATTTTTTATTTATTTTTGCGGCTTGCCACTTTCTTTTCATGTAGCAGGCATTGAAGTTTCAACATTCCCGATTGTAATGGCAGTGCTTTTAATAATTGCCCTTTATTTTGTTTTTACTGGTGGCCAAATTGCCGTGTTAATCACTGAATTTATGCAGGGAGTGTTTACTAACTTTGCCGTCTTATTAATTATTGTATTTTGTTTATTTTTTGTGAACTGGGATCAGATATTTCATGCTGTAATTACTGCTCCAAAAGATGCTTCATTAATTAATCCATATAAAACCAGCGCAGTTCCCGATTTCAACATATGGTACTTTCTTATAAATGTTGTCGGAGTTATTTATGTAAAACTATCATGGCAGGGGGCGCAAGGATTTAATTCATCAGCTAAATCTGCACATGAAGCCAAAATGGGGGAGGTGCTTGGCAACATGCGCGATATTCCCAAATGGCTTTTTTTAGTTTTCATTCCAATAATAGCCTATACCATTCTACATAATCCTGACTTCAGCGCAATTGCAAGTAACGTTCAGCATATAATTTCAGGGATTGGAAACACAGAAGTACAAAATCAATTACGAATACCCATGGTACTATCGGATATTTTACCTGTAGGACTTATGGGGGCATTTTTAGTTATTATGATGGTGGCTTCAATATCAACTCATGATTCATATATGCATTCATGGGGAAGCATTTTTATACAAGATATTATTATGCCTTTTCGCAAAAAGCCATTTGAGCCAAAACAGCATCTTAAAGTTTTAAGGCTTTCAATTTTAGGTGTGGCTATTTTTATTTTTATCTTCAGTTTACTCTTTCCTTTAAATCAATACATATTTCTTTACTTTGCTATAACTGCAGCTATTTTTGTAGGAGGATCGGGTGCGGTTATAATTGGAGGATTGTATTGGAAAAAAGGAACTACTACGGCAGCCTGGAGTGCATTAATTGTTGGTTCAGTAATTTCTGTTACCGGGATTGTACTTCAGCAAATCTATCCAAACTTTCCTATTAATGGGCAAGTATTTTGGGGCATTGCAATGGGTGTCTCTTCGTTAGTTTACATTATAGTTTCTTTAGTTACTTGTAAAGAAAATTTCAATATGGAAAAGATGCTTCACCGTGGTAAATACAAAATTAAAGAAGATGAAGTTATTGGAGAAAAGGTTCCTCTTAAAGGATGGAAGATGCTTGGAATGGGAAAAGAATTTACTAGAGGAGATAAAATAATTTATATCGCTGCTTATGCATGGACATTTATGTGGGTTGTCGTTTTCATTATTGGAACCATATTTAATTTTACAAGTAATGTTTCGGACAAATCATGGATGAAATTTTGGGAGACATTTATATTAATAAACCTAGTAGCATCATCAATAATTGTGGTTTGGTTTACTATCGGTGGTTTTAGAGATTTTAAAGATATGATTCATAGGCTCAAAAACGCGGTTCGTGATCATACGGATGACGGCACTGTAAAACATAATAATGAAGAAGAATCCATTAAGGAAATTAAATCTACAGAGGAAATATAAAATGAAAAAATTATCATTTGTATCATTATTAATCTTAGTATTCTCAATTACTGCATTTTGCCAAACTCAAGATTCTATTGTATTAAATCAGGGATTGGTTTTAAGAATGGGTAGACCCGATGGCAATAAGATTATTTCACCAAATGTAATCGAAGCTTCAATTGTAACAAACAATTGGCAAATGCCGAAAGAAAATGAAGTAGTAAAATCTGGCAATACTATTATAGGCAAATGGGAAAGGATTTCTACAAACGATAAAGGGTGGTATAAACATGATTCTCTTTATAATGCCTATGTTTATTTACAATTTAAATCAGACAAAGAGGATATTGCCATTTTAGAACAACGAGGTAATAGAATGGTTTATGTTAACGGAATTCCTCGTTCGGGAAATCCTTACGGATATCAGGATGTTTATAATCCTTGGGAACCAAGATTTGATTATTCATACATCCCTGTAAAATTAAAAAAAGGTATTAATGAGTTTTTGTTTTTTTGCAGACGCGGGTTATTAAAAGCAGTAATTCACCCAAACAAAGAAGGACTAATTTTTAACAATCATGATTTAACTATTCCTGACTTAATTGTTAATAAAGCTGCCGATACTTATGGTGCGATTCCAATTATAAATGCAACAGAGAATAATTATAAAGGCTTAATGGTTAAAACCTGGATTGAAGGTTCAACACCTGCTTATTATCCAGTAAAGGAATTAAATCCTCTTTCAATATTTAAAACGCCTTTTTATATAAAAACTCAGGCACAAAAAGATACTGGAAAAGTTAAACTAAATATTGCAGTTGTTAAAGAAGGGCAAACACCTAATGAACAAACCTTAGCCTCAACAAATATAATTCTACAGATATTATTCCCTGATGATACTTTTAGAGAAACATTTATCAGCAAAATGGATGGAAGTGTTCAATACTATGCAGTTAATCCTCCTAAGCATTTGGACGTAGAAAAACCTGCATTATTTTTAAGTCTGCATGGAGCAGGTGTTGAAGCTATAAATCAGGCTCATGCTTATTATCATAAAGATTGGGGTTACATTGTTGCTCCGACAAACCGCCGTCCATATGGATATAATTGGGAAAATTGGGGAAGGCTTGATGCACTTGAAGTTTTAAATATAGCAAAAAAGGAATTTGATGTTGATCCTTCCAGAGTTTATTTAACAGGGCATTCAATGGGTGGACATGGGACGTGGCATCTTGGAATTAATTACCCGGATTTGTTTGGAGCAATTGGCCCAAGTGCCGGTTGGATAAGTTTATGGTCTTACCGAATTAGATCGGTTACCGATTCAACGAAAGTTAAAAACATGCTTTTACGGGCGACTAAACAGAGTGATACTTATGCCTTTACAAAAAATTTAAAACCTGACGGGATTTATATTATACAGGGAGCAATTGATGATAATGTTCCTCCAGAACAAGCAGAGTCAATGGTGGCCAACTTATCTAAATTCCACAAAGATTTTATTTACTATGTACAGCCAGGCGCAAACCATTGGTGGGATGTTTCAGACGAGCCTGGCGCTGATTGTGTTGATTGGCCGCCTTTGTTTGATTTCTTTGCGCATCATGCAGTAGCAAATAATAATGAAATTAAAATTGTTGACTTCACTACTGCTAATCCTTCTATAGCATCAAAAAATTATTGGATTAAAATTATAAACCAGGATGAGCAGCAAACACTCAGCCATATACATTTTGAGCTTCAGCCTGGCCTTAGAAAATTTATAGGCTCGACTTCAAATATTAACATGTTTTCAATAGATGTATCAATGCTTTCTAATGATAAACCAATTACAGTTGTTGTAGATAGTCAAACAATTTCAAACATAAATATTCCGAATGAAGAAAAAATTTATCTATTGAAGAATAAAGGCAAATGGGAATTATCAAGCAAGCCAAATGAGGAAAATAAAACCCCTGCTCGCTGTGGTAACTTCAGAGAAGCATTAAATCATGATGTAGTTTTTGTTTACGGAACCCATGGAAATAAGAAAGAAAATACGTGGGCATTTCAAAAATCTAGATATGATGCAGAAAAAATCTGGTATCAAGGTAACGGTTCAATAGAAACAATAAAAGATGATGAATTTGATCCAGTAAAATATAAAGATAGAAGCGTTATACTATTTGGAAATTCAGAAACAAATTCTGCGTGGGATAAACTATTAAAAGATTCTCCAGTCCAAGTAAATGATGATGAAATAAAAGTTGGCGACAAAAACTATAAAGGTAGCGATTATGCTTGTTTAATGATTCGTCCTAGAACAGACAGTAAAGTTGCTAGTGTTGGAGTTGTATCAGGAACAGGAATCGAGGGAATGAATCTAATTAACTTAGCTGATTACTTCGATCAGTATGTAAGCTACCCGGATGTTATTATTTACAATTCTGATATTTTAAAATCCGATGAAACAGGCGTAAAGTTCACAGGTTATTTTGGCAATGATTGGAGCTTAAGCAAAGGAGATTTTGTAACTAAATAAAGTTGGAATTAAATAACGAATTAAAATTTATTGAATCAGTTTGCATAAAAAGTTTCAAGGAAATTTTATGAGAGAAGATTATATTTCAATAAAACATAAAAATTGGTTTTTACTGAAAATTGGATTATTCATTTTTCTTATTTCAATCTTTAAGTATAAAACTTTCCGCGCAAAATAATTTAACCGATTATGTTGATCCGATGATTGGAACAGATGGCCATGGCCATACTTTCCCAGGCGCAACACTTCCGCACGGAATGGTTCAATTAAGTCCTGATACTGATATTGAAGGCTGGGATTGGTGTTCTGGTTATCATTATTCCGATAGTACATTAATGGGTTTTAGCCATACTCATCTTAGCGGAACAGGTTGTGCTGACTACGGTGATATACTTATTTATGCCTACTACCGGAAAAATTCAAACCAATCCAGGGTCTAAAGCAAATCCTGATTTAGGTTATCGGTCACGATTCAGTCATAAAACTGAAATTGCAAAGCCTGGTTATTATTCTGTTATACTTGATGACTATAAAATAAAAGCAGAATTAACAGCAACAACTCGCGCAGGATTTCATAAATATACTTTCTCCCAAACCAATCAAGCAAATATTATCATCGATCTCGTTCATGGAATTCAGGATAAAACAACTGATTCAGAAATAAAAATTGTTGATAACAAAACTATTGAGGGTTACAGACGATCAACCGGCTGGGCAAAAGATCATTGTATTTATTTTTATGCTGAGTTTTCAAAACCATTTAAATCATTTGGAATAGTTGATAATGGAAAAGATGAAAAGAAAAATTCTGCAAAAGGTGAAAACATAAAAGCCTATGTTCAATACAATACTTCTGCAAATGAAGCTATATTAATTAAAGTTGGTATTTCTGCTGCAAGTCTTGAAGGAGCGAAAAAGAATTTACTACAAGAAATTCCCGGCTGGGATTTTAGTGAAGTAAGAAAACAAGCAGATGAAGCCTGGGAAAAAGAATTATCATTAATTAATGTAAAAACGGATAACAAAGAGAGTAAAAAAGTTTTCTATACAGCTCTTTATCATGCCTTAATTACTCCAAACATTTTCTCAGACGTTGATGGTAAATATATAGGAATGGATAAAAAAATACATGCCTTCAAAGATCATGATATGTATACTGTATTTTCTTTGTGGGATACATTCAGAGCAGAACATCCACTATTTACTTTAATTGAGAAACAAAAAGATCTTGATATGGTTAGATCTTTAATTGCAAAATATAAAGAAAGCGGGTTACTGCCGGTTTGGGAACTTGCTTCAAATGAAACCGGAACTATGATTGGCTATCATTCTATTCCGGTTATTGTTGATGCATATTTTAAAGGTATTAGAGATTTTAATGTTGAAGAAGCTTATGAAGCAATGAAAAAAAGTGCCATGCAGGATCATCTTGGATTAAAATATTATAAAGAGATGGGTTACATTCCCGCTGATCTTGAAAGTGAAAGCGTTTCTAAAACACTTGCTTATTCTTATGATGATTGGTGTATTGCTAAAATGGCAAAAGCTTTGGGTAAAGAAGATGATTATAAATATTTTATTGATAGAGCAAAATTTTATTCGAATGTCTTTGATCCTTCATTTGATTTAATGCGGGGCAAAAAGAACGGGAAATGGGTCTCTCCCTTTGATCCATTTTCTGTCAGTGGCGATTATACAGAAGCTAACGCCTGGCAATATAGTTTTTTTGTTCCGCAGGATATTAACGGCTTAATAAAATTAATTGGCGGTGATAAGAAATTTATTTCTAAACTGGATGAATTATTTACCACAAATCCAAAACTCACAGGAAGATTTCAATCAGATATTACAGGAATGATTGGACAGTATGCCCAGGGAAACGAACCAAGTCATCATATGGCTTATCTTTACAATTATGCAGGAGAACCATCCAAGACACAGAAAAGAATTCACCAAATTGTAAGTACACTATATACAGATAAACCAGATGGTCTTTGCGGAAATGAAGATTGCGGTCAAATGTCAGCATGGTATATTTTAAGTTCCATAGGAATTTATAATGTTACCCCCGGAGATGATTATTTCGTAATTGGAACGCCAAATTTTGATGAAACTGAAATTAACACGGGTGATGATAAAAAATTCATCATCAAAGCAAATAATTTATCAGACAAAAACTTTTATATTCAATCAGTTAAACTCAACGGAAAAGATTATCCTTATACTTATATAAAATATTCTGATATAGTAAATGGCGGTGAAATAGATTTTGAAATGGGTCCAACACCAAGTAACTGGGGAATGGATGTTTCTTCAAGACCAGTATCATATATAGATTATCCTTTTGTGACAGTTCCTTACCTTACTTCTGGGGATAGAGTATTTAAAGATTCTACTTCTGTTGGATTAGCTTCAATTGATGATGCTTCAACAATTTACTATACAACCGATGGTTCAGATCCAAAAGAGAATAAGAATATTTATAAAAGCCCCATCGTTTTTAGTAGCACCGGAGTTTTAAAATCTGTTTGCTATAAAAATGGAATATACAGCAAAGTAGTCACTTCAAATTTTAGTAAAATTCCTCTGGGCAGAACAATAACACTTAATACTAAATATAGCAACCATTATACTGGCGGCGGAGCTTTAGGATTAATTGACGGAATAAAAGGGACAATGAATTTTCATACTGATGCTTGGCAGGGCTATGAAGGAGATGATTTGAATGCTGTTGTTGACCTTGGAAAGGTTGAAAATATTTCTTTAATCGATGCCTCATTTTTACAGAACACAGGCTCATGGATTTTCTATCCCAAAGAAATCACTTACTATATTTCAACTGATGGAGATAATTATTCAGAAGTATATTCAATTGAAAACAAACCGACAGAAGCAAAGAGTAAAACAGGGATCAAAGATTTTAACAAAAAATTGGACAGCATAAAAGCAAGGTATGTAAAAGTAATAGCAAAGAATGTCGGCGTTTGTCCATCATGGCATGTTGCGGCAGGCAGTAAAGCCTGGTTATTTGTAGATGAAATTATTATTAAATAATGCAATAAAGTTTATTAAAAATTCTTATTTTTAAGGTTGAAAAATAAAAAGCTAAATAAATTGACAGACAAAAAGTTACTTTCCTTTCACGCCAGAGTAGTCAAAGATATTAATGAACAATTGGTATTAAAAGCAATCCAGGAACATGAACTCATTTCAAGCTCCGAGTTAGTTAAAATTACAGGAATGCGCCCTTCAACAATTTTCAATATCTTAAAAGTACTGTCCTCAAAATCGCTTGTGTCTTTTTACGGCAAAGGTGACTCTACTGAAAAAGGCGGTAAGAAACCTTTTATGTGGACATTAAACAAAGAAGCCGCCTATGTTATTGGATTAGATATAGAAGTTGGAGAAATGACTTCTGTAATACTTGATTTTAGCGGGGCTATTCTTGCAAAAAAAATATTTAAGCTTGAAACAGGCAGAACACTCGATGAGTTTGCGGATTCAATAATAATGGTTGTTGAAGAAATCATTTTAGAAAATATAATTGATACTGAAAAGGTTCTAGGACTTGGAATAGCTTTCGCGGGAGTAGTTGATTATAAAAAAGGAAATGTAGTTATGTCTAGCGTTTTGCCCGAAATGAATTTCCCGCTGAGAGAAAAATTAAGTGACCTCCCCTTCCCGGTTATAATAGAGAATAATGCAAATGCTGCTGCGATTGGATTAAAGTGGAATGGTAATAACAAAGCCAAAAGGAATTATCTGACGGTATTAGCAGAAATTGATCAAAATGTAAGTGGACTCGGAATTGGAATTGTTATAAAAGGTGAATTGTATCGTGGTTCTTCCTATTGTGCTGGAGAACTATATCCACATATGCCAACGCTAAAGGAAATTTTATCTTCTGTCAGAAGCCGGTTTACTGAAAGCAAAATCTTAAAGAAGCATATTTCATCATTTGATGCAATTGATATGAAAATATTACTTGATGCAGCAAAACAGGGAGATGAAGTTGCGAAGCTTGTATTTTCTATTATTGGTGATATTGTTGGACAGAACATAGCTCCGGCTGTTGCATTATTAAATCCTGATACTCTGATTATTACAGGGGTTATTGCTGAACAGGAGGAGATTATTGTTAAAGCGATAAGGCAGGTACTAGAAATGAAAGTCTTATCAATTACTTGCAATACATTGAATATCACTGTAGATAAATATCATCAATATGCTGTTGCTGTTGGCGCTGCTTCATTAATTTTAGAAAATTATTTCCGCCTTCCATCTGTAAGACAATAATATTTCTTACATTTATTTATAATCACTAAAAAGTTACAAAATAAGTTATATTAAAATAAATGAGTAATTAATGAACTTATTTGTATATAATTTGTGAAAATTTCAATAAGAAATAAACCGATGGTTTATCAATCATATCCTACTAAAATAATATAAATATAATTTGCCTTTTAATTAAAGAAACTCTAAGTTACAAGCCAGTTAATTTTAGAAAAAAATAAACATCGACTCAATTTTTACTACTTCTCAAAAATTGAAACGTTTTCATTTTTAATTACAGGGTAAAAACTGTCAAAATAGAAAATAGTATAGCAAGTCGAAAATCTATATAGTCATATTTTGCAAGTTTTATTGAGAAGGTAAAAGATGCGAAAATTATTTTACTGTGGAGAAAATATATGAAGTATGGCTACTTTTCTGATGATGGGAAAGAATTTATAATAACCAATGTAAAAACTCCTACTCCTTGGATAAATTATATATATAATGATAATTATTTTGCGACAATCTCAAATAATGGTGGAGGAATCAGTTATTTTAAAAATCCGCTTCATGGTAGAATAACAAGATATAGAATTAACGATGTTCCTCCGGACCGCCCAGGAAAATATATCTATGTAAAAGATAAAGAAAGTAAAGAAATTTGGAGTTTAAGCTGGCAGCCGGTTGGTATAAATCCTGAATCTTACAAAGCAATTCATGGATTCGGTTATACCCGAATTGAGTCAAAGATAAATGATATTGAATCATCTGTTATATATTTTGTCCCCTTAAATGATAACCGTGAGGTCTGGAAATCTACATTAACGAATAAATCTAACAAGAAAAGAAAACTTTCTGTTTATGGTTATGTAGAATTTGCCCTTGGACATGGTTTAATTGATATTATTAATCAATGCGACGATCAGCATTTTAATAGAGTTTATTTTGACAAAAAGATTAACTCCTTATTTGCAACCAAAACATACTGGGTAACTCAGTCAAGTGGAACTCAACAACAAGAAAATAAGGAATGGGATCAGTGGGCTTACTTTACTGCTAATCAACCAATTGTGAAATATGAAACCGTGCGTGAACGATTTATTGGCTTATACCGAAATGAAAATAATCCACAAGCTATAGAAGAAGATAATTTATCAAGTACTGATACAGATTTTGGAAATGCTGTTGGAGTGTTACAAATAGATATAGAATTGGAACCTGGTGAATCGAGGGATATTGTATTTTCGTTAGGGGTTATTACTAAAAATGAGTTCGAACAAAAAAAAGAAATTATCCCGGCCATTTTCAATGACAAAATTACAATAAATCAGGCTTTAGAAGAAATAAAATTAAAATGGGATAATTTTTTTAGTCATTCATTTGCTGAGACTCCTGATGAAATAGTTAATACTTTTATGAATTACTGGATACCTTATCAAGCAAAAGTTGCATTTGATATTGGTAGGGTTGCTAGTTTTTATTATTGGGGCATTAGTAGAGGGTTTGGATTTCGGGACACGTCGCAAGACGTAATTGCGGTTACAATTTCACAACCTCAAAAAGCGCACGAAAGAATTTTATTCTTAGCCAAACAAATGTTTAGCGACGGCAGGGCTTATCATCATTTTTATAACGAAGACGGTCATGGTGAGTTAACCAAACATTGCGATGATCCAGTTTGGTTTATATTAGCAGTAACAGATTACATAAAAGAAACTGGTAAATTTTCAATTCTTGATGAAGTTGTTCCTTTTGTAGATGATAAAGAAGGTACTATCCTTGACCATCTTTTTGCCGTAGTTAATTTCATAAAGAATAATCTTGCTAAACATGACCTTCCTATTTTTGGACGCGGTGATTGGAATGATACTCTAGACTACATTGGCGGCGATGATGGAGGTGAAAGTGTTTGGGGCGCTATGTTTTACGTTTCTATGCTGAATAAATTAATTGAACTCTTAACTAACTTACATATTTATGATAACCAAGTTGAAAAACTAAGGGACACTATTAGTAGAGGTATAGAGCAGCATTGCTGGGATGGGGAATGGTACATTAGAGCATTCGGTGCAAATGATATTAAGATTGGTTCAAAAGAAAATAAATATGGAAAAATTTTTGTTAATACTCAAAGCTGGCCTGTATTAGCTAATCTCCCAAATAAAGAAAGACTACTTTCAGCTCTTGATTCTGCAAAGAAACATCTTGATTCAGAATTTGGCCCTAAAATTTGTGCACCGGCGTTTAAAGAAATTGATCCTAATATAGGTTTAATTACCAGGTGCGTTGCAGGCAAAAAAGAAAATGCTTCAGTATTTAATCATCCTAATACCTGGTTAATACAAGCTGAATGCATGATGGGAAGAGGCAACCAGGCGTTTGAATATTATAAAAAACTATTACCAGATAGAATTGATTCAGATATTTATCAAGCTGAACCTTATGTTTATTCTCAATATATCACAAGTGATGAACATAAAAGTGGAGGAAAAGCAAGCCATTCGTGGCAGACTGGTACAGCATCATGGATGTATAGAATTGCATTTGATTATATACTTGGAGTAAGAGCAACATACCAAGGATTATTAGTTGACCCGGTAATTCCTTCAAATTGGAAATCTTTTAAGCTTGAAAGAATTTTCAGAGGAACTAAATACATAATTGATGTAGAAAATCCAAATGGAATTGAACATGGCATTAGTTCTATTTTTGTTGAGGGTGAAGAAATAGAAGGAAATATTCTACCTATAACTAAAAATAAAATTTGCAATGTAAAAGTTATCATGGGAGAAGAATTAGTCGAAAGATCAAATCAGTCTGTAAAAGCAGCAAAAATAAATTAGATTAAATATTAAAATAAATTTTTGAAGCTTGCTTTTTTTACAATAGATATTTCTGATAAACTTTTATCTGTTCAATGCGGTCACTGGTATATTACCTTCTAATAAAAAAATATTTTATACTTATCATATTTATAGTATGTAGGAAAAGATTAATCTCGATTAAGAATAACATTATTCACAAAAATATTAATATATGAGGCGTTGTGTGTATAGAATAAATAAAAAAATTCTCGCGATGTCTATTTCACTTATTTTGTTTTTTCTCATAGACCCTTTATCAGCCCAGACAGCAACAATTAGAGGAATTGTTATTGACTCTGTATCAAGTGAACCTTTACCGGGAGCAAATATTATATTAACAGGGACAAGTATTGGCACTGCCAGTAATACTGAAGGAAAATTTTTAATTAGAAATATTCCAGCTGGTACCTATAAAGTAAAAGCTAGTTATGTTGGATATAAAACGAATGATTTTGAAATTAATTTAAAAGCCGGTAGAACATTTGAGACAGAGTTTAAGCTAAGCCCTGTTGGAATAGAAGGGCAAACCGTAGTTATTACAGCACAAGCAAGCGGACAAAACGAAGCAATTAATCAACAATTATCATCGCTTCAAATCAAAAATGTTGTCTCTTTAGCACGTATTCAAGAATTACCTGATGCTAACGCTGCCGAGTCGGTTGCCAGGCTTCCCGGTGTTTCAATTATCAGGGAAGGAGGTGAAGGTGCTCAGGTGGTTATAAGGGGGTTGTCTCCACAATACAATCAGGTTACCATTGATGGCGTTCAATTACCTGGGAATGTTGTATCTAATGATCCAAATTCACAGACTACACTTTTAGGTGATCGCGCTACCAACCTAAGTATGATTTCATCAAGTATGCTTGGGGGTATTGAAGTAATAAAAGCAATAACACCTGACATGGATGCTGCAGTATTAGGAGGAGTAGTTAATTTTGGGTTAAGAAAGGCAGTGAAAGAAAAATTCTCAAAACCATCTTTTGAATTATTAACTCAAGGCAGATATGATCAATTAAAAAGTTCTTATAATGATTATATGTTTGTAGGTTCTTATGAACAGCGATTCTTTGACCAATCATTTGGAATATTTTTTCAAGGATCAACTGAAAAAAGAAATCTTAGTGCCAATCAATTTGGAGCTCCTTATAATTTGGAAGATAAACAGCATGGCGATGCAGGAATACCTAATCTAGTTTCTGTAAATCTAACTGATGTTTTTCGAATATAGAAAAAGAAACGCAGTTACAATGGTAGTGGACTATGATCATTCACACGGAAGCATTGGATTTATGAATTTTTTTAGTACAAGCGATACAAAAGCTACATCCAGGGTAGAAAGAATATCTTCAACGGGTAGTGACATGTTTTATAATGGAATCGACGCAAATAATAAATTAAATGTAATTACCAATATTTTAAGCATTAAACAAGACATTCCAATATTTCATGTTGATTTAAGATTATCACATACATATTCCGAGAGCCATAATCCTGAAGATTTAACGGTTACTTTTTGGCAAGATGAATCAGGTTTAACAGGTTTGGGAGATTTAACTAAAGTATCTCCAAAAATGTTGTACTCATTAGCAAAACCAGATGCATCAACAGCTAGAATGAGTAATATAAATACTTCACAAAATTTTTCTAGAGATAGAACCTTATCAGGAGCATTAGATTTACAGACTGATTTTGTAATTTCAGATTTCTTAACTACCAAAATTAAATTCGGAGGAATGTATCAGCGTCGTGAAAGAAGTTATGATATTAATTATGGACATGGTGGTAATTTACAACTAGGCGGAGGAAATACCGTAGCATTGATTTTAAAAGCTTATCCTAACATGCAGGTTTATGGAAGTGGTTTAGCATTATCAAATTTTATAAATGATTCATATTCCTACGGGAATTTTTAAAAGGTGAATACTCAATCGCTTATCCTATGAATATTGGGTTAATGCATGATATTTTAAATATTGTCAGATATGCTTCAAATGCAGATGGGTATAATGTTAATGACGAAATTTCAATTATATATGACTATCACGGTACCGAAGATAAAAGCGCTGCATATGCAATGACTACTTTCAGTTTGGGCGAAGATTTCAGTCTATTACCAGGAGTACGATATCAAAACCTAACAACAAGTTATTTCGCTTATCGCGATGAAAGAATACCGGGCAAATATTCTCTTAGTGATACTACGGTTACAAAGCCACATGGATATTGGCTCCCAATGATCCATGCAATCTATAAGCCTTTGAGTTGGCTGCAAATTCATTTTGCTTATACTAATACTTTAAATTATCCTGATTATAATGCTATAGTTCCGAGATATGATATTACTTCAGGATGCTATTTCCTATAATAATTATAATTTAAAACCATGCCACCTCGGAAAATTATGATTTGGTTTTTTCATTTTATAATAATGAACTAGGTTTATTTACAATTGATGGATTCAAAAAAAGAATTAAAGATTTAATATTTGAATCAACAACTTATGTGACTGATTTGAGTAAATATCCTGATTTACCACAAGATAGGAACCCAGTTATATGAATTTAATACTTATATAAATAATCCAATCCCAATTGATCTTTGGGGAATTGAGTCTGATTGGCAGACTCATTTTTGGTATTTGCCTGATCCTTTTTCAGGCATAGTATTTAATATAAATTATACTCACATCTTTTCGGAAGCAAGTTATCCTAAAAGTACTTATAATGTTTCTTATGATGAGGAAGGCAATTTTGTTAGCACAATTGTAGATACGTTTTACACAACAAGAATGTTAAATCAGCCAAATGACATTCTTAACATGGCTTTAGGGTTTGATAATGGAGGATTTTCAGGAAGGCTATCATTACTTTATCAAGATAACATTTTCAAGAAACCGGATTTCTGGTTACAGAATAGAATCAACTCTGACAAATACATTCGGTGGGACCTTTCTATTAGACAAGAGCTGCCATGGTATGGTATTCAAGTTTTTCTTAATCTAAACAACATTACTGGTGAAGATGATGCTGATTTAAATGAGAAGAATAATGTTGTAGTTAATAGAGAGCGCTATGGAATGACCGCTGATGTTGGGTTAAGAATTAAATTATAATTTTATTATTTCTAAATAGAGCCTTTATTATTCAAAATTAATATGTAGTAATCTTGGGTTTAAATGAAAAGTATATTCATCTGAAAGAAGTGATTAAAAAACTAATATGTCAATTAGACTGTCAAATTTCTAATAATAAAATTTAATAAACATTTGTGTAAGAAGTCATCTGTTAGTTGGTTATTTGTACAGTCATATTTGAAAAGTAATCCTATTTCAAGGCATTGCATAAATTACATGAAACAAATATCCTTATTCAAGATGATTTAATTCTCTAGAATACTTTTTGATAAGGAATTGCTGTGTATAAGAGAAACAAAAGATTTTATATAAAATTTGTATTGCTATTATTTCCTTTACTGATAAATAATATTTCTGCTCAATCGGTTACGTTGAAAGGAACAGTCGTTGATTCCATTTCAAATGAAATTTTAATTGGAGCAAATGTAATTTTAGTCGGAACAAGTATAGGGACTGCAAGTGATAAAAATGGGAAATTCATAATTAGGAATGTTCCAGCAGGTGCATATAAAATCAGAGCAACTTATGTTGGATACAAAGAAAATGAAATTAGGTTGAAATTAATAGCAGGTCGTACAATAGAAATTTTAATAAAATTAATACCTGCAAGTATTGAAGGTAAAACAGTAACAATAACGGCACAGGCTAATAATCAAATTGATGCTATTAACAAGCAGTTAGCTGCGGAACAAATTAAAAATGTTGTTTCTTCAGAACGTATTCTTAAACTGCCAGATATGAATGCGGCAGATGTTGCAGCAAGGCTCCCAGGAGTTTCACTTATAAGAAACGGCGGTGAAGGTGCAGAAATTGTTATCCGAGGTTTAGCACCACAATACAATCAAATAACAATTGATGGTATTCAGCTTCCTCCTAATATTGCTGTAAATGGAGAATATACGCAATCATCCTTGGTGGGGGATAGATCAACAAATCTGAGCATGATTTCTTCTGGAATCCTAGGCGGTATAGAAGTTATTAAAGCAATTACACCTGATATGGATGCCGCAGTTTTTGGTGGAATAGTAAATTTCGATTTAAAGAAAGCAAAGCTGGACAGCTCAAATTCACCCTCCTTTGAAGTGACCACACAAGGAGGATATAATTTTTTAAAGTACAATTACAATAATTATAGATTTTCGGGTACTTATCAGCAGCGTTTTTTTTCTCAAAAGTTAGGTTTTTTTCTCCAAAGTTCTTATGAATTGAGAAATCCTGGCGGTAATAATTTAAATGCAAATTATAACCTTTCTGATAAGCTTCATGGAGATGTCGGTATTCCTGATTTAACATATGTCGGTTTAGGCGACTACTTAAGTAGATATGAAAGAGTAGATTTAACCTCTGTGCTAGATTATAATCATTCTTCAGGTGAATTAGAATTAAAAAATCTTTTTTCCAAATATGATATTAAAAGAGTTTATAGAGGCGAATCGATTTACCCGAATTCTTTATATTATACAGCAACTGACATTCGCGAAAGATTAAATTCAATTGTAAACATCTTTAGTATCAAGCAGGAGATACCATTTTTTAATTTTGATTTAAAACTTGCTCACGCCTATTCAGAAAGCCCATCTCCTAAAAATTTATCAATAGCTTTTTATCAAAGATCAATCCTAGGTAACATTTCAAAAGCATCACCCCAAAAAGTTACATCGTTAGTCGTTCCAAACGAATATACTGCCAGGTATAGTGGAATTTCAGATAATTCAAATTTCGTAAGAGACAGGGCATTAACCGCAATGACTGACTTTACTTCTAATTATTATGTTGCGGATTTTTTTACTGCAAATGTAAAATTCGGGGGTATGTTCCAATATCGTAAAAGATCCTATGATTATAATCAATGGTCAGGCCCTGCTTCTCAGCCATCAGTTTCAATTTCACAAATATTAAGCAGCTATTGGGGATCTCAAATTAACAATTACAGTCCGGTTATAAGAAATTTTATTGATAAAGATTATTCATTTGGAAATTACTTTAATGGTGATTATACTATTTATTATCCGGTAGATATAAATATTTTAAACTTAATTTATGATCAGTACTGGAGTCCTGAACTTACGAAGAATGATAAATTTCAATCTACTATTCGAGATTACAACGGTACAGAAAGTAGAAGCGCCGGATATGTTATGTCTAAAATTAATTTTGATGATGTACTAACCCTGCTGCCTGGTGTTCGATATCAAAATCTTACCACAACTTATTTGGGGCACAGAATTGAAATAACTTATCCTCAAAACTACAATTACAATATTGCAACAAAAACTGAAGCTCATGGATATTGGCTTCCAATGCTTCATTTAATTTACAAACCTCTTTCTTGGTTTCAATTACATTTTGCTTACACAAATACTTTAAACTATCCTCCCTATTCTGCTATTGTGCCAAGTTACAAAATTGATCAAACATCAATTACTTACAATAATTATACATTAAAACCGGCAACATCAGAAAACTATGATCTTGTGTTCTCATTTTTTAATAATGAAATTGGATTATTTACGATTGACGGCTTTAAGAAAAGAATTAAAAATCTGGTGTTTTCAAATCATACTTTTGTTACTGATTTAAGTCCTTATCCGGATTTACCACAGAGAAATCAATTATACATTTTTGATACTTATATAAATAATCCAATACCAATTGATATTTGGGGAATCGAAACTGAATGGCAAACTCATTTCTGGTATTTGCCGCAGCCTTTTTCCTGGATTGATTTTACAATTAATTATTCTCATATATTTTCGCAAGCTTCATATCCCAAAGGTGAACTTTATTATGATTATAAGGAAGACGGCAGCTTTACAAAAATTATAGTTAACCAATTCTATCAATCTAGACTACTGGATCAACCTAATGACATTTTAAACTCCTCAATAGGAATTGATTATAAAGGATTTTCAGGAAGAGTTTCAGTTGTTTATATTAATAATATATTTCAAAAAGCGGATTTCTGGCTGCAGAATAGGGTTGTTTCAGATAAATCAACTCGGTGGGATATTTCGATTAGACAATCACTTCCTTGGTATAATGCTCAACTTTTTCTTGATCTAATTAATATTACAGGAACTGACGAAACTAGTCTAAATCAAAGAACTAATTTACCTGTTTCAATTTCAAGGTATGGAATGTTTGCTAATATGGGACTGAACATAAAGTTTTAATTTAAATGATAAAAATATTTTTAATAAAAATTGTAATGTTGTTTATACTATCAAGTAGTATTACAGCAGCTTTGCAATTGACAAAGAATGAAATTCCTTCATCAACGAATAATAAAGTAGCTTATTATGTTTTTGATTCGGGCGGCCCGGATCATTTTTCTCTTACTTCATTTACCGATGAAGCAAATATTGTAGTTCTGTTTGAAGGGAAACTATGGGAATTAGCTGATTCAGTCCATTATTCTACAGGCTGGATGAGAAATGTTAATTATCATTATTATAGTGAAATCATTAAGAGATGTCAGAATTTTACAATCTCGAGGTGTGAAAGTATTAATGAATGTTGATGACGCTCCTTCATGGAGTACTTCAACACCATTTACAACTTATGACAGCGTTAAATATGACTATCAGCAATTTGCTGAATTCATTAAAACCTGTGCAATAGATTCACTTCATCTAGACGGGATTTCCCTTGACATTGAGCATAGAGCTCAGGCTAATAGTAACTATAAATCTTTATTAAAAGAACTGGGAAAATACTTCGGCCCTTTGTCATCAAATAGTGATTCTCAAATGTATATTGCTGCGATGTTTAAAGGATATTGGGGAGAACCCGGATATGATATTGGCAGGTCAAAAGATATCATGTCGCATTTAAATTTTTTAATGGATATGGCTTATTTTAATTCTGATTATGTTGGACGTTTCAATCAGTGGGCAGATTCCATTGGTTCTACCAAAGTAATGATCGGAGTATTAATTGATAATAATGACTTGAATTTTGCTGCCGGAGTAGCCGAATGGCAGCCATCTTTAGGGCCTAAAGCGGGCATAATGGTTTACGCTGCAAATAACCTTAAATCATATACCGACTCTGTTTTTAACTCTCTTGTTGTTCCTGTAACAGATGTAAAAGAGAATAATTATAAAGTTGTAACAGAAAATTTTAATCTTTTTCAGAATTATCCAAACCCATTTAATCCATCTACAAAAATTTCATTCTCTCTTCCTCAAGATGGGAATGTAAATTTAAAGATATATGATTTACTTGGTAGAGAATTAAAAACTTTGGTTGATAAAGAAATGGTAAAAGGTAATTACTCAATGGATTTCAATGCTTCAAATTATGCAAGCGGTTTATATTTTGCTAGGTTGATTGTTCAATTAAATAATTCTAAAACTTATACAAAAACAATTAAAATGATTTTAAATAAATAACTAACAATCTAATTTATAAATACAATGCTAAAACGAAATTCAAAAAATCCAATTGTTACTCGAGAAAATATTCCGAACATTCCTCCTTATATGGTGGATGTTACTTCTGTTTTCAATCCAGGCGCAATAAAATTTAATAATAAATATATTCTTCTTCTTAGAGTTCAAAATAGAGGAAGAGAAACTTTTATTGTTAAAGCAGAAAGCAATAATGGAATTGATTTTAAAGTTGATAATAAAATGGTTGACTTTAAAGGGATGGAAAAAGTTAAAAGAAAAAATCTATCATATTTATGATGCCCGAATAACTAAACTAGAAAACAGCTATTATATCATGTTTGCAATGGATATGGATGAAGGGTGCCAGCTTGGATTAGCAAAGACAAACGATTTTGAAGAGTTTGAGTTTCTTGGAATTGTTTCTGAAGGTGATGTGAGAAATGGAGTTTTATTTCCTGAAAAAGTTAACGGCAAATATTTACGATTTGACCGCCCAAATAAAGTTCAATTAGAAGGCGGGCCATCTTCAGGCAGTTCAATTGTTTTATCGGAATCAGAAGATCTTTTTAAATGGAAAACAGTAAAACCAGTTATGAACGGAAGATTTCATTACTGGGATGAAAATATCGGTTCAGGGCCGCCGCCTGTTAAAACCAAAGAAGGCTGGCTGCATATTTATCATGGAGTAGCTTTACATTTTGCCAGCTCAAATATTTATCAAGCCGGTGTTGCTTTGCATGATTTGAATGATCCTTCTATTGTATTGTACAGAGGGAAATATAATATTTTAGAGCCGCGCGAATTATATGAGCTGACCGGTCAGGTTCCAAATGTAGTTTTCCCATGTGGAATGGTCGTAGAAGAATATGATGAAAACGGATTTGCACTACCGGGAAGCGAAGTAAAGGTTTATTATGGTGCCGCAGATACCTCTATAGGTTTGGCTGTTTCAACAATTAAAGACCTAATTGAAGCAGCCAAACAATAATAACAAGTGCATACTGATTATGTATGCTATTTTCTAAACTAAAATTGCATTATAAAAAATGGCCAAGAAATTAATCTTAATTTTATTTGTTAGCGTTTTTTGTTACGGACAAATTCTTCCAATTCCACAAATTAAATTTTCGCCTAAACACTATATCTGTTATAAAGCAAGTGAACCTATAAATATTGACGGCAAACTTAATGAATCGGATTGGAGCAAAGCAGAATGGACAGATAATTTTGTTGATATAGAAGGTTCATCAAAACCTATTCCCAGATTTCGAACACGTGCTAAAATGCTTTGGGATGAAAATTATTTTTACATTGCTGCTGAAATTGATGAACCGGATATTTGGGGAACGATTAAAAACCGCGATGAAGTAATTTTTTATGATAATGATTTTGAAATTTTTATCGATCCGGACGGCGATACTCATAGGTACGCTGAATTTGAAATGAACGCCTTAAATACTGTTTGGGATTTACTTTTAATTAAACCTTATCGCGATACAAAGAACGCTGCAGTTAATAACTGGGATTACAAAGGATTAAAAACTGGAGTTGAAATTTACGGCACAATAAATAATCCAAATGATAAAGATAGCTGCTGGACAGTTGAGGTAGCTTTTCCATGGCAGTCATTCAAAGAAATTGCAGAAGTAAATACACCTCCAAAAGATAAAGATCAATGGAGATTAAATTTTTCTCGTGTCGAATGGAAAACAGAAGTAAAGGATGGGAAGTATCAAAAGCAAATTAACCCATCTACAAATAAACCATTTCCTGAGGATAATTGGGTTTGGTCACCACAAGGGGTTGTAAATATGCATTACCCTGAAATGTGGGGATTTATTCAATTTTCAGATGAAGTAGTCGGTAGCAAACAAGCAGCTTTCGTTGAAAATAAAGATGAAGCTGTCAAATGGTATTTACGAATGATTTATTATAAAGAAAGAAATTATTTTGAGACCCATGGAAAATTTACTAGTAACCTCGATAACCTTGGACTTAAAGAAGCAGCTATTGAAGGTTATTCTAAATTACCGGTAATTGAATGCACTTCGGATATGTTTGAAGCATATCTGAAATCAAATGACGGCAATAAAAAAATTCATATAAGAAATGATGGATTAACCTGGATAACCAGTAACAATAAATAATATGAATATAAACTATAATCTTTTATTTATTACCACATTTGCTTTTTAGAATTGTAAACTTATATTTCAAGAAAAATAAATTTTATCAATTTAGAAGTTAATCATTGTCTAACCGAAGAGAATTTATTAAGACTGCTGCATTAGCTGCTGCCGGATTAAGCAGCAATAAGTTTTTATTAAAATCATTTAACACTAAAAGTATTAATATGAGTAAAAGACCTGCACCAAAGGATAGAAAGTTTGTCAGCGAAGCAGTTGACAATGCAATTATAGAAATAAAAAATTCAATTAAAGACGAAAAGCTTGCGCGAATTTTTGAAAACTGTTTCCCAAACACTCTAGATACTACCGTTAACTTTAGGATGGAAAACGGCAAGCCCGACACATTTGTAATTACAGGTGACATAAATGCAATGTGGCTTAGAGATTCTTCCGCACAAGTTTCTCATTATATCCCTTTAGCAGTTAAAGATGAAAAATTAAAAACAATGTTAATGGGAGTAATAAATCGTCAAACTAAATGCATTCTTATTGATCCTTATGCAAATGCATTTAATGATGGACCAACAGGCGGCGGATGGGAAAGTGATGCTACCGATATGAAACCTGAACTTCATGAAAGAAAATGGGAAATTGATTCGCTTTGTCACCCAATTAATTTGGCATATAAATTTTGGAAAACAACCGGTGAGATTAAATGTTTTGATGATGATTGGCAAAAAGCGATGAAGCTTGTCGTTAAAACTTTTAAGGAACAGCAAAGATTTGATTATTTAGGCCCGTATAATTTTTTAAGAAAGACCGAATGGAGTACAGACACTGTTCCAGGCTGTGGATACGGAAATCCTGTTAAACCAGTAGGATTGATCGTGTCTATTTTTCGCCCTTCTGATGACGCTACTATTTTTCCTTTTTTAATTCCATCAAATTTATTTGCAGTACAGGCTTTAAAGAACTTATCAGAAATTTTTTCAACTGTAATTAAAGATGAAACTTTTGCAAACGAATGTTTATCACTTTCAAATACTGTTTCAGGAGCAATTAATGAATATGCAATTTCAGAACATATAACTTATGGCAGAATTTATGCGTATGAGGTAGATGGTTTTGGAAACAAACTATATATGGATGATGCAAATGTTCCTAGTCTTCTATCACTTCCGTATCTTGGCTGTTGTTCAATAGATGATCCGGTTTATAAAAATACCAGGGCTTTATTATTAAGTAGTAATAATCCATACTTCTTTAAAGGGGAAGCCGCAGAGGGAATTGGAAGTCCTCATACTCTAGTAAATAAAATTTGGCCTATCGGAATTACGATGCGAGCACTTACCAGCAAAGATGATGATGAAATTATCTATTGCTTAAAAATGTTAAAATCAACTGATGACGGAACCGAATTCATGCACGAATCATTTGATAAAGACTATGCTCATGATTATACTCGAAGCTGGTTTGCATGGGCAAATTCATTGTTTGGAGAATTAATCTTCAAGTTGTACAATGAAAATCCCCAAATTCTGAAAAAAGAAATTTAATTTTTGTTCTTCAATATCTTTCCAAATAATCAAAAAGTAACTATGAAGTTAAGACTTATTTCATTTTTGTCTTTTTTAATATCGCTTTCTGCTTTAGCGCAAGATTCACAACTTTATAAAAATCCAAATCTTCCCTTTGATGTTCGAGTTGATGATCTTGTATCAAGAATGACTCTTCAAGAAAAGGTATCGCAGATGGTGTATAATTCTCCAGCTATTGAAAGACTGGGAATACCTGCATATAACTGGTGGAACGAAGCTTTACATGGAATTGCAAGAAATGGGATTGCAACAGTATTTCCACAGGCAATTGGGTTAGCCGCAACTTGGGATAAAGATTTGCTGAAGAGAGTAGCTACAGTAATTTCTGATGAAGCCCGTGCGAAATATAATTTAGCATTGAGCAGAAACAAACACGGAATTTACCAGGGAATAACTTTGTGGTCTCCGAATATTAATATTTTTCGCGATCCGCGCTGGGGAAGAGGAATGGAAACCTACGGTGAAGATCCTTACTTAACCGGGGAGATGGGAGAACAATTTGTTAAAGGCTTGCAAGGAAATAACCCTAAATATTTCAAAACAATTGCAACGCCAAAACATTTTGCAGTTCACAGCGGACCGGAATCTTTACGTCACACTTTTGATGCTGAAGTTAGTGATTATGATCTTAGAGAAACTTATTTGCCTCAATTCAAAAAATGTATTGTAGATGGGAAAGCTTATTCAGTAATGTGTGCTTATAATAGATTTCGCGGCGATGCTTGCTGTGGGAGCAATGTTTTATTAAATAGAATTATCAGGCATGAATGGGGTTTTAAAGGATTAATCGTATCCGATTGCTGGGCAGTACCTGATATGTATAACACTCACAAAATAGTAAAGACACCTGAAGAAGCCGCTTCAATTGCTGTTAAAGCCGGCACCGACCTAGAATGCGGAAATGCTTATCCGTCTTTAGTTAATGCCGTAAAAGAAGGATTAATTAAAGAAAGCAGTATAGATACTTCTGTCAAAAGAATTTTCACAGCACGTTTTAAATTAGGCATGTTTGATCCGCCTTCAATGGTTCCTTATTCAAAATTAAATAAGGTTAATACACCTGAAGATCAATCAATCGCACTGGAAGCAGCAAGGAAATCAATTGTACTTCTTAAAAATAAGGATAATTTATTACCGCTAAAAAAAGACATAAAAACAATTGCTGTCCTTGGACCCAATGCAGATGATGAAGAAGTGTTGCTAGGTAATTACAATGGTTTTCCAGCAAATCCAATTACTCCTTTACAAGGAATAAGAAACAAGTTTAAAACTCAAAAGTAATTTATGAACGAGGATGTGATCTGGCTGAAAACATGCCTTCATTTCGAGTAATAAAAAGTGAGCATCTTTTTACTTCAAAAGATAAAAAGCAAAATGGTTTAGTAGGAGAATATTTTAACAATAGTGATTTAAAAGGAAATCCTTCGTTCACTCGGGTGGATAGACAAGTTAATTTTGCCTGGTGGGATGGAGCTCCTGATAGCAGCTTCGATCCGGATAATTATGGAATTCGATGGTCTGGGTTTTTAGTTCCCCCTAAATCTGGCAAATATGCCATGGGAGGTTATGGATTTAATGGATTTAGAATTTATATTGATGATTCTTTGCTTGTTAGGTTTGATGGTGAATTTGATCCTGTTAAAACCTACAAATATTTAAATCTTATTGGCGGCAAAACATATAAAATAAAAATTGAATTCTACAAGAATCTGCGTTATTCTTTTATGCAATTTATTTGGGAAATACCCGACAATAATAAAGAACAAAGGGCAATTCAAGCTGCTAAAAAAGCAGATATAGTTTTGATGTTTATGGGTTTGTCTCCGCGGCTTGAAGGAGAAGAAATGAAAGTTGATGTTAAAGGTTTTAAAGGCGGTGATAGATTAACTTTAAATCTTCCTGACACCCAGGAAAACTTCATTAAAAAGATTTATGCTATAGGTAAACCAATAATATTAGTTTTGCTAAATGGTAGTGCAGTTTCAATAAATTGGGAGAATGAAAACTTACCAGCAATTATCGAAGCTTGGTATCCCGGACAATCTGCAGGTACTGCTATTGCAGATGTAATATCAGGAGAATATAATCCTGCCGGAAGGCTGCCGGTTACTTTTTACAAATCAATTGATCAAATTCCACCTTTCACAGATTACAACATGACAAACAGAACTTACAGGTATTTTAAAGGAAAGCCTCTCTATCCATTTGGATATGGTTTAAGCTATACAAAATTCAAGTATGAAAATCTGAAACTCGAGAAAAATCAAATTACTCCAAATGATTCAACAGTTTTATTAGTAAATGTTACAAACATTGGAAAATTAGCAGGAGAAGAAGTTGCGCAGTTATACATAAAAGCTGATAAAGATACAGTAGCAATAAAAACATTAAAAGGATTTCAAAGAATCTCTTTAAATCCTGGTGAAACAAAGAATGTTGAGTTTACAATTACATCTGAAGAATTATCAAGATGGATTGATGGAGTGGGTTTCTCAGTAGAACCTGATATTTATACATTAATGATTGGGTCATCTTCATCTAGTAAAGATATGTATAAAGTAAAATTGAGAGTTGATAAATAGCTTCAGAATATTTTTTAATTTAATATACTTGGAATAAATTTATTACAATTTATTTTAAATCTATTAATTTCCCCTATTAATTTATGTACAATATTTGGTTAAAATTTAAAAAGACTAAGAAACAGTGAAAATTTCCAAGTTTATTCAATTGTAAAATATATTTCTATCATTATTTCATGAAAATATTGGCATTCATAAAAAAAAATTTAATTCTTGCGTTTTAATTTATATTAGTTTATTTTTATTTCGAAAAAACTAAGTGTCCCGTTTGACCACAAAAATTCTCAATTGACAATAAAACATTTTCTAAAAAATATTTAGTAGAAAGTTAAAGAGGTTTTTATGATTAAAAAACTTACCGCTATTTCATTACTCACTTTACTAATAATTCTACTAAATCATCCGTACTCTTTCGCTGCTGACAAGGGCACTATTAAAGGAACCATTAAAGATGCCGCAACTAATGATCCGCTTCCATATTCTAATGCGGTTTTGATGGGAACTAGCCTAGGAACCGCTGCTGATAAAGACGGAAAATTTATTATTAGTAATATACCCGCTGGAAGCTATACTCTACATATATCTTATATTGGTTATAAATCTCATGACTTAAAAATTACAATTAAAAATGGGCAAACTATTGAACAAGATTTTAGTTTAGCTGGCGAAAGTGTAGTCAGCGATACGGTTGTAGTTACAGCTCAAGCAGAAGGCCAAATGAAAGCTATAAATGAGCAACTTTCTTCAATTCCAATTAAGAATGTTGTCTCTCAAGCTAAAATACAAGAATTACCGGATGCAAATGCAGCTGAATCAGTAAGTAGATTACCTGGTGTTTCTTTAATAAGAACTGGTGGTGAAGGTTCGCAGGTAGTTATTCGAGGTCTTTCCCCTCAATATAACCAAATTACAATTGATGGAGTTGAAATACCAAGTGATGTGGCATCCGGAAATAATCTTGTCTCTACAGATAAAGGACAGCAAGGCGGCGGTGGAATTAGATCTGGGTTTGGAGTTGGTGACCTTGGTGATCTTGGCGACAGAGGTACAGATTTGAGCATGATTTCTTCAAGCATGTTGGGAGGAATTGAAGTTATTAAAGCGATTACTCCGGATATGGATGCAACAGCTATTGGCGGTGTTGTAAATTTTGGCCTCAGAAAAGCATCAAAGAATTTATCAAATAGAGCTTTGGTAGGCTCTTCCTTGCCGTTAATCCAAATTACTACACAAGGAAGCTACAATAATCTGAAAAAAACAGACGATCAATACAAACTTGTAGGATCATTAGAGAAAAGATTTTTTAATGAGAAATTTGGAGTATACGTTGAAGGTTCTACAGAAAAAAGAAACCTAAGCGCAAATTTACTAGGAGCTGACTATCAGTTAACTGATAAAGATCATGGTGATGCTGGAATACCCAACTTAGTTTCATTAGACCTTACTGACGTTTTTAGAATTCGTGAAAGAAATGGATTAACTGCTGTATTAGATTACGAACATTCCAGCGGTGTAATTGCATTAAGAAACTTTTTTAGCACTAGCAATACCAAAGCTACTAGTAGAACAGAATCCATCGTGGAAACAGGAAATGATCTTTGGTATTCAGCTAAAGATGAGAATAATAAATTAAATATAATAAGTAATCTTCTTAGTATTAAACAAGATATTCCTTTATTTCATGTTGATTTAAAATTTTCTCATAGTTACTCTGAAAGCCGCAATCCTAAGGATTTATTCTTTAACTTCTGGCAGGATATATCTGGTTTAGAAAATAGAGGTGATCTATCTAAAATTACTCCTAGTTTGTTGGCAACGTACGTAGTTCCAAATGATACAATTGCAGATTTAGATCAAATACAAACTTCTTCTCAATTTACAAGGAATCGTGTATTAAATGGATTCTTAGATTTACAAACTAATATAACATTAACACAAGATCTTTCTGCTATAATAAAATTTGGTGGAATGTATCAGTACAATGAAAGATCTTATGAATATAGTGAATATCAAGGCTCACAGTTATATTCTGGTGGCGGTGGTGTTATCTCTGCTTTTTCAAAAGCATACCCAAACCTTTATCTTGATGGTGGTAGACTAAGCTTTTTGAATTTTACCAATGATAGTTATTCTTATGGCGATTTTTTAAATGGTGATTACAATCTTGCCTACCCGGTTAATGTAAGCTTAATGTGGCAGCTTTTGCCAATAGCAAATGCCACAAGCACTTTAGAAGGTTATCAAAAAAATAAATTTGCATCTTTACTCAACAATTATTCAGGCAATGAGAAAAAAAGTGCTGCATATATAATGGGTACTATTAATATTGGAGATAAAGTTGTTATTCTTCCGGGCGCTCGATATCAAAACCTTACCACTTCTTACAAAGCTTTTAGAGGAGAAGCTGCTCCCGGTACTATAGGAATAACAGGGCATGATACAACTATTACTAAGTCACATGGTTTTTTGCTTCCAATGGTTCACCTCAGATATAAGCCGGTTGATTGGATTCAATTACAATTTGCGTATACAAATACTTTAAATTATCCTGATTATTCAGCAATAACGCCTAGATTTTATGTTGGCTCCGGATTCATTTCGTATAATAATTATAATCTAAAACCAGCAACTTCCGAAAATTTTGATTTGGTTATGTCTGTTTATACAAATGAAATAGGGCTGTTTACTATTGATGGTTTTAAGAAAAAGATAAAGAATTTAATTTTTGCTACTCAAACTTATGTTACAGATCTTTCTCCATATCCGGATTTACCGCAGGGCAGAAAGCAGCTATATCAATTTAACAGTTATATAAATAACCCTATTCCAATAGATGTTTGGGGATTTGAAACTGAATGGCAAACACATTTTTGGTACCTGCCCAACCCATTTTCAGGATTAATATTTAATATCAATTACACTCATGTTTTTTCTAAAGCAAGTTATCCTAAAACTACTTTGATAAATACATATGATGAAAATGGTCTCTTAGTGCAGATTGTTAATGATACTTCCTACACAACACGTTTGTTAGATCAGCCAAACGATATACTTAATTTGTCTTTAGGATATGATTACGAAGGTTTCTCTGCAAGAATTTCTATGCTATATCAGGATAATGTATTTAAGAAACCTGATTTCTGGATGCAAAACAGAGTCAATTCTGCAAAGTATACACGATTTGATCTTTCTGTTAGGCAAGTACTTCCATGGTATGGCATTCAACTTTATTTCAATTTAAATAACCTTACCAATGAGAAAGATATTAACATAAATCAGAAAACAAGCTTTCCTGCATCAGAAGATCATTACGGGATGACAGGTGATTTAGGATTACGATTTAGATTATAGATTTTTAATTAAAGAATTTTTCAATTAAACAGATTCATTTTATTAACTCATATATACATAAACATTCACAAACATAAGGAGAATCCCATATGAAAAGAGTGCTATATTTATTTGCAGCTTGCATGCTGACAGCTTTTATTCTGCTTCCTTCAGCCGTGCTAGCTCAAGCAGATACGGTTAATGTTGCTGTCCTTCCTCCAGGAAATATTAATGCAGTAATCGGAGGCGATACATTAGCCGGCGGTTTTAGAGCTCACCCAGATCGTGTTTATAGATTAAAACACGGTGCAATCTATCAAGTAACTGAAGCAATGAAGATTAATGGTAACGTAAACATTGTTGCTAATGATACTATTGACGGATTAAGGCCTCCTGTTCTTGCTCCAGCTATTCTTTCAGACAACTCATCTATCGACCATTTCTTTGAATTTCTTGGAAAGGGTGGTAAAGTAAATATTAATAATACTTACTTCCTTTCTTTCAGAGCTGACAATAATCAACTTGGTTGGAGTGATGGTATTAGAATCTATGCTGACAGTTTAACATTTAATTTGAAGGGCTGTATTTTCGATGGATTCAGTCACACAGCTATTCAATTGAGCGCACAGTGGGTAAAGATGAACGTTCAAGATTGTATGTTCAGAAATTCAATGCATGGAACGTCATGGTTTGGTGGTGGTGCCTTTTTATCTGATGGTGGAACTGCTATGGATACTACAAAATGGATCAATAATTCTTTCTTCTGTAACAACTCGTATAACTGGTCTATCCGTGGTTATGATAAGCTTGCGATCTTTGATCACAACTCTATGGTGCTAGGTACGGTTAATCCATTCTTAATTAGACAAGCACCAAATTTGCACATGAGAAATAATCTATTCTATGCAGCTCATGCTATGGGTGGAAATCCAGATCACGTAATTAATGGTTGGTTTTTAAATTATCCCGACACAGCATCAAGCAGCATAATTAGAGCTAGAGGAACTGACTCAGTAAGTTATTGGTCTCAACTTTGGGCAAGCACGATTTCCGGACCGGAAGCATATGAAGACCCATCACACGGTGTAACAGCAGATATGCTTACTCCCGATAAGAGGGTATTTGATATACAAAACAACGTATATTCATTCCCACAAAAAATGGTTGATTTTTATAATGCTTATAATGATACTGTAGCAACCAAAGATAGTATCGATGTACCTGATTTTGCTCCAGATGAAGTTAAGGCTTATGTAACCAGAAAACTTGTTATGCCTACCTGGATGAGTGATTATACAAAATGGACCATAGATACTTTATTAGCCGGTGTTTCTGATATTACCGTTGCAAATAACATGGAAGAAGATCCTGGATTCAATTCAGATGTAGAGGCTCAACTTGGTTTATTACTTGACTATGTTCAAAAAATTAGTACTAACAAATTAGATACCCCGTGGTTTTATGGTACAACTCATTATCCACCAGCATGGCCGCTTACTGAAGATTTAGCTTACTCTAATTCTGGACTGCAAACTGCAGGAACAGATGGCTTTGCTTTAGGAGATTTAAACTGGTTCCCAAGCCAAAAAGCTCAGTGGTTGACTGGAGTCGAAAAAACTGAAAACAAAACTGTACCGACTCAATTCACATTATCCAATGCTTATCCAAATCCGTTCAACCCATCGACTAACATTAATTTCTCAGTATCAAAATCGGCAAATGTTAGATTGATTGTTTATAATATTCTAGGACAAAAGGTTAAAACCTTAGTTGATCAGCAGATGAATGTTGGAAACTATAAAGCAACATGGGATGGAACTGACGAAGTAGGTAAACAAGTTGCAAGTGGTATTTACTTCTACAGCCTTGAATCACAGTCATTCAGAAGTACAAAGAAAATGATTCTCATGAAATAAGATGTTGTGTTAATACTGAAACGTGTTAATTAATGTCTCCTTATAGATTGTCAGCCGGTTATTCTCTCTCTCAACCGGCTGACAAGTTATATAGATCCTTTATCTTGTTCAAGTCTGCTAATTATGAAGTACTACATATCAAAATTATATTCATAAAATATTTATGAGTCGGAAAAAATCTTTAATATATTTGACTAGAATTAATTTCTTTTTCTAAATCCTCAAGCTAGCTGCTTACTTGAAATCAAAATAGAAATAATTATTAAATTTAATTTTTAATTATTCCAGCTTACTTTTAATTGAGATATAATTGAAGAAATCTAAAAAAGGAAAGAAAAGAAATTTAGTAGGGAAGAAACAAATCCCAATTAATGAAACAACTAAGAAAGCTAGTGACTCCAAATCAAGATTAAAAAATATTATTAAGAACAAGGATAATTATAAAAACAAATGGTTTTTTGTAATATTGATTTTAATCCCTATCTTGTTTTTTATTATCCTCGAACTATCACTGCAATTCTTTAACTATGGATATGACACTCATCAATGGGTAGATGCTGGAAATGGGGAATATGTTATTAATCCGGACATAGCCAAAAGATATTTTAATAATATAAAATCTCTTCCTAAAACATCAGAAGATATATTTGATCAGCAAAAAAAAATAAATTCATTTAGAGTTTTTGTATTAGGTGGCAGCAGCGCCGCAGGCTATCCTTATATGCCTATGGGGTCCTTTTCTCGTTACATAAGAAAAAGATTAGAACTTGTTTATCCGCAAACAAAGATAGAAGTAGTTAATATAAGTATGACAGCAGTTGGGTCATATACAATTTTGGATTTATTGCCTGGAGTATTAGAGCAGAAGCCGGACTTAATTTTAATTTATGCTGGACACAATGAATATTATGGCGCTTTGGGAGTTGGATCATTGGAATCAAATAACGCCCCCCGATGGGCTATTAAATTATCATTGTATTTAAACAAGTTTAAAACAACACAGCTCATTAGAAATTCAATTAGTTGGTTTTTATCTTTATTTAAAAGTGAGAGTAACAGTGATCAATCCAGCACACTAATGTCAAGGATGGCAAAGGATCAATATATACTATTGAATTCTGAAGTTTATGAAAAAGGAATCAAACAGTTTAAACAAAATCTTACTGAAATTTTAACCTTAGCAAAAAACAAAAAAGTTCCAGTAATAATAGGCAGGTTAACAAGTAATTTAAAAGATCAAAAACCATTTATATCGGTTATTACTCCCAATTATAAAACCGCAGATAAGGTATATTCAAAAGCTCAAATAGAGCTAAAAGAAGGTGCTATAGATAAAGCTGATTCTTTATTTAAGTTAGCTAAAGATTTAGATGCTTTAAGATTTAGAGCACCTGAAAAAATGAATGATCTAATTGTCGATTTAGGGAAGGAATTTAAAGACAGGATTGTTCCAATTGATTCAATTTTTAATAAAGCAAGCCAAGATGGAATTGTAGGTAATAATCTTATGGTTGATCATTTACATCCGAATTTAAAAGGATATGAATTGATGGGTAAGGCTTTTTATGAGACTATGTATAATTCAGGATATCTCCCAATGTATGAAAAACCACAAATTCCATATAGCATACAGGATAGTGTTACAAAAGCTGATTTTGTTTTTACTCAATTGGATTCTACAATTGGTGATTATGTTGTGGCTCTGCTTAAAAGTGACTGGCCATTTACTGAGAAAGTTAATAGTCAATCTGTAAACAGCTTATTAAAAGCTAAAACTTTCATCGATTCTATTGCAGTAGATTATTTAGAGCATAAAATTAGTTGGGCTGGAGCTCATATATCTGCAGCTACTTCTAGTTTAAGAAAAGATGATATCAAAGCATACTTGAAATACATGGATGAATTAATTTATCAATATCCAGGCCTGAAAGATATTAATACCGCGGTTAAATATTTTTATGATCAAAATAAAATAAATCCAGGAGACTATACTACTAAACGAATTGGATTAATAGCTTTGTATAATAATGAATATAAAGATGCAATTCATTATTTAAGTCAAAAAGAAATAATAAATTCGAAAGACACTCAAGCACTTAACGGTCTTGCTTTAGCTTATTTTAAAATAAAAGATATTGATAATGCCCTTAATACAATTAACAAAAGTTTAAAAATCGATCCGAAAAATTTAGAAGCAAAAAAATTAAAACAGAAAATACTTGCAAATAATTAATAATTTCAATTTGCGTGTTATCGTATCTTCTGAGTACCATAGCAAAAGAAAGAGCAAATATTTTAGAGACTAAATCAATACCAGTCTTGAATTATCAAATTGTTTGGTGTTAACCAAATAACATTCTTATCTACGGTTAACAATTATTAAATATTTATTAAAATTAATTTCAAGCTAAAAATATAAATGAATTATAATAAAGATAAACGTATAGTAATGACATTAGATGCAGGTGGTACAAATCTTGTTTTTACTGCATTACAAGGGCAGAAACAAATAATCAGTGAAATTACTTTACCTTCTAATGCCGACAACCTTGATAAATGTATCTCTTCAATAATTAATGGATTTGAGGAAGTTAAGAAAAAATCTATACGAACCACCTTCAGCAATCAGCTTTGCATTCCCTGGGCCTGCAGACTATCTGAACGGTATTATTGGAGACCTTCCTAATCTTCCTGCATTCCGCGGTGGTGTTGCCTTAGGGCCCTTATTAAAGGATAAGTTTAAACTCCCGGTATTCATTAATAATGATGGAGATCTATTTACTTATGGTGAAGCAATAGCCGGGTATTTGCCATTTGTAAATAATCTTCTTGAGAAATCAGGCAGTCATAAAAGGTACAAAAATCTGTTGGGCCTTACATTGGGAACTGGTTTTGGTGCGGGTATATCAAGAGATGGAAATTTATTTTTGGGAGATAATTCTATAGCAGGAGAAATTTGGCTTTTAAGAGATGTCTTAAATCCCACAGTGAACGTAGAAGAACATGTTAGTATTAATGGATTGAAAAAAGCTTATGCTTTAGAAACCGGGTTAGATCTTGAAAATGCACCCACTCCCTATGAAATGTACAAGATTGCAATAGGTGAACAGACAGGAAATGTACTAGCAGCAAAGAAAGCATTTCATAGTTTGGCAAAAGTTGCAGGCGATGCAATTTCAAATGCAGTTACTTTAATAGATGGATTAGTTGTTATTGGAGGAGGCCTTGCAGGAGCTTCCGATGTCTTTTTGCAAAATCTTGTTGATGAAATGAATAGCTATTATGTTTTGCCAGATGGAAAAAAAATTAAACGACTCGTTGCAAATGTTTATAATCTCGAAAACCAAGAGCAGTTTAATAAGTTTCTTAAAGGTTCTGAAAAAGAAATTACTATTTATAATACTAATAAAAAAATTAAATACGACCCAGAGCTGCGAATTGGAGTAGGAATATCAAAATTGGGGGCAAGCAGGGCTATTTTCATTGGTGCATATGCATTTGCACTCAAAATGCTTGATGAGGGAAAAAGAGTTTAATTTCATTTCACTAAATATTGAAAGGAATTTTTATGGCAATCGTAAACGGAATTGCTGAAACTAATTCTAATAACTTAAAAGAAAAGAATAAAAATACATACAGAGGACCTTTTGCTATAATGACATCACTTTTCTTTATGTGGGGTTTTATGACTGTATGGAATGATATTCTTATTCCAAGATTTAAAGATGCATTCACTTTGAAATTATTTCCAGGCTATGCTTGTTCAGTTTGCTTTTTTTGGAGCATATTTTATAGGCTCACTTATATACTTTATAATTTCAATTACCACTGGTGACCCAATTGCCAAGATCGGTTACAAGAACAGTATAGTTATCAGTCTTTTGATATCAGCTTTGGGGAGTGCACTTTTTTGGCCTGCTGCCAGTATTACTTCTTACGGCTTATTTTTAATTGCGTTGTTTGTAGTAGGACTTGGATTCGCGATGCTGCAGATTGCTGCAAATCCGTATGTAACTATATTGGGTCCAGAACGTACGGCTTCCAGCCGATTAAATCTTGCACAAGGTTTTAATTCAGTTGGAACGACAATCGGACCTCTAATTGGCGGTTTCTTGATCTTTCAATATTTTAACAAGGCTGGAATGCATGGTGCCGATTCAGTTAAGATCCCATATTTAGCATTTTGTATAGTCTTTATTATCCTTGCGGTTATATTTTATTTTATTCATCTGCCTCATGTTGGTGAAGGTAAAATAGAAAAAGGTGCAAGTGCGCTAAAATTTCCACATGTAGTATTAGGTATTATTGCAATCTTCATGTATGTCGGTGGCGAAGTTTCTGTCGGTAGTTCAATTATAAATTTTCTTGGTCAGCCAAGTATAGCTGGATTAAGTGCTGTAGAGGCAAGTAAATATGTTGCTTTATTTTGGGGTGGGATGTTGATGGGGCGTTTCATGGGTGCCGTAGAGTTGAGTGAAATGAAATCTAAAAATAAAAATGTTCTTCTTGCGGCTATTCCAATTGCCGGATTCATAATAATTTTATCGCTGCGGGGCTGGGCAATATCTAAAGACTATTTACCTCTTTTAGTCCTTTGCTGGATAATGTTTCAGTTTGGAAAAGCAAACGCTGCACGTTCTTTAACTATTTTTATGGGAACAATCGTTGTATTATTAGCAACAGCTATTATTGCAGGCGGTACCGTTGCAATGTGGTGCGTTGTTGGTGTGGGACTATTCTCATCAATTGGTTGGTCAAATACGTTCTCTCTCGCGCTAGAAGGAACAGGAGTATTAAAAAGTCAGGTATCTTCTTTATTAGTAATGGCAATTTTCGGAGGTGCACTTTTACCACCGCTCCAGGGCCATATTGCTGATTTAGGCGGCTTGGAAATTTCTTACATCGTTCCATTAATTGCTTATTCTTATGTTGGATTTTATGGTTTAATTGGCCACCGGATTGGAAAGAGTCGCACATTGACTGAATAAATGGTTTAAATATTTAGAAGATATAATAATTTTGCTATTTATTTAATTATTAACTCTAATAAAGAGTTAATGACTATTTAATAAGAATATCATCAGTTGTAATGTTCGTATTATCGTATCTACTGGAGTAAAAAATCTCTGTTGGTATTATTACTTACAGAGATTTTTTAGTTTTAAAATAATAAAGTATTTAAGCATATATAAACAAATCAAATATATCCCTGTTAATAAAAATACTCTCAGCTCATTAACTAAAAAAGATTTTTTTGAATTGGTATTATAGTCTAAGATTGATTACGTTTAAAAATCATCTGAACAATTTTCAGTTATTTTTGAATAGTTCTTTAAAAGGAAATTAAAATGTACACGGGAATTTTATTAGTATTATTAGCAATTTCATTTTTAATTCTCTTAAATGGTATAAAAAAGAAAAACAAATTAATTATTGCTTTGGGGATTCTCGCCGGATTATTATCATTAGGTTTTTTCTGGTTCATGGATTTTTGGGGAGAAGCATTGTGGTTTCAAACTTTTGGATTCAGCAGTCGGTTCTGGCTGGAAATTGTTTACAGCATTGTGCTGGGGGCAGTTGGTGCTGTAATAGCTTTTGGAGTGATGTATTTATTAACCTTTCCATTTCCAAAATCAGTTAAGTATGCAAGATGGATTACAGTTTTAATAGCGGTTTTTGTCGGTGCTGTTTGGGGATATTCCAACTGGGATGTAATCCTAAAATTTTTCGATAAAGTATCAGTATCTTTAACTGACCCGGTTTTTGGAAAGAGCATTGATTATTATCTTTTTACTTTACCTTTCCTTGATACCATATATATATTATTGTTTTCACTTTCTTTCATTGGAATAGCGGCTTCATTTGTTGTAACTTTCGTAGGAATAAATCCGCAAGGGCTTTACTTTTATATCCCACCTTCAGCCTCTGAAACTACCCAAAAGCTTCATAAATCTCTTTACATGAATGCGGCAATATTTCTTTTAGTGCTTGCCTTTGGAAAATATTTAGACAAGTTTCATTTGATGTATTCCGGCAGTGGCGTGGTATATGGGCCGGGATGGACGGATACTACTATAATTGTTCCTACCTATAATATTATTATAGTATTAATGATATTGGTTAGTATAACACTTTTTATTCCTGCTCTAAGAAATAAGTATCAGAATTTGTTTAGTAAGTTTAGAGTGACATCTTCGACTGCACCAATATATATTTTGTCAAGTGTGGCAGCGGGAATGATTTTGATTTGGTTTCTCGGCCTTACAGCAATCCCCGGTTTGTTTGAAACTTTTATGGTAAAGCCTAATGAAATTACGTATGAACGCCCATATATAATGAACAATATAAAATTCACCCAGCATGGGTTTGGATTGGATAAAGTAGAAAATAAGGAATTCCCGGAGAACGGTAAATTTACTATGAATACGGTTAAAAATAATCCGGGCATCTTTAACAATATTAGGCTGTGGGATTGGCGCGCTTTGGATGCAACTTACCGCCAGTTCCAGGAGTTGAGGCTTTATTACCAGTTTTCAAGTGTAAATTTAGATAGATATAATGTTGACGGCAGCTTCAGGCAAGTTATGGTATCGGCGAGGGAAATGAATATTAATAATCTACCTGCACAAAGCCAGACTTTTGTTAATAAGCGTTTTCAATACACACATGGCTACGGTATTACTATGGCGACCGTAAATGAATTTACAACTCAAGGTCTCCCGCATTTATTAATAAAGGATATTCCAACAGTGAGTGAAGATTCATCTCTTAAAGTAACACAGCCGCGTATTTATTACGGTGAGTTGACAAATACTCCTGCTGTAGTTAACACTAAACAAAAAGAATTTGATTATCCAAACGGTAATGAAAATGTTTATACAAGATATAATGGTAAAGGCGGAGTAGTAATTAATAGTTTATGGAGAAAATTTTTATTTAGCTGGAAATATGATGGAACCCGATTATTATTTTCGGATTATCCGACAGACAGCAGCCGTATAATGTTTCATCGTCAAATAGAAGAACGTGTAAAACTTTTGGCACCATTCCTAAAATTTGATAACAATCCTTACATTGTTTTAGATAAAGGAAAACTTTACTGGATAATTGATGCTTATACAACTTCCGATTATTATCCTTACAGCGAGCCTTTTAGTTCTGATGAAGCAATTGGTTATAAACAAGGAAACTATGAAAGAAATTTATCTGGCAGTGTAAGTGAAATTTTTCATGGCGCAAATTATATCAGGAATTCTGTCAAAGTTGTAGTTAATGCATTCGATGGTTCGGTAGATTTTTATATAATCGATAAAACTGATCCTATTATAAAAGTCTGGAGTAAAATATATCCCAAATTGTTCAAGCCGATTTCTGAAATGACCAAAGGATTGATTTCACATATCCGTTATCCGCAGGATATGCTGTTAACTCAAGGTTTGGTTTACGAGAAATATCACATGACAGATCCAACAGTTTTTTATAACCAGGAGGATCTTTGGGTAAGAGCCACGGAAAAATATTATAATAACATTCAACCGGTTGAACCTTATTATATTGTATGGCAATTGCCTGGATCAGATAAACCAAGGTTTTCTCTTATACTTCCATTTACTCCAAAGAATAGGCAGGTACTTATCGGCTGGATTGCCGGCATGTGCGACCCTGATAATTACGGCAAATTAATTACATATCAATTTCCTAAAGGAAAGATGATTACCGGCCCGCAGCAGGTAGAAACGAAAATCGACCAGGACAGCTTTTTATCGGGACAGCTTACTTTATGGGATCAAAGGGGTTCAAATGTTATAAGAGGAAATGTACTTGCAATCCCGGTTGCAAATACTTTGTTTTATGTTGAACCAATTTATCTTCAAGCAGAAACTGCAGCTTATCCTGAACTAAGATTAGTTGTGGTGATGCATGGAGATGATATGAGCTATGGTGATTCATTTGATAAAGCATTAGAAAAATTTTTTAATGCTTCTGTTGCTACAACGAATACAGTTTCACAAACTGGTTCAACACCAACTTCAATGCAGGAAAACAATACTCCATACAAAGGGTTGATAAAACAAGCCAACGAAGCCTTTAATAATTATTTAAAATATTCCGGGCAAAAGAAATTTCCGGACGCTGCAAATGAATTAGAAAAATTGCAGGATGCTTTGAACAAGCTTGCGAGTGATACTAGTAAGATTAAATAGTAAATTGGAATACCTGAAGGATTGAATTAAATAGTAGTTAATGGATATATATTTAGGGGAGTAATCCTGATTGAAATTTTATTAATGATAATACAATTTTATGTAGGAATATATTCCACTATAATTATTCCTTTACAACTAAGAATTTTTCATTTAATTTTAAGTAAATTCAGTTTGGCAATATCCTAAGCTCAAAGGGTTATAATATAAGTTAAGGGACAGGGAAATTACTATGAGAATCATTTTTCCATTCTCATTGAACAGTAATTATAAAATTAAATTCCAGCAATTAATTTTTATCCTATCATTAATTTTTTTCAGTTCAATAAATTTATCTGCACAAGAAAATGATTTGCAAAAGGAATTTTTGCGTTTTCAATATTTTGGTGTAGATGAGGGACTTTCCCAGGGAACAATTTACTCCATCTTTCAGGACAGCCATGGCTTTTTATGGTTAGCTACTCAATTTGGTTTAAATAGATATGATGGATATACTTTTAAAAGTTATGTTAACAGTACTACAGACTCAACCAGCATCAGCAGCAATTTTGTTTTATCAATAGCTGAAGATAAAAATGGGGATTTATGGGTCTCAACAGAGAATGGATTAAATAGATTTAATTATAACCACGAAACTTTTACAAGATATTTGCAGGATTCAACGGACATGTCCGTTGTCTCATCCGTCTATGTTGACAAGAATGGAGTAATATGGGCGGGAACGCCGTCAAGAGGGTTATATAGATTAGAAGTTAACAATGATAAAACAGATGATGTAACAATCACAAATTACCGGCATGATAGCAATAATTTTTATTCATTGAGTAGTAACCTTGCAAGATGCATTTTCGAGGACAGTAAAGGAAGGATTTGGGTAGGTACAGATAAGGGACTGAATCTTTTAGCTGATTCAAAAAAAGGCATCTTTAAAAAGATTACAAATATTTATAATGAAAATAAAACTGTTGAAGCACAAATTTGGACAATTTGTGAAAGTAAATCGGGAAGACTGGTAGTTGGGTCCACTGCAGGATTATTTTCTGTTTTTGAAGATTTAAATAATTCATATTATTTAATTGATTTTTTTATTCAGAATAGAAAATTATTTATTCCTAATACTGTCATTTCGGCTTATCAAGATAATTCGGATAACCTCTGGCTTGGTACATATGCTGGTGGTTTGTATTTGTGGAATGAGAAAAATTTGCAGTTATCAAAGATATTTGACAGGTTGAATAAAAATGATTTGCAAACCAGTACAGTTTACTCAATTAAAGCAGACTATTCTAAAGTTTTGTGGATTGGAACTAAATCAGATTTACTTAAATACTCACCAACTAATAGTTATTTTGACAGTTTTGAGAACACAATTAAACAAAGTAAAGATGAGAATCTAGTCTTAACTTTTCTTGAAGATAAAGATGGAAAAATCTGGATCGGAAAAAGTTTAAACCTGGAATTATTTGATCCTATAAAAGAAAAAACAGAAAAGTTCAATCTTGAACATTACATATCTTACAGGCCTCATGATCTTGGGGTTAAATCAATTTACCAGGACAGTTCCGGTACATTATGGATTGGTACTTTATGGAGAGGCTTATTTGAAATGAAAGAAAAAAACGAAAAGAGAAATGATTACAGCTTTCATCAATATTGGTATTATGCAAACAACAACCCAGATTTGTATGATAACGCAGTATTAAAAATGATTGAAGATAAATGGGGCTATTTATGGTTAGCAACAAAATATGGCGTCAAAAGGTTCAATAAAGAAAATAAAAAATTTTATGATTTGAAGTTTACTCCTCAATCTAAAATTAAACCTCCTGAAAGCATAGTATATGAAATTTATAAATCTCCAAGCAATCCAAATATCATTTGGATTGGAACAAGAAGCCAAGGGATGTTTGAAGTTAAGTTGGGCAATAATGAAAATGAAATAACCGGACTCAGCCATTTTACACCTGATTCTAAAATCCCAAATAGTCTCAGTGCGGAATTCGTAAGAACAATACTGGAGGATAAGAAAGGCAGGCTTTGGGTTGGAACAGTCAGCAGCGGTTTACATTTGTTAAATAATGATTCAACTACATTTACTAAATTCGGTACCAAAGACGGATTACCAAGCAATGCTATTTTAGGATTATTAGAAGATAATTTGGGATATTTATGGATAAGCACAATCTCTGGATTATGCAGATTTGATCCGGAAACTTTTGAGTCTATTAGTTTTTCTAAATCTGATGGTTTACAAAATAGTGAATTTAACGGCGGTGCTAATTTTAAAAGTAAATCGGGAGATTTATATTTTGGAGGAACTAAGGGATTTGATATAGTCCATCCTGACCTTGTTCAAAAAAATAAACGGCCTCCACCTGTTGTAATAACAGAGATACGGTTATATAATAATTCAATATTTAACCGCGTTCAAAGGAATGAAAATACCGCATCTTTACAATTAAAAAATGATTACGGTTCAATCGAACTAAATCATAATGAAAATGTTATTTCATTTGAATTTTCTGCCTTGGATTATGTTAATCCGGCTAATAATAAATATGCTTATAAGATGGAAGGAATTGATACAAGCTGGAGCTATGTAAGTTCACGACGTTTTGCAAATTATTCTCAAATTCCCCCAGGTGAATATTTCTTCAAAGTAAAAGCAGCTAATAACAACAATGTATGGAATAATGAAGGAGCTTTAATTAAGATAATAATTGATCCTCCATTCTGGCAGACTTTGTGGTTCAAGGCGCTATCAACTTTTATTTTAATTGCTTTTCTTTTCTTTCTTTATAAGTATAGAATAAGAAAAATGGAGGAAAAGAAACGAACTTTGGAAATACAGGTAAAAGAAAGAACAGAAGCAGCACAAAAAATTCAAGATGCTCTTTCACAAGTAGAAAAATTAAAAAATGAACTTGAAGCAGAGAATATTTATTTACAAGATGAAATTAAACTAACTCATAATTTTGAAAGTATTATCAGTACAAGTGAATCATTTAAAAAAATATTATACAAAGTAGAACAAGTATCCAGCACAGATGCTATTGTGCTTATATTAGGTGAGTCGGGGACAGGTAAAGAATTGCTGGCACGTGCAATTCATAGTTTAAGTAATAGAAAAAATAAACCGCTTATTAAAGTAAACTGCGCTGCACTTCCGGCGAACTTAATTGAAAGCGAATTGTTTGGCCATGAGAAAGGAGCATTTACAGGAGCTTATGCTAAAAAGATAGGGAGATTTGAATTAGCTAATGGTGGAACAATATTCCTTGATGAGATTGGAGAACTGCCTCTGGAGCTTCAGGCAAAATTGTTAAGAGTTCTGCAGGAGAATGAGTTTGAAAGAGTAGGAGGAACAAATCCGATTAAAGTTGATGTTAGAGTGATTGCTGCTACAAATAGAGATTTGGAACTTGCCCTAAAGCAAGGAACTTTTCGTGAAGATCTTTATTACAGGCTTAATGTTTTTCCTATTCAAATTCCACCTCTTCGCGAAAGAAGAGAAGACATTCCAGTATTGGTGAATCACTTTGTTAATAAGCATGCAAAAAAAATAGGAAAGAAGATTGAATCAATTTCTCCAAAACTTATGAAAAAATTAATTGAATATGATTGGCCGGGAAATGTACGTGAGCTTGAAAACGTTATTGAAAGAGCAATAATAATTTGTCCGGGAAATAATTTTAAGATTGAAGATTCATTCTTAAAAAATAAAGAAAATGGAAATTCCGGAAACTACCAGCCTCTTGATGAAATTGAAAGAAAGTATATTATAGAAATACTTGAATCAACTAACTGGCGCGTTAGCGGGCCTAATGGTGCTGCAAAGATATTAGGCCTTGTTCCATCTACATTGAATATCGGATGAAGAAACTTAATATCCATCGTAAATAAAATTCACAATATATTGTGAATTCACAATATGTAGGGAATCGCTAAGCCATCTAAAAAATAATATAAACCCGCAAATATTTAATTTTATCTCCAAATTCAAAATATTATTGGTAGATCAATAGATTTTTCTCGATTGGCCTGTCTTTTGTCTTTCCCTAATTAACAAATAAATTATTGATGTCTCCAAATGAACAATTATTCTCCAATCATATTGGTGAATGATAATACTTTTCAGAAACAAGTAATAGAAAATTCTTTACCGGTAATCGTTGTTTTTGAAAAAAGCTGCTGGGGTACAGCTCAAATAATGAAACCAATTTTAGAGAGAATAGCTTTCGACTATGCTGGTAAAATTAAAGTGTATAAATATAGTATGGATCAAAACTTAGTTATTTCGGAACTATATAAAATTGAAAACAGTACAACAATTCTATTATTTAGCAAGGGCGATGTTATTTGTAAAACCGGGGTGATATCAAAAATGGAACTGCAAAAGATTATTAACTCATTACTAAATGAAACTATAAAAACTACAAGCTGAATAACAAGTATCTCATAATATTTAGAGCAACATACATTTTCTTTATGCCGGAGACTCGGAGCTTTTTAAAATATAAATTATAAAAATGTATACAATGATAGATAAAATAGATTTGCTTAAAAAGTTTGTTGACCAGGAAAGATGGTTTGTTCTTTATACCCGCCCTAATTTTGAAAAAATGATCACCAGGAAATTAATAGAGCTTGGTTTCCATTCTTACCTGCCGTTACAAAAGGAATTAAGGCAATGGAATGACCGCAAAGTTTGGATTGAAACCCCGCTCTTTAAATCCTACATATTTATTAAAACAAACTTAAAGAAAAAGGATTTAGTCTTTAATATAAATGGAATTTTACATTATGTCAGTTTTGGTTCTCAGTTAGCTGTATTAAGTGAAAAAGAAATAGAAAGAATAAAACAGCTATGCTCATATCAAGGAAAGATTGATATTGAATTTGAAAACCTGCCTGCCGGTATTAAAGTGGAAATAAGAGACGGCATACTAAAAGGATTAGAAGGATATTTAATTGACAATTGTGAAAATAAAAAAATAAGAATACGAATAGATGGGCTTAATTGTTTTGCATGTGTAACTGCATTTACTGATTCTATTTCATTTAAAAATATATCGTAAGTGATAACAATAAATAAAGAATTGTACTGTTTAAGCGGCCTGGTACCGACTGTAGCGAAGCTGTAAAAAATCTATCTTTATTTAATGCAAAAAGACCCGTTTTTAAATTTAATTATATGAATAGTGGGACGAATACAATCCATTTTTTTGATGAAATATTTTCCAATCAAATCGTTGATTACAAAACCTGAAATAATATAAAAGAGAGAATAAAATGAAAGCTTTTAGATATTTTTTATCAATACTTATTCTGGAAGTAATAATATTATTTCCCAGCTTCGGAAATGGTGTGAAAAACACTTTGGATCCAGCCCTTAATGGATTTTGGGAAGGTCAATTACCACTTGGCAAAGAATATATACTTGTACTCTACATAAATTCTAAAAAGGCTGATGTAAATAACTTTATTCAATTATTTAAAGACGGGGTAAGACAAAGCAATGATCAAATTGAATCGATAGAATTTATAGATGGCTTCTATTCATTTAAGATCAAATCGGTTAATGGTTTATATAAGTTTAAAAGAAATGAAGATACCCTGAAAGGTATTATATTTTTTCCAAACGGAAATCAAGCAAAAGTCCACTTTGTTAAAGTAGATAAACCATCTACCGGTGACTTTTCTGATATAAAATCTCCCCCCAAAATCAATTTGTTGACATTTAAATATGAGAATGATAAAATATTAGAAGACTATGACTTTTTCATTAAAAGCATAAAAGAAAACCAGCCTAATCTATATACTTTCATTAATAAAAAAGAATTTGAGACTCTTATTTCTGCCACCAGAAAAAAACTTAATAGAAAATTTACTCAAATGGAATTTCTCAGAATAATAACTGTATTGACGGAAAGGATTGGCTGCGGACATTTGGGAGTTGGCCCGTCTGCAGAAATTTCTCAATATATTGATAAAGTAAGATTTGTTCCTTTCTTTATTAAAATAATTGAAGGTAAAGTATATATGGGGGAAAATTATATTGATAAATTAAAAGACAAACCGGGAGTTGAACTTCTTTCGATTAATGGAAGAAAGATTGATGAAATATTAGCTGAGATAATCAATGGTCTTCCTGTTGATGGTAGAAATCTCTCCTCTAAAATAGCTGTTATAGAACAGAATTTTCCTATTCTTTATATAAACCATATTGAAGCAGCAGATCATTATAAGATTGAATATAAGAGTCCCCAAACTGGTGAATCGGGTACAATAGAATTAGAAGGATTGAAATTTGGCCATTTCCCAAAAGAATATTACGCAAATCACCCTGATAAGATTCCTAATAGTTTCCCGGTTACATTAAAATTAAAAGATAAGAAAATCGCAATAATAAAAGTTACTCAATTCTATTATAAAGATTTCGATATATTTTATCATTCAATTGATAGCATGTTTAATAAAATTCATAAACAAGAAATTGATAATCTTATAATAGATTTACGCGGAAATTCTGGTGGTGATCCAAGACTGGGTTTTTACTTGCTTACAAAAATAGCCCAGGGTGATTTTATTTATTTCAAATCTCCAGAAGAATTAAAAAAAGTTTATCCTGAGTTATTTTCTAAAAAAACAGTAGATCCTGAGCATTTCAAGGGAAATGTATTCATATTGATGGATGGTACTTGCAAATCAACAGCAGCACATTTTTTATCCATTGTAAAATTTCACGATTGGGCAAAGCTGGTTGGCAGAGAAACCGGGGCAACATTTTATTGTAATGCGGGGACTAAAGATTTAATCTTACCGAACACAAAAATCAAGTTAGTACAACCAACCATAGAAGTTATTACAAATGTAAACGAATGGGATAAGCTTTCCCCATTAAAACCGGATTATCAAGTTAAATATACTTATGAAGATCTCTTAAAAAATAATGATCCGGATCTTGAATTTACGTTTCAGTTAATAAATGATAATGAATAGCGATCTTTATTTATTCATAAAGAGTCTGCTCTCAAGATAATTTATAATATCAACTAACAAATTTTAAGCAGAAGGTGAGTATGAAAAGGGTAATTCAATTTGATCGATTGAGCGTAAGCAGTTTTTCAATTAAAAAGGGAATTATACTGCTACAAAATTTGTAAACAATCTTAAAGCGCAGTTCACAATATTAATTTTTACTACCAACAATAAACAGAAACCAAAAGGAGACTTTTATGAAAAAGATTAAATACGCAATTATTATTCTGATAACTTTACTAACAATTCATTCAACAAAAGCTCAATGGAAAGTGGGTGCTATTGGCGGAGTAAATTTTGCTGACTTGAAAACAGACACTGGAGTTAGGAGTAGAACATTATTTGGCTTTGGGGGAATAATAGAATATTCAATACTTGATCAAGTTTCACTCATTACAACCCCAATGTATATTCAAAACGGAGGGATTAAAGAACAAACAGATGATCAACCGGAATTGAAAATAAAAGGATCTTATTTAAGTGTTCCGATTTTTCTAAAGTATTCATTTCCAATTTCAGAAGTTATTAAACCATATTTATATGCAGGTCCATCCTTGGGGTACAGGTTAAATTTTAAAATGGAAGGCGAATATGCTGGTTTACATTTAACTGCTGATTTAAAAAATGTGACAGAGGATTTTGATTTTGGTGTTGGATTTGGTGCAGGTGCAGAAATTCCATTTAATATTCTTTCAATAATAGTTGAAGGAAAATATTATTTAGGATTAATGGATCAGCACAAAAATGGAATATTCCAGGCTGAAGCCGGCGGATTAACTATCCAGAGCACATTTGATGACACTAATAAGTTTAAAATCCGTGGAATACAAATTTTAATAGGCGTCATTTTTCCAATAGGTATTTAGAAATTATGATCTGAATCTTAGGGAATGATCAAAGTCATTTAAAACATTTATTTGTGTAATTACCTAATTATAAGGGTTTTATTTTTCCTTATAAAGAAAAAATATATATGAAGCAAAAAATCTTTTATAAGCTTTTTATTTTATTATTTATTTTGGGAATAACAAGCTGCAAAAATAATAGTACAAATCCTGAAGAGAATTTTTATATCCCTCCACCTCTAACAAACACAACCTGGGAACAAATCGATGACCCCTCAACAGTAGGCTGGTCACTTGAAAAGTTAAACCAGGCTTATGAATATTCAAAAAAAATACAAACCGAATCGGTAATGATTATTTATCAGGGCAAGGTTCTTTACTATTGGGGAGACATAACAAAGAAGATATGGACTCATTCATGCAGAAAGAGTTTTATGAGTGCATTGTTTGGAATTTATGTTGATGGTGGATTGATTGATTTAAATAATACTATGAAAGATTTGGGCATTGATGATATAAATCCAAGTTTATCCGATCAGGAAAAACAAGCGACAGTTAAAATGTTATTACAGGCTAGATCTGGTGTATATCATAATGCAGCAGCAGAAACACAAGATATGAGAAATGCAAAACCTGAAAGGAACAGTCATCTTCCCGGAACCTTTTGGTGTTATAATAATTGGGACTTTAATACCTTGGGTACAATATTCAAACGGGAAACCGGAAAAGATTTTTTCGTTGATCTGAAGACCACGATCCTTGATCCTATTGGCTGTGAAGATTACCAGCCGGATGACGGTTTTTACCAGTATGAACCTGTTTCAATACATCCTGCTTACCCGTTTAGAATTACTGCAAGAGATATGGCAAGATTTGGTCTGCTCTTTCTAAGAAGAGGTGCTTGGAATGGAAAAAGAATTATTCCTGAAAACTGGATAGACGAAAGTACAACATCATATTCTGATTTAGGTGCTCGTGGAGGATATGGATATATGTGGTGGGTTACTATTCATGGAAATGATAACTTAGGCAATGATAATATAACACCTATTAATTTACCTGATGGTTCGTTTTCTGCAGAAGGAGCATACGGTCAGTTTTGTATTGTTATTCCGGATTACAATCTTGTAATTGTTCATCGAGTAAATAGTGATATTAATAATAATGTTACAGATACAGAATTTGGAATCCTATTATATTATATACTAAGTGCACGCCCACAATAAACATCTTTGTTTTATAATTCCTTATTACTTGCATTAGTAAAATTTTAAGTGAGTAGTGTTATTTATGAAAAACATTACTGAGAAACTATTAACAACAATAATTTTCATTACCCGCTTTAACCTAGTTCAAGCACAAACCATTGTCTATGAACGACACGATATTGAAACTAGCTTTGATGGAATTAAAACTGTAAAGATTATTGATCTAGACAATGATGGTGATCTTGATATCGTGGGAGGTTCTGAGATTACACTAACAACAGCAAGTAAGGGTGTTGCCTGGTGGAGAAATAACGGTAACAATACTTTCGAAAGATTTATGGTTGACTCAACCTTTATTCATGTTATGTCAGTTGATGCTGCATATATTGATAATGATAATTATCCTGATATTGTTGCAACATCTTGGCAATTAAATCAGGTTGCATGGTGGAAGAACAGCGGAGATCCCACGCAGGGGTGGACTGGGTATATCATCAAATCAAATTTCACCAAAGCTCACTATGCTGAATGTGCAGACATAGATAACGATGGGGATATAGATATTGCAGCAGCTTCTTACGGGCTGAGTAGTATTGTCATTTTCTGGAATGACGGTAATCCAACAAGCAACTGGCAAAGTTCAACATTAACCAATACTTTTAGCGGGGCTTTAGGTGTTAAAGTTATTGATCTGGATAAGGATAATGATTTTGATATTCTTGGAACTGCCTCTGATGCAGGCTTGATTTCCTGGTGGGAAAGCTCAGGCAGCAATCCGATCACTTGGACATACCACAAAATTGCATCAAAATTCGTCGGTTCAAACTACTTGTGTGTTATCGATGTAAACCAGGATGGATTATACGACGTCATCGGAAATGCCTGGTCATCAAACCAGGTGGCATACTGGATATGCAACAATCTTCAGAATAACTTATGGACAAAACATATACTGACAACTCAGCTTCCGACTGCAGCAGGCGTTGGAGCAGGTGATTTAGATAGGGATGGAGATATTGATATTGTTGCGGTGGGGAAAGTTCCTGGAGAGGTGGGCATTTATCAAAATTCTGATTTCAGCTGGACAAAAATACTATTGACGGATGATTTTGAAGGAGGGGAAGATGTAGAGGTACTGGATATGGATGGAGATGAAGACTTGGATGTAGTTGCAGCCGGATCATCAGGCAAATTGGTATGGTGGGAGAATGAGACACCTGTCGGGATTTCCGACGATAATAATTCGGTGCCACAAGAATTTAGTTTAGAACAAAACTATCCCAATCCGTTTAATCCCGCAACAACAATTAAATATCAAATTATAAAACAGAGTTTTGTATCATTAAAAGTTTATGATGTATTGGGAAATGAAGTCGTAACTCTTGAAAATGGAAATAAAGCAGCCGGAAATTACAAAGTACATTTTAATGCACACAAAATATCGAGCGGAGTTTATATCTACCAGCTAGTTGCAGGGAATTATTCAAAAACAAGAAAGATGTGCATTATTAAATAAAGAAAAGGAATTATAAAAAGGCGAGAGCAATAATTTAATTTTCATATATACAGCAATCAAATTAATATTCCTATTTGCTAAAGATGAAAAATTAAATTCCGATAATTACGTAAAGTGATTAATATCAGAAAATTTAATTATTTAAATAAAATCAACTTTCGTAATTCGAGGTCGAAATGGTTTATTCAAGCTTTCGTTATATAAAATCTTTTAATTCGTTTATAAAAACTCAAATATTATTTATTATCACGATTTACTTACTTCTTAATGGAAATTTAAAAGCTCAACAACCAACTCTTTTCCCGGATGCTACTTGGTTGCAGGATGTTCACTTCCCAGGGACTGTTTATGCGGGAATTCCAGGACCAATAATGCCAAGTGTTCAAGCACATTTAGGCGGAGTAGAATATATGTTTCATGTTAAAAGTGATGTTGAAAAAGCAAAGCCTTTAATTGAAGCTGTACATGCACAGGGAAAAAAGTATTGGGTAAATCTTGACGGAACTATTTTGGAAGGAAATGTTGATTCAATAATTAATGATAACCAAGGAATTACAGATCCAAATTTTGGAGCACAAATAAGTTTAGAAGGAAACATTATAGAAATTGGAGGCAGCGTTGCAAGAAGTATTAATAGGCCTGAATGGAGAAATTTTTTAATTAGTTGTATTAAAAGAGCAATTGATGCTGGAGCGGATGGCTCCCAACATGATGGTGCGGCAGTAAGCTTTGATTCTTTTGATGATGACGATGTAGCAGCTTTTACTCAATACATAAATGATAACCTAATTTCAACTGGTGATTGGAATCCTTCAGCAATGAATTTTCGTGATTATTTGTTAAGTAAAGGTAAAAATGACAATAATGTATTTAATAATGATTCGGATCCACAAAACATTAAAGATTTAATTCAGCACTGGTATGATTTTAAAGCTGTTAATTCATTAAAATCCTGGGAAATTGTAAAAGACAGTTGTCGCCAGTATGCTCAATCAAAAGGAAAGGATTACACAATAGCATTAAATGCCGGAAGTGCAATCGGTGAACGTAAAGGATTTGTTTATTTTGCAAATGATTTTGGAATTGGCGAATTTTTCCAGTGGGGAAATTTATTTCCTTATACGGGAACATTAGCAGCAAAGTCTAAAATATTTGAAGCATTTGGAAAAAGATTTATTGATTGGTCCGGCCCAACGCTCGAAGATATTCCATTGGCAAATCCAACAGATAGTTACCCATTAGATATTCAGAATGAAGCAAACAAACAATTAATTGCTACACTTTATGCAAGCGGAGGATTGCCTCAGTTTTTTTATCCTTCTGACCAAACATATCCGGTATATTTTTTAGCTCAGGTTAATAGAGATATTCTAAATTCTGTTTCTTCAGCAGGAGAAATTGGTGTTGTAATGTCTCATGCGCAAACTTTAGTTGATGAAAGAAGCCTTGAAGGATTGGTTTCTTTACTTCAAGATATTAATAGAAGCTTTAAAGTAATTTTTTTCAAATCAAACAGGTTGGGTTTAGCTGATGATATCACGCAAAATGATTTGTCTCAATTTAAAGTGATTTTTCTTCCGGAGGTTTTTTATTTAACAGATAATCAACGAACACAGCTTTTAACTTTTATGAATAATGGCGGGACTGTTGTTGCAGTAAGAGGAAATGTCGAATACTCCTGTAACTATGATGAAAACGGGAATGCTCAAACAAATAGTACTTGGGCGTCAGTAGCAAATGATAATCAAAGTGTAGTAAAAACTTATGGCCAGGGCAGATTTATTAATATTGCACATAATATAAAAGAATTAAGCGGTTATCCACCTTCTTTTTATGGGTTAGCTTATATCAATTACAAGTCAAGTTCAAACCAAGATGAAGCTTCGATTGCAAATAGTATTAGAGATACAGTAAATTATTGGATGAACATAGCTTTACCGGAAAAAGATGTTGTCTCAAATAATCTTCCTCAAAGTGTAAATGTTTTTAAGTATCAAGATACATTATCAAACCATTATGTTTATCAATTACTTTCGGATTCGGTTGAGATACCTTCAAGAAAAGCTATTGCAGTTGGGCCGTTTACAGTTGAATTAGCTGTCGCAGTTTCTTCGTATGACAAAGCTTTTAAAGCAACTTTCTATACAATTGATAATCCTTATGGAATAAATTTAGTAGATGCTGTTTCAGTAAATCAGCAGACAGGAAGAGTCACAATAAATGTTCCTCAATTTACACGTTGGGGATTTATTGATTTAACAGAATCTCAAGCGCCAAGTTCTTTTAAATATTAGTAATTTGCTAATAAATAATTCCACAACTCCTTATAGATTACATAGTAATTCAATTATTAAAGCAACATGGATTTTAGATAGTGGAACACCAACTGAGTATCAAATGGAAGTATGGACAAATTTGCAGGGAGTTGGTGATCCAATAGTAAATAATAATATTTCTTCTTCGCAAATATCTGTTTCAAATAACGATTTACAAAAAGCTAACAAAGTATATTCAAAAATATTTACAGTTATAAATAGTACAAAATATATAATTCCGGCTGAGGAACTTCATGACAGCACGGTTTATTTTATGAGATTGAGAGCAGTAAATCAAACAGATACTTCAAGATGGCTGCAACAATTTTTCTATAGAAATGGAAGACCAGCTCCACCAACGATTCCTAAGATTTTTACCTCAAATCAAAATTTGTGGTATTTCTGGAATGGTGCAACGCATTTATGTCCAACTGATACATCCTCAAAATTAATTTATAGTTTTTCCAAAGGCTGTGATAGTAGAGGCTGTTATGGCGGCGATTTTGAAATGGATACTTTACGATACGGCGCCGTTTTTTATACGGACAGCTTAACCGGAAGGAAGGATTCTGTTCCGAATAATTTATACGCAATTGATACGGTTTGGATTGCACGGTATGCTTTTAATGAAGGCGGTGACATAACTGACACAATTAATTTTCAAAATAAATATGAAAATTTCGGAATCTACTTTCGGCCGCTTGCAACTGATGATATTGATACAAGTGATCTAGGAACGATATTCGGATTTTGTCTTGACCGAAAAAATGATCCGCCTAATGAATTTGATCTTATTTCTCCTTTGAATAATAGTTATACCCAAAATCAAATTCCTTTTAGTTGGAAAAACAACAGCGACCCGGATCCATTTAATAAAGAGAATTATAATATTAGAACTGTTGAGTTATTATTTGATAGTGTTTCAACTTTTGATTCTCCCGGATTAAAGACATACGGAAAGGATAGAACTGGATTGGATTTTGAAAAAGATACGATTACCGTAGACCTTCCTCCAAATTATTTTCAGGTAGAAGGTTTGTTGAATTATAAGAGAATTTATTGGAAAGCAAAAATGTGGGATTATGATCGTGATGTTGCAGAAGGTGGGGGAAGCGGTTCGCTTAGCAGAGAAAGTTCAGACATATTTATTTTAAACATTGGGATTGCACCAGAAAAACCAACAGCCCCAATTTTAAAAGGTCCAAAAAATGGAGCAATTTCGGTTAATGTAAATCCAATATTAAATTGGTATGAAGTTGTTAACGCCACAAATTATGGAATTCAATTAGCTAAAGATTCTTTGTTTAATAATATTATAGTTGATGATCAAAATCTAACAGTCCCGTCAAAAAGTATTACCGGGTTATCTCATAATCAGAAATATTTCTGGAGAGTTAAAACTTATAATGGTGGAGTAGAAAGCAATTGGTCGGATGTTTGGAAATTTAAGACAATTGTAAAAATTCCTGATAAACTTGTTCTTGAATTTCCAACTAATAATTCAGTAATAAGTTCAGATTCAATTAAATTTGTTTGGCATAAATCAAGCACTGTCGTTAACAATTATTGGTTTGAGTATTCTACTGATTCTTTATTTTCAAACACAACAATTGATTCAATGCTAACGGATACAACAAAAAGATTAACTAACATTGCAAATAATAATAAATATTGGTGGAGGGTTAGAGCTCAGAACGCAGCTGGTTGGGGACAGTTTAGTGATCCATCTACATTTTCTGTTATAATAACGGGTTTATCGGATGAAATGACTTTGCCCGATCATTATGAATTGAGTCAAAATTATCCAAATCCATTTAATCCATCAACAACAATTAATTTTACAATTCCAAAAGCATCTCATGTGGAATTATTTATTTATAATTTGTTAGGAGAAAAAGTTTCTGAAGTAGTAAATGAAAATTTGAATCGTGGTAATTATACAAGGAATATAAATCTTCAAGATTATTCCTCAGGAATTTATATCTATAAGTTACGATCAGAAGATTTTATGCAGATTAAAAAAATGATATTGTTAAAATAATCTTAAGCAGCGTAGTCGGCAACCAATGGACGATGGAATATTAAGCATGGAGTATCGAAAATGAAATGTTACTTCACATTATTCAAACAATTAGCCATTCAATCATGCTCTTAAATATTAATAAATATTTTAACCAATTTTGAAAAATATTTTTGAGCAAACTATTCTTTGTTCCTATATCTGTTTAAATAACAAACATGATTAATATAAATATTAGTTAGAGAAACATTATTAAATAGTTGGTTACTCTCTCTTCTTAGTTGACTTCTAAATTAAAAGTAATGTGGCTTCCTATAATGCTCAAGTAAATGAATCATTGCCAGATGATTAAAGAGTGTATTTTATGGAAATTATAAGAAAATTGAAAAAACTGATTCTCTTGGTTCTATTTATAGTTCTGTTTTTGTTTTTTAGTAATTGCAAAGAAGAAATAACAGAACCAGATTTACATTATAAACAACCAGTCACAACTGACGACGGGTGGGAAACAGGTACATTAAGTAGTGTAGGAATGGATAAAAGTTTTTTTGAGCAACTTGATCTGAAGATTACTATAGGTAACTTTGGTGAGGTTCACTCAGTTATTGTTGTTAAGAATAATAGATTGGTTTTCGAAAAGTACTGGCCAGGGCACGATTTCAGTTATTCAGATCCAAATTTCCACGGTACATATATTGATTTTGGAATAAATACCCGTCAGAATACCCATTCTACTACAAAAAGTTTTACTTCTGCCTTGATAGGAATAGCAATTGATAAAGGATTTATAAAGAGTAAAGATGATAAAATATTTGATTACCTGCCTGAACGATATGATACTTTCAACAGCGGGGGAAGAGAAAAGATAACAATTACAGACTGTTTAAAAATGGCAAGCGGATTAAAGTGGAATGAATGGGATGTTGATATAAAATCTGCTGAACATGATATAATAAAATTTAACAGTTCTTCTGATCCAATTAATTATTTATTATCGAAACCTATTGTAACCGAACCTGGTACTGCATTCTATTATAATGGAGGTACTGTAGATCTTCTCGGACAAATAATAAAATATGCAACTAATAGTAGTGTTCAGTCTTTCTCAAAAAATTATTTATTCGGACCGCTCGGGATAACCAATTATAATTGGAGTGTTCTTTATCCTTCCAGGATTCCATGCTGTCACGGAGATATTTATATAACACCACGTGATATGGCAAAGTTCGGACAGTTATTTTTAGAAGATGGTATGTGGAAGGGAAAGCGAATTATCTCCAGTGAATGGGTCAATCTTTCAACTCAAAATCATATAAATCCCAATGTGTCTTGGGCAGATGGTTATGGATATTTGTGGTGGATAAAGAATTTCAAAGTTAACGGTGTTGAATATAATTCATTTAAGACTATGGGGTGGGGAGGCCAGGAAATTTTTGTATTTAAAAAGCTTGAAATGGTTGTTGTTTTTACAGGGGCAAATTATGTAGAAGACACACATACTGATTTTATAGTTAGTAATTATATCCTTCCTGCATTAAGATAATTTAAATTACAAAGGTGATCACTTTTTGCTTGCAATTTAAATAAAAGGAGTAAAAATGTGTAGAGTTGTTAAAATCATTATATATATTTTTTTATCATTAGCTTTTTATTCTTGTACCGAAGACAGTAGTATTGTTGTTCAACCTAAAGAATATTTCTACACTGTCCCGGTTCAAAAAGAAGACGGATGGGAAACTGCTTCATTGACTGAAGTAGGCATGGATGTAAATAAAATTGTCGAAATGGTTAATTATATTCAAAATAGTCCGAAACGCCAAATTCATAACATACTTATTATTAAGAATAAAAAATTAGTATTTGAAGAGTATTTCTCCTCCAATACTTATTCAATATCGCCACCGGCAATTGATTCAAATATTATTTCCTATAATATGAATATGCTTCATTACTGGGCATCAGTAAGTAAGAGCGTTACATCAGTGCTTTTTGGAATAGCAATCGATAAAGGATTTATCAGCAGTAATGTAAATGAGAAAATTATCACTTACCTTCCAAATTATTCATCTATTCTTACAGGAGAAAAAGAAAATATAACAGTAAAAAATCTACTTACAATGACATCGGGATTGGAATGGGATGAAAATACATATCCGTATGGTGATTCGAGAAACGACGTTACACGATTATTTTCGTTTAGTGATCCTATTGGTTTTGTACTTAATAAAAATTTGTTTGCCAGTCCAGGTACCGTATTTCATTATAACAGCGGGGTAACAAATGTATTAGCTGAAATTATTAGACAAAAGTCGAATTTAAACTTATTACAATTTGCCGAAAAATATTTATTCCAGCCTTTAGGGATAGATCGATATGAATGGCAAAAACTAAGAGGTGAATATTACTTTGCTTCGGGTGGGTTAAGTTTACGTCCCCGTGATATGGCTAAGATAGGATTCTTGTTTTTAAATGATGGAAAATGGAATGGAAACCAAATTTTATCTCAACAATGGATGGATGCTTCAAAACAAAGTTATATTAATCCACAGGTGGGATTTGCAAGCGGTTATGGATATCAATGGTGGACTGATTCGGCAGTTATCGGGGAAGATATAATTAACTACTTTTTTGCCGCAGGATTTGGTGAGCAATATATGTTTGTAATACCTTCATTAGACCTTATTATTATTTTTAATTGCGGATACTTCGGTGTCACGGTAACTATTTCTCCTTTTAATCTTATTGAAGACTATATAGCTCCTTCGCTTTTCCCCGGACTTGTGAATTAGATATTTAATCGAGGTTATTTAATCCCGAATATTATTAGTATTAATCAAGAGATTAACAATTGTTCAAAAAGTACGTTGTATTTATTCCGATACCGTGAATAAATTCTTTCAGTATCTTACAAAAGTTTATTGAACATCAAATATAACTTTGACTGCTAACTTCATTAATTAGTTTAGTTCCCAGAGGTTTTAATCAAAATATTTATTGTATCAAAAATGAATTCAAGGAGAAATTAAAATGAAAATAGTAACTATAATTTTTTGTCTCCTCATTTTATCATTTTCAAATTTGCTTTCTCAAACAACAGATGGTTATAATTCCTTTAAAGTAGATACTGGCTATATTAATGTTGATGGAGGAAAATTATATTATGAAATTGCCGGTGAAGGAGATTATATTATTTTGTTGCATGATGGATTGGTTCACAGGGAGATTTGGGATAACCAGTTTCCTGTATTCGCAAAAAAATATCGGGTTGTTAGATATGACCGCAGGGGTTATGGAAAATCAACTTTTCCGAATGCAAAATTCTCTCATATTGAAGATTTAAATCAGCTCTTTATACAATTAAAAATCGATAGCGCAATAATATTTGGTATATCAGGGGGTGGTGAATTAGCAATAGATTTTACTCTAAAGTATCCTGAAAAAATAAAAGTCATGATTTTAGCGGGTGCTGTTGTAAGCGGATATAGTGTAACAAATCATACCATTACTCGAGGTGGTCGGCTTAATTCTATAGTCGATGTATTATACAATCCCAAAAAATTCCTTGAATATTTCGGGAAGATAGATCCTTATGAAATTAATCCAAAAAATCTGAAAGCAAGAGAAAAGTTTGTTCAATTGCTAAAAGAAAATCCAAACGATCTTAATTTTAAAGGAGAGAGTTTCGTAATACCTGCTGAAAGGCCTGCACTGGGCCATCTTTCGGAAATAAAAGTTCCGGCATTGGTACTTGTTGGTGAATATGATATGCCGGATATCCAAGCAAACGGCGGTGTAATAGAAGTTGGAATTCCAAATGCCAAGCGTGATGTTATTTATAATTCCGGCCATTTAATTCCTTTTGATCAACCGGAAGCTTTTAAGCAAGTCGGTCTTTAAATTTTAAATGGTATTGAATTCAATAATATTTTGAATTCACAAGGAGTGGAAGCTGCGTCTAAATATTTTTATGATAAACGTAAAAGTGAATCTGACATTATTATGTTTGATGAAATAGAAATGAATGTACTTGGATATCAATTTTTACAAAATGGAAAAGTTAAAGATGCCATTGAGATATTTAAGCTAAATACCGTTGCTTATCCGAAATCATGGAATGTTTATGACAGCCTTGGTGAAGCGTATTTACAAGATGAGTCAAAAAGAATTAGCGATTAAGAATTACAAAAAATCCTTGGAATTAAATCCGGAAAATAAAAATGCAATAGAAATTTTGAAACATCTGCAAGACAATAAATAATTATAGACTTCCCACAATTATTCAATTAATTCTAATTCCAAATTTTAAGGAGTAATAATGCGAAATATAACTTTATCTCGATTATTGTTTTCATTTTTTATTATTAGCCTGTATTCGGTTTGTTATGCACAAGATGACAATTTCAATAAAGCTGTTTCTCTTTATTATAAAAATGAAATGGATAAAGCTCTCAAAGCTTTTAAAACACTTTCGGAGACTCAAAATTCAAGTGCTGAATTATATGCATGGATAGCTCAAACAAATCTTAGATTAAGTAGATTAGATCAGGCAGAAAAGTATGCGAAGCTGGCTTTGCAAATAGACGGATGCAACAGCTTCGCTCATACTGTGATTGGCTCTGCAATGCTGCAGGCGTCAAATTACAAATTGAACTCAATAGCGGATTCATCATGGTTTCACCTTATGCGAGCTATAGATTGTGATTCAACAAATTGCAATGCCTGGGTTGAGATATGGTCGGCTGCTTGGGGATTAAATAAATTGAATATGGCATACAAAGCTATTCGCAAATTGAGAGAAACCGGATTCCTTACAAACTCAACACTTGCTTTCGGGCGGTGGTTATTATCATACCTGCCGGAGAATGCGATTATTATTACGAGCGGTGATATGGATACGTATCCTATGCTTGCCCTGCAGTTGACGGAAAATTTTCGAACAGATGTAATTGTTATCGAAAAAGAATGGCTCGATATCGACTGGACACTTCGTAATATTAAAAATGATTATAAGCGTCCAATCTATTTTAAAGATGAAGATTTGAGTGCAGTGTTGAAACAAAAGAAAAACAATTGGGGTACCACCGCCGATACACCCATATTGAAAAAATGGATTGAAAATTTAAAAGCGGAATCTTTAATCATCCTATAGCTTTTTCCGTAACTGTTGGGCCGAAATATCTTGCTGCATTAGAAAATAACATAGAGTATTGCGGTCCATATTTTCTGCTTAATACAACTAATCCAAAAGACAGTATTGATATTCAAATTTTGAAAAAAAGTGTCAATGAAATTGAAATCTCCTCATTTAAGGGCCCTTGGACAAGCGAACGTGATTTAAGTCCGATACGCAGACAATATACAAAGTATCTAATACTGAATATCTCAGCAGCAGCATTAAGTTATACTGATGAATTAATTAAGCAAAAACAGTTTAGCAAGGCCGATACAATTCTTAACTTCATAGAAAAACTTGAAAGTAAATCGGAACTTGGTTTATTCAGTAAAGAAGATATTCAAAAAAGGAAAAGTCAATTTTGAATAAGAAATTATGGCTAAAACATTTTTTAATCATTATTTAATTCACAGAATACATTCCATTTAAAAGGGAGAACTTTTATGAAAAGTATAATTACTTTATTTATTCCAATTTTATTTCAATTGATAACAATAAAATCTGTCGAAGCACAACCTCTTACTAAACAATCATGGAATACGATTCTACATTTAAATGCCGGTTATTCTTTAACTACGAGTGATTGGGAATATACCCATCCATATATCTTAGGTAGTGGTGGGTCTTTTACGGGAAGAATAAGCGGAACCTACGAGGAGAGTTCTATCTATTATGGTGGATTAGAATTTTCGAAAAGTTTTTTTGGATTACAAGCAAATATTGGAATATTCCCTGCAAAATTTTTAATAAAAAAACAAGTTGATCCAGGAATAACACAAACACGTAATGATATTTATTCATTCAATATATTTTTTTTAGAAGGAGAGGGCATATTTTTCCCATTTGGGAACCAAATAAATAAAATAGTACCTTTAATAAAAGCCGGATTGGGCTATATGACTACTAGTGGGGATATACAAAATAATTTATTAACATTCTCGGGCTCAATATGTATAAGAACTTTTTTTACCGAAAGTTTAGGAATAGATTTTTCATTAAAAGCTAAATACATGCTTTTATACAATGTTCCCCTTACAGATCAAATTAGTGCTGCTTATGGAGTTTCACTTTCTTCCCTTATTGCAAATATTGGAATTCTGTACAGATTATAAGAAGAATAAAAAATGAGAAAAAAAACTAAAAGGCTTTATATAATATTAGGTTTATTTTTTTCGGTTTTAGTAATTTATTTATTTTGGGGTCCACTGTTTCTCTGGAATCCGATTAAAATAGGATATACAAAGATTGATACACCGAAAGCTGTAATCTACATAAGTAATATTACCCCTAAGGACTCTATAGTTTACCATATTGGGAAAATAATTTCGGAAGAAGAGAAGTTTCATGATTTAAAGTTTAAGAATAAAATTAAAATTATCGTATTGGATGAAGAGAGCAACATGAAGCGATATTTACCCTGGTTAAGCGGTTCAAAATATTCGGTGTCGCTTAGCATGGTTGATCTTATTTATATAGGGCCTACAGCAAGAAAATCACTGGAGGGTATTGAGACTCATTTAAAACATGAATTATCCCACATGTTAATAGATCAAAATACAACTCATACTGCAGCAAAGTTAATTCATAATCAAGGCTGGTTTGCGGAAGGAATCGCAGAATATTTTAGCGGGCATAAATTTTTAACTAAATCTGAATTTATTGAATTATGCAAATCAAAAAATCTTCGTTTTGTTAGTCTTTTAGAAAAAAATCCCTTGAATATGAGCATTGGCGAAATTAGACTTAGGTATACGTTTTATAAGTTCTTTATTGAATTTTTAGTTGAAGATTTTGGAATAACAAATTTCAACAATACGTAAAAAAATATATTAAAGATCCCCACAATTATAAAAAACTGTTTCCTGAAATATATTTTATGGACTTGAATGAACTTTTAAGGAAATTTAATTCCAAAATCATTCAAACTTGAAAACATTAAATAAATTAGGGAAAGTGAAGTATAGATAATCTATTCAAATTATTGTCGTACAATGATATTTGTGAATTAAATTAAATCCCAATAATACAAATGCACAAAAAGTGTTAGAGAATATAAAATGAAAAACATATATTTAACTTTAATAATTAGTTGTCTGCTATTTAATAGTTGTACAGAGGATTCGCCTGTAATAGTTTCAGAAGAACCACTTGGTTATACAAGTGTTGGTACGCCGGCTCAATCTTTACAAGAGTTTGAAGGTGTCCTTGAAAGAATAAGAACTGATTTAAAAGATTCCCGGATTTTCCGCAGCAATAACCAAGAACAGAAAGATTGTTTGGGCAAAAGGATTTGGTTATGCAAATAAAGAAAAGTCAATTGAAGCTACTCCGGAAACAGTTTATCATCTGGCATCACTTACTAAGACATTTGCAGCAACTATAGTTATGCAGCTGGTTGAGGAAAATAAATTATCCCTTAATGATCCCGTATCAGATTATGGAGTAGAATTAGAAGCAGATGGAATTATTAGAGTAAAACATTTACTGTCGCATACATCTGAAGGAGTCCCAGGTTCACATTATAGTTATAGTGGCAACAGGTATGCATATTTGGATTATGTAATTTTAGGGGCTTCCGGAAAAACCTTATGTGAGCTACTAAATGAAAAAATTATATTACCCCTCAATCTAACAACAACCGCAGCTAATCCATTTTCACCCAATGATTGTTTACAGAATACTATTATTCTCAATAAGCTAGCCCAGGGATATTCTCCAAATGGCCAGAATATATTACCTCTCCCAACTCTTTTTAACTCAGCAGCAGGATTAATTTCAAATGTTATAGATATCTCTAAATTTTCAATTGCTCTTGATAAAGATATACTTTTAAAAGCAGAAACTAAAGAATTAATGTTTACACCATTTATATCAAATAGCGGCAAAGAATTACCACATGGATTAGGATGGTTTATTGATAACGATGAAAGTGTTAAAATAATTTGGCACTACGGATATTGGGATGCTTATTCTGCACTTATTATGAAAATTCCTGAAAGAGAACTTTCATTTGTAATACTCGCAAATTCAAATAGACTTAGTTCGGCTTCACAAGGTTTAGGTACGGATCAGGATGTTAATCATTCTGTTGTTGCACAGGAATTTTTAAACGCATTTGTTTATGGAACAGCTCAATTGCCGGATTCAGCAATTTATTAGAGTTAGATTTTTTTAATATTAGCTTATAATATTTGAAGGAAGTTAGATGAAATTAAAAATATTTTACTTCATATTATTTTACTTTATATGCAGCATAAAAATGATTTCTGCTCAAACAAATGGGGTTGAGCAAAACAATAATAATTCCTTAAAGAATAAAATCCCTTTTACTATTCGTGATAATAAAACTATCCTTTCTGTAGATATTGGAGAGGTGCGGGCACTAAGAATAATACTTGACAGCGGTATGGGTTGGGATGGACTACTTATTTATAATCCTGATTTTAATGATTCACTTGATTTGGTTAATCCGCAATATGCTAATGTTGGTGGTGCCGGAAAGGGAAAGTCTCAAACTGTTTTAGTTTCGGATTCAATGAACTTTTCAATTGGAAATAAAGAATTAACAAATCAAAAAGTTGTCGTACTTCAAACTAATCACTTTAAAGGATTTCCTTCGGATGGAGTGATAGGATATTCACTGTTTGGTCATTTTACAGTAGAAATCAATTATAATGATTCAACTTTTACTCTCCACGATCCTGACAAACTGCATGTTGATAAATCATGGGAATCCATTCCAATCTTTTTCAAAAAAAATAATATTCCATGGTTAAATGCGCAAATAGTTATTAATAATGAACAACCAATTCCTATATCATGCTATGTTGATTATGCCTCTTCGGAAGCAATTGAACTTTTGTTAAAACCAGGCCAAAAATTTATAGTTCCGGAAAATACAAGAGAAGTTTATTTAGGGCGCGGCTTGAGTGGCGATATTTACGGGCGTAAAGGAAATATATCTCATGTTATTTTAGGATCTTTTAAAATTAAAAATGTAGATGCTGCATTTACCTCTGCTGAAATTCGTTCGAAACAAGATGGTGCAGATGGTGTGATTGCAAGTAAATTATTAAGAAGATTTAACTTGATATTTGATTACACAAATCAAAAACTATATTTAAAACCTAACCATAATTTTAAAAGAGTTTTTAGAAGAATAATAATTACAATTTGTTAAACAGTTTACATTTTTTTTATAGCGAAATCTTATAATTAAAAACCATTTCTTATCCTTTCCAGTTTCAATATTATATCTGCCTACAAACTCTATCCCCCTTATATAAATAAAATCTCTCTACAAGTAACAATATCCATAATTAAAATTAATCCTTTTAATATAACTTATTAGAAATAAGGACCTTACTATTCATTAGAATTATAATAACTATATTAATAATAAAAAGTCCTTGACTTAACAAAATTAATGTGCTAACTTATTACAAGAATTATAAAAAGCTAGGAGACAATGTATATGATATGAATTAATACTATTTTAGGGAGGCTTATAAATTCAAAGTAAGTCCAGTCACCAATTTCTAACATTTAATCGTATTAAGGGTTCTTGTGAGGGCAAATGAGAACCATGATTATTTTCGGTTGATCAATGTTAAGTCCTTTTTCAGCAAGTATAAAATTTTAACCCGAGTAATTACAAATCTTAAACAATAACAAAAGGAGATAGAAATGAGTAAAGCATTTTCTACCACTAAACTTTTCCTTTTCTTCGCGGTTTTCCTGATAGTTTCAACGTTCACTTTTTCACAAAACATAGCAATCGGTAACTTCGATGATTACCTCAATACTGATAGCTTAAAAGCTCACTGGAGAGTTTTTGGTTATTCTTCACTTGATCTTGGGTTGAACATAGATTCAATCAATTCCCCAATGGGGACACGTTATCTCGATTATGTGTACAGCGGCAATGATCAAACTACCTGGGGTGGTGCACTCGAAAGAACAGACCTTGCTTCAGTACCTTTGGATTTATCTACTGCAAATAAAGCCATTCAATTTTATCTAAAGGGTGACGGAACAACTAATCAAATTTATGTACGTTTTTCTAATGGCACAAGCAATTGGGCTTCTAACTTGATTTCCTTAGCAGATACTAATTGGCATACAGTTTTAATTCCTCTTCTGGTAGATACTGCTAATGGTTTTACAAACGGATCATTAACTGATACTGATTTACAAAATGATTTAGCAAACGTTACTGATTTTAGAATTTATATTGATCATCCTACAATAGATAATGTTGCTTATACAATTGGAGTTTCAACAATTTATGCTATGAAGACCCTTCCTCCCGATGGTATTATGATAGATGATTTTGAAAATTATAATACTACTTCTGAAGTAAATGCTTACTGGCAGTTTTTTGGATATGCAACCGCAGATTACAACTTAATGAAAGATCCGGCTAATGCACCGTTAGGCTTCAAATATTTGGATTATAAATATAGGCCAGGAAGCACTACTACCTGGGGAAGCGCCTTTAGAATTAGGGCTATGGATACAACAGACATGTCTGGTATAATGGCCGGTATTGAATTCCAAATGAAAGGCGACGGAACAGACAATCATCTTTATTTCAGATTGGACAACGGAAATGAAATGTGGGCTTCTTATTTTATTCCGCTAAAAGATACAACCTGGCACTATGTTAAAATTGGTTTCTTAGCTGATACTTTAGTTGGTTTCCGTTATGTTGGAAACAATCCTGATAATGGTCCGGTATTCAGCACAAATATTGGAACGACTGAAGAATTATATAATCATCTTAAAAGTATTACAGGTTTAAGAGTAGTAGTTGACAAACCTGTAAAGGATGATGTTTTAAGAGACTTAAATTTTGACGCTTTCTATGCTGTTAACGCATTTTCAGATGGCACCATTCTTCCTGTTGAATTAACTTCATTCAATGCTGTTGACATAGGCTCAACTGTAAAATTACAATGGACTACTGCAACAGAAATTAATAACCGCGGGTTTGAAGTTCAAAGAAAATTAAACTCCGGTAAATCATGGGAAACAATGAGCTTCGTTAATGGACAGGGCACTTCTACAAAAGCATCTACTTATACTTATGAAGATAATATTAGCCGTATCAATTCTTCAGTTATTTCATATAGATTAAAACAAGTTGATTTCGACGGATCATTCGCTTATAGCAGTGTGGTTAACGTAAGCAAAACAATTGTTTATAAATATGAGCTCTCCCAAAACTATCCAAATCCTTTTAATCCTACGACGCAAATTAAATATGCAGTTGCAAAAGAAGGATTGGTTACAATAAAAGTATACAACATTCTTGGAAAAGAAGTTGCTGCTTTATTAAATGAAGTAAAACCGGCAGGAAATTATGAAATCAAATTTAATGCATCCGAACTAAGTAGCGGTGTTTACTTCTACACTTTACAATCTGGAAATTTTACTCAAACTAAAAAATTAATGTTGATTAAATAGACGATCATTAATGTGGATGTGGTTTACTTTATAATAAATCACATCCTATCTATTTGATGTTAATGCTAAGGATGAAAATGACTTCATCCTACTATAAGGAGGCAAAATGAGACCAATTAATAAATTTCTAATAATAATTTCATCTTTTGTTTTATTCTTTAGCTACTCACTTTTCTCTCAGAATATTATGATAGATAACTTCGAGAGTTATCCCACAAAAGACAGTCTGTCCACAACCTGGAAGGCATTCGGTTATTCTACTCTGGATTTTGATGTTGATTCTGCTGTTACACAAATTGGTAAACGGTGTTTCAAATATGTTTACAGCGGAAATGATCAAACAACCTGGGGAGGTGCAATTGAAAGATATGATCTTGCTGATAATCCCCTTGATCTTTCTTCTACAACCGGTGGCATTGAATTTTATTTGAAGGGTGACGGTACTGCGAATATGATTTATGTCCGACTTTCAAATGGTTCTTCAAACTGGGCATCAAATAAGATTCCTTTATCAGATACAACCTGGCATGCAGTATATATTCCTTATAACGTTGACACCGCTAATGGATTTACTAATGGAACTCTTACTGAGGCTGATTTAATTTCGGATCTTGCTAATGTAACTGATTTTAGAATTTACGTAGATCACCCAACAATTAATAATACTCCATATACAATTTATTTTGATGAAATTTATTCTGCAAAAAATTTACCGCCGCAGAATTCCATTATGCTGGAAGATTTTGAATCATATTTAAATAGGGATTCGTTAAATGCGGTATGGCAGTTTTTCGGTTATTCAACTCAGGATTTTACAGTATTTGCTGATCCGCAGAATGCTCCCAGCGGCTTTAGATACATTGACTATGTTTATACGGGAGACAATCAGACTACCTGGGGCGGCGCAATGAGAACCAGAAATATGACTCCTGTAGATATATCCGGTAAAAAAGGTATTCAATTTTATTTAAGAGGCGATGGGTCACCTAATAATTTTTCTTTCCGCTTCTATAGTGGAACTGAAATGTGGACGTCTTACAATATGCCATTAAGTGATACTACCTGGCACCTGATTAAAATTCCATTTATCATTGATACTTTGAAAGGCTTCCGTTATTTAGGAAACAATCCTGATAATCCGGTTATTGGTCCAGACCTTGGGACAGTAGAAATGTTAAAAACTGATCTGGCAAATGTTACTCAAGTTCGTTTCTATGTTTACAAACCAGTAATTGATTTTGTTCATTATACTCTCTATGTAGATGGTCTATATGCTGTTGATGAATTTCCTCCTTTACCGCCTGTTTCTGTTGATAATTTTGAAACTTACTCAAGTTCAACCGATCTAAATTCCACATGGCAGCCATTTGGTGTAGATTTAACTCTAACTTCAAATCCTGATTCGGTTAAAGAAGGAAGTAATGCCGCTGTTATAACTTATAATGTAACTCCTTCTACCACATATACATTAATTAGGAAGAACAATATTATTCCGGGGTTGAATTTTTCTGAATTGAGTGGCGGTCTTCAATTTTGGCTTAAAGGTGACGGAAGCAGCAATAAAATTAACGTTCGTTTGTTCAATGGAAATGAGATGTGGGGTTCAAGTTCATTTTCTTTAAAGTCTACAGATTGGACTCACATTGGAATTCCTTTTACGATCGATACAACTTCCGGCTTTAGATATCTTGGCAACGATATTCAGAACCCTGCTTGGTCAGGCGATATCGGAACCCAAGAACAATTAAAGGGTGATCTTGCAAATATAGATCAAATCTTTTTTGAGATTAGAAATCCTGAGCAAAATAGCGTTACATATTCAATAGTGTTGGATAAAATAGAAGGTGTTGATAAGCTTTCGAGTGATGTTGTCATTACAGCAGTATCAGGGAATGGAAATCAGACAAGTCCAAAGGTGTTTGAGTTAAGTCAAAATTATCCAAACCCGTTTAATCCATCAACTGTAATTAGATATCAACTAGCAAAAAGTGAATTGGTTAAATTGACCATTTACAATTTACTCGGACAAAAAGTTGCTGAATTGGTAAATGAAAAACAAAATGAAGGCTTACATGAAATAACCTTCAATGCAAGAAATTTATCAAGCGGCGTATACTTTTATTCTATCAATGCAGGAACATTTACTTCAACAAAGAAGATGCTCTTGCTTAAGTAAGATTTGGTTTGGGGCTCGCTGTTTGCTCTTGCTGTATATTTTTTGAAGGCAGACGGCATTGTTCAATTTACGGTATGCTGTTTAAGTGAGTCCCTTCCAATTACTGGATTATGAAGAATTTTAATTGCTGTGATTTTGAAGGATCATAATATGATCGTTAGTTTACAAAATAAAAATTATTTATTACTTGCTGTTTCACTTTTATTTCTTGTATTCAATATAGTGCCCAAATTATATGCTGGAAACACCGGTAAAATTTCGGGAAAGCTTACTGAAACAGGAAGTGGAGAACCATTAATCGGTGCTAACATTTTGGTTATGGAAACGGGGCTTGGCGCTTCAACAGATGTTAACGGAAAATATTTTATTATAGGCATCCCTCCTGGTACCTATTCCGTAAGAGCGTCTTACGTAGGTTACCAAACTGTTACAATGACTAATGTAGTAATTAGTCCTGACCATACTACTGAATTGGATTTCAAACTTGAAGCAACAAATATTTCACTAAAAAATGAAGTGATAGTTGTAGCTAAAAAACCACCAATTGAACTTGATGTTTCATCAAGTAAACAAGAGATAGATTTACAAAATATTCAAAATGCACCTCTTCAAGATTTTAATAGTGCTCTCAATCTGAAAGCGGGTGTGATTTTTAGAAATACCTCTAATGATGTTGCTGAACAAATTACACCCACGCTTTCTATTCGCGGCGGTACTAGCGTTGGGGTTTTTATAGATGGAATGAATGTTACGGAAGGTATCTATAGCGGTAGCTTAACAAACTTCAACTTAAGCTCACTAAAATCTGCGGAAGTTTTGACTGGTGGATTTAATGCCGAGTATGGAAATATTAGATCGGGAGTTATAAATGTTATAACTAAAGAAGGGGGAAGTAAATATCATGTAAGCCTGGATTATAAAACAAGTCCTGCTCATTTAAAACATTTTGGCGATAATATATATGATCCTAATTCAGCACCTGAATGGCAATTGTACGGAACCAATTCTGCACTTTATGGGCCTGATGGTAAACACGATATTAGCAATCCTGACAGCTACTGGGAATTATTTTCAAAATATGATTCAGTGTATCATTTCTCACCTGAACAAGCTCAAGCAGTTTGGAAATGGCAGCATAGGTCAAGAGCGTATGGAAATAAACCAGATCAAATTATTGATGCATCAATTGGCGGGCCTGTTCCGTTACTAAATGATTTGAAAATACTAAATGGTATTGACTTCTTTTCAAGCATAAGATATGAATACAACATGTTGGCAATTCCGCTTTCAAGAGACCATTATACAGACGTAAACTGGTTCTGGAAATTAACAGCGCATCCAACTACAACGATGAAATTAAATGTTCAGGGAAATTATCAACAGAACTATTCATCAGTTGCTTACAACACCCCTGAAGTTTCTGTGGCAACCCCAGTTCAAGCTGTGTATTGTTTACAGTATTATGGGACAAAATATTATGATGGACAGCAATCACTGGCAGACAGATATAGAAATCAATTTGGACTATCATTGAATCATGTCCTTTCCTCCAACACTTATTATGATTTTCGTGTCAACTATTTGCTGCGACGTTCTTTTGTTTCTCCTAAACCATATACAGGCGGGCCTACTTTTACAATTGATGGATTTACATTCGATGCATCTCCGCAGCAAGGTTGGATTCAGCAGGCTACTAGTAGAGATTTCGGAAATAGGGAAAGTGACTTTGGCATAACGAGCGATGGCTATTTTTTCACAATGGGCGGCATGGGCAAACAGAGAGATTTTTCAAGAGAAGTTTTAATTACGTCACGATTAGACCTTGTTAGTCAGATTGGTGAATACCATCAGCTTAAAACCGGTTTCGAATTAAATTATGATGACCTAAATGAAAACAGTGGAGTGGTTCAGCTTTCTCCTCCATTATATAAAATGAATATTTTCCATGTCATCCCCCTAAGGCTTGCTTATTATGCTCAAGATAAAATTGAATTCAAAGGAATGATTGCGAATTTAGGTGTTCGTATGGATTACACAAACAGGAGGTATAATTATTTTACAAATCTCTATTCTTCTGATTATAATATAGACAGTTTGTCGCAAGCCCCTGTTGCAAGTGTAAAACCATTTTTCTACGTGAGTCCAAGAATAGGAATCTCTCACCCTATCAGTACAAAGAGTAAATTATTTTTTAACTATGGCCATTTTTATAGCGAGCCGGATGTTAGTACATTATTTACAATGCGCCAAAGAGAAGCCGGTATCTTTGATAGAATACCGAATTCAAACTTAAAACCAGAGCGCACTATCGCTTACGAATTAGGATTTGAACAGCAATTCGGCGATGATTATTTGCTCCATATTTCCGGGTACTACAGAGATATAACAAATCAAATTAAATCGGTTCAGTATGTTTCCCATGCTGGTAACATTATTCAGTCATACACTAATGAAGATTATGCGGATGTAAGAGGTTTTGAAGCAATTTTTGAAAAGGAATTGGGGGATTTTATTACCGGCAGCTTAAGCTATGATTATTATGTTAGGTCTGCCGGCGATGTTGGGTATGATATTGTTTATGAAGATATTTATAAAACTCCACAGTATACCACTAGCACGCAAAGTACTCCGGGTGCAAATTATACTTTTCTAGCAAACATAACTTTCAGTACCCCGGATAATTTTGCTCCTGATATTTTAGGAGGAAATCTTTTATCCAATTGGCGGCTGAATATAACTCATGAAATAAGAAGCGGTGCAACGTTTACCTGGAATCCTCAAAATCTTCCTGGACTAAGATATAATGTTAGATGGAGAGATCATCAAAATACAAATATCAGACTTTCAAAAAATTTCACTGTAGCAGGAACTTCAATGGAAGCTTATTTGGAAGTATATAATGTTTTTAATAGAAAAGAACTAACTCATTATATGCGTTCTTTATTGCTTCCTAATTTAAAAGACTGGGAAAACTATATGAATTCATTAATCCTTCCCTCGGAAGGAGGTAGTGATCAACCTGGAGATTATAAGCAGTCGTATATCCAATTGCCTCCGGCAGGAGATTTCCCAACACAATTATTATTCCTTAATCCAAGATATTATTACATCGGTGTTCATATAGATCTTTAACCGGAGTAGAGATGAAATTTACTTTTAGAATTAAAACAATACTAATATTAAGCGTTTTATTAAGTCAGGCATTTTTTGCTCAAACATATTTTCAGCATCATATAAATCGTATAGCTACCGAAGTTTCTGACGATGGATCTTTAATTTATAGACGAAACAATATTCTTTATACTACCTGGCCTTATGATTCTCGTTATTTCGATATGACTTCTCGAAAATATTACCAGGAATCCTGGGGAGTTTGGACAGGCGTCACAAATTTTCTTGGGGTTAATGATACCTTGCCAAGTACTTCTGTTATTGCATCAGGTAATTTTAATGTTGATTACAGCCAATTGACCCCATTAAGCTTGCAGAAAAGAGTCAAATATACTTATCCAAATGTTATTGTGACAGATGGTGTAACATCTAAAAATGAAGCTTTTGATGCTGCTACAGTGGTTCCTTCATTGTTATGTGATGAACAAATTGAAAGTGATTGGACAAACGCACAAGGAATAACAGTTCAGTTAAAAACTTATGCTTATGCTACTACTGGCTTTAAAAATTTTATTATTTATGATTACCGCTTTATAAACACTGGCAATGTTGACGATGATACTCAAACCAGAGAGTTGAATAACGAATTGAAAAATGTTTGGTTTGGATTTCCATTTTCTACAGATATTAAACCAAAGTTTGGTGGCGTTGAGTATAATGATTATTACCAATATTACGGCAACACTTATGATAAATGGGTTGCCGGTGATAAATCAGCAGACTCAATGAGAATACTATATTGCTGGGATGGACCAGTTGGTTCAACTCAATATTCTCCAGATCCTGTTACTAAAGAACCTATAGTTCCAGGATACTTTGGAGTTGGAATTTTACATATAGATAAACAAGCACAGGATGATTTACTTTTTGGTGCTTCAGATGATCCTTCGCAGCCAAAAACTGTTTCGGCAAATTCTACTCTTGTAACTGCTGGTTCAGCTCGTTATCAAGTTTTAACCCAGGGAACAGGCCAAGACATTTCAGGAATCGGTGCTGAAGATTTGATATTAGCTTGCGGTCCGTACGATATGAAAATAAATGATGATGTACGAATTGTTCTGGTCCAAATCATAGATGGCATCTCAAGGGAAAAAGCTCAAGGGCTTGGAATGAAATTGTTAAGTGGACAGATTACACAAGATCAATATTTAAATGAAATTTCAACCGGTAAAGATTCACTATTTAAATCAATGTCAAACGCAATGCTGGTTTATAAAAATAATTATAAAGTTCCTTTTCCACCTCCCTCGCCAGATTCCTTAACAATTACATCCGGTGTTGGAAAGAATACTTTACTTTGGTCCTCAAGTGCTAAAAATGCTTCAGACCCATTAACAGGTAAAAAAGATTTTTCAGGTTATAGAATTTACAGGGTGGCAATTACTCCGGATAATTTATGGGAAAAAATATTTGAATGCGGCGGTAACAGCGCGATTCCTATTACAAATACTTTTATTGATACAAATCTAGTGATGGGATTCAACTATTATTATGCAGTAACTGCGTTTGATGACGGAACTCAAAATTACCTAAATCCGGGGCAGTCATTAGAAAGTTCATGGCTAACTTCAACGGCATATATTGGAGCAGCTGCTGCAAGGCATGCTGAAAAAACTTATTCTGATTTTTCAAATAACCTTAGAGTGGTTCCAAATCCGTATAACATTCGTTCGCAAAATTTCGGTAATCCAAATGATCCAAGTGATGTTGAAAATAATAAGCTGCTGTTTGTAGGTTTGCCCGGTGAATGTACAATTCGAATTTATACTGTGTCAGGTGATTTAGTAAAAACCATTTATCATACAAACGGTTTGGGTTCGGAATCATGGAATCAAATTTCCGAATCAAATCAATTTATAACCAGCGGAGTTTACATTGCCCATGTAGAATCAAAGCTGGGTAATGCTATTATTAAATTTGTGGTAATCAGATGAAGAAGATTAATAAAGTATTTATTTCAATATTAGCTTTATGCTGGATTCTTTTTATTTCTGATATTTATTCTCAGGATAATTTCAAAAAAGTTGCTCAGAGCGGAATGCAGTATTTGAAAATAGGTGTTGATGCAAGAATGGTTGGCAGAGGAGAAGCAGGAATTTCGGCAGTAAAAGGACTGTCATCAATTTTTTGGAATCCTGCAGGGCTTTCCTTTATTGACGACAAGGAAGTTTATTTCTCACATAACTCTTGGATAGCTGATATTTCTATGGATGCTGCAGCTATAGGAATTAGTTTTGATAATCTCGGTTCCTTTGCTTTGAGCTTAGTTTGGATGGATTATGGAACTCTAAAAGCAACTTCAGTAGCTACTACAACTGCCGGTTCAAATCAATTAGGTTATATTGATGAAGGAACTTTTTCACCTACTGATCTTGCATTTGGAATAGCTTATTCAAAAAAAATCTCTGAACAGTTCTCAGTTGGCGGACAAGTTAGATATCTTTATGAAAATTACGGGCACAATGTCGTGGTAAACACTAACGGTACGAATGAATCTGTTGACAATATTGTGAAAGGTGTGGCATTTGATTTGGGAACAATTTATTATCCCGGCTACAAAAGTTTTGCTTTTGCAATGTCAATTCAGAATTTTTCAACCGACATTAAATATGAAGAAGAATCTTTTGGAACACCGCTTACTTTTAAACTCGGAGTTTCAATGAACATGCTGGATATATTTGATGAAAACAATGCCAGCAAATTGTTAGTCGCAATTGATGCAATTCATCCAAGAGATTACACTGAAAGACTAAATTTAGGAATTGAATATGATTATCTTGGGCTTATTCAATTGCGCAGCGGCTATAGATTAAATTATGATATCGGGAATTTTACGGCAGGAGTCGGATTAAATTATTCTATTTCAAATGGGATGATAGTTAATCTTGATATGAGCTATATGGTTGATGCAACCGGCAGATTTACTAATCCGATTCAAATTACTGCCGGACTAAAATTTTAGTTTAGTGTGCAAAATAAAGGATAGATTAATAAATTTATTGTATTGCTGATAATGAGCCTGTATGTTAAAATAATGGGTAGGACAATATGATGAGTTCTTACTTTAATACAAGGGAAGACAACTTTCATTTAAGTGGATTTTAAAATGATTGAAATACAAAAAATAAATAACGGTGGAGGGCAATCTTATTTTCGGGCAAGGAATATTTCTTTGGTAATTAATACTATAAATCAGTTTGAACCAATTACCAAAAGAGATCTTGTTGATAGGACAGGATTAAGCTTTGCAAAAATCAATTCTATCATCCAAACCTTAAATAAAAGCAAGCTGACTTTTGAAACAGGTAAAGAAGAATCAGGAGGTGGGAGGCCTTCAGCACTTTATCAAATCAATCCAAATTATAGATACATTGCCGGATGTGAACTTTCACATAACAAGGTTCACACAATTATAGGAAACTTAAAAGGAGAAATTCTTTATAACAAAACAATCTTTTTTGAAAAATTTTCCAGTAAAGAACTTTTAATACAAACTTTAATTGAAAATATTCAAGAAGCAATTAGTGAAGCAAATATTACTCCTAAAAAATTGTTAGGAATAGGCGTAGCAGTTGCCGGCCTTGTTAATCCCAAAGATGGGGCGGCTCGTCCTTTTCCACATTTAGCAGATTGGGGTGATCTTTCAATTAAACATCTGCTTGAGGAAAAATTAAAAATGCACGTGCATGTTGAGAACGTAGCAAATGCCGCCGCTTTAGCTGAATTGAATTACGGTGAAGGTAAAGGGAAGAAAAATTTATTGTTCCTCGATATTGGAACCGGTGTTGGTATGGGAATAATTTTAAATGGAAAACTGTATGCTGGTGCATCTGGTTCCGCCGGTGAATTTGGACATATTACTGTAGATGAGAATGGGCCTATTTGTGCGTGCGGCAATGTTGGATGTATTGAAACAATAGCAAGTACAAAAGCAGTTGTCCGTAAAGCAAAAGACATGATTTATCAGGGGGTATTATCAAGCCTGCGGGAATTATCTTCGGAAAATATTGAAAATATAAATTTTAAGATGATTTGCGCAGCAGCTAATAATGACGATAAGCTATCCTTTAATCTTCTTGATGATATGGGGAAAAATTTAGGTGAAGGAATTGTTACAATAATAAATTTATTTAATCCTGAAACAATTGTTTTAGGAGGCGAGATTGGAGATGATTGCAGAACAGTGCTTGACTCAATAATGAATGTAGTTCAAAAGCGCGCACTTGAAATACCGCGAAGAGCAACAGAAATTTTATTCTCTTCATTAGGAGATGACGTTAACGTAATTGGTTCAACTATTCCGTTAATTGAAAAGTTCTTTTCAACATCAACCGGAGAACTAAATTAATTCAATTATAAATTCAAAGTTTAATAATGAAATTTAAATTACTTCTTATTCTCATAACACTAAGCTTTACTTTTCCATCTCAGATACTTTCTGCAACTAAAGATGGAAATAATATGAATGAGCCATTAATAGTTTTTCATATCGATTTAAATTCAGTTGCTTTAAAAGAAAGTTATATTAAAAAATGGCTTAAGAAGGCTTCTGACATGGGATACAATGCTGTTCTATGGGAAGTTGAAAATAAAATAAAATGGAAGACTTGTCCAGAATGTGTAAGCCCGGATGCTCTTTCAAAAAATGAATTTAGAAAATTACTTAGTTACTCAAGGTCATTAGGGTTGCAGCCCATACCTTTGCTTCAAACAGTAGGACATGCTGAATATGTATTAAGCCATAAAAAATATTTTCCCTTTAGAGAAGATACAAGCAGGTATGATTGTTACGCTACATGCAAACCGGAAGTTAGAAGGTTTCTCAAAAGTTGGATAAAAGAATATTTGGATTTATTCGGAGATATAAAATATTTTCATTTAGGCGGAGATGAAGCTTATGTTTTTGCCACAAGCCCAGTGTGTTCTGCTGAAGCAAATAAAATAGGTAAAGGAAAACTTTATGCAGAATATATGAAAGATATATCTCAGCCTTTAATAGAAAAAGGAGTTCGTCCATGTATATGGGATGATATGATTCTTCATTACACTGATGCACTCCCGGTAATTCCAAATCAGTTTGTTATATGGGATTGGAATTATTGGGATGGAGATTCCACACCACAAAAAGTAATGCTCTGGGAGAAAGGCGGTTATGTTACAAAGGAACAAGTTACTGATGAGATTAAAAAGGAGTTTCCTGAAATAACCGATGACAATGGAAATCTCAGAGCATTTTATACCAGCGATGTTTTAAAAAGATTTGGTTTTGATGTTGTACTTTGCAGTTCTTCAAGATCTCACGGTGATGCAGTATTTGCCGGAAGAGAAAATATTCATGTTTCCAACATAATTGGTGCAGCAAAAAAAGTTGTTGAAGATAATTTGCTTGGCACATGTGTGACTAGCTGGGCAGTTAGAATCCCAAATTATGAGACACAAGAAACTTGGTTTTGTCTTGCTCCTTTAACTATTAATAATAGTAAGCTTTCTCACAACGAACTTCTTTCAAAAAGTTGCGAGTATACTTTTGGAGTCTCTGCCCTAGATGCTGATAAAGCGTTCGAAGATATAGGTTATCCATTTCCATTTGTTGCTGAACAATCAACTGGAATTGGTTGGACTGGAATGAAAGATTCAAGACCCGCACCATCAGGATATATTAAAAGCTTGATTGAAAAATGGAAAAATAAGAACAATGGAAAGAAATGGGAAGAAAATATTTCTTTAGTTGAAGCTTCAACTGAAAAAATATCTAAAGGAATAAGTGAATTAGATAATTTTATACCTAAAGCTGTAAAAGGACTTGATGTTTTGGAAGCGTGGAAAAAGGCTGCGTATTTTCAATACTGGGGTTCAGTAATTGCAAATGAAATTGTGAATAATGAAGAAGGTAAAACTGGCAAAAATAAAACTGAAGTTTTATCTCTACTAAAAAGTTTAAAAGCTGATTATAACGTCTGGGCTGAATACTGGATGACACCTAATTCAGCCCAAATGAATACCGGTTTAATTTACGATGCAATAATTAATTACTTCGAGAGTTTACAATAATGATTTGTTCTTTGAAACATTTCTTAATACGTGGAATATAAAATGCTTCTAACTTCTGCTGATTATATTGTTGTTATTATATTTGCAATCCTAATGATTTTCTTGGGGATTTATTCTAAAAGCAAAGTTAAGAATACAGAAGATTATTTTGCCGGCGGTAAAAGAGTTCCGTGGTGGATGGCTGCAATTTCACATCATATGTCAGGCTATAGTGCTTTTGCTTTTGTCGGGCATGCAACAATAGCTTATTTATATGGCTTTAGTGTTTGGACGTTCTTTGCAGTACCGATATTCATAGCAATGATTATTGGGGCTAATGTATGGGCTCAGAAATGGGTAAAGTTAAATGTCATTACTCCAATTCAATATCTTGAAAAAAGATTTAATCCCTTAACAAGACAGTTGTTTGCTTGGAGCGGTATCGGTATTAAATTTATTGATGAAGGTGTAAAGCTTTATTCCCTCGCTATAGTCGTAACTGTTATAACTGGTTTTCCATTGGAGTGGGTAATTATCGGCTGCGGAGTTATAACAGTATTTTATATTTTGTTTGGCGGTTTATGGGCAACAATGCTTACAGATTTTGCACAGTTTATAATTCAATTTGGTATGTCGTTTATATTGGTTTATCTCACTTTAAATTATGTTGGCGGCTGGTCATCAATGTGGCAGCACATGCCTGAAGGACATACAGCAATTTTTAGTAAAGCTATTTCGCCCTGGTTTTTAATTGTTTATACAGTTGTAATTATTCTTAGCTATAATGGCGGCACCTGGGGATTAGCACAAAGATTTTATTCAATAGGCAAACCGAAAGATGCAAGGAAAGCAGCTTACTTATCTGCTTCGTTATACCTGGTTTATCCTTTTGCATTATATATTCCTATGTGGGCAGCAAGACAGGTTGTTGGAACGGTAGATAATCCCGAACAAACTTATGTTTTAGTCGCTGAAAAATTATTTAGTTCTTTTACTCCGGGAATGATTGGCTTATTTGTATCTGCTATTTTTGCTGCAACAATGTCTATGATAAGTGCTGATTTAAATTCATTAGCAAGTGTTTTTACAAAAGATATTTTTCAAAGAACTATTAATAAAAATGCAAGCGACAAAACTTTGTTGAAAGTTGGTATGATTTCAACAATTGTCATCGGTGTATTAACTATTGGCTCTGCAATTTTTACTATCCATCTTCATGGTGCTTTTAATGCAATGGTAGAATGGTATGCTGCTATCTTAGGACCCATTTCGGTTCCGTTGTTATTTGGAATGGTTTATAAAAGAGCAACCTGGCGTGGAGCAATTGCTTCATGGGGTTTAGGATTTTTAACTTTCATAGTCGTTAAGTACGGTTATGCTGCAATAACAGGGATAGAAACACCATTTGCTCTTTATACCGGTATTGAATTAATAGTTTCATTTGGTGTGTTCTTTATTGAAGGCTACTTAAATAAACAATCACCTGATGAAAAACAAAATGTAGATGAATTATTTGTACAGATTAAATAGATAGCTAAAATTTTAAACTTAAATGAAAAAAAAGGTAATTGTTAAAAACGGAAAAGTGTTATTGCCGGAAGGACTAAAGTCCGTTGATATTTTAATTGAAGATGGCACTCTTAAAAATATATCCGATCGGATAATAACAAGTAAAGATGATGTTGTTATAGATGCCAAGGGAAAATTTGTTTTGCCTGGCTTTATTGATGTGCATACCAACGGCATTGCTGGATTTGATCTAACCAACGGTGTCTATGATTTGCAAACCGGGAAATTCATTTCAGATCAAGATACTTATTTAAATGGCTTAAATAATGCGTTAAAAGAATATGCTAAAACCGGGGTAACACGTGCTGTACTTACTAGCTTAGCCTCTCCTATAAATCAATTGAAAAAAGTTTTTGCTTTTGTAGACGAATATAGAAAGAATCATATAGATTCTCCTTGGAAAGAAGTGCTTGCTGGCCTTTTTGTTGAAGGCACTTTTATGAAACTGATTGATTATCGCGGGGCCCATAATCCGGGTTATTTTTATGAACCATCTATTGAATTGTTTAATCAACTTCAAAATGCTTCCGGCGGATTAATCAAAGTAGTAAATGTAGTTCCCGAATGGGATGAGCCTGCATTCAATTTGATAAAATATCTTTCAGAAAAAAAGGTAGTTTGTGCAGCCGGGCATACTGGAGCTATTGGTTTCCAGTATGATAAAGCAATTAAAAGTGGTTTGAGATTGGCAGTCCATTTCTTAAACGGCCCTACAGGCTCTTCAAGTAAATCCCTTGACGGCGGCGGCGCTGTGGAAAATGTTTTAAGAGCTAAAAACATGTTTGTAGAAATTATTGTAGACGGGTATCACGTAGATAAAGCTTATGTTATGGATACCATTAAAAGAAAAGGCTTTGATAAAGTTTGTGCAATAACCGATAGCATGTTTACGGCTTCATTCAGTGAACTTAAAAAGTTTAATATACTAGGTGTAAGCGGTATCGTTAGTGAAAATGGGGAATATCTTCAAATTGCAGACAGAGAATATTCTTTATTCGGTAGCATGCTCACTATGGATAGGGCTTTCTCAAATGTTTTAACCTGGCTTTCTACTCCTATTGAAGGTGTATGGCACGCTATGCATAAGCCGCTTGAGTTTGAAGATGCCTTAATTAAAACATCGGATATGTGCAGTAAAAATCCGGCAGAAATTTTAGGAATATATAATCCTGAATCAAAACAAGAGGAAGATATATTAAAAAGTTATACCGGCAGTATTGAAATCGGCAAAAGTGCGGATTTGATTATTGCAGATATTGAAGAATCAGAAAACGGTTATAAACTGAAAGTAGAAAATGTTTTTGTAAAAGGATATCAAATTCCATAACGATTTTTTTTGTTTAATTTAAATGACATTACTGTAAATCATAATAAAGGGAAATAATTATCTTGAAATCTTTTTTAATCATGCTTATTACGATATTAATATTTTGTGCTGAAAGTTTTACTCAAAGCAAGACAAGGTCCATGTGGGTTTGGGGAAGTACATCAAGCATAATTGCTTATCCATCTTCAAGAGAGTCATTTTATAATTTCTGTGAAAGTCCTCCGGGGATGAATAATATAAATGCTATTCCGGATTTTCCTCGGACAATAAATTTAGTATTTATATCTGCTCACGGTTATATAATTGGTGATTCAACAAAACGAGCAGTTCTACATGCATTTCTAAAGGATGCACATTCGAAGAATTTAAAAGTAGAATATCTGGATGGAGATAAAACCTGGGCTACAACAAACATGACCGCAGGAAAAAATGTAATTGACTATTTCATTAAATTTAATGCTGAAGCCGCAGATTCGACAGAAAAATTTGATGGTGTTCAATATGATGTTGAGCCGTATCTAAATTCGGGCTGGTCCGATCCTACCTCTAGGGAGGAGATATGGAACGGCTTTATTGAGCTATTAACTTATTGTCAAAACAAAGTTGATTCCCTTAATGATGGAACATATTTCGGAGTTGCAGTCCCACGGTGGTATGACAGTACATCGGGCTGGCTTAATAATAAATCCGGAATCTATTATATGAGGCAGTTGATGGACTTGGTTGATTACACTGCAATAATGGATTATGTAGATACTTCAAGCAGAATAATAAAAGATGCCGGAGCTGAAGTATTATATGCCGACCAAATTGGCAAGCGTGTCATAATTGGTGTCGAAACTCAAACTGTCAGCCCTTCCACTTCAACATTCTATGAAGAAGGGTGGGGAAATATGGAAGCTAGTTTATACGAAGTTGATCAATATTTTAAAGATCATTCAGGTTATGATGGAATAGCAATTCATCATTATGATTATTACAAAAATTTTCCTCAATGGGGTACAAACGATCTTGATATAAATCCACCGCAATTAATTGACAGCAAATTTGTAAATAATGCTGATTCAAGCTATTTCCAATTTCATATTGTAGATATTTGCGGAACCGGATTGGATGCAGATTCAACCATTGCTGGAACTGAAGTTGTAAATACATCAGCGGGAAACGCTGTGGTTCAAGGAACATGGATAAAAGATTCTTTAAACTATATTTCTTTTTATCCAAATAACTCAATACAAAATAACGATGACTATTCATTTGCAATTCATGCTGTTGATTCCTCAGGTAACGTAAATGATATTGAAGATAATCTTACTGCTATTCTTACTTACATAAATGATAAGCAAGGGAGTACGATCCAGAATTTTAAATTAATGCAGAATTATCCCAATCCATTTAATCCAACTACTAAAATAAAATTTAGCATTAACTCTCAAGAATATGCAAAACTAAAAGTTTACGATACTCTTGGCAGGTTAGTAGATACTTTGGTAGATAAACTTTTATCTCCCGGTTCTTATGAAATAAATTTTAGAGGTAATGAGCTGGCTTCAGGTATTTATTTTTATCAGTTGTCGGCCGGAACAAAAAGCATTATAAAGAAAATGGTTTTATTAAGATAAAATTAAATATCATTTAACGTAAGAAGAAAGAAAATTATAGTGATTACATATAGCAACATTAAACATTTATTTATTGATAAGTTAGAAGTAAAAATATATGAAGATAGGAATAATTTAGGAAGGACCGCAGCAAAAGAAGTACATGATAAAATTATTAATATAGCAAAAAAGAAAAATGATATTCGAATGATTTTTGCCGCAGCCCCATCGCAAAATGAATTGCTTTATGAATTATCACAGATGAAAGATATTCCATGGGAACAGATAACAGCTTTTCACATGGATGAATATATCGGTTTGTCTCAAAATGCCCCTCAAGCATTTGGAAATTTTTTGAGAGAAAGATTATTTGGTAAAGTTAATTTCAAGAATGTCAATTATGTAAATTCAAATCCTAAAAGTGTTGAAGATGAATGTGAAAGATATACTCGTCTATTAAATGAGGAACCAATTGATATTGTCTGCCTGGGCATTGGAGAAAACGGCCATATTGCATTTAATGATCCGCCATTCGCTGATTTTAATGATACGAAAAAAGTCAAAGTTGTAAATCTTGATAAAGTTTCAAGACAGCAGCAGGTTAATGACGGCTGTTTCGCATCGTTTAATGAAGTCCCGGAGAAGGCAATTACATTAACTATACCAATGCTTTTCTCTGCGAAGAATCTTTTCACAATTGTGCCGGGAAAAACGAAAGCTAATGCAGTAGCTAAATCTTTATTAGGAAAGATTTCCGAATCATGTCCAGCTACTATATTGAGAAAACATGAAAATGCAAAGCTATATCTCGATATTGATTCAGCCTCTATCTTTCAAAGTAAATTTACAAAAGCGTAAAACTAATATTAAGATATATTATAATTTTATATTTTTGTTGTTGAAATCTATTCCTTCAAACATTATTTAATGATTAAACTTTAAGAAAGCCGCCTCAAATGAACATACAAAAATCATTGAGAAATTTTATTTGTTTTAGTATTCTTACTAAGCCTTATATCACTTGCACAAAGCAATTATCAAACTTTAAATTTGATGCCTGTTCCGGCAAAGATGGAAGTAACAAATCAAGATTTTAAGCTCGATACAAATTTTACTGTTATTGTTACAGGCAATCCTGCTGAACGAATTTATCCGGCGGCAAGCAGAATGCTTAGAAGGCTTTCCCAAAGAACTGGAATTTTTTTCAGGCAAGATTATATTACCCCAGAAACTAAAGTTGATAATCCTTCAATGATTATTAACGTAAAGCGCCGGGAAGAGTTAAATTAAATGAAGATGAATCTTATCAATTAACAATCAACAATAATCAAATAAAATTATCGGCACAAACAGATATCGGTGCACTTAGAGGCATTGAAACGTTTTTGCAATTACTAAAAGTTAAAGATGATAGTTATTTTATTCAAGGTGTTGAGATTCAAGATAAACCAAGATTTCCCTGGCGTGGTTTAATGATAGATGCAAGCCGTCATTTTATGCCGGTTGATGTAATTAAAAGAAATCTTGATGGAATGGCTGCAGTTAAATTAAATGTACTTCACTGGCACTTAAGTGATGATCAAGGTTTTAGAGTTGAATGCAAAACATTTCCAAAATTAACCGGGCATGGGTTCCGACGGATTATATTATACTCAAGCTCAAATAAAAGATATCATAAAATATGCAGATGATAGGGGAATTCGTGTTGTTCCTGAATTTGATTTACCGGGACATTCAACAAGCTGGTTTGTGGGTTATCCTGAATACGCAAGTGCGCCGGGTCCTTACAAGATTGAAAGAAAATGGGGAATTTTTAATCCAACATTTAATCCTACACTAAATAAAACTTATGAATTCTTTGATGCATTCTTTAAAGAGATGTCCCAGCTTTTCCCGGATGAATATATGCATATCGGTGGAGATGAAAATAACGGCAAGCAATGGAATGCAAATCAAGAAATTCAAAAATTCATGAAGGAGCATAATATTCCGGATAACCATTCATTACAAAGTTATTTTAATCAAAAGTTGCTGGGTATTCTTACAAAGTATCATAAAAAGATGGTTGGCTGGGAAGAAATACTTCATCCTAACATGCCTAAAAATATTGTTATCCAATCATGGCGGGGTGCTCAATCTTTGAAGGAAGCCGCAACAACAGGCTACCAAGTGATTTTATCAAAAGGATATTATATAGATCTAATTCACTCCAGCAGTTGACCATTATTTGGTTGACCCTGATCCCGACAGTTTAAATTTGACTGATGATCAAAAGAAATTAATACTTGGTGGTGAAGCAACTATGTGGGCCGAGTTTGTCTCTCCTGAAAATGTTGATTCCAGGATTTGGCCGCGCACCGCAGCAATTGCTGAAAGATTTTGGTCTCCTCAAAATGTAAGAGATGTTGATGATATGTATAGAAGGCTTGATGTAATATCGTACAAGTTGGAAAATCTTGGTTTAATGCATATCAAAAATCAAAAAATGATGATTCGAAGATTAGCCGGAAACCATGATATTAGTGCATTAACCAATTTTATTAATGTTGTTGAACCCGTAAAAGATTATAATAGGAACCGGTACAGACCAGACTATACATCTTTTGCGCCTTTAACAAGAGTCGTTGATGCTGCAGTTCCGGACGCTGAGACAGCCAGGAATTTTAGAAATACTGTCGACGATTTTCTAAATAATACTTCAGACAATTCTTTATCTGATATAATAAAACAACAATTAATCCTTTGGAAAAACAATGATGCGTAATCTTGAAGAGATAATTAATGAATCACCTATCTTAAAAGAGATTCAATCTATGTCACAGGACCTTTCAGCTATTTCGTCAATCGGGTTAGCGGCTCTGCAATTAATTAATGAAAATAAAATTGCAGATGAAACATGGGTTAATAATAGTATTGAGGCAATTAATAAAGCTAAAATATCACGGGGACAGGTAGAATTAATGGTTGTCTCACCAATTGAAAAATTAGTATTGAAAGCAGGAGGTAAATAAATTTAATATAAACATAAAGTTTAATCCACTTGAAATCTAACGATTAATTTTAAGTCATTGAATTAGAATCAAAAAAAAATAATAATTATCTTTTGGAGAATCTTAAGATTATTTATTAGAACAGGGGCATATTGGCTGAAATTATAAAAAGGAGATATCAATGACTTCAAGCAAAAATCCTATCAGAAAATATAAATACAGTATTTATTTCTCGATCATTTTTTTATTCCTTATCAATTACATCACTTTTTCACAAAATAATGAAACAAACATTACATTTAAGATTGATGATGTTTCAAATGTTATAAATAAAAATATATACGGGCAATTTTCAGAACATCTTGGACATTGCATTTACGGTGGGATATGGGTTGGTGAGAATTCATCTATTCCTAACACTCGAGGAATAAGGAATGATGTTGTTGAAGCATTGAAAAAAATTAATGTTCCCGTTCTCCGCTGGCCCGGAGGCTGTTTTGCTGATGAATATCATTGGATGGATGGAATTGGCCCACGTACAAAAAGGCCTAAAATGGTCAACACAAATTGGGGAGGAGTTGTTGAAGATAATAGTTTTGGTACACATGAGTTTTTAGATTTTTGTAACATGATAGGTGCTGAACCATATATTACAGGAAATGTTGGAAGTGGTACAGTGGAAGAATTATCAAAATGGATTGAATATACAACTTCTGACGGTGATAATCCTATGGCAAATCTTCGTAAAGAAAATGGAAGAAGTGAGCCGTGGAAAGTAAAATATTGGGGAATAGGAAATGAAAGCTGGGGATGCGGCGGTGATATGCGCCCAATGTATTATTCTGATTTAGTTAGAAGATACACAAGTTTTTGTAAAAATTATGGAGACAATAAACTTTTTAAAATTGCTTCAGGCCCCAATGGTGAAGACACAACCTGGACCGATGTTTTAATGAAGCAAGCTGCCGGAGCAATTGATGGTCTTGCTCTTCATTATTACACCTGGTCAAATGCAAAGACAGCAGCAGATTTTGATGAATCGGGATGGTTTAACATTATGAAACAAACATTATACATGGAACAATTGATTAAAGAGCATTCTTCAATAATGGATAGATATGACCCGGATAAGAAAGTTGCTTTAGTAGTTGATGAGTGGGGAACATGGTATAAAGTTGAACCTGGGACAAATCCCTCATTTTTATATCAGCAGAACACTTTGCGTGACGCAGTTGTGGCTGCATCAAATTTAAATATTTTTAATAATCATTGTGACCGCGTAAAGATGGCAAATATAGCTCAGATGATAAATGTACTTCAGGCAATGATTTTAACAAAGGGAGATAAGATAGTTCTAACTCCAACCTATTACGTATTTGAAATGTATAAAGTGCATCAAAATGCTTTTCAAATTCCGATTCAATTAAAAACATCTAAATATATTTTTAATAATGATACTCTTCCTGCAGTGAATTGTTCGGCATCAATTAATGCAAATGGCAATATACACATTTCATTATGTAATATTGATCCGGAATCAAATGAGAATGTTTCAATTCAATTAAAAGATATTGAAGCAAATAATATTTCAGCTCAAATTTTGACATCTGAAAAGATGAATGATTTAAACTCATTTAATGAACCAAATGTGGTTGTTCCGGCAGGTTTTACTGATTTTAATTTAGCAGATGATAACTTAGAAGTTAATATGCCGGCTAAATCAATTATCGTTTTGGAGATTAAAGGTGGTAATAATTCTAAGATAGGTACTGCGATTGAAGTGAAAAACCCACAAGCTCATTTAAGTTATCAGTATTACCAGGACTATGATGAGGCATATTTAAAGCTTCCTGACTTTTCTAAAATAAAAGCATTGAGAGAGGGAATAATCGATCAGTTTGAATTGCCTGCAAAGAATTCAGGGGCAAATTTTGCGGTTAAATATTCGGGTTATATCAAAATTCCGGAAGATGGATATTACACTTTTTATACAAAATCGGATGATGGTTCAAAACTTCTTATCGATAACAAAATTATTGTTAATAATGACGGAAGGCATGCTGACATAGAAGTAAGCGGACTTTCATTATTAAAGAAAGGATTCCATAAAATAGAAGTGGTATTCTTCCAGGGGCCTGGCGGGCAGTATTTAGATGCAAGTATAGAAGGACCGAATATGAAAAAACAAATTATTCCTGCTGATATTTTATTTCATTGATAAATTATATATTAGATTTTTACATAAATAAAATTGTAGAAAATGTTGTTTAATGAATTTTGAATCAAGCCATAGAAGAAAAAATATACTTACCGGTGAATGGATTTTAGTTTCGCCGCAGCGAGCTAAAAGGCCATGGCAAGGAAAAGTTGAAAATATTTCTTCCGAAAAAAAAATGGAATACGACCCGAATTGTTATTTGTGCCCTGGCAATGAAAGAGCAAATGGAAATAAGAATCCTGGATACAAAACGACTTTTACATTTAAAAATGATTTTAGTGCTTTGGAGTTAAGTATAGAAGAGTTTGATTTAGATGAAGAAAATCTTATTGTTGCAAAATCTGAAAAAGGGATTTGCAGAGTTATTTGTTTTTCACCAAGACATGATTTAACACTTGCTGAGCTGGAAACAAGCAAAATTATTCAAGTGATTAAAAAATGGAAGGAAGAATATAATCAATTAGGCAGCATGCCTGAGATCAACTATGTTCAGATTTTTGAGAACAAAGGTGAAATAATGGGCTGCAGCAATCCGCATCCACATGGACAAATCTGGGCTCAGGAATCAATTCCTGTTGAACCTCAAAAAGAGCAAAACAGCCAGTTAAAATATTATCAAGAGAAAAACACTTCACTGCTGCTTGATTATTTAAATCTAGAATTAGAAAAGAATGAAAGAATTATTTATGAAAATAAATCTTTTGTTTTACTCGTTCCTTTCTGGGCAATTTGGCCTTTTGAAGTTATGATTATTCCTAAAAGGTCAATTCAAAATATTAATCAATTTTCCAATGAAGAAATAGAACAATATGCAGATGTAATAAAAGTTGCAACGGTCAAATATGATAATTTATTTCAAACATCTTTTCCATACTCGGCAGGAATTCATCAAGCACCAACTGACGAGAAAGCTCATTTAGAATGGCAGTTTCATATGCATTTCTATCCTCCGCTATTGAGGTCAGCATCCATAAAAAAATTTATGGTCGGTTACGAAATGCTTGCAAATGCACAGCGGGATATAACACCGGAAAAAAGCGCAGAGATTTTAAAAAATCTTTCAAACAAACATTATAAATTGAAGTAAAAATGAATATTGATTTAAAATCTTCCTTAAAAAAATTATACGGTTCTGATAATGAAAAGCAAATAAAGAGATATGATAAACTTCTTCAGCAATTCAAAAATAAATTTTCAAATCAAGAATACAAATATTTTAGTGCACCCGGCAGGACAGAAATTTGCGGTAATCATACAGATCATAATCATGGGAAAGTTGTCGCCGCTAGCATCAACCTTGATTCGATTGCAATCGCTTCTAAAAATAATGAAAATTTAGTAAATCTCTTTTCGATTGGGTATGATAAACCTTTTTCAGTTGGACTAAATAATCTTGAGCCGTTGAAAAAAGAGAAAGAATCTACTGAAGCTCTTATTCGGGGAGTTGCAGCGGGCTTTGCAAATAATGGTTTTAAGATCGGTGGCTTTAATGCGGTAATTCAAAGTGATGTAATGATTGGGTCGGGCTTAAGTTCTTCTGCATCAATCGAAGTCTTAATAGGAAATATTTTTAGACATCTGTATAATAATAGCAATATCACTCAAACTGAAATAGCAATTATTGGTCAGTATGCTGAGAACAATTATTTCGGTAAACCATGTGGACTGATGGATCAAGTTGCATGTGCAAAAGGTGGTATAATTACAATCGATTTTTATGATCCAATGAATCCATTGATTGAAAAAATTGATTTTGATTTTCAAACAACAGGATACAAATTGATTGTGGTTGATACAGAAGCAAGTCACGTTGATTTAACAGAAGACTATGCATCAGTTCCGAAAGAAATGAAAGAAGCAGCAAAGTTTTTTGGCAAAGAATTTCTAAGTGAAATTAACCAAGAACAATTGATTTCAAACTTAAAGCAGATTAGAAAAAGGATAGGCGATAGGGCAGTTTTAAGAGCTATTCATTTCTTGGAAGAAAATAAGAGAGTTGATAAACTTGTTGAAACTCTAAGTAAAAATGATTTTAATAAATTCCTATCTATAGTAAATGAATCGGGAAATTCTTCATTTAAATATTTACAAAATATTTATTCAACTCATAATTTTAATGAGCAGGGAGTTTCATTAGCATTAGCGTTAAGTGATTTGTTTATTAAAGAGCATGGAGTAGGTGCCTGCCGTGTTCATGGCGGAGGTTTTGCCGGAACGATTCAAGTTTTTTTACCGGAAAATTTAGTTGATGAATATACTAACTTTATATCGAACGCATTTGATAAAAGTTCGGTTAAAGTTCTTTCGATAAGAAATTTTGGCGCAATTTGTTTGGATGAATTAAAAAGTTGAAGTTGTGTAAACATTTTTATCGCATTTATAAACCCAATTTCTTGGAGAAATTGGGTTTATTTATAAAATGAATTTACTCCATTCAACAATAGATTGAAAAACGATTTTCCCGCTCGCTTTATTTTTTGCTTCTACAATATTAATTAATTCATTTGAAGATTGATTTGAAAGTGAAATTTCAATTTCATCTCCTAAAAAGCTTTCTGCCTGAAAAGACACAGTAATATTTTTAATAATGTGGGAAGAATGAAAATCTTTTGAAAAACAATCTAAAATCATTTCTACATACTTTGTATTATTAACGTGCTGGTTCAAATCAAGGTCACTGTATTTAAAAACTTTGCTTTCAATTATTTTTCCCTCATTATCGGGGATTATCTTTTCAGGATAAACTGCCAAAGCATTTTCTTCTATTTCATATGGAATTTTTAAATTAATACTTTGAAGGTCTACAATTCTTTTAGTTTGGATATTAACCGGCAGCCATGCAGTTGTAGCTTTAATTATCACATCATTTTTATCATTACTAATTAAAAAATCTCTCAAATAAAAAAGCTTGTACTTTCGCTTAGGCCAGGTTTTAATTTTTATTGTTTCTGCATATTTAGGGTACTTCTCAATTTCAACTCGAACCCAAGACAAAACCCATCCGAGATTCTTTTCTAACAAATTATTATATCCAAGGTGAAGTTTGTCAGCGTGAGCAGCGGCTATATCTTGCAAAAAAACAAAAATAGAATTTACTTTTACCCTATTATTAAAGTCGGCGTCGTTAGTGCGGATCGAAAATTCTTCTTCTAAAAACTCTTTCAAAATATTTCCTTAAGCGGTTATAATGAGAAAACATTCATCCAAATTTATATGAATTTGATGAATATGTCTAAGTATTTAAAACTTGTGTATATCTTTTTATTTTGAGGGTAAAATAAAACCATTCATTTTGAAATGTTTCCATTCAAATAAAACAAAGTAAAACTTACTTTATCAAATCATATTATTGAATTGACTTTTGGGGATTAACTTTTTCTGTACCCCAAAAGTTGTAACAATTTTAAAATCATTTTCGTCTTTATGTAAAGATGCTGAGCAATCTTAAATACAATCTGCTGATAAAGCAATTCAAGAATAGAATATACAGCTATTCCGTGTATATGCTTAGAAACAAAATGGATGCAGATGACGTAACGCAGGAAGTGCTGGTAAGATTGTGGAAAAACATTGACAACTTTAACATTAATTCGGCAAAGTCTTATATAATGAAAATGACGCATAATCTTTGCCTGGATTATTTAAGAAGACGAAATACGTTTAGTAATAAAGAAATTGAAATTGATGACTTCTTTGAGGAAACTTATTCAACGGTAGACAAGACTGATGAGCCGGATGAAATGGCAAGCAATGAAGAATTGAATCAAAAAATTAAAAGTGCAATAGAATGTTTGCCGGATAAATTAAAAAGTGTTTTTATCATGTATCAATTACACGGAATGAAATATAAGGAAATCAGTGAAGCTTTGGATATTCCTATAAATAGTGTTAAGGTTTATCTAAGACGGGCGAGAGTAAAGCTTCAAAATGAACTAAAGCAAGTTAGACACGAATATGCAAACTGAAATTAGTGAAGAATTATTGAGTAGAATTATAGCCGTCGCTTATGGCGATGCCGGATTATTTGAAAAGATCAAAATATATTTGTTAGCATCAAAGCATGCAGAAGTTAAAAGTATATTATACGAATATAAAAGAACCTCCAAAGTTCTTGATAAAATTGAAATTGATAAATGTCCGGGTGAAATAATTGAAAGAGTTAAAAATAATAACGGCGTAGTTAAAAATAGTCTTATAGTTTCGTTCTTAAATTTTATAAATCAATTTTTGCATAAGCCGGTATACATATCAGCAATAATATTAATAATAATTTCATCAATGATTTCATTGTTCATATTAAACCAGAAGAATGAAACTCAAATTTCAAATAAGCGCGTGGCCCTGGCAGAAAAACAGGTAAAGCAGTCAATTGTTTTTGTAAGCAGAATTTTTGAAAAAACAGCCGGCAGAGTAGAAAATGATATCATAAAACAACAGGTTGCTAAACCATTGAACGAAGGCATTACAACAGTAAATAATCTTTTTAAAGGAGGATAGTGAAAATGAAAAAACTAATTAAAATATTACCAATAATAATTGTTATTTTTTCTATCAATTTAATGGCTCAAGAAAAAGGCGATTATTCAAATGATCCCGGCTATGTTGATTTCGGAGATCTAACCAAATTCTATAATGATAATGATGTAACCGAAGTACTTGTCGAGAAAAATTTATTGAAGCTTGTAGCAAATGCAACAAAAGATGAGGACACTGCACTCTATGATCTATTAAGCGGGCTTAAATTGGTCAAAGTCAATTCCTTTAAAAATAATGGTTCCAATAGGGATGAAATAATAAGTAAAATTGAAAGTGTCAACAAAAAGCTTGCTGCAAAAAACTGGGATAGAATTGTGCACGTTAAGAGCGGAGAGGAATATACCAATGTGTATATTAAATCTAACTCTTCTGATGATACAATTGAAGGGCTTGTGGTAACGACTTACCAGAAAGATGGAGAAGTTACATTTGTTAATATAGTTGGAAAAATAAATCTTGAAAGTATCGGAAGGCTTGGTAAAAAGTTTGATATCCCTTCACTAGGAGATATCAATAAAAATAAAGAGGGCTAAAAATGAAAACGAAACATTTAATTATTCCGCTTGTAATTGGTTTAACCGCGTTAACATTTACAGGGTGCTTTGGCGTTGACGGAGATTTCGTAAAAGTAAAATCAATGGTAATGAATTCAGTTGACGGCGGATTTAAAAAAGATGTGGAATTTTCTGTAGGCTCTGTTGGAATGTCATTCGCAAGACTTGTAGTAAGTATTGATAACGACGATGAAGATGCAAAAATGATTCTTAAAAATATTTCCGGTGCTCAGATTGGAGTATATAAACGAAGTCATTATTCAAATGCGGATTTTAATTTTTCTTCCTTAAAAGACTTAGACAAACGAATGAGAGATGAAGATTGGCAATGTGTAGTAAAACATGTTGAGAGAAATGAATTAACCGGTGTTTACATAAGATATGAAGATGATGAAATTAATCAAGCTTATGTTATAAATATTGATGATGGAGATTTAACTATTGTTAGAGTTGAAGGCGATCTGGAAAACTTAATTGAATATGCAATTAAAGAAAAAGGCTTGAAGGATTTTCATTACAATTAGAAAACATAAACCCAATTTTTTAAAGAAATTGGGTTTATTAAATCTACAGAACAAAAAACTAGTCCTTATCTTTCCCAAACAAAGCGCGGTAAATTGAATCATCAAGAATACCCGGCATACTCATGTGATTCATGAAAGCTCCCATACCAGCATCCCAGAAAAACATATCCATTCTAAACATTTCTCTTGGAGTTTGCACGGTTATTTTATCTCCATTAATCATTGCCAAAACTTCAATCGGATATGAAGTAAGATGATCAATGCCAGGACATTTATTTTGATCTGTTTCTTTTCCAACGATATCAAATGACACAGCTTCTGTTCTATTTCTTGTTAAACCAAATAGGGCAGCTTTTTTATCGGGGGAATATACTTCGCCCACAACTTTCCATTTTAAATCTTCATCAGGATTTTTTGTGTAGCGGTATTCTTTATCATCTTTAACCGGAGTGAATTTTTTAATATTTGCATACATAGTCTGCTTTAATTGCTCTAAGCCATCAATACCATTATCATTCTTTTGTGTAAAGATTATTGGGAACTGATCTTCATCTTCAAAGAAAGTCATGTCGCCAACCATCATAAACATATCTTTTGAGGCATCGCGTAAGTCATCTGTATCTCTTTTAGGCTCTCTGCTTTCTTCAACATTCGAACCTAAGTTTAAAGAATGAAGTGCATCAATAATTTTCTTTTTATAGGGTAAGGTTTTGCTTACTACTTTGTTGTACGGTTCATCATCTAAATCGTTAAATACAATTCGATTAATTGTTTCCGGATCTGCAATAATAACTTGAACTCCTTCGTTTGTTTCATAAACACCAATTCGAATGAATGATGCAACTAAATATTTATTCCCAAATGAAGTAAGCATTTTTACATAGTCATCACTGGTGAAAATAAAAATCTTTCCTTTATAACCGCATAAATCTTCATTTTCTTTTTTTGTTAAGTCAGGAGTTGCAATCTCTCGCTCTGCAAGTAAATTAAATTCATTCGATTGAATTACTTGTTTTACTTGATCGCAAACTTTGCTGTAATCACCTTTAATATTTTTCATGGTCTGCATGAACATACCATGCTGTTCATCTTTTGCAAAAGCGAAAAAGCTTAAGGAGAGAATTATTAAAATAATTTTGGTTCTCATTAAAATTCCTTTTTATAAGTCAATTATTTAAAGATAGAACTGTAGCCCCATTCAAATAGTAAAGGAGCGAAGCATATTTCGCTCCTTCGATTAAAGTTTAATTAAAAAGAACTAAAGGCATAACCAATTTCGACCTGGAATTGGCTCATTTGTAATTCTATTGTTTGTGCGCCTGGAGCTTCCAAAGGATTTGCACCTGAAACTTTTCCTGCCGGTGCATACATCAGTCCTAAATTAAGTTCATTAGACTTGTTTAATTGTTTTGATAAACCTAAAGTTATATGACTCTGAACAACTGCAGGAGCTAAAATGTTAAACATTATTTGGCTATCTTCAATAGGTTGAGTATTGTAAGAATATCCACCCATTACAGTCCATCCGTTTCCAGCTTTAGCCATTACACCAAATTTTACAACGCTAACATCTTTCCAGCCAAAACCCCATCCGCCATCTGTTCCAAGAGCCTGGAAGTTAGGATTTGGAGTTCCTGTAGAAGTCATTGGTGAGTTTGTCATTAAATCCATTTTGTTGCCAACAGATTTAACACTGCTGTATAAAATTTGCTGGAAAGTCTAATAACAATGTCCATTGTTCATTTGGCATTACAGCAATACCGGCTGTCCATGTTGAAGGAACATCAAAGTCACCAGCGCCTGCAAATAGGCCTTGGTATTCTTTAAATTCACTCATATAGATTTTAGTTTGATAACTTGCGCCAATTCTAACCATTTTTCCAAACTGGCCCTGGTAACCAATTTTACCGCCAAATCCGGTAGCCACGCTGTGAACATTTCCGGTAAGGGCGGTTGGGTCGCTTGAGAAACCAGCAAATGACAGTAAACCTTGAGCAGCAAATCTCTGCCATCCGAAAATTGCACTTACGCCAACTGCATGTTCATTTGATAATTTAATTGCATAAGTAGCTGCAACAAACATTTGTTCAATGTTTACACCTGTACCTGGTGAAGTTGGGTCGCCGAAAGTAGCAGTTGGATAATTTGTATTCATCCCGCCGTTACCATAAGCAGCTAATCCAATTGCCATATCTTTATTAATTTTCCAGGCAGCACCAAGAGTGGGGAAGAAGAATGTTTTGGAATCACTTGAAATTGTGCCGGGAGCTAAACCAAAAGTCCCCGGGTAACCCGAAGGTGCTCCATTAACTGTATATTGTCTGTCAGGACTGAACATAGCAACATTTATGTCATATCTGCTGCTGCCGTCAAGGTTAACAATGCCGGCAGGATTTGATATTGCTCCAAGAGAGCTTAATGAAACTGCAACGCCTGAGCCGGCGAGCGCAGAATATTTGATTCCGTAACCATGCCTGAAATATCCATCAGTTGCATAGCTAGAGACCGCAAAGAATATAATTGTTATAGTGATTAAAAGAGTTGATCTAAGTATTTTGAACATGTTACTGCCCCATTATTTTGTTTAAGGTAGTTGTTAGTTAAGAGAACATTTGAATTTTTGTTGTAGAGACACTCCGGTGGAGTGTCTTGTATAGTACTTATTTTATTATTTACTAAATTCATTTTATATGATATTTCAAACAAGACGCTTCACCGAAGCGTCTCTACATTATCCTAAGATTTCATCAACTTCAATTTTATTTTTATGATTTTCCAATAGCAGAAGCTGAATATCTTTCAAATGTTTTGTGCTAATTTTAAAATCAACAAGATGATTAATTAAGTAAAACAAGTATGTCGTTGTCAGCCAATTAGTAAATTCATCTTTAGTATTTAAATGTTTTCTCATGTTCAAAATTATCCATGAGAAATGCTGCCACACATCAAAGCATGATGAACAATTATTATAGTTTGAAGTACAGCATTGTCGTGTTGTTTTTAAATCAGCGTTGTAAGCTAGAAAATGTGGTGAATACGGTTTCGTACTTTTTAGTCGTTTGGCATTGATGGGATTGTTTGTGCTGAAATTTGTACAAACATTATAACCCCATTTTTCATCGTACAATTTTCCGGTTGAAACAATTTCGCTTACGTAAGGCGACATTAAAATCATGTCTGGAAACGTTTCAATCATTCTAACTATTTCCCGGTGAACTTCTTCAAAACCATTTTTATGATCGAAAGCATCACCTAAATTTTCTTTATCGCTATAAAAATTAAAAAGAACCCGATTACCATTTTGCACACACCTTGTTACTACTTCTTCAATTTGACTTGCATTCCCTGCAGTTGTTGTATAATAGAAAAATGCTCTTTCATCATTTTTATAATTATTAAGAGCAATCTCGAAAGTATTTATTTTACCATTCCCGCGAAGTAATGTATCAGTAGAATCGTTTCCCCAAACAGCTACTCCAATTGGTAAATTTTCAAATCCTTCATTAGGAATTTTAATAAGGCCGTTTGTTGCTACACTTAAATTAAAATTATCATAAAGCTTCTTTAGTCTTTTAAGTTCAAGTGCAGGTTCGCCGCCTACAATTGTGATAAAATTTGTCCCTCTATCTTTTTCTTTTTGAATGAACAAATCAAATTCATTTTCATCTACTGGAGGATCGAATAAATTCATTTTTTCTGAAAAGAAATAACAACCTTTGCAGCGCAGGTTGCATCGATTTGTTAAGTCAACTGAAATAGAACGAATGCTTCCTGCTTTTCTAATTGAAGAGTATAATTCGTTTAAAAACGGGTCTTGTAAATATTCACCCAATTTATTCAGCATAATTTTTTTTCATGATTTGCGTTTAATATTTCCATTCTATCCTGGTAAGTCTGATTTATAATCTGATTCTCAATATCAGTACATCTTTCATTTTTAATATTTCTTAAAATTAATTTTCTAATTTTATTTTGATGAACGTAATATGAAGCTTTTACAAGCATTTTATTAAAATCAAACTCTTCATAATAAATAAAAGAGTTCGCAGAAATCTTTAACGGCTGTTTAGAAAAATTATTTGACTCATGTATATCTGTTTGCTGAAGGTATTCGCTGTCTATCATCTTTTCTTTCAAGCTTTCAGCGAGAGATTTCTCTTTTTTACATAAGTCGCCTTCAATTACAGGGCGGTCGAAATAAGTGCGTGCTTCTTTTATAAATAAATCTTTAATTTTAATTTGAGTTAAGCTGTCGTCAATCTGTTTAATTGTAATTAAATTTTCTTTTAGAGCTTCTAATGCAATAGTTCTAAAATCTTCGTTAGGGCAATTCCAGACAGTGGTCATTGTTTCAAAGTTGAAGTCAAATAAGTAATTTCCTACAATAACCACAGCATCATTTATTAAACCGCCACCGGTTCCAGCAATCCTTTTCCCTTCCACTTCAATTTCATTTGGCAGAACAAGCTCAGGATTAATTTTGAAATCTTTTAAAAGACTTGCAGGAAGCGTAAGAAAATGTGAAAATATTTGGTTAAAAGATTTTGGAGCCCTGGAATTGTGAAATATAAACTGATAAAAAAGCTGGTTAGAATCTAAATAAGTTGCCCCGCCGCCAATGCTTCTACGGATGACAGGCAGATTCAATTCATTGCATTTATTTGAATCAAATATATCATCAAATTTTTGATGATAGCCCAGGCATAAATATGGAGTTGCAGTCGAACATAAAATAATTGTATCCGGAGAATCTTCTTTCATTAATTCAGCTACAGAATGATAGTAAGCTTGTGTTTTCCACCATTCTATTTTACCAAGATTAATTAAACGGATAGGCCTTGTCTTCATTAACAAGCTTCAACTTTTTGATTAATAATTTCAGATAACAACAATTGATTCTTTATTTCAATTATATCAAAAGCGTCAGGTAAAAAAGGATAATCACGGAATTCTTCCCCTGGACGATAAGAACCGAAAGGACGATTGCAAGCCATTGAACCATGTCTGTCTGGACATCCATCTGTCATAAAAGGAATACCCAATTCAACTACATCATTTAAAAGTTTTTCATCTACATAAAGGCAGTCAATATTTTTGTTTTCATCAAAATGAATATGAGATTTAGCAATTAAATTATTTTCAATTAAGAATTTTACAAGCTGAACTCTTCTGTGCCTTTTAATAGGTTGTCTTTCAACCAACTGCATAGCAGAATTTGGTTCGGCATTGAAAGAAAAAAGATAAGCGGCAATGCTTTCGGATTTTAATTTAAAGAATAAGTTTACCAGGTCGTAATCAGTTTCCCCAAGTCCTACTATAACATGGCAGTTTACATTCATCGAACCAAAGATTTGTCTTGCTTTTCTAATCACTTCCCAGTGCTGATTCCATTCGTGAGGGCCTTTAGCGCCTCTGCCGCGCGTATTATAAAAGATTTCTTCGTTAGCTGCATCCAAACCAAAGCCGAGAATATCAACTCCTTCTTCTTTTAATTTGTACATCAATTCTTCAGTAAGAGTTGTGGCATTAACTAATCCTGAAATAGGAACATTAGGAGCTTTGGCGTGAATCTTTTTGGTCATTGCCAGTAAATCATCATTTGACCTTGCATCCTGTACCTGCGAAATACAAATACGCCCAACTTCTTTTTTATTTTCAAGTTCACCAATTCTTTCAGCAAGAGTATCCATTGAAAACAATGGCCAGCCTACTCTTATAAAAGTATTAACTTCAGGTGAGCCGGGACGTTCGCGTGCAAGTCCGCAATAACTGCAATTTGCATAACATCCTTCGGGGTAATTTTGAAGAAGGTTAATACATCCGCAGTCACTGTCTCTTAAAAATTTTCCGGGCTTTAATCCAAGCTGTATTGCAGCAGCCATACTTATGCGTGCGTGGTCAGGGCTTATTTCAAACATTTCAGCTTGAAGCTTTTGTGGTACATTTATTTTAGTCATCATAATCTCCGTTGACAAGTTTTTTAAATAACGGTATACAAAAATTTTGAATTAAACTTTTCATACAATAACTCCACAGCAGCTATCATTAAATTCGAAGTCAAAATTTTTTTCACTTACATATTGAACTAATCCTTCTGCAGGAAATGCAATCCCATTTAATCCTGCATCAATAGCAGCTCTGTCAATTTTTTGTTTAAAGTTACCCATTGGCCTGGCACAGCCAAGAATTGTTGGAATATTCGGCAAGTCATTTCTTGCTTTAATAAAAAACTTATTTATCTCTTCAAAAGAAGGAAGCTTATCTACGGAAATTTTAGTTCCGGGAATAGGCATCATAACTAATAATACAAGCATTTTCAGTTGATGGCGTTTAACCATTTCCAATGCTTCATATTCGCCTGACATTTCTCCGAAATAATGTCCAAGAAGAATATGTGGAATTACTGGAAGGTTATACTTCTCAAGTCTTTCTAAAACGTCTTCATAATCTGAGGGTTTTTTATTTAAGTGATAAATTTCTTTTACTGTTTTTTCGTCGCCGATTATATCAAGCATTACGCTATCCAGATTAACTTTTGCAAGCTCTACGCAGGTTTCTTCATCGGGTAAGCCTGGATGCACGCTTACAGATAAGTTTAATTCCTGTTTTGCTTTTATTAAATCCGGAATATATTTTAACAGCGGTACTCTTCCGCGTTTATCACTTCCACCGGAGAGAAGAATTCCTTTTGTTCCATCCTCTGCGAGCTGTCTGCACAAATTGAACAATCCATCTTTGTAGTTGGGAAGGTCAATCATTCCTTTTAATGAACTTGTTTTGCAATGCTCACAATTCAAAGCACAATTAGTTCCGGTTGTGCTAATTGAAATAAATTTATTTCTTTGCTGGTTTTGATATTCTGAAGTTGAATAGCTTTTAAAACCGGGAGTATAAAATTTTATTTTATTACTGAATAAATTTTCTTCATTGGAAAGAATACTTTTATTTTCAATGGTTAGGTTTCCATTTCCTAAATCAACCATTTATTCCTCCCGGATTAACAAAACAACCGTAAGTGCCTGCCTGCGGGGCAGGTTTTAAATTATTCTTTGCATTGTCGATTGCATTAAAAATTGTTTTTTCTAATTCTAATTTTGGAAGGGAAGAAAGTTCTCCGTTATATTTTGAATAAACATTTGAGATTGTTTCCAACAACAGCTTGTCGCTGCCTGGATGCCATCTTAAATTTGATTCAAGATCAGCGACAGCATTTTCAGAAGCAAAAAAATCACCGGAAATAAAAATATTTTTGATTGTATTTCCGGCCATCTTCACTTTTACATCAATTAAACCGGAGCTTGTTTTTAATTTTGCATGGCCTTCAAAATCGAGTACATCATTGGTCTGGTAAATCCAATCATTAGATTTATATTTTTTTTCTTGAAGATTTTTAATTTCACTTAACTCATCAATGGTAAGTTTCTGTTCTTTAAAATCAATATTAAAAATAGTAGAATAACCTTTAGTGATACTGTCTTTTAGTTCATCCATGGAATATGAAATTTTAGTTTCGCTTATTACAGTAGTAATTCTATCTTCAACTTTTTTTATTTCTTTATCTGATATTTTTTCAAAATGTGTTTTAAGAATTTTTAGCATTAGAGGAATATCCATATCCAATAAAACAGAGGCGTGGAATAATAATCCGCCAGAAGCATCTCTGTACAAACCAAGTCCGGCTAATTTTTTACCGTTTATTTCAATGTCATTTTTACCTTTAAAAGCAGAAGCAATTCCTAATTTATTTACACCATTGATTATTCCTTGGGAGAACTTTTGCATTAGCTCTTTTACTTTACCGTAATTATCTTCACTTCTTCCCGGGACGATTAATGCAATTCCAAGCTGATCTTCACCCATAATAATAGCACCGCCGCCTGTAGGCCTTCTATTAAAATTTATATTATGCTTTTTGCAGCAAGGTATGTCTATTTCATTTTCAATATTCTGAAATCTTCCGACCAAAGCAGAATATGATTTGTAAGTATAGAGCCTTAATGTTGGTAATGAAGTTTTTTCTCCAACTCTTTTGGCAAGAGTCTCATCCGCAGCGAGGCCGTATGAACCAGAAACAGAATCATCAATAAGTAAACGCCAATCCATCAAAATTTAGCTTTCTAATTTTTCCATTTCTGAATCAACCCACGAAGATATTTTGTCACCATAAATGAAAGAATCTTTTTCATTCTGCCAGTTTGTACATTCAACTTTAATAAGCCAGCCTTTGTCATAAGGATCATTGTTTATTAAGGAAGGATTTTTTGAAGCTTCAATATTTACTTCGACAATTTTACCGGAAACAGGAGCAAAAATATTTCCAACCATTTTTGCTGCTTCCAGTGAACCAATTGTTTCATTTTTATTTATTGAATCAAGTGATTTGTTAAAACTTACATAGGCCAGTTCGCCAAATGAATCAAGTCCGAATTCATCAATTCCGATAGTGGCAATATTATTTTCTTCATTATACAATACCCACATATGATTATGTGAATCGTAACTTCTATCTGTCGGTACATTATATTTTTTATCTACATTCATTCGTATCTCCGGATTATCATTATTAATTAATATAGAAGCCAAAAAATTCCAACTGCAATTGCAATGCTGCTAAAGCTGATTGATAAATTTCTATAAAGGTTATGGCTTCTCTCGGCAAATTTTAAGACAACAATTCCCAATACTTGTGAAAAGAACATCATTGCCAAAATAGTTCCTATGCCAAATGAAGTTAAATACATTG